>CAZJYD010000001.1:0-4546 GCA_964550205.1 uncultured Bacteroidales bacterium
AAAGGAAGCAAAAAAGACTGGAACGGGCTGCCACCCTCAAAAAGTTTGTTTCATTCAGGAGAAAACAAAGGCCTGCCCATTGGAAATCTCACATCACAATTATTCAGCAACGTTTACCTGAATTAATTCGATCATTTTGTAAAGAAAGAATTAAAGATAAAATATTATGGCCGCTACGTAGATGATTTTTTAGTTGTTCATGAGGATAAAGATTACTTGCGTGCAATTATCCCTGAGATTTCAGGGTACCTGCAGGATAAATTGCACATGCAATTGCATCCAAAAAAGATTTACCTGCAGCATTATACCAAAGGTGTCCAATTTCTGAAAGCTGTAATAAAACCCTACCGGATTTATATTTCAAGTCGTACCAAGGGAAATTTCTATAAAGCGGTTTTTGGTTGGAATAAATTCATCGAAAACAAAAATGATATGAGCAGAGAAGAAAAACAGGAATTTGTTTGTACAATGAATTCCTATTTGGGAATTACACAGCACTACAAAACTTATAAATTACGAAAGCATTTGCTTTTTGAGAAGCTTGATCAAAAGTTTTGGGAGTATTTTGAAATTATATAAAAGTGCTGCTTGGTCTGTTGGAGGCTTGGTGGTAATCCTAAGTTTTTAAGACTTTTTAGACAGTATCATATTGAGCTTAGCGAGACAGAGGGGGTAAATAACCGTCATATTTTACTTGATATGACACTAGTTTATCATTAATCTGATGTAAACCGGTAAATGATCGCTATAGCCTCCATAATAAAATCTTCCCTTTGTTCTGCTGGGTATTGACGGGCCATTTCGAGGTGTGTATAAAATCCAGTCGGGTTTAAAAATTTCAATCTCAGGAGGAGATACAAATAATTGATTATTGCAATTCAATAAATTTGATGAAACAATAAATTGATCATACATATGCCATCCTTTCCAGTAAATTGTACCTTCATCATTTTTGTAATTCTCGAAACTGAGGTTATATAATTTGCTGTATCTTAATCTCTTTTTAAACCTTTTAGCATTAAGAATATCATGAATGCTTTTATTATCAGGATTATCGTTAAAATCTCCCATTATTACAATGTTATTTTCGGGATTATTACAAAACAGTGAGTCTACTTTTTTTCTCAATACCGACGCAACATATACCCGGTCAGGTTCCGATTCCTTTTGTCCTCCCCATCTCGAAGGCCAGTGGTTTACAAAAATATTTACAGTATCATTTTTTATAATGCCTTTAACATATAAAATATCCCTTGTTTTATAATCATCATCAAAGGGAAAAAATATCGGAATGAATTCATTATAGAGTGGTTTGAACTGTTTTTTTCTGTAAAGTAAGGCTACATCTATACCTCGCGAGTCGGGGCTGTTTTTATGAATGATTTTATATTGGCCTTGCTGAAGCCCGGGATTATTTACCAGATCAATCAAAACATTTTTGTTTTCTATTTCACATAGACCAATCAGATCAGGTAATTGTTCCTTTCCTATTGAGGTTAAAACCTTTGATAAATTATTGATCTTATGATTATAGCGTTCACTATTCCATGAAATCTTACTTTCAGGGTGAAAATCTTCATCATTAATATCAGGATCGTCTATAGTATCGAAAAGGTTTTCAGTATTATAAAATGCTATTATATAATTACCTTTCTCAGATTCTTCATATTTAAATGTATTACAGGAATTATTAACAAAGATGTAAATTATTAATATGCTGCTGATCAATAGAACTTTGCTAATTCCTGGTCTGTTAATATTTATATCTCTTTTTAAGTTTTTCAATCATCCTCCTTTCTTTTTTAGTTGGTCTTCCTAAACCCCGCTGCCTGTATTCATAATTTGTTTCCTTGATTGCTTTTAGTTTATTGTATTCTTTTTCGGGAGTCATATCAATCATATAATCAGGGACTAATTTAGCAGATACTCTGTTATTTAATAAAGCAATTACTTTTACGGTTTTTGTAAATTTTTTCAAATCTATGAATATCACATCGCCTATTTTGACTTCCCTTGAAGGCTTTACTTCCTGGCCTTTAATTTTTATTTTTCCTTTTTTACAAGCTGCTGTTGCCTTATTCCTTGTTTTAAAAATCCGTACACACCAAAGCCATTTATCAATTCTGTGAGTTTCCATAGTTATTTTTTCCTAAAGTATATTTGCACGGGCACTCCCCGAAAGTCGAAATTTTGTCTGATTTTGTTTTCAATAAAACGTTTATATTGATCCCTTATTTCGGTAGGGTAATTGCAGAAAAATGCAAACGAAGGGTATTGAGTAGGTAACTGAGTGGCGTATTTAATTTTGATTTGCTTGCCTCTGGATCCTCTTGGTGGGGGATAAGCATTAATAATCGGTAACATGGTTTTATTTAGTCTGGAGGTTGGTATTTTCCTTTTTCGATTTTCATAAACATGCATAGCTTCTTTTAGAGCTTTAAAAATTCTTTGTTTTTTTATAACGGAAGTAAATATAACTGAAATATCAATAAAGGGGGCTAATTTATTTAGTATTTGATTTTCAATACTTTTGTGAATTACATCGGTCTTTTCTATCATATCCCATTTATTAACAAGGATTACAGCGCCTTTGCGATTTCTTTCAACGAGTCTGAAAATATTTATATCCTGTGCCTCGAAACCTTTTGTGGCATCAGTAAGAAGTAAACAAACATCACTTTTTTCAATAGCTCTTATTGATCTAAGAACAGAATAGAATTCTACATCTTCTTTTATCTTTCCTTTTTTTCTTAATCCGGCAGTATCGACCAATATAAATTCAAAACCAAATTGTTTGTAATAAGTGTTAGTAGAATCGCGTGTGGTTCCCGGCATGGGAGTGACTATATTTCTAACTTTTCCTACGAGTGCATTAATTAAAGATGATTTACCTACATTAGGTCTTCCGATAACTGCAAAGTGAGGTAATTCTGATTTGTCTTCTTCATATGATTTTTTAAATTCTTTAACCAGATCATCGAGAAAATCACCCGTACCACTGCCATTTATAGCTGACACAGTATATATTTTTTCGAATCCAAGTGCATGGAATTCCTGGGTGGCATATACCAAAGAAGTATTATCCGACTTGTTAGCGATAAGGAATACCTTTTTCTTTGTCTGTCTGAGCATATTGGCAATTTCCTTATCCATATAGCTTAGCCCTTCCATAGCATCCACAACAAAAGCAATTGTATCTGCCTCATCAATTGCAATCTCTGCTTGTTTCTTAATTTCTTTTTCAAAAAAATCACGTGATTCTGATACATATCCTCCTGTATCTATTACAGAAAATTCTATGCCATTCCATTCCGAATAGCCGTAATGCCTGTCGCGTGTTACACCGCTGGTTTCTTCCACGATAGCTCTACGGCTTTCGGTTAAGCGGTTAAACAGAGTTGATTTGCCTACATTTGGCCTTCCCACTATGGCAAGCATATTGTTCATAAATATTAAGTTGTTTTTCAATATTCGTAACCGAATCTTCTCAATTGTTTCGGATCGTTACGCCAGTCTTTGGTTATTTTAACACTCAGTTCAAGATACACTTTTTTATTTACAAACTTTTCAATATCTTTCCTTGATTCGATTCCAAGTTTTTTAATTGCCTTACCTTTATGTCCAATAATAATAATTTTTTGTGATTCACGTGATACATAAATAAAGGCTTTTATCATTATTATGTTTTCCCTTTCTTTAAACTCATCAACTTTTACTTCAATAGAGTAAGGGACTTCTTTACGATAAAGAAGCAAAATTTTTTCACGGATAATCTCAGAAATAAAGAAACGCAGGGGTTTATCCGTTAGTTCATCTTTGTTGTAGTAAGGAGGACTTTCAGGTAATTTTTCTAATATTGATGATAAAACCTTATCTGTATTAAATGAATTTAATGCCGACACAGGTATAACTTCGGAATGAGTAAATAATTTTTGCCATTGGCTGATCTTTATATTGACCTCTTGCTGTGTTGAAAGATCGATTTTATTAATAAGAACAATTACCTGTATTTTTGCTTTTTTTATTTTATTTATTATTATTTCATTATCAAAATCATTATTAGCTTCGGTAAGTAACAAGATTATGTCAGCATCTTCAATTGCTGAATTAACGGCTTTCATCATTGATTCATGAAGTTTGTAGTGTGGTTGAACCACTCCGGGAGTATCGGAAAAAACAATTTGGTAGTTGTCATTACTGAGGATTCCAAGGATCCTATGCCTTGTGGTCTGGGCTTTAGAAGTGATAATAGATAACCTTTCATTAATGAGGACATTCATTAATGTTGATTTTCCCGAGTTGGGTTTCCCGATGATATTTACAAAACCTGCTTTATGTCCGGCCATTGATTTATTCGCAATAGATTTGGATAACAAAGAAACAAAATATATCTTTGCACAACAATAGAGCATAAAAATATATTGCGGGGTGGAGCAGTGGTAGCTCGTCGGGCTCATAACCCGAAGGTCGATAGTTCGAATCTATCCCCCGCTACAAAATTTCTACAGGAATTATAGGGTGATTTGAATTATCACCCTTTTTTTAT
>CAZJYD010000001.1:4646-98195 GCA_964550205.1 uncultured Bacteroidales bacterium
CTACAAAATTTCTACAGGAATTATAGGGTGATTTGAATTATCACCCTTTTTTTATCATGTAGAACATTTCGGGCACATATCCGCCGGCTGGCGGACAATAGTTCGAATCTATCCCCCGCTACAAAATTTCTACAGGAATTATAGGGTGATTTGAATTATCACCCTTTTTTTATTAGTTAGGAGGAATTAATTCTCTTCAATAAAAAAGCCTTGCAATTATTATATTGCAAGGCTTTCGCTTTTTAGAAAAGAAGGCAAAAAACCGAAATTCTCCCGAATTCCAGTTGCTTATTCAATTATAGAAGGAGCGGAGTGAGAGCACAAACCTATTTATAAAAAGAACGATTCTTAATTAAATTTGTATCAATAATTATCTATTTATAGATTCAATAAATATTTGTACTATAAAAATTATTTTTATACTTATTTCAATTTAATTCTATACCCGTCTTTTTCGCAAATAGGACAATATACATTCCTTACAATAGAAATATATCCACACCTTTCGCACTTGTAGTATTTATAATACTTATTTTGTTTACTGGTTTGATTGATTTTTATTCCCAACTTCATTTTTTTAATAATTTATATAGTAAAGAATACAAGATTTGTGCCATTAAATGTAAATATCTGAATAATAAATTATTATAAAGAGTGATGATTGTAAAGCAAGAATCATTTTACATATGTATTTTTAAAATGATCATAATAATATGATTATCAAAGATTTAAAATGCGAATATGAAATGTTTTTAGTAGAGTATATTACGATTTCGTAGAATTAATATGTTTTTAAAGATAATGTGCTATTTTGTTAGAAAGTTGTTTTGGAAAATTCTTTCCTTGTTGAATAAATTATAATAATGCCATCCAAGAGCTATCATATGTACTTTAATAAATCTCCATTTAAGTTTAAGTGAATATTTAATCACACGATATATTGTAGAAATAAAAGTTATATATATAAGACTTACAATAAATTCAAACAATGAAAAATTTCTTCGTATAAGCAATAAACGGTTACGGGTTTTCCAATAAACCTGTAAAGCACTTTCTTTACCTACCGAGATGCTTTCTTTATGGTATATAACAGATGCCGGCACATAATAGATCAAATAACCGGCATCTCTGATTCTTTCCTGCCAGTCAAGCTCCTCGTAGTATAGGAAAAAGAAATTTGCCATTAAACCTACTTGTTCGCAAACTTTTCTTGAAGTCATCATTGCAGCTCCCATAGCAAAAGGTGTTGGATGCGGCTTTTCATATTGACCTTTGTCTTTTTTATTGTGTCCTATAAAATGACTTGTTGCCGTGAACCTGGTCATTGGTGTGGAACCGGCATATTGTATTGTATCAGGATTATCGAAATATTTAACTTTAGAACCAACCATTCCTATACGGGGATTGCTTTCCATTATTTCAACCAGAGGCTCCAGTAATCCTTTATCTATCTCAGTATCATTATTAAGCAACATTATGTATTTACCCTTGCTATTAATTATTCCAAGGTTATTTCCACCAGCAAATCCAAGATTTTCATAGCTTTTAATAAGTTTTACATCGGGATATTTACTGTATATAATAGGCGCCGGATCTTCATGCGAAGCATTATCAACAATAATAATTTCAGTATTTGGATATGTTATTTTTTGTAATGATTCTAAAAAATCACAGGTAACTTTTACCTGATTAAAGTTAATGGAAATAATTGATACAAGTGGGTACTTACTGTTGTTCATCTGTATTAATTATTTTCTATATTGAGCAAAGATAAAAAAAGAATTTTGGCATTGATTATTAATAGTTTTATGTAATTTTGATTTGTAAAAATATTTCTTAAGCTATGAAAAAGTATTCGATCTTATTATTGTCCTTAATTATAACAGGTTTGATGTTTACATTATCATGTTCAGATGATGATGATAATTCGGTTGATGATACTGACCCACGTGATAAATTTATTGGTAACTGGAGTGTGAACGAAACTTGTACAAGAAGGATTTATTCTGTAACTATAAGAAAAGATCCGAACAATAGCACAAAGGTTTTAATTGATAACTTTGCCGACCCTGATTTCGGCGATCCGGCTGTGGGCTATGTTTTAAATGATCTGATCACCTTAGATCCCAGTTCTAAGATAGGAGATGAATGGACGGTTTCAGGAACAGGAGAACTGATAAACGAAAAGCGTATGGAGTGGGATTATACATTGATCATATCAGGCTCAGAACAAACTTGTACAGCTAATTATTCAAGGTAATGTAAATAAAGGAATTATCTTCTTTCCTGATGAGCAGTCATTAGTCTTTTTTTATTTCTGATTTATATTCATTCAGTTTACTCAGTACATTAGCATAGATCACCTCAAGCCTGGATAAATGTTTTTTATAGAAAGCCATGCTTTTCTCATATTTCGCACGGCTTATTCCGTGATATTCAAAAATATAGTTAAAGTATTTATCTCTGTTTACCCTGTAATCCCGGCCGCGTGATCTTTCATATATCAGAGCACCTTCAACAAGCTGCATATCAACAAGAATTTTCTCCATCTCTGAGGGTGACAATACATCTCTGGGAATAGTTAATTCTTTTTCATTATTATTGCTTACACATGAAGTAAAGACAATAATACTAATCAATATTACCGGATATCTTATAAGATTAGTTACCAAATTCGGAAATAAATTTTATTCTCATTAATCTAATTTCTTCTTCTGTATATTCGCCTTCACCAAGTTCGGTAAGGGCTTCTTGTATTGAATCGGATTCTGCTTCCCTGAAATATTCGAATATTTCTTCCTGGTGATATTCGTCAACGTATTCATTGATATAATAATTAATATCAAGTTTAGTTCCCGATGCTACTATATGTTCTATCTCAGTCAGTAATTCATCTATAGTTAATTTTTTTCCGGAGGCAATATCTTCAAGTGCAAGTTTTCTGTCTATACTTTTAATTATGTATACTTTAAGACCTGATTTATTAACGACTGATTTTACAACAATGTCATGAGGTCTGATAATTTCATTTTCTTCAACATACTGTTTCATCAGTTCGAGGAAAGGCTGACCGTATTTATCTGCCTTGCCGACACCTACTCCTGTAATCTGTAATAATTCTTCTTTTTTAACAGGAAATTGTATAGCCATTTCCTCCAGCGAGGGATCCTGGAATATTACAAAAGGGGGTAGGTTTTCTTTTTTGCTTATATCTTTTCTCAGATCCTTCAGCATTGAAAATAATGTTTTATCGGTTGTACTGGTTATTTGCCCTCCTTCTGAAATCATAATGTCATCATCTTCCTGATTATCATAATCATGGTCCTTGGCCAGCATAATCGAATATGGCTTCTTTAAGAATTCTTTTCCTTTTTCGGTTATTTTCAATAAACCGTAGTTATCAATATCCTTAACAAGTAGTTGTTGTATTAACGACTGGCGAATGACCGCATTCCAGAATTTATCGTCTTCTTCCATTCCGCGTCCGAAAACATCGAGCTTATTGTGTTTAAAAGACTTAATAGAACTGGTGTTTTTTCCGATAATGATGTTTACAATATGTTTGGCTTTAAACAATTGTTTTACAGCAAGAACGGTTTCAATAAGTGTGATAATATATTCTTTTCCTTCGAATTTGGTTTTAGGATGCAGGCAGTTATCACAAGCTCCGCAATTATCTTTTGGGTATTTTTCTCCAAAATAATGCAACAGCAGCTTATGCCTGCATATTGATGATTCTGCATAGGCAACTGTTTCCAGTAATAGTTCTTTAGCAATTTCCTGCTCAGCTACCGGTTTGTCTTTCATAAATTTCTCAAGCTTCTGAATATCATCATAACTGTAAAATGCAATACAATTACCTTCACCGTCATCTCTTCCGCCTCTGCCTGTTTCCTGGTAATAGCTTTCAATGCTTTTAGGAATATCATGATGGATAACAAACCTTATGTCGGGTTTATCGATACCCATACCAAATGCTATCGTTGCCACTATTACATCAACTTCCTCCATTAGAAACCTGTCCTGATTTGTACGGCGGGTCAAAGAATCCAATCCTGCATGATAAGGCAGAGCTTTTATCCCGTTTATCTGCAAGGTTTCAGCCATCTCTTCAACTTTCTTACGACTAAGGCAATATACTATTCCTGATTTATTGGGCTTGGTTTTAATGAATTTAATAATATCTTTAATAACACTTTTCGTTTTGGGTCTGACTTCGTAATAAAGATTGGGCCTGTCAAAGGATGATTTGAAAACCTTGGCATCCATTATTTCAAGGTTCTTCTGTATGTCTTGCTGGACTTTTAATGTAGCAGTGGCGGTTAGAGCAATGACAGGAACATTTTGTCCAATAGTATTAATTATAGGTCTTATCCTTCTGTATTCCGGCCTGAAATCATGACCCCATTCCGAAATACAATGAGCTTCATCTATTGCATAAAATGAAATATCAATGTTCTTTAAAAAATCAACATTTTCTTCTTTCGTGAGAGATTCGGGAGCAACATAAAGCATTTTTGTTTTTCCTGAGGTAAGATCGTCTTTCACACGTCCAATTTCAGTTTTATTTAATGAGGAATTTAAAAAATGAGCAATTCCCTGTTCGGTGCCAAAATTTCTCATCGAGTCAACCTGGTTTTTCATCAAAGCAATCAATGGTGATATAATGATTGCCGTGCCAGGCATCATTATTGCCGGCAACTGATAACACATGGATTTTCCACCTCCGGTGGGCATTATAACAAAAGTGTGATTACCATCCAGAATACTGTTAATAATCTTTTCCTGGTCCCCCTTAAAGGATTCAAATCCAAATACTTTCTTCAAAACATCATGTATCCTGTATTCAGCAACTTCGGTCATTTTTAATGCATCTTAAAATTCAATATCTTTGTTGTTTTAATTAGTTCGAAATCTATATAAACTATTATTTACAAAATTTATTATATACCTTTAAATAAATGATTAACAAGGCATATGCCTCGGTTATACACAAATATAACAAAAAAAAACGTGCAGTAATAAAAACAAAAAAAATATTGTTTTGAAAGAACTAAAAGAAATAAAGGAAGTGGCCAAAAGGGCTATTAATAGCGAGCTTGACGCGATTTCTCAATTAACAAAATTTGTTGATGATGATTTTGCAAAATGTGTTGAAAATATTTATAAAAGTGAAGGAAGAGTAGTTATCACAGGAATAGGTAAAAGCGCGAATATTGCTTTAAAGATCGTTGCCACCTTGAATTCAACCGGAACACCATCTATATTCATGCATGCTGCTGATGCTGTGCATGGTGACATTGGACTTATCCAGAAAGATGATATTGTAATTTGTATTTCCAAAAGTGGTGAAACACCGGAGATCAAAGTACTTATTCCGCTGTTGAAGGGAAGGGGTAATATTATGATAGGTATGGTTGGGAACATGGATTCGTATCTTGCCAAACGTGCTGACCTGGTTATTAATACTACTGTTCCAAAAGAAGCATGCCCCAATAATCTGGTGCCCACAGCGAGTACCACTGCGCAATTGGTGATGGGTGATGCATTGGCAGTTGCTTTGATTGAGTGCAGGGGATTTACCCAGAAAGATTTTGCAAAATATCATCCTGGTGGGGCGCTTGGTAAGAAGATGTATTTGAAAGTTGCCGACCTTTATGTAAGAAATGAGAAACCGGTTGTTAATATAGATTCAGATTATCAGAGTATTATTCTGGAAATGTCTTCAAAACGCCTGGGAGCAACAGCTGTTATTGATAATGATGAATTGGTAGGTATTATTACCGATGGAGACCTGAGAAGACTTATGCACAGAAAACCGGATCTTAACAAAGTAACAGCTAAGGATATAATGACCACAAATCCAAAAACTATTCATGAAATGGAATTGGTTGTTGATGCCCTTGATTTAATGCGTAAGAATAATATAACCCAGTTACCCGTTATTAAGGACAAACATTATGCAGGAATTATTCACCTGCATGATATTTTAAAAGAAGGTGTATTATAAATCTTCAATTAGTCCTAAGTATTATTATTGATCTATAATAGTTATTAATGAGATTGTGCATTTTTTATAAGTGCTTTTTATTTACAACCCTATTTATTATTTTAAGTGTATTTTCATTTGGTCAGGTTACTAAAATAATGGGAAAGATCACCGATGCAGGAACCAAAGAACCAGTGCCGTTTGCAAATATTATTTTAAAAGGAACTTCAATAGGAGCTACATCTGATTTCAATGGTTATTTTTCAATAGTAACAAGGAATGCTCCTATCGACACTTTGGTTATTTCATATATAGGATATAAAACACGTGAAATCAAAATAAGACGTGGGGTTTTTCAGGAATTGAATATAGAGATGGATCTTTCTGAGTTTATCCTTAAAGAAGTTGAAATAGTGCCCGGCGAAAATCCTGCAGAAATAATTTTAAAAAAGATAATCGATAATAAGGAAAATAACAACAAAAAAAATTATAATGCATATCAGTATGAAGTGTATTCAAAGATTCAGATCGATCTGAATAATATATCCGATAAAGTAAGGGAAAGAAAAATCCTTAAACCATTCCGGTTTGTTTTTAATTATATTGATACCAGTGCTATAAACGGGAAGGCTTATTTGCCTGTTTTTTTATCCGAGACCGTTTCGGATGTGTATTTTCAACAGGAACCGAGCATTAGCAAGGAATTTATTAAGGCAACGAGGATCTCCGGTTTGGAGAATGAAAGTATTTCTCAGTTTTTAGGGGAGCTTTATCAGAATGTTAATATATATGATAATTATATTCAAATATTTGAAAAGAATTTTGTCAGCCCGATTGCAAATTTCGGGCTTGGTTTTTATAGATATTATTTGATTGACAGCGCTTTTATAGATAATGACTGGTGTTATCAGATCATGTTTAAATCCCGCAGGAAACAGGAGTTAACTTTCATGGGCGAGTTTTGGGTTAATGATACAAGCTGGGCGATAAAAAATGTAAATATAAAAATTGCTAAAGATGCAAATATTAATTTTATCAATAATATTACTGTAAAACAAGAATACGATGAAATTGATGGTAAATACTGGATGTTAACCAAAGATTATTTCTTGGCAGATTTTAATATTATTCAGAACTCACGAAAGACTTTCGGTTTTTATGGTCATAAAACCACTACCTATCGTAATTTTATTTTCAATAAACCCAAACCAGGAAAGTTTTATCAAACCCCGGTAAGTGTTTATGTTGAAGAAGGTTCTTATGATAAAGACAGTGAATACTGGGAAGTGGCCCGTCATGAGAAACTTACCGAAAGAGAAAGATCTATTTATGAAATGGTTGATTCTGTGAAAAGTGTTCCGGTTTTCAGAACATGGGTGGATTTTTTCTATCTGATCACAAATGGCTACCTGGTTTGGGGACCTGTAGAAGTTGGGCCTCTTTATAAAGCAATTAGTTTTAATCCGGTTGAGGGAGTTAGGTTAAGAGTTGGCGGACGAACGAGCAATCAGTTCAGTAAGAATTTGATGATTGACGGCCATGTTGCATACGGAACCAAAGACGAACGTTTAAAATATGGTTTGGGATTCTTATATATGTTGTCTAAAAATCCCAAAAAAGCAGTAAGCGCATCATATCTTTATGACATGGAACAACTGGGAGAGAGTCAGAATGCTTTTAGTGAGGATAATTTATTCTCTTCATTGTTAAGGAGGAGCCCGGCGGATAAGTTATCAATGGTTCGTCAGTATAAGCTGGGCTATAATCATGAATGGTTTACAGGTTTTTCAACCACATTAAATCTCATACATCGCGATATTAAGCCTTTTAAGGATGAGAATTTTATCATATATAATGATGGTAAAACACTGGAAAAGAATTCTATTGTTACCTCCGAAATAGGTCTTGATTTACGTTTTGCTTATAATGAAAAGTTTGTGATGGGTGAGTTTGAAAGGATAAGCCTCGGTACCACATATCCTGTTTTGGATATTAAATACGGTTATGGAGTTCCCAATGTATTAAATGGCGAATATAGTTATCATCGTTTACAAGTGGGTTTAAGACATTGGTTTAATGTTTTTTCTTTTGGCTGGTCGAAATATATCATTGAAGCCGGTAAGATATTTGGCAAGCTTCCCTATCCTTTATTAAAGCTTCATCCTGGAAATGAAACATTCATTTTTGATGAATATGCCTATAATCTGATGAATTATTATGAATTTGTAAGCGATCAATATATCAGTGTTTATTACACACATCATTTTGATGGTTTATTATTAAACAAAATTCCCTTGATGAGAAAACTAAAGTTCAGGGAAGTTGCGTTTATTAAGGGTGTTTGGGGTACACTCAGCAATGAGAACAAGGATTATTCCGAGTTACCGCATGAATCCTATACATTAAAAAGACCTTATGTGGAAACAGGAGTGGGTATAGAAAATATATTGCAAATTTTCAGGATTGATGCAGTATGGCGATTAACTCATTTGGATCATCCCGATGTAACCAGATTTGCTTTGTTCTTTTCATTTCATTTTTATTTCTGATGAGGGGGTGTTTGACTAAATAAATAGTTTGATCATTATGGATAGCCCCGTACTTTAGGGCGGGGTCGTTATAATTATTGATCACACTCATGCAAAACCCTTAAAAATTTATTTTACAATAAAAATTTTTTAAGGATTTTGCTATAACTTTAGAGTTGTATTCATTTGGTCCTTGCCCTGTAGGACGGGGCTATCCAATTAAGAATAAAAACTATATATGAATTAATTATTCACGCTGAATGATTTTATATATTTGCATCAATATATTCTTGATCAGTCGATAACAGTTTTTAAATGATATTAAGGACGGAAAAAATAGTAAAAAGATACCGGCAGCGCACAGTAGTCAACGAAGTATCGCTGGATGTGCAGCAGGGAGAAATAGTTGGATTGCTTGGTCCTAACGGAGCCGGTAAAACAACTTCTTTTTATATAATCGTGGGCTTAATAAAGCCTTATTCCGGGAAAGTATTTCTTGAAGATAAAGATATAACCAAAGAGCCAATGTATAAGCGTTCTCAGAGGGGTATTGGATATCTTGCTCAGGAAGCATCGGTGTTCAGACAGTTAAGTGTGGAGGATAACCTGAAGGCTGTTCTGGAGTTTACAAACTTCACCAAAAAACAACAAAGGGAGCGCCTTGAATCACTTATTGAAGAATTTGGTCTTTCGCATGTAAGAAAAAGCAAAGGAATAACATTGTCGGGAGGGGAACGACGCAGGACTGAAATTGCCCGGGCATTGGCTGTTGATCCCAAATTCTTTCTGCTTGATGAGCCCTTTGCGGGCGTCGACCCAATAGCCGTTGAAGATATTCAGGATATTGTTTCCAGGCTCAAGGATAAAAATATCGGAGTACTGATTACCGATCATAATGTTCATGAAACACTTTCCATTACAGATCGTTCCTATTTGCTTTTTGAGGGAAGTATTTTAAAATCAGGCACCTCTGAAGAACTAGCCGAAGATGAGCATGTCAGGAAAGTATACCTTGGTGAAAGTTTTGAACTGAGAAGATAGTTTTAAATTTTACCAGGTATTTAGTTAGTTAATTTTCCGCTGAATGAGTAAAACAAAGAAATTAAAAGGTAAAGAAGAATAATTATGGGGACTGCTTTAAAATAATATAATATCAGTAGTACAAGAGATAAAACCACAAAGACATACCTGACCTGATTTCCTTTCCATGAATACCTTTTAAACTTTAATGAGAACATTGGAATTTCACTAACCAGGAGAATTGAAAAAACAATCGAAAAGCCAAAAAGGAACCATGAATTTACAATTAAATGCGACAGCCAGGTCATATCAGGACTTTCCTGATTGTATATCATAGGAAAGGAAGCTATCAGAATAGCATTGGCAGGTACGGGTAATCCTATAAATTGATTTTTTTGGCGGGTATCAATATTGAACTTTGCCAGGCGTATTGCAGAAAATACTGGTATAAGAAAACTGCTGATCTGAATTATTTTTATTGTATCGTAAAAATTATAGCTGTTTTCGAAAAGATGATATATTATAAATGCCGGAGCTACACCGAAAGATACGATATCAGCAAGGGAATCAAGTTGTTTGCCTAATTCGGAGCTGACATTTAATGCCCTGGCAACTGTTCCGTCTAAAAAATCTGATAGAGCAGCGAGGAAAATAAATATAGCCGCATTGAACAAATCATTATTAAAAGCATAAGCTATTGCGAAACAACCGAAAACGAGGTTAAATAATGTAAAGGCGTTTGGGATATTTTTTTTAATGTTCATTGTATATTGGTTTTGGTAGCATAAAGATAAGAAGTACTATGGACATTAAAAGTAGATTGGATTAAAAGAATTTGATTTAATTTAGCAAGCAGACACTTCCTCACTCATCTCGTTTGGACGAGATAAGTTCGTCAGGATGACAGATTAATTATTATACTACAGGTGGAACATGTCATTTCGACCAAATGCATTGAGCGAAGGGAAATGCAGAAGGGAGAAATCTATTGGCTATATGTATTGATTTATCTCAAGTAAATTTTTTATTTTTATAGTAATCCTATAGTTAAATAGAAGTGTCCCTTTTATTAATTTCCAATTACTTTTGCAGTAAATGCTTACTATTTATGGATGATCCTCGAAATATTAAAATTAACAGCTATTACTATGATCTTCCGGAGGAGAGAATAGCAAAATTTCCTTTGGAAGAAAGGGATTCATCAAAATTGCTGATTTATAAATATGGACATATTACTGAAGATGTTTTCAGAAATATCGCTAAACACTTGTCAGATAAGAGCTTTATGATCATTAATGAAACCAGGGTGATACAGGCCCGTTTGATCTTCAGAAAAGAAACGGGAGCAAAGATCGAGATTTTTTGCCTCGAACCATTGCAGCCATTCACTGACATACAGAGGGCTTACCAGGTAAAGGAAAATGCTGTATGGAAGTGTTTCGTGGGAAATTCGAAAAGGTGGAAATCGGGAGATCTGCATTATAAAGGTCGGGCAGGAGATCAGGAATTTGAGCTTACGGCAAAAAGAATTAAAAGGACTGGTCAGACCTCGGAAATATTATTTTCCTGGAAACCAAATGATTTAACTTTTTCTGAAATTTTAGAATCGACAGGATTGGTTCCGTTACCACCCTATTTAAAAAGAAAACCTGTTGATTCGGATAAGCAGAGATACCAAACCATATATGCGCGAAATGATGGATCTGTTGCAGCACCTACGGCAGGTTTTCATTTTACGGATAAAGTAATGAAAGGCCTTGCCAATAGGGGAATTGAAACAGGTAAAATAACACTGCATGTAGGAGCAGGTACCTTTAAACCTGTTATCAGCGAAAGTATCATAGGGCACGAAATGCATTATGAGAAGGTATTCATTAAAAGGTCATTTATAGAGCAATTGATAAATAATCTGGATGAAAATATCATTGCAGTGGGAACTACTACAGTGCGCTCATTGGAAAGTCTTTATTGGCTTGCCGCTCAGATTTTTCAAAATGACAAGGAAATTGATGAATTAAATATTTCTCAATGGGAACCTTACCAGAACAGAGACCCGCAGTTATCCAGAAGGGAGGCTGTTTCTGTTGTTCTGGATTGGATGAAAAAAACGAAAAGGCAGGAAATAACAGGGTCTACCCAGCTTATGATTGCACCTGGTTACCAGTATAAGATGATCGATATTATGGTAACAAATTTTCATCAGCCCAAAAGCACACTATTGCTATTGGTTGCGGCCTTCATCGGAGACGATTGGAAAAAAGCCTATAATTATGCTCTTGAAAATGATTTCAGGTTTTTAAGTTATGGTGATAGTTGTTTGTTTTTTAATCCGGACAATACAGCAATCCAGGTGCGTGGATGTATCAATGTCTTTTCATAATATAGATAATTCATGATTTTGAATAGTGTGACCTTTCCGAGGTCGTTGTTATTCCTTTGCATTAATATATTCTAAAATAATTTGATCCCTACCGGATCAATTTTCTATAAAAACTTCCTGCAAGTTAAGAAATTCGAATAATACTAAAAAGAAGTTAGTAATATATATGACTTTGGGGAAGTCGAATTATTTTAAAAAAATATGCAAGTCGGTTAAAGACTTCGGAGAAGTGGAATTATACTAGCTAAATCTGAAAAAATTTGAATCATTTATGGAGTAATGGAGTGTTGGAGTGATGGTGTTATTTGTAACAATTACCATTTCGAAACATAGAGACGAAGGAAAGTAGAAACTAAGAGACTGAGAGATTGAGCGATTGCACGATGTAACGATTTGTCCAATCATACAACTATCCTTCGTTTGGCGTAGCGTCTTCGCTACGCCATCCCGAAAAGGTAGCCATTTGTAGAAATAATAAGATCATGGTTAATGGTTTATTACCGGTGTAGCGAGGACGCTATAGTGACCAGTAAAATTTAATTTTCCTTTCGCTAAAGCTAACGGCAATCCAAATGCAT
The DNA here is from genome assembly GCA_964550205.1 of uncultured Bacteroidales bacterium. Taxonomy (GTDB): domain Bacteria; phylum Bacteroidota; class Bacteroidia; order Bacteroidales; family JAIOZK01; genus JAIOZK01. Next base: position 17,142 of record CAZJYD010000001.1, read on the forward strand.
CTGCCAAACGACTAAGAAACTGCTCTCTTAATTATTGAAATATATCAACTCGAAAAACAATAAAACAATGAATCAATGAAACAATGAATCAATGTAAACCTGTTAATTAAACCTGTTTCAACTTCCACCTCCCCCGTCTGAACAAAATTACTCCAATAAGTGTAAGCAGGGATTCGGATATTAAGATCGCATAATAAACACCTTTTTCTCCTACTCCTAATGATACGGCAAGGAGATAAGCCAAGGGTATTTCAACAAGCCAGAAACATATAAAATTGATCTTTGTGGGTGTTATTGTATCACCTGCTCCGTTGAATGCCTGCATCACCACCATTCCAAGTCCGTATGCCAGAAATCCAAAACTGATAATGCTTTCTTCTCACCAATCCTTCGGGATATCAATGCAGTGGTTCCAATACTCAAACCAAAACCGATAGCATAAACAAGGGTCATAATGGATTCAGTTATACCCACCGTGGCAATAGCATCAGCTCCCAATTTTAAACAAAAAAATTATTAACATTAAATTGCTGATAAAAACCAGATGTTTTACCTGCTTGTTGATTTTTCTGTTTTATTTTTGTAATATGATACGAATTCCAAAAATTATTAAAAACAAATATTTTTATACAAGTCTGGCATTTATTATCTGGCTACTCTTTTTCGATTCAAATAACCTGATCTATCAATCTAAGCTGTCCTCAAGGCTTAAACATGCCGAAGAGCAGGAAGAATTTTATCGCAATGAGATTAAAAATGACAGCATTGCTATGCACAACCTTACTACCGATATCGATAACCTTGAAAAGTTTGCCCGTGAAAAGTATCTCATGAAAAAAGAAGATGAAGAGATTTACCTCATCTTCAGTGAAGAAGAGGATTGATATAGCTTAGGTTACATGATCATTTTTTAGTAATGGTTTTTGTTCTATAAGGGATCTACATCAATCAATATCCTTATACTTTTAAATTCATTTATTTTTTTGAATGTTTCAATTCGCTTCTGCAATTCCTTTTTCATTTCTGAGAGTGAAACATTCCTTTCCAATTTAATAAGAATGGTTTTTATATATAAATTCTTGATCTTTGAGACGATAGGATATTCAGGGCCAAGAACACGTTTCCCGAATTTTTCTCTTAGTATGTCGGCTAAAACACGTGAGCCTTCATTTAATAACCTGGTTTCTTTGTGTTTAAGTTTTACCATTATCAATCGGTAAAAGGGTGGGTATTTGAATTTTCTTCTTTCAATAATTTCACTTTTGTACATTGATGTGTAATCATGATTTATAACATCCTGTATTATGTGATGTTGCGGATTATAAGTTTGAATTATGACTTTGCCTCTTTTACCTTTCCTCCCTGCACGTCCGCTAACTTGCGCCATAAGTTGAAAGCTTCTTTCCTGAGAGCGAAAATCAGGGTAGCTGAGCATATTGTCGGCATTGAGTATACCAACCAGACTTACATTATCAAAATCCAGTCCTTTGGTCACCATTTGCGTACCCACCAATATATCTATTTTCCGTTGTTCGAATTCTGTGATAATCTGCTGGTATGCATGTTTTTTCCTTGTAGTGTCAAGGTCCATCCTTGTTATCCGGGGCCCAGGAAATAATATCGAAAGTTCGTCTTCTACCTTTTCTGTGCCGAATCCTTTCATCAGCAATGAAGTGTTACCGCAGGCAGGGCATTTTTCGGGTATTCTTGTTGTCCAGCCACAATAATGGCAACGAAGATGGTTATTATATTTATGATAAATTAATGTTACATCGCAATTCTTGCATTGCGGTATATATCCGCATACCGAACATTCCAACCTTAAAGAGAAGCCCCGGCGGTTCTGGAAAAGTATTATCTGCTTATGATTTTCAAGTACCGATTTTATATGTTCTAATAACAGGGAAGAAAAATGCGATTTCATGGTTTTGTATCGTGTTTCCTTACGAATATCGGCAATAATGATCTCGGGTAATTTAATGTTACCGTATCGTTCAAATATTTCAACAAGCTGATATTTGCCTTGTTTGGTATTGAAGTAACTTTCCAGTGAAGGTGTTGCAGTACCCAGAATACAATTCGCATTATGCATGCTGGCAAGATAAACTGCGCTGTCACGGGCATGATAACGTGGTGCGGGATCAAATTGCTTGAATGAGTTATCATGCTCTTCATCAACAATAACAAGACCGAGGTCATAAAAAGGTAAAAACAGTGCAGAGCGTGCACCTAAAATTATTTTATATTGATCCTTTTCATTATCTGAATTTGAATTAATTACCTTATTCCATATTTCAACTTTTTCATCTTTACTGTAACGGTGATGATACACACCTACCGAATTACCAAAATATTTTCTTAAGCGGTTGATGATCTGTGTGGTTAGTGCTATTTCGGGAAGCAGGTATAAAACCTGCCTGCCCCTTTTAATAGTTTCATGAATTAATTTGATGTATATTTCTGTTTTACCCGAAGAGGTAACACCATGCAGAAGAACCACCTTTTTTTCTTTAAATCCTGATTTTATGCTACTCATGGCCTGGTTTTGCATTTCTGTTAGATTTATATCATCAGGAGATTTTAACTGTTCATATTCTTCAAGGCGGCTGATGGTTTTATCATAGAGTTTGAAAATATTTTTTTCAACCAGAGCATTTAACTGGGCTGAGGAAGCTTTGGAATTTTTCAAGAGTTGCGGTCTTGAAACATCTTTTTGGGTTGAAGAAAGTTGTATATAGGACATCAGTATTTGCAATTGCCTGAATGCCCTTTTTTCCAATTGGTCATAAACCTCCTTTAGTTTTTCTTCGTTTTCGCTGTATTCATCAGTTAGTTTTACAAAGGTTTCTGTTTTTGGTTTGTATGGATCGGTGAGCTCTTCTTCTATTTCAATAATATCTTTTTCGAGCATCGTCTTGATAAGCGGAATAACTTTCTTTAAACCGGCAATATCTGAGGCTTCCGACAGGGTTAGCTTTTTTTTATCCTGTAAAGACTCAGCAAGTATTATTTCTCTTTCATTTAATTCTGAGAGTTTTATTATCGTGTCTTTTTTGAGTTTTATTTTCGACTCACTGGCGAGTTTTAGTGATGAAGGTAATGCAACATTCATAACTTCACCAAGGGTGCTCATATAATATTCACTGATCCAATTCCAGAAAATCAGTTGTGGTTCATTAATAATGGGATTTATATCAAGTATGGATAGAATATATTTTACCGCATAGTTTTTTGGGGCTTTTTTATGTATTTCATAAATAACCCCGGTGTAAATTTTTTTTTTGCCGAATTGCACAACAACCCGCTGACCAATTTTTACAAGCGAATTCAATTCGTATGGAACGCGATAGGTAAAAGTACCTTTTACCGGTAAGGGTAATATTACTTCAGTAAATAAAGTAGTACGCTCCATCTTTTTTTAAGGATTAATTCTAATTGTTTCTGTTATTTAAACCTGATATATTATTTCTTAATTGATTAAATAGCTAATATCCGTGACATTTCCAACAGACTTTTATTCATAGTTTGATGATGCTTAACCGCATGTTCAAAAGGAGTAAAAACGATCTTATTACTTAGTTTTCCTACCATCACCCCTTTTTTACCTTTTAGCAAAGCCCTTACTGCTTCATAACCTAATGTGCTGGCCAGAACCCTGTCCATGCAGGTAGGGGGGCCACCCCGTTGAATATGACCCAGAACCGTTACACGTATTTCATACTGGGTATGTTTTTCTTTAATCTGTCTTGCAATATCATACGCACCTCCGGCATCATCACCTTCAGCTACTATAATAATTCCTGAAAGTTTATTCTTTCGCCTGCTGTATCGTAGCTTATACATCAAATCATCAATATATGTTGGCGTTTCAGGCACGAGTATATCTTCAGCACCGCAGGCTATTCCGCTTCTTAAAGCAATAAAACCTGCATCACGGCCCATCACCTCTATCAGAAAAAGTCTGTTATGAGCCAATGCTGTTTCCCTGATCTTGTCAACAGCTTGAACAACATTATTTATCGCCGTATCATATCCTATGGTGAAATCTGTTCCGAAAAGATCATTATCAATAGTTCCGGGAAGACCGATAAACGGAAAATCATATTCATTACCGAATTCCTTTGCACCGGTAAATGTGCCGTTTCCGCCAATAACAAACAGGGCATCCAGCTTATGTTTCCGAATGTTGTTATATGCTTTTTCCCGTCCGGCTTTTGTTTTAAACTCCTCACAACGGGCTGTTTTTAAAATAGTGCCGCCCCGCTGGATAATGTTCGATACAGAAACAGTATCCATTTTACTAAATTCACCATTGATCAATCCTTCATAACCATTATAAACACCAAACACCTCAACATCATTGTTGATACATGTCCTGACTATAGCCCTTATGGCTGCGTTCATTCCCGGAGAATCACCTCCTGAAGTTAACACACCTACTTTTTTGATTTTTAACATTTTGCTTCTTAGATAATTTTAAAATGATTTAATGAATAATATCAAAAATAGAAAATTTAATCTGTGATATAAAAACGAAACATCAAAAATACAGATAATGAAAATAATTTATCGGATTAATATGTATTATAATACTGTAAATTCAATTAGTGAGTAATGGGGCAAACTTAGTATATTTCCAGCTCGTATTTAAATGCAAGCTCAGTTCTTTTAAGTAATTCATGTTTGTAACTTTTTACGCTATGCAACAGCATCTTGAGTTTTTCTTTCTGTACTTTGTCTTTTATTTTATCACTATCCAGATAATCCTTTATAAAAGCCATAGCATTTACCTGATCGTGCCATTTTCCGAGGGTTTGCTCAATTTGCTTTAAACGTTGCAATGAAACTTTCATGGAATTTGATTCCGGAATATATCCGTTAAAAATTCCTAAAAGGTATCTGATCTCCTTAAGGTAACGTCTTATTTTGTGAAGATTTTTTTCTTTATTGGTTGGAATTTTATTGAGATTTTTTATTAATTCCAGTTTTTCATCGAACAACAAACCTGCTTTTTCTTTGATTTCCTCAACAGTGTATTTGTTGATTATAGTCTCTGTTTTCTTTTGCAGTTTTTCGAGTGTTAAAAGTGAGAAAGATGAAATGTTATTAAGTAGCTCTTTATGATATTTATTCTCAAGATTTGTTAAGTAGTGTCTGTATTTTGTGAATTTAAATTGAAGTCTCTTTTCAAAGCTATCCAAAATACTTTTATGAACCTGTATATCCCTTATTTGTCCTAAAGGACTGTAAATAACTTTTAATTCTTTAAGGGTTTTCTTACTTTTTTTTGAATCCAGTAAAAACCAAAAGTAAGTATATAGAGCTCTAATTCGTTTCACACTTAACCTCAGAGCATGAATAACTTCCGGATCATTCTCCTGTTTAACCTTCTCCAGTTGATTTTCGAAAGTTTTGCGTTGTTCAATATAGTATTCCAATAGTTTGTTTTTCATGCCATTTGAAAGGTAATGTATTACGAAAATAAATAATTTTAGTAAATAGTGCCAAGTAGTTCATATATATTTTCGTTTTATCAATACCTAAATGATCAAAATTGTGCTATGTTTGTTATGCCCTTATATTTAAATAATCAATAACTGATTCATATGTTTACCAGAGCATCGTACCTGTTAATTATTTGTTTTTTAATCAGTTTGACAATGAATGCACAATATTATTGTGTGAAGGGTATTGTTTTCGATGCATCCGATAACAAACCTCTTGCTTTTGTAAATATCGTTATCAATGGTGGCAAATCTGGTGGTTCAACTGATATAGATGGTAAATTTTCATTGTGTTCAAAAGATCCAATAGAAAAATTAAGATTTACATATGTTGGATATGAAACATTGATCTATGAGATTAAAGAAAGAAAACCTTATTACCGCCTGAAGTTACAGCCTACCGAATATGAACTATCCGAAGTAGAGGTTTTTCCCACAGAGAATCCTGCACACAGAATTATCCGGAATGTTATTAATAATCGTGATATCAATGATCCTAAGATGTTGAAATCATTTTCATATACCTCATATGATAAAATGATATTTACAATTGATGATGATTCCTTGTTTATGAAAGAAATAAGCTTGCTTGATACAACCGAAAAACGTATCAGGAAAGTGCTGGATGAGCAACACCTTTTCATGATGGAAACGGTGACCGAAAGAAAATATCTCCATCCTGAAAAAGATTATGAGAAAGTAATTGCCTCCAAAGTATCCGGACTAAAGGATCCGCTTTTTGTGTTTATGATATCTCAAATGCAGTCAACATCTTTTTATAATGAAATGATTTCTATAATGGATAAGAGATATATCAATCCTATAAGCAAAGGAAGCCTGAAAAAATATTTATTTCTTATTGAGGATACCGCCTATGCACAAAAAAATGATACGGTTTTTATCATTTCATACAGGCCCCGGCGAAAGACTAATTTTGAAGGAATGAAAGGTGTTTTATCAATAAACTCAAATAAATGGGCAATACAGAATGTAATTGCTGAACCGGCTAAAGAGGGTAAAGGTGTGAATGTGAAGATACAACAGATGTATAAACAGATTAATGACGAATATTGGTTTCCTGTGCAATTGAATACTGAAATAAGGATCAATTTTATGGAGGTTGGTGCGGATAGTAGAAATTTCAAAGTACTTGGAATAGGTAAGAGCTATATTAAAGATATAATATTGAATCCGGAGCTGGTTGCAAGTGAGTTTAAAAATGTAGAGGTTGAAGTTGCAGATGACGCATACAAGCGTGATGATATTTACTGGGATAAATACAGAACAGATACACTTACTAACAAAGAAAAGAGAACCTATGAAGTGCTGGATAGTCTTGGACGGGAATATGATTTTGATAAGCTTACTTATCTCGCAAAAATTCTCATCACAGGAGGTATTCCCTGGGGCTTTATTGATCTGGAAATAGATAAAATACTACATTATAATGATTATGAGGGACTGTATCTGGGAATGGGCATACAAACAAATAACAGGTGGTCGAAAATATTTAAGATTGGTGGATATTGGGGCTATGGATTTAAAGATAAAGCAGCAAAATACGGAGGTCATATTAAGTTCAATTTATATAGTAATTGGGATTTAGAAGCCGGGGCCAGATATTTTTATGATGTAACTGAAAGCGGAGGAGTTAAGTTTCTTAAAGATGACAGGTCATTGTTAGGCCCTGAGAATTTCAGAAATCTGGTTATAAATAGAATGAATAAAACCGAATCACTGCAGCTATTACTTTCTTTTAGAATGCTTAAGCATTTTAAAATTTATGTTGATTTTAGTAACACGTTTAAAGAAGCTTATAAAGATTATCAATACGGGATTGAACAAGATAATTGTAAACATTTTATTAATGACTACAGATTTACCGAATTGACCATGGGAACCCGTTTTGCATTCAGGGAGAAGTTCATAAAAGCCAAATCACTTAAGTTTTCGCTGGGGACTAAATATCCTGTTGCCTGGTTTCAATATACCAGGGGATTCAATAATCTGCTTAACGGAGAGTTTGCTTATAATCGCTATGACATGAAAATTGACTATTCTTTTTATATAAAATATTTTGGCAACACAAGCCTGAGGTTGATGGTTGGTTACATAGACGGCGATTTACCTTATTGTAATCTATACAACGGCCATGGTAGTTACAGCCCTTTTATGTTTTTTGTTCCATATAGTTTTGGGACTATGCGTATGAATGAATTTTTTTCAAATAAATATCTTTCATTATATATAAGTCATAATTTTGGAAAACTCTTATTAAGAAAAGAAAGATTTGAGCCCGAGTTTGTTTTTATTACAAATTTTACAATTGGTACTTTAGATAATCCTGATAAGCATTTCAACACGGAGATCAAAACACTTAAACAGGGATACTACGAATCAGGTATAATGATAAATAAATTATTGAAAATGCAAATTCTGAGCGTCGGAGTGGGAGCCTTGTATAGATATGGTCCTTATGGCTTTGATGATGTATGGGATAATTTCGGAGTAAAACTAACGGTGACATACCCATTCAGGATGGAGTTACCTCAGAAAAACAATTAATATCGGAACTACTACTAATCCGAATAAAATACCAATTGATACAAGACTTGCAGCAAATTCCCTGTCCAGATCCTCCAGCGAGGCAAATGTTAAATTATTAAATCCAATGGGTGCGGCTGAACTTATCAGCACTATTATTCTGCTTAGTCCTTCTATATTAAAAACATAGCAAAGAAATAGACCCAAAGCAAAGCCAATTACCATGCGTATAAATATTGCAGTTAACAAGGGGAATATTCTTATTATGCGTGGTGTAAAGTATATTCCCATGGTAAGCATGAGCAATGGAATAGTTAAATCACCGATTATCTTGAAAAACTGTGAAAGAAAACCGGGAATCTGACAATCACAGGTATTTAAAATAAGAGACGCTGCAATTGCCCATATTGGAATTGAAAAGAGAAATTTTTTATAAAGAGTTTTCGAACTCTTTGTCTTTCTTCCATATTTACATGCCTGGTAATAAGTGAAAGTAAATGTTAACAGACCATTGCTAAAATCAAATATGATGAGCCTGGCAAATCCTTTATCTCCGAATGCTTCAAGGATAAATGGAAACAAAAATCCATTATTTAGTATCATTGTTCCTATTAAAAAAACACCAAATGTTGGTCTGGGCATCCTGAATAATCTGCCTGTAAAATAACTTATCAGATACATGCAGATGATTATTATGGCAGATGTTACAGGTAATAGCGCAAATTCTAACGTAAGCTCAATTTTGGAAAGCGAATTCATTATCAATCCAGGAAGTGAAACATAGAAAACGAGCTTAATAAAATCATCACCATGTTCTTTTCTGAAAATACCACGCCATCGTAATATGATTCCCACGAAGAAAATGAGTATAACAGGAAGTATTTTTGTAAGGAATTCTGCCATAATAAACCAAAGTTCTAATGAATTACTTATAAATTAAAAAACTAATTTATATGTTTTTTTATAAGCATTCTTATTTTTGTACAAAATACATATTATGTTAAAGAAATACAGCCCTTTTTTTGCCATTTTAGGAATAGTTATTTTTGGCTTCTTAGTTTGGTATTTTTGGAATATTGTTATTTATGTTATTGTTTCAGCAGTATTTTCCATTATTGGCGGTCCTTTGGTTAGACGGCTGGAGAAGATAAAAATAGGCAAGTTCCATATTCCACGATCTTTAAGCGCATTATTAACCCTTATTGTTATAGTTGGGATTTTTGTTGGTTTTATCTGGTTTATTGTTCCTTTGATTTCTAATCAGGCCAGGATAATTTCATCAATAGATCTTGAAGAGTTATTGGAGCATTTTAAAGGTACAATTGCAGCTATTGAGAATTTTCTTATTAAAGTTAATGTGATCACTGCCGGTGAAACTATTGAAAGTTCCATAAAGGCACAGTTGGAGTCAGTTATTGATATGGCTACTTTTTCAACTGTTTTTAAAAATGTCTTAAGCGCAACAGGATCATTTTTAATGGGTGCATTTTCGATTTTATTTATTACTTTCTTTTTTCTCAGGGATGAAGACATGCTGCCGAATTTTTTGGTTTTATTATTACCCTCTAAATATGAGGATAAGATAAAACATGCTATGCTTCAGACCCGAAAGCTGCTCTCGAGATATTTCATTGGTTTACTGGGTGAATTATTATCAATGATGACTTTATTAACCATTGGATTGACAATTTTGGGTGTAAAAAATGCACTCATAATCGGTTTTCTTGGAGGCTTAATGAACATTGTTCCATATTTAGGTCCTATAATTGGTGGTACAATAGGTGTTTTATTTGGTGTGACTTCTGCTTTCAGCATGGGTTTGTATGACCAGATTATATGGCTTATCCCTGGTATTATTGGGGTATTTCTCGGAGCAAACATAATTGATAATTTATTGTTGCAACCTTTTATTTATTCAAGCAGTGTAAAAGCCAGACCTATCGAAATATTTCTGGTTATCATTATGGCCGGCAGCATTGCCGGCATTCCGGGTATGATACTTGCCATACCTTCATATACGGTATTAAGAATTGTAGCTAAGGAATTTTTAAGTCAATTCAGGTTGGTTAAGAAGCTAACCGAGAAAATGGAATAGAATAATAAACTGTCGTATAGATTTAACTACTAATCTATACCGTCATAATATCTTTTTCTTTCTTTTCAAAAAGATCGTCAACTTTTTTAATATAATCATCGGTTAGTTCCTGTATTTTATCCTGGAGCTTTTTTACTTCGTCTTCAGGTATGCCTTCTTTTTCAAGGTCTTTAGCCATATCATTAGCACTGCGGCGTGAATTCCTGATGCTGATCTTGGTTTCTTCAGCCTCATTTTTGGCTTTTTTAACCAATTCTTTTCTTCTTTCTTCGGTTATTGCAGGTACAATAATCCTTAATATCTCACCTTCATTTTTAGGATTAAAACCCAGATTAGCAGCCAGTATTGCTTTTTCAAGATTACCAATCTGGCTCTTATCCCAGGGGTGTACTATGATCTGACGCGGATCGGGTGTGCTGATATTAGCGGTTTGCTCAATAGGAGTTATCACTCCATAATAATCAACTTTTACTCCTTCAAGCATTTGAGGGCTTGCTTTACCTGCCCTTATTTTTTGGAACTCACGCTCAATATGGTTAATGGCCTTATCCATGCTTTCTTCGGTTTCTTGCAGTATTATTTCGCTTTCTTCAGTCATGACTAATAGAATTTGGTATATTACAAAAATAAAAATATTATTGTAAATGGTAATGTTGAATGTTAATTGGTAACTAAGGTGCCTACTTTATCACCGTTAATTATTTTTAAAAGATTACCATTTTTATTCATGTTAAAAACCAATACAGGTATATTATTTTCTTTACATAATGTAAATGCTGTGAGGTCCATTATTTTAAGCTTGTTATTATAAGCCTCATCAAAAGTAAGATGCTTATACTTTTTTGCATTTTTATCTTTTTCCGGATCAGCAGTATATACTCCGTCGACGCGTGTTCCTTTTAACAGAACATCTGTCTTTATTTCAGCAGCCCGCAAAGCAGAGGCAGTATCAGTTGTGAAATATGGATTTCCTGTCCCCCCGCTTATAATAACTACATTTCCATTTGTTAAATATTCAATAGCTTTCGATGAACTCATTGATTCTGTGACAGGGTCTGCAACAATTCCTGAAAGTAATTTTACCTTAAGTCCTAATTTGGTTAATGAGGATTTTAATGCAATACCATTAATAATTGTTGCAAGCATTCCCATGTAATCTCCCTGCACTCTTTCAATGCCTTCTGGTTTATCTTGTAGCCCCCTGTAAATATTACCTCCTCCAATCACTATAGCTACCTGTATATGTTGATGGACTATTTTACTGATTTCATTGGCATAATTATCCAATACCAGCGGATCAATACCATAATTCTGATCTCCCATAAGGGCTTCACCGCTTAACTTAAGTAGTATGCGTTTATATTTCATCTGGTTTATTTATTAATTTAAATGAAATGATTAGGTATATGTATCATTAACTAAAATTTCGGTTCAAACGTATCATAGTCATATGGCTGCTTTTCAAACCTAATGATTAAATTTCTGCTTTCCGGAAAACTGTTGTTATTAGCTAGCAATGTATAAAAAAATTCTCCTTCAAGTCCCACTTCAATCTCAGTCTGAATGTACAGTGTTGCAGTTGAATCAGAGTATTGACGCTGGAGCCAGAGTAAGGCACTGTTAGCTGATAATTTTTTTATCTTCCATACTGCATTAGTATCGAATTTGACCTTAACAGGGTAATTACCAATAGTTTTCAGATTAATCATTGCTTCAAATACATCAGGTGGGTATGTTATTTCCTGGACGTCGCAATAGATAGGGCAATCAGGATCATCGCCGCCATTATCATCTGAACAGCAAAAGAAAATCAAAGAGATTATTAATAACAGAAATATGGAATTATATGCCTTCATTTTGAATTTTTACCTTAAAGATATGAATTTTATTAAATCATGGATTGATTTATTTTTTATTGATTAACCAATTGACATTCACCACGTTTTAAATCGTGCTCAACAAGTTTATACTTTTTAACCAATTCACTGCCATCATTATATCTCACCTTTACTTTTTCATTGCGGCCAATTTTCTTTTTTGCTTTTATAGGCTGTGTTTTTTGTGGGTGTTGCGTATCGCTATGTGCTTGTGAAAGGAGATCAGTTCTTTCTTCTTTCATTTCACTCATATCCATACCCTGAGGCGCCTGTGCTTCCTGAACAGATTCTGCATCCTGCATTGGAATATCTGCTCTGATGAGAAATGAAACAATCTGCTCATTAATTTTTTGTATCATTTGCTTGAATAGTTCAAATGATTCGAATTTATAAATGAGCAAAGGATCTTTTTGTTCGTAGGCTGCGTTTTGCACTGATTGTTTCAGGTCATCCATTTCGCGAAGATGATCCTTCCAGGCATTATCTATATTAGAAAGAGTTATTCCTTTATCTATGGCAAGACTAACTTCTTTTCCTTTATCTTCATAGGCTTTTTTAAGATTAGCGATAGCCTGCATGGTTTTATTACCATCAGTAATGGGTATTGCTATATTCTCGTAGGGTGTTCTTCTTTCGTAAACATCTTTTATTACCGGATATGTTTTCTTTGCAATGATTTTTGACTTTTCCCTGTAATTGTTATAAACAGTGTGAAAAAGTTCTTCTGCCATATTCTCGGCTTGATTTTGCAAAAATTCCTGATCATTGTATGGAGAGTCTATTGCAAGCTTTTTAAGCAGTTCCATTCTGAAACCTTCAAAATCACGCATTTCCTGATAGTCAAGGATTGTTTTTTCGATAACATCAAACATCATATTAGAAATATCTACAGCAAGCCGGTCTCCGAAAAGAGCATGATGTCTTTTTTTGTAGATCACCTCCCTTTGGGAATTCATTACATCATCATATTCCAGCAACCGTTTTCTGATACCAAAATTATTTTCCTCTACTTTTTTCTGTGCTCTTTCTATTGATCTTGTGATCATAGGATGTTGTATAACTTCACCCTCTTTCAATCCGAGTCTGTCCATAATTCCTGCAATACGTCCTGATCCGAACATTCGCATAAGGTCATCTTCAAGAGAAACGAAAAACTGAGAACTTCCCGGATCACCCTGGCGGCCTGCACGTCCTCGTAATTGCCGGTCAACTCTTCTTGATTCATGTCTTTCGGTACCTATAATAGAAAGACCACCCGCTTTTTTCACTCCCGGCCCAAGTTTAATATCAGTACCACGACCGGCCATATTGGTAGCTATGGTAACATTGCCCGCCAGACCAGCTTCAGCGACAATTTCTGCTTCTCTTTGATGAAGCTTGGCATTTAATACGTTATGCTTGATCTTTTTACGCTTGAGCATGCGACTGAGCAATTCTGAGGTTTCAACAGAGGTTGTTCCTACCAAAACAGGCCTGCCTTGTTTTATCAAGTCAACAATTTCATCAATAACCGAATTGAACTTTTCTCTCTTTGTCTTATAGACCAAGTCCTCACGGTCATCTCGAACAATAGGTTCGTTTGTCGGTATTACTACAACATCCAGCTTGTAAATGTCCCAGAACTCTCCTGCTTCGGTCTCAGCAGTACCTGTCATACCGGCAAGCTTTCTGTACATCCTAAAATAATTCTGTAGCGTGATGGTGGCATATGTTTGTGTAGCAGCTTCAACTTTTACATTTTCCTTGGCTTCGATAGCCTGATGCAAACCATCGGAATACCTTCTTCCTTCAAGGATGCGACCTGTTTGTTCATCAACAATTTTTATCTTATTATCCATGATAACATATTCAACATCCTTTTCAAATAAAGCATATGCTTTTAACAATTGATTGATCGAATGTACCCTTTCTGATTTGATGGCATAATCCTGAAGAAGCTCGTTTTTCTTTTTCAATTTTTTATCTTCAGGAAGATTCTCTTTTTCAAGCTCTGCTATGAATGATCCTATATCGGGCAAAACATAAAAATCGGAATCCTGGTATGATTCTGTTATCAGGTCAATACCTTTTTCAGTAATATCTATTGTGTTGTTTTTTTCGTCTATTACAAAATACAATTCATCATCAATAACATGCATATGCTTGGCTTGCTCCTGAAGATAAAAGTTTTCTGTTTTTTGTCTCAGGGTTTTCATACCGGGTTCACTTAGAAATTTAATCAGTGCTTTGTTTTTTGGTAAACCCCTGTAGGCACGTAAAAGTAATTTACCACCTTCTTTTTCTTCCTCGCTTTCTAACATCTCCTTGCTAAGTATCCTTTTGGCATCTGCCAGAATTTGGGTAATAAGCTTTTTTTGGGCAGAATAAAGTTTTTCCACCATAGGCCTCAATTCATAAAATTCTTGTTTTTCACCTTTGGGAGTGGGACCGGAAATAATTAAGGGTGTTCGTGCGTCGTCAATAAGCACTGAATCTACTTCATCAACAATAGCATAATTATGTGATCGCTGTACAAGCTCATCAGGATTGCCGGTCATATTATCCCGTAAGTAATCAAAACCAAATTCATTGTTAGTACCGAAAGTCACATCAGCAAGGTAGGCTTGTCTTCTATCATCAGAGTTAGGTTCATGTTTGTCTATACAATCAACTTTTAATCCATGAAATTCATAAAGAACACCCATCCATTCCGAATCACGTCTGGCAAGATAATCATTAACCGTTACAATGTGAACACCTTTTCCGGGCAAAGCATTAAGGTAAACCGGTAAAGTGGCAACCAACGTTTTACCCTCTCCGGTAGCCATCTCTGCTATTTTACCCTGGTGAAGAACCACTCCGCCTATCAACTGTACATCATAATGTACCATATCCCAGGTGATAATATTTCCACCTGCAACCCATGAATTTTTATAAACTGCTTTGTCGCCTTTTATTGTAACATTGTCTTTTTCTTTAGCCAGTTCACGGTCAAAATCAGTTGCAGTAACTACAACAATTTCATTATCAACAAATCTTTTTGCAGTTTCTTTGATGACTGCGAAAGCCTCAGGAAGAATTTCATTTAATATGTCCTGTGATTTTTCATAACTCGCATCTTCAAGTTTGTCTACTTGTTTCCATAATCTTTCTCTTTCTTCTATGTCTTCTTCCTTATTAATTTTTTCTTTTAGTTCTTTGATTTGTTTTTCTTCATCAGCAATATAATCGAAAACACGCTTGCGGAATTCCTGTGTTTTGATGCGCAACTCATCGTTGCTTAATTGTGATATGTTATCATATGCTTCTTGTATTTGAGACAATACCGGACTTATTTTTTTTATATCCCGTTCCGATTTTGTGCCAAGTATGTTTTTTAAGAATTTAAGCATAATTGCTAATTATATTTTGCGATTTTAATTGACCTTCTGTTATTTAAAGGAAATAACATACTCATTATTATTACAAAATACAAAAATACTGCAAAAAAAATGAGTTTGGTTAATATGTTATATATTTTTAATTAAGGTTTTTATTTGCAATTTTTGATAAAATTATTCTGAAACTTTCCCGTGGTAATACAGCAGGGTTTTTTATTATCGTGCCATGTTTATCAATTAAAAGATTTTTTGGATATGTCCGAACATCATATTTTTCGAGCAATTCAAAGTTATTATCAAAATGAAGTAATAACCAGTTATAATCCTTTTCTTCAGCATATTTGAAGGATTGTTCAGGATCAACATCGGTTGAAATACTTATAAATTGAATTGTATTATCATATCGTTTATAAATATTTTTTATAGTATCCATTTCTTCTATGCATGGCCGGCAAACTAAGTTCCAGAAATTCAAATATATTATTTTCCCTCTGAAATCCTCTAATGAAAAAGTATCGTTGGTTGCATTTGGTAGCTGAAAATCAGGAACCTTTGTGTCCTTTGTAAGCATTGTAAGTTTTTTAATGAGGTTTACGGATATTTTTTTATTTTCTTCTGTTTTAAATTGACGAGCAGCTTTTTCAAGTGCTTCAATGATAATAGCTTTATTGAAATTTGGATTATGATATAAATCATGAAGAGTCTTAAGCAGAACCATTTCAAGTATGCGATGATCTTTGCGTAAAATATTATCTTTCTGAAGCAATAAGATCAAATCATTAAAATTACTTTTCTTATCTATTATTTGGCTGATAATTTCTTGTTGGCTGATATTGGTATTATTTGTAAAGTATTTTTCAGCGAATTGGTTAAAGAAATCCATGTACTTAATATTATTATATAGAACAGGCTGATTAATCAAATAATCATTGGCAATTTCTTGTTTTGTCTTGAACTTGGCAAAAAGATCTACAGAGGCATTAGAGTATTTAATATAATTTTTGAAATAGAGCGGATTAACGGATTTGAATGATTTATCAACTTCAAGTTGTAAACTATCGAGCAACGATATGTTATGTTTTTTATACAGTTCATAAAAATTGTTGTATATAAAATTACTGTATATTTTGTTGAACTCGCTTATTTTATGGTTTAATGAATTTTTACCTGCATTGTTTATTCTAACCCTTAAGTTGATCGGATTTGTATATGAAAATATTCTGGCATGCGGATCAAAATCAATAATCAGATCGTATTCATTATCCGGTTCAAGGTAAAATTCTGCCTGTTGAAAATCTATTTTAAGATATGTAAAAACAGTAGTGTCATTATTGATTTGTATTTTGAAATCACCATTATTATTGATTCTTGTTTCAGCCACGGTTTGCTCAAGATATGAGATCATGTCTGCGTACATGATTATCCGGATCTTTTTTCCTGCTGCACCATTTACATTACCTGAAATGATTGTGGTTTGGGACAAAGCAATATAGGTAATCATTAATGTAATACAAGTGGTGATCAGTTTTTTCATGATTTGAATAGTTTTAATGAAAACGTAGTAAGAATGAAATTTATTGAATCAAAGGTCAATACCTTCAGGAATAAAGCCGGAAACATCACCACCGCTTTGATAGATCTCTCTTACAATGGACGAGTTGATAGGAGTAAGCTCAGGTGTGGTCAGAAAAAACACAGTTTCAATCTCCGGGTATAATTTTTTATTAATCTGCCCAATTCTTCTTTCAAATTCAAAATCGGCCGAGGTACGCAATCCCCTTAATAAATACTTTGCATTTATTTTTCTGCAATAATCAACGGTAAGACCTGTGAAAGTACTTACCTTTATCTTTGGATAGTCAGCAAATACCTTTTCAATCCATGTTTTACGCTTTTCAATAGGAAAAAGAAATTTCTTTTCAGGGTTTTTACCTATTGCGATGACTATTTGATCAAACAATGGAAGAGCCCTTTTTACAACTGACTCATGGCCTTTTGTTATGGGGTCGAATGATCCGGGGAAGACTGCAATTTTTTCCATGGCAAAACATTTATTGCAAAACTATGATTAAAAATTTAAATAACAGACTTATTAAAATCTTTATAATTTTGTTGTATGATAAGCGATAAAGAAATTGCCCGCAATATCTCAGCACAATTACTGAAAATAAATGCTGTAAAGCTAAGCGTTGAAAAACCATTTATATGGACATCCGGCTTAAGGTCACCTATTTATTGCGATAACAGGATTACCTTGTCCTATCCGGATTTACGCAGTTATATTAAAGAACAGTTTATGAAGGTAATTAAGGAGAAATTTGAAAAGCCTGATATTATTGCAGGCGTTGCCACAGGTGCCATTGCCCAGGGTGCCTTAGTTGCACAGGAACTAAATTTGCCATTTGTTTATATTCGTTCTTCCAAAAAATCCCATGGTCTGGAGAACAAAATCGAAGGAAAAACAGAAAGCGGACAATCAGCTATTATTATCGAAGACCTTATTTCGACAGGAAAAAGTAGTTTAAACGCTGTTACCGCGTTAAGAGGAGAGAACTGCAAGGTTATTGGTATGATAGCTATTTTTACTTATGATCTGCAAGTTGCAAAGAATAATTTCAGGGAAGCTAATGTTAAGCTCATTACGCTTTCTGATTATGATACTCTGATTAATAAAGCTCTTGAAATTAATTATATAAAGAAAAAGGATATGTCTTCTCTTGTTGAATGGAGAAAATATCCAAAAAAATGGGGTGAAAAAAACTAATATTATGAAAATAAAAAGTGATAGTCTTATAATTAATAAACCTGCTAGAAAGATATATAATTTTCTCAGCGACTTTAACAACTTTGAACATTTAATGCCTGAACAGGTAACAAATTGGAAATCAACCGAAATAACATGTTCATTTACAGTTCAAAATATGGCTGATGTTAAGATGCGTATTCATGAAAAGGAAGTTGATTCTCATGTTCATGTTGTTTCCGAGAGTAAGTCGCCATTCGGTTTTGAACTGAAATGCAAACTGGAGCCTGTTGAAGAAGAAAAAACCAAAGTACATATAGAGGCCGAAGCAGATGTTAATCCAATGATGAAAATGATGATACAGCGACCAGTACAAAACCTTGTAAATATAATGGTTGAAAAATTGAAACACCATCACGAGAAAAATAACTAACTGTATAATTTAATTTAAATGACCGGTATGATCCTTCAAGATTTATCGTTAATGCCTGATAATCACAGAACATATTCAACTTCCTTAAAATCGAATTTAAGAATTTCTCCTGACCTTTTTTGAAGTATTAACTTTCCACTTTCAGCAACATTGATAATCCTTGCCTCGAATTTATTGTGATTGCTGATATATTTTGAATATTTTCCGAACCGGAGTAAAGAATTTAAATAATCTTTATTTATGTATTCGTATTCTTTTTTGATGAGTTGATTATACCTGATGTTCATGCAGAATATTAGTTCTTGCAGGCATTTATCCAGAGAATAGTCAGTTTTGGTTATTTGTTTAAGTGAAATGGGATTTGGTATATCTCTTTTGAACTTTGTTTGATTTATATTGACGCCAATGCCTATTACGGAATATTCAAATGAATTACCTTTCATTGTATTATTAATAAGAATGCCGGATATTTTTGACTTATTAATATAGATGTCATTTGGCCATTTTATTGAAACCTGTTCTTTAGAAACTGTTGTTTTTATGAAATCATAAATTCCCAGTGCAGTGAATTTATTGAGCATAAACTGTTCTTCGGCCAGCAGAAAGTCAGGATGAATGAGAATACTAAATGTGAGATTCTTACCAGGTTCGCTTTCCCATGAGTTTTTATCAAGCCCTTTTCCTGCATATTGGTTGTTAGTAATAAATATTGTTCCTTCTTCGTAATTTTGTTTTTGCAGTGATTTAATTGTAAAATCGTTTGTTGAACTAACCGGTCCGGTGTTAATAATTTTATTGCCAAATATCTTCTCTGGTGTCATTGTATTTATTTTTTATTATAATTGGATAATAAAGGTAAGTATATTTCGCTTAAAGGATTGGTAATCTATTTATTTTAGTGAGCAATTTTGCTTATTTTTGCAATAAGAGAAAGCATCACATATTTAATATGACTCAAACTCAAAAAGCTTCTGCTGAGCAATTAGCCAACATTGTGATAAATGGTATTCAGAAGAAGAAGGCTCAGCAAATAATTAGTATGGACCTTTCAATGATACCAAATGCCGTATGTAATTATTTTATTATATGCCATGGCCTTTCCGGAACTCAAGTTGAGGCTATTGCAGATTCAGCTATTGAAACAGTTAGAGAACAAACAGGAGAGAAACCCTGGCACTCGGAAGGGTATGAAAATGCGGAATGGATTTTGATAGATTATGTAGATGTGGTGCTGCATGTGTTTCAGAAAAATGTCCGGAATTTTTATCAACTTGAAGAACTCTGGGCTGATGCAGAGATGAATAAATTTGATGATGAAGACCAGTTATAAAACTTTTAAGGGAAAACAGACATAATGGCAGAAGAACAAAGAACTCAAAACAGACAAGATCAACAGAAAGACTATAAATCCAAAAAGAAAAGATTTAATTTTTACTGGATATATGGAATATTAATAGTTATCTTTTTGATTATTCAATTAGTCAACTGGGGTGACGGTGAGGAAAAAACTACCTGGGGAGAATTAAGAGAGATGCTTTCCGGTGGTGATTTGAGCAGGATTGTATTAATAAACAAGGAACGGGCGGAGATTTATATTAAAAATGAAGCCTTATCAAAATCCAGGTATCAAGATCTAAGAGATAGTAGAGGAACAAGTTCCTCGGGGCCTCATTATTATTATAATATAACATCACCTGATTCATTTGATGATAAAGTAATAGAGGCACAAAAAGGAATAGATGAAGACGACACAGTTTATGTAGAGAATGAAACGAGGAGAAACTGGGGGATGGACATATTAGGATGGGTAATTCCTATTGCGATATTAATAGGCGTTTGGTTTTTTATCATGCGAATGATGAGCAGGGGAGGAGGAGGCCCCGGTGGACATCTCTTTAACATAGGAAAATCCAAAGCCCAGTTATTTGATAAGAGTGCAAACGTTACTATAACTTTTGATGATGTTGCAGGTCTTGAAGAAGCAAAGGTTGAAGTTAAGGAAGTTGTGGATTTTTTAAAAAATCCTTCCAAATATACCGAGCTTGGTGGTAAAATACCTAAAGGGGCATTATTAATTGGGCCACCGGGCACAGGTAAAACATTACTTGCAAAAGCAGTTGCCGGTGAAGCACAGGTTCCGTTCTTTTCAATATCCGGTTCCGATTTTGTAGAAATGTTTGTTGGTGTGGGTGCATCCCGTGTTAGAGACCTGTTTAAACAAGCCAAAGAGAAAGCTCCGTGTATAATATTTATAGATGAAATTGATGCGATAGGAAGAGCAAGAGGTAAAAATCCATTAACAGGGGCAAATGACGAGAGGGAAAACACACTGAATCAATTACTTACAGAAATGGACGGCTTTTCAAGCAATACAGGAGTTATTATTCTGGCGGCAACAAACAGATGGGATGTGCTGGATCGCGCACTGTTACGTGCCGGTCGTTTTGACAGACAAATACATGTTGAATTACCTGATCTTGAGGAAAGAAAAGCAATCTTTAAGGTTCACCTTAAACCGCTTAAAAAAATCAACAAGGATGTTAATATTGAATTTCTTGCCAAACAAACACCAGGATTTTCAGGTGCAGATATCGCGAATGTTGCCAATGAAGCCGCTTTGATAGCTGCCAGAAAAAATAAAAAAGAAGTTGGCAGGCAGGACTTTATGGATGCTATTGATCGTTTCATTGGTGGTTTGGAGAAAAAGAATAAACTTATATCTCCCAAGGAAAAGAAAATTGTAGCTTATCATGAAAGCGGTCATGCATCTGTAAGTTGGCTGCTTGAACACGCTCATCCTCTGGTTAAGGTAACTATTGTTCCGAGAGGTAAATCACTGGGTGCTGCATGGTATCTTCCCGAGGAACGTCAGATAACTACTTTTCATCAGATGTATGATGAGATGACTGCTGCACTGGCAGGGAGAGCATCGGAAGAAATCAACTTTGGAGAAGTTTCAACCGGCGCCTTGAACGATCTTGAAAAAGTTACAAAGCAAGCTTACAATATTATTGTTTATTTTGGCTTGAATGATAAAATAGGAAACATTTCTTTTTACGATTCAACAGGTCAACAAGAATATTCCTTTACCAAACCATATAGCGAGAAGACTGCAGAGATAATAGACCAGGAAGTAAAAAAGATGGTTGAAAAAGCATACAAGCGAGCTAAAGAAATCTTGTTAAAGCATAAGGATCAGCTTAAAGAACTTGCTGAAAAATTGCTTGAAAGAGAAGTTATTTTTAGTACCGATCTGGAAAAGATCTTTGGGCACAGACCGTGGGATGAGAAAAAGGAAAAACAACTGAAAGAGATAGGTTCGGAAGCTGAAAAGCATGCTAAATCATCAAAGCAATCCGTAACAAAAAAACAAAAAGAAACAAAAGTTAATCAGCCAGCCCGGTCTGAAAGTAATTCAGAAAAAAGTAAATCAACCGATACAGGCAAAAAGGAATCGGAAAAGAAAACACCTGAAGCCAGGAAAAAAACTAAGACCGGCGAAGAAAAGAAAAAACCTGAAAAAAGAAAGAAGGAACCTTCACAAAAGATTGATTAAATTTTCAAGCTAATGCCAGATTTTACATCACGAGAGAGAATACTGCAAAAAATTGAACATGCTTTATCAAATAAACCGGATTTACCCGGAGAAGAAGAGAGAGGTAAAGCAAACATATACAAGAAAATTGATGGTGAGCTTGAAGTGGTTTTTAAGAGAGAGTTTCAGAAGGTGAATGGGGAATTAATTAATTGTATTAACCTGACGGATTTCGGAAATAAGATCAAATCACTTATTCAAAATAAATTCAACAAGGATATATACTGTATTGATGAGGAAATTCAAAAACATCTAAATAAAATAAATATATCCTATAAACACGAGGAAGATGAATTCCTTGATCAGACAAGTGGACTTACCGGTTGTGAGTATTTGATTGCCCGTCTTGGAAGTATTATGATCTCCTCCCGACAAGGCTCCGGAAGAAGAATTTATGTATATCCTGAAAATCATTTTGTTTTGGCTTATAGATCGCAATTAGTTCCAGATATAAAAGATGCATTTGAAGAAATTAATAATAAATACGGAAATTCAATGCCTTCTTTGATTTCGCTGATAACCGGTCCGAGCAGAACTGCTGATATAGAAAAAACACTGGTAATGGGAGCGCACGGGCCTAAACAATTGTATGTATTTTTAATTAACGATAATAACTAAAATATTTTTTATGGAAGACTGGGTTAAGGTATATTCATCAAATAAAAATTATGATATCAGACTTGTTAAAGGCATGCTTGCTGAAAACGATATTGAAAGTCAGGAGATAAGTAAAAAAGATTCGTCCTTTCTTATTGGGGGTATCGATCTTTATGTACATCCTGAAGATGAAAAAAAAGCACGCGAAATTATAGGAAAGCATAGAGAAAAGTGAAAGAGCTTATTACACGCACATTAACAGGTATTGTATTTGTTGCAGTATTAATAGGTTCAATTTTATGGAGCCATTATTCTTTGGCTGTGCTCTTTTTAATTATCACCTTTATAGGATTGAATGAATATTATGATATTGTTAATAAGATACACGGAATTAAGGTATTTAAAATATATGGACTTATTACAGGCAGTATAATCTATATATTATTCAGTTTGGTGACAATGGGGTTAATTGAAAAACAAATTCTGCTTATAATATTCCTTTTATTAATTATTCCTTTTGGTATCGAAATATTTCGGATTAAAGAAAGCAATTCTTCTGATGTAGCGCAAACCCTTCTTGGGGTACTGTATGTAGTGATTCCATTTTCAGCATTGAATTTCTTTGTTAATCCAACATTACAGAAACATAATTATTCTCCTGATCTTTTACTGGGCTATTTTATAATTGTATGGTGCTATGATATTTTAGCTTATGTAATAGGTTCTCTTGCCGGAAAGCGCAAATTGAGCAAGGAAGTTTCACCTGACAAAACATGGGAAGGCACCCTGGGAGCTGCAATATTGACAATAGGAATTGCCTACATTGTTTCACTGATTTTTAGTTTATATGTTTTTTATCAATGGGCAATTATTGCTGTAATTATTATTGTTTTCGGTACCTTTGGCGATCTGGCAGAATCCAGGTTGAAGAGGAGCATTAATGTTAAAGATTCCGGTCGTATTCTGCCTGCTCATGGAGGTATATTAGACCGGTTTGACGGAGTATTGTTTAGCGCTCCAGTATTATTAATCTATGTTTTATTATTTTAGAATATGAAAGTTCATCCGGCAGGTTATGTAATTATTGTAGCAATTGTACTTTTTGTTGCTGTTGTATTATTAATTGTTAATATAATATTTCCTCAACAAGCAATAGCCCATTATATCTTGTATAGTATCGGTTTCGTGTTTCTTATACTTGTTGTGAGGTTTTTTAGAAAACCTGAAAGAAACACATTGATCGATAAAAATAATATATACAGTTCTGCAGATGGAAAAGTAGTTGCAATTGAAGAAGTTGTTGAAAGTGAGTACACCAACGGAAAGCGTATACAGGTTTCAGTTTTTATGACGTTGGTTGATGCTCATGTTAACTGGTTTCCTGTTTCAGGAGTGATAAAATATATACATCACAAAAGCGGGGGAAATTACCCCGCATATTCACCCAAATCTTCTGAAGAGAATGAAAGAAATACAATAGCAATAGAAAATGAAGATGGCAGAATAATAGTAATACGCCAGATTGCGGGAGTACTGGCGAGGAGAATTGTATGTAAGACAAATACAAATGATCTTGTTAAACAGGGGCAGGAAATCGGAATCATACTTTTCGGTTCCAGAGTTGATCTTTTTCTTCCGCTTGAAGCCAGATTAAAAGTTAAGCTCCATCAGAAGGTTAAAGGGGGTTCAACACTTATTGCTACACTTGATCAATAATTATTACAGAATTGTTTCTATCTCCTTAAGTGTGTTAACTTCATAGGTTACAGTATCATTGTGTGGTAATTTTTTGTAGTTAACGTAAATATGATCCATATTTACTGTTTTTGCTCCGTCTATGTCTACTCTCAAATCATCGCCAATCATAAGTGATTCATCAACTTTTGCTCCCGTAGTTCCTAATGCATAAAAAAATATTCCTTTATCAGGTTTTTTAACTCCTGCTTTTTCCGAGGTGATTACAGATGTGAAGTATTTTCTCAGATCACCAAGATCTAATTTCTTTTGCTGTACTTCTTCAAATCCGTTTGTTAACAAATAAAGTTTATATTTTAAATGAAGATATGATAGTATTTCATGAACATAGGGAAACATGTTTATTTTGCGAGGACTATGTATGATGTAATACTCTGCAATCTGTTTTGCAAGTTCCTGGTCATCAATCTTAAATTCGTTAAGTGTTAAAATAAACCGTTTTACATTTAACGATTTTTTGGTTATTTCATTCTTACGGTAATAAGACCACAGAAGGTCGTTTTTCTTATTATATGTTTCAGTAAATTCATCAATTAATTGTATTCCCTTAGTTTTTAATTCGAATATATCATATATTTCCCTGAATGTTTCTGCTGTACTTTTCTCAAAATCCCATAAGGTTCTGTCGAAATCGATGAAAACATGTTTGTATTTCTTCATTTAAGACAAATCAATATTTTAATGGTGTTATAAATTTTGGCTAATTTGCTGCTCATTTATTTTCTTATTACAAGCTTTTTTGCAGCTATTCCTTCGTTTGTAAAAATATTAATGAAATAGATACCATTACTGTATTTTGAAGTATTTATTCTTGATTTTTGTTTATCAGGCTTGATGGTATTAACTATTTTTCCGATATTGTTTAAAAGCTCAATTTTCAGGATTTTTAAACTAGATTCAATATTGATATAATTTCTTGCGGGTACCGGATAAATACTAACATTATCAGTAATATTATTTATTTCACCCACATCTGCATTAATATCCACAAGAATATTATCCACCATAAAGATGAAATTATCATCTGATACGCATTGTATACCAAGATTCACGTCTTTTGATGAATAATCTGATAAATCGTACGAGAATTTTGTCCATGTTAATGGTGCTTCCCGGGGATTATCTCCTGAGATAATATCAAAGTTTTCGGGATCTGGTCCTTCCGTTGATATTCCCACATTAAATTTATCCGGTCCATAATCATGTGTATACGACTTTGCCCAAAAGGAAAAAACAGAATTTGAACCGAGCTTTACTGTTGGCGAGACCAGCCAATCATTATTTGTTGTTGGCGGTATTGAAGAAAAACAAGCTCCAAATCTCTTCCCGTTATATGGCTGAATAGAAGGATCATTGGTCATTGGTGGATCAACAGTTTCAGGATTGAATGCTATGAATGCCATGGGTGCATTATTATTCGGAAAAGTATGCTGGTCAATAGAATAGGTGTATGCTCCATCAAGATCATATGCATGCCAGGGATCAAAAGTTAATGACCAGTCGGGTACTTCCTCAAAAGTAAGCTCGAACTTATCCTGCTGACTTGATGTATCTGTTACTGTTATATCATCAATCATCAGAATAAATGTGTCGAATGAAACACATTGTATTGCAATATAAATATCATTACCTGAATAGGCAGATAGTTCGTAGGCATATTGTGTCCATGAGGTTGGTACCTCGAGGGGGGTACCGCCTGAAATTACGGTAAAATCCTCGGGATTGGCTGATGTTGTTGAAACTGCAACATTTATTTTTTCCAGACCCCATTCATCTGTGTATGATTTAGCATAGAATTTCAAATTATAATCCGTTGTGTCAATAGTGATCTGTGGTGTGATTAGCCAGTCATCATTGCCCTGACCACCATTAGGCTTTGAAGCAAAACATGCGACAAATTTATTTCCCGAATGAGGTTGTATTGAAGGATCACTTGATAGAGATGGCTGGGTGGAATCAGGGTTAAAAACTATGAATGACATAGCTTCGCCAGCATGAGGAAAAGTAACATCTTCGATTCCGTAAGTTGATAATCCGTCTACATCGATTGTAGTCCAGGGAGTAAGATCAAGTGTGAAGCACTGGTAACCTTCAAAACCTTCATCGATTATATTATTTGGATTACGTAATAATAAATTTTCCTGGCTTGCAATTTCTAAAGTTCTTTTACTGATGTTATTACTTCTTTGAACTTGTGCGCTTGAAACTACTGTTATTAAAGCTATTCCTAATGTTAATATTTGTTTTCTCATGTTCTCTATTTTTCTTTTTCAATAAAATTAATAAAAATAATCCAACACCTACGGCGTTGTTTTTTCTTTTTAATATTATTAGCTACAATAATACGACTTCTCAGAAGTCGTGTTTTCTGTTTGGTTAATATATTCTTTGATGAGGATCTGCTACATTGATTAGGTGTAGCGAGGACGCTACACCTAATCAATAGTGCAAACCACAAAAAACCTGCAAAGTATAAACTTCACAGGGTTTTATGATTTCTAATAGTCTTACTTCTTATGTTTACTAAGATAATCTGCAATGCCATCGGAGGTTGCTTGCAAGCCCTCATCACCTTTATGCCAGTCGGCAGGGCAAACCTGACCGTTCTCTTCGAAGAACTGCAATGCATCCACCATACGCAATGTTTCCTCCACACTACGTCCTAAAGGCATGTCATTAACAACCTGATGACGTACTGTGCCCTGTCGGTCAATTAAAAACAAACCTCTGTATGATACAGGCTCTCCGTCAAATTCCATTTCTCCTTCTTCATTATAATCATACTCACCTGCCAAAACATCAAAGTTTTTAGAGATTGTCTTGGAAAGATCAGATACAATAGGATATTTAACTCCCTGTATTCCGCCTTTTTCCTGCGGTGTATTAAGCCATGCCCAATGAGAATATTTTGAATCAACAGAACACCCTACTATCTGGGTGTCTCTTTTTTCAAATTCTTCAATCTTGTTCTGGAAAGCTATTAACTCAGTCGGACATACAAAAGTAAAATCCGCAGGGTAGAAAAAGAAAACTACATATTTCTTTCCTATGTATTCCTTTAATGAAAACTTTTCAACTATTTCACTACCATTAATAACAGCATCTTCTTCAAATAATGGTGCTTTTTTTCCTGTTAAAACTGCCATATCTATTTATATTTATTTAATTCTTACTTTATTTATTTTACACTACAAAAATAAAAAAATTCCTTATTTAGAAAAAATACAAATTATTTAAAGAATAGTATTAGGATCAAACTCAATTTTTTTGTCTTTCATGAAATCATAAAGTGTAAGTTTTCGAAGCTCATAAAAGCTTATCCAGTATTTTTTCAATGCATTATAATAACCCTTCTTTGCATTATCGTTATCCAGTTGAGCATTATTAAGCTCCAGAACATCATTTACTTTTCCTATTAAGTACCTTTGCTGGGTTACATCATATCTTTTCTGCGCCACGGTATCAGCTTTTGCAGCTATATACAATTGTTTTTTCTGCATATGGAATTTAATAACTTTCAAAAAGATATTCTGTTCAAAGTCAATTTTTTCCTGCTCCACTGATGTCCGCACTAACTCCTGACCGGATTCGGCCATTTTAATTCGGCCTTTTGCCCTGCCCCAATCCAGAATGGGAAGATTTAAACCCAATACGACTTGTTGCTGATCAAGCGGATCCTGATAAACCATATCCAACCCTTCGGCTGTCTGCGTTAAACCGAAAACTGCATAAACTTCAGCATCGAAGCGTCCTTCCATTTTAGCGCGGTTTACATTACTTTCTGCTTCCATTAATCTTCTTGTAAAAGACAAACTAACGGATGTATTATTTCTGGCTTCTTCAACTGCTTTTAAAGCATTAACCTGAAAATGATAAGTTTGCACAGGTGGTATAAGTTCAATCTTTTCTTCATCTTTAATTCTGAGGTAGGATTTAAGCTTGAACAAATTATTTTCATAATCCAAATCCGCATTATCAACTGCAGCTTCGGCCCTGAGTAAATTAAGCTCAAGTTGAAGTAATTCATTTTCGGCTATCTTACCAAGATTATAACGGCCCCTGGCAATATGATACAAAGTGTCGTAATTTGAAAGGTTCTTTGCTGCAATTTCTTTTTCTATCTGGGATAATAAAAGATTGAAGAAGTATTGTGTTGCGGTTATATTAATCTGTTCAATGTCTTCCAGATACTGTTGCCTGGCTTCATCATATTTCATGGGTTCGATCTTCTTATCCCACTTATATGCATTGTATTTAAAAATAGGTTGACTATAACCAATATTTACAGGGGTTGACAGATAAGATATTGATGTTGAGGTGTCCAGAATATTAGCATTTCTTACCAGTCCCGATCGCAGAAATACCTGACCTCCTGTAAATCCGACTTTTTGGTTAATAGACAATTCCGCTGAATATTCCGTAAATTTTCTCTCACGGTATTCTGTACTTCCGTCGGGCTGTACTACGGCGTCAATGGAACGGTTGAAATTAGGCAGGGTACCACTTAAATTAACAGAAGGCAAATAATCTGCTTTGTATGTTTTATATTCCCAGTAACTTCTTCTGAACTTGTGCTTGGCTATCAGTGCATCGGGAGATTGCTGGTGTGCAAGGTAAGTGACATCTTCAAGAGTTAAACTGTTTATGTCTTCCTGTGAAAACAAATAAATTGAAATCAAAACATTTAAGCTAATAATAAATACCTTTTTAATCATTGATTTTTTATTTTCAATCTTTTAATCATGTCTTAGAGATTCAAGAGGATCTTGGTTGGCAGCTTTTTTAGCTGGCATATATCCGAATAGAATACCTACAAAAACGGCCACTCCAAAAGAAATAATTATAGACCAGGGAGAAATAATAGTAAGAATATCTGTTGTTTTCATAATTATCTTCGACAGGGCAATTCCAAGTATTATACCGATAATACCGCCGGTTACACTTATTAGTGTAGCTTCCGAAAGAAACTGGAAAATGATATCCTTCATTCGTGCACCAGTGGCCATCCGAACCCCTATTTCCCTTATTCTTTCCATAACCGATGCAAGCATGATATTCATAATGCCAATTCCTCCTACTATCAATGAAATACTTGCAATGGCTCCCAGTACAATATTAAAGATTTCTTTAGTTCTCTGTTCCTGCTTCAGCAATAATTCCGGCACCAGGATCTCAAAATCCTTAACATCCTGATGACGCCGGATAAGCATATCTCTGATTGCTTTTGTAGTTGGTTTAAGCTGTTCGCTTTTTTCCACTTGTATAATAATTTTGTCAAGCTGGTTAAGATTTTCCCTCTCGCCTTCTCCACTGCTACTGCTAAAAGATGCAACACCTCCATTGAAAATAACGATTTCACTGCCGCCACTAAGTAGAGATCGCTTGGTTACCAATGAACGGTCTTTAAACCTGAGTAAGACAGTTTGTAATGGAGAATAGATATTTCTATCGTAGCTGCTTATGCCAAATTCTTCATAATCCTCATTCATTATTCCACGGTCTTCGAGTATTCCAATTACTTTAAGCCAAATGCTTCCACACTTGATATGCTTTCCTATTGGTTTCTCGTTTGGAAAAAATTTCGCAGCAATAGAGGGAGTTATAATGCATACCGGGCTTCCTTTTTTTAAATGTGAGTCACCAAATAATTGGCCTTCATCTACTGCCAGACTATATACTTCAAAAAAATTGTTGGTAACTCCGTTGAGTAATGCAGGACTACGCTTTCCGCCTTTAATAATATAAGTATTATAAGTGACCTGTGGGCTTATTCTGCTGACGGTTGGAATAATTTCCTGCATGCTTTCGGCATCCTGAAGAGTTAATCCTGGAGTGTATTTCTTACTCATGCTTTTCCCGTCTTCTTCTTCCGACTCTCCATTTTGCGAGACTTTAAGAATTGGTGTAATTACAATATTATTAACACCAACCATTTTTATCTGATTAAGTATTTCCTGCCTGGCGCCATTACCTATGGCAAGCATTGCAATTACAGCCGCAACTCCGAAAATGATTCCCAGTGCAGTTAAAAAGGATCTGAATTTATTGGTTAGAATTGCTTCAAGGGCAATGTTAATAATTTGCAAATATCTTTCCACAACTTAATTGATTTTGCTTTATCAGAGTTTCGGGCTATTTATCTTTTCCTTTGCTGTTTTCCGCATCATTAGTTATTTGTTTCGGCCTGCCGGGTTTTTTCCCTGTTTTTACTTTTTTGTTTTCTTTTGGTGTTTCGATTATAGTATCTTGTTGTTTCACTTTTTCGATTATTGTCTCGTATTTATTAATAATTGCAGTATCTAATAAATCATATCTATAATCTTCAGCATCGTCAGGGGCAACAAGATAAATTTCCTCGCCTTTCTCAAGTCCGGCCAGGATTACAATTTCGTTTTCATTACTTTGTCCGCTTATCACTTGTCTCTTTTTGTCGGAGGTGTATACATAGGTTAAACTGTCATTACTTTGAATACATTCAATAGGAATGAATAAAACACTATCCATCACTGCTGTAATAATTCTGTTTTTTGTTGTCATAGCCGGACGTAAAATGGAATCATATTCATTCACATCTATGATCACCTCAAATACCTTGGCATTCGAGTTCCGCATTTGCTGACCTATATTAGCTACTTCACGAACTTCACCGGTATATTGTTTTTCAGGAAAAGCATCCACTCCAATTTCAACCTGCTGGCCTGGTTTTACCTTGCTAATATCTATTTCGTTAACGTATGTTTTTGAAATCATTTTTGTTAGATTAGGCAAGGTTGCTACAACAGGATCCCAGGAACTTACCTGTGCACCTACGCCCATTTTTTTACCATCCCATCCTCTGCGGTATATTACCATACCTGCCTTGGGAGCTCTTACTTCAAAACCCTCAAGCACTTTGTTCATCTCAGCTATTTTATTTGTGGCTTTTTTTAATGATGTGGTTACTTCCTGCATATTGGCTTTTGCCTTTTCCAGTTTTAACTGATAATTTTCCACTGCTTGTTCGTAAGCCCGTTTTGCCTTATCAAGATCTATCTTTGCCTGTCGCTGGGTAGCCGGTGGTTCATATACAGACTGATCCACAACGATCTGTTTTTCTTCAAGGTTATACTTTAGATTTACAAGTTCATCACGTGCCGCACGAAGTTCCATTGTTGTATCAAGCTGCGTTTTGGTAAATTGGGTCTGCAGCTTTTCCAGCTCAAGCTCCTCATCTTTAATTTTGTTCATTAGTTCTGTACGATCCAGGGTAGCTACATAATCGCCCGAATCCACAACCGTTCCATCATTTATGATATCTTCTATGGTTACGCGCCATATTCTCACCGCTCGTAAGTTGGAAGGACCCATTATTTTTTCTGATTCTTTGGCTTCAAGTTCACCTGTGGTAGTGACATCTATTTCAAAACTGCCATATTCTACCGTTACCATTATAGTATTCTCCTGCTTTGTTGAGGGAGTTAAACTCAGCCAAATAATAACACCAATTATTATAATGAAAGCAACAATGAGATAGATCCTGTTTTTTTTCATTTTATGATGGATTGATAATTAATTATTCTAACATTTCATTGATAATAGTTTCTACACTAATTGCTTCAGCTTCAGCCTTGTAATTCCTTATAATACGGTGACGTAAAACGGCTGTAACAACAGCATTAACGTCTTCGATATCCGGCGAATATTTGCCTGATATCACAGCGTGGCATTTGGCTCCGATAATCAGGTATTGTGATGCACGAGGACCTGCTCCCCATGTAAGATATTTATTTGCATATTCATGGGAATTATTCCCTGGTCTGGTTCTTTTAACAAGGGAAACTACATATTCGAAAACATTATCCGGGACAGGTATTTTCCGGATCAGGTTTTGAAAAAACAGAATTTCATCAGAGCTGAGTATCACATTGGGTTCGTCAGGCTCTTCAGCGGTTGTGCTTTTTACAATGTTTATTTCTTCATCAAAGGACGGGTAATCTAACCAAATATTAAACATAAATCGGTCGAGCTGAGCTTCGGGCAACGGATAAGTTCCTTCCTGTTCTATAGGATTTTGAGTGGCAAGAACAAAAAATGGTTCGTTTAAAATATATCTTTGCCCTGCAACTGTTATGGCTTTTTCCTGCATAGCTTCAAGAAGTGCCGATTGAGTTTTTGGCGGGGTACGATTAATTTCATCAGCAAGTATTATATTGGCAAAAACAGGTCCTT
Source organism: uncultured Bacteroidales bacterium (assembly GCA_964550205.1). Taxonomy (GTDB): domain Bacteria; phylum Bacteroidota; class Bacteroidia; order Bacteroidales; family JAIOZK01; genus JAIOZK01. The sequence continues at coordinate 49,852 of CAZJYD010000001.1, forward strand.
TGATAAATTTGAAGTTGCGCTTTTGATCAAGTATTTCAGAACCAATTATATCCGAGGGCATCAGATCGGGTGTAAATTGTATCCTTGAATAGCTAAGTCCAAGAACTTTGGCAATTGTGTTTACCATGAGAGTTTTCGCCAATCCTGGTACTCCTACTAATAGTACGTGCCCCTTGCTGAATATTGAAATTATTGTGTTTTTAATTACATCTTCCTGGCCTACTATAACCTTAGCTATTTCTTCACGTAAAGCTTGGTATTTATTTACTAAGGTGTCAACTGCTTCAACATCTGTTTTATAATCCATTATGTGAATAAATATTTATAAGAAGTTCAATATTTTATTTATTTATCCAGTTGTGATAAAAATTGCAATCTTTGTATTTATCATCAATTTTTACGTAAGTATCAACAAGTTTTGATCTTATCCATTCATCAACTACATCAGCTTTTTTCTTTTCAAGAGCCCATTCCTGTAATGCATTATAATCATCCTTAAGATTTGCCTGATGGGGCTTTGTTCTTGATTTCAAATAAAGTAACCTGTAAGCCTGTTTACCTTCTTCTGTTTCAAATAAAACCGGTTTTGAAATATCACCCACATCCAGCTTGTCAATTACAAAAAATAATTGAGGATCAAGTTGATCGGCCTCGAATTTTGTGTTTCCGGTCATAGGATTTATTATCAGACCACCATTTGTCTTACTCGGATCATCAGAAAATTTCATTGCGGCTTCCTCAAATGTTAATGAGTCATTTTCAATGAATTCAGCAATGCTATCAAGATATTGTTTAGCCTCAACTAGATCATAAGGTGAGGGTTTAATCCTTAGCAATATATGTCTTACATTTACATATTCGCCTCTTCTCTCAATAAGCTGAATTATATGAAAACCAGCTTTGGTTTCTACAACCTCTGAAACTTCACCTTTATCCAGATTAAATGCAACCGCTTCAAATTCAGGAAATAATTCACCTCTTTTACTCAAACCTATCTCACCGCCTTTTTTTGCAGAGCCCGGATCTTCGGAATACAGAATAGCCATAGCTTCAAACTTTTCACCGGTTAATATCCTTTCCCGGAGGTCCTGTAATTTCTTTTTTATTTTTAATTTTTCTTCAACACTAACAGGTGGAATCCTGACTATCTGGCCTATCTCAACTTCAGAATTAATATAGGGTATACTGTCTTCAGGCATGGTTTTATAATAATTCTTAACGTCGGAAGGTGTTATTGAAATATTTTCAATTATCTGTTGCCTGGCTCTTTCCACCATCATCTGTTCCCTAACAAGATCACGCATCTCTTCCTTTATTTCTATGATGGATTTATTATAAAACTCTTCAAGCTTTTCTTCGGAACCAAACTGCCCGACAAAGTAACGAAGACGGTGGTTCATGTTTTGTTCCACCTCATTATCGGTTACCTCAAGGCTATCAATCTGTGCCTGGTTAAGAAGAAGTTTCTGAAATAAAAGATCTTCCAGTATCTGGCATTTAACGCTTGTTTCGCTACCCTGAATACCCTGCTGCATGCGATACTGCACATATTGACCTTCAAGCTCTGATTCCAAAATGATGTTCTTCCCAACAACAGCAATAATCTGATCTATAACCTCTTCCTGACTATATATTGAGTTAAATGGTATAAGAAGTAAGAAAAAAACCAAAAAATTCAAAATGGTTGTATTTCCATTTTTTTTCATAAATATTCTTTTCAATATCATTTTGTTAAAACTTGAAAAAATATATTTTATTGTTAATATTTAATATAAATGGAGGTTTAGAAAATCTCAATGTTATTGTGTTCTAATGCGTTATTGAAGATTTCATTCTCCATGTTGTCAAGCAATTTTGTCTTTCTTTTATTAAGAATAATCCTTTTTATGTTCTCTTTCGCATAACCAATTGGGGCAATATTGCCATGCAGTCTGAAATCAACAAATTTGATCAGGTAAATAAAAGGCCGATCGTCGAGTTTAAAATATCTGTGATTCCTTAAAAAATTCTCCTGATCATGTGTTTTTATTGGTATGGTTTGTATTAGCTCATTAAAAGCAATCCAGTATTCTTCATTGAGATAATAATCAACAGCAGAATTATTACATATAGAATCCAATATTGCTTTGTTTTCAGTATTTTCTGATCGGAGTAGTTCCTCGAAATGATTTATGTTAACCGTATCGGGAATAAGCTTTATATAGTTCATTCGTACTATGTCCTCACTCAGTATGAAGTTATCCTTTTTTTCATTATAGTAAGTTTCTATTTCATTATCTGTAACAATAGTATCCAGTTTTTGTTTGATCAGTAATGATTTGTATTTATATAATATTAGTGAATTTCTGTAGGATTTTAACTGTTCTTCGAAATTTTTTTGCTTTTCAGTGAGGTTCTTTTCGGCCTGATTTACAAGCAATTCCTGTCTTACCCAATTATTGATATAGTTCTTGGCCATAATCAGGCTGTCTTTGATTGGAGTGCCTTTTGGGATTACATCTTTTAATTCTGATGAATACAGATACTTATCGTATACCCTTGCAAGTATTTCCTCCTCATTTTGTGTTTCGTTCCTGCAGGAAAACAATATGAATAAAATAAAAAACCAGTACTTTCTCACCCATGTGTTATTTTAATGTTGACAATATTTTTTCATTAACTTTGACAATATATTTTTTCTTTAGCTCTTTAAGCCATTCTGTTTCAAGATAATTTTGATAATCGGCTATAACTAACCCCCTGGCTTCTTCAAATTTTTTAGATTCCGGTGGAACTATATTATTTATCTCAACTATAAAAACTTTATTTCCTTGTGCATATAACTTTACATTTCCCTCTTTCCATTCAACATCATCCACTTTTTTATTATCTCCTTTGGCAAATATCTTCGACTTAAAAAGTATAGTATCGTTAGTATAATTGCTGTCCACTTCTAAAATTTTTTCCGGTGCAATACCCTGGTCAATTTTTTCTTTTAATTCTTCAAGATTAATGGGTTCTTTTATAGTATAAACCGATGCTTTAACTCTTTCGCCCCACATATATTTATCTTTATTATTTTCATAAAATGCTTTTAGCCCGGTCGTATCCTCTGATGCTTTTGACCATACTTTTTCATTGGTCAACTCGAAAAGTAAAATACCATCACGATATTCTTTCATCAGCAATCCAAAATCAGGATAAAAAGTTTCCAGTCTTTGGTCATAATACTCAATACATTTTTTATCAACGAAATCTTTATATAAATTATCAAAAAGAACATTAATATTTGAATAATCGGTGTCTTCCTGCTTTTTAGCCAGGTATTCCGCGAATTCCTGCTGTGAATATTTTTCTTTACCAATTTTGAACAAAGGTTTATCCAGTCCTTCTGCTTTTTCTATTTTCCATTGGCCTTCAAGAATTGTTGAGTCGAGTGTGTTAAAAAGTTGTTCTTTGCGCTTATCTTTTTCCCTGAATCTATGATCTTTCTTTATTTTCTTTATAACCGCCGCTTTACTTTTATTTGATCTTGAGTCTTTTAGCAGTAGTTCACGTATCATTTCTTTGTCATCTTCAAATAAACCCGGTTTTTCTATATTAAGAAGTTTAATAATATGCCAACCATATTGGGTAAGGAAAGGTTCTGAAATTTCACCTGTATCTAATAAAGAAACCTCATAAATAAATTCTGGAACCATTCTGTTCGAATTGAATGGAGGCAATTTGCCTTCTTTTGTTTTTGAGCCCCTGTCATCGGAGTATTTGATTACTGCGTCTTTAAAAGAAGATCCTTCTTGGATCATATTATATGCTTCAAATATTTTTTCCTTAGATTTTGCTGAATCCTTGGTGGTGGCATTTTCTGGGATCTTAACATACACATGAGCTACCTGTGCTTTACCCATAGCTTCTTTTTTATCAAAAACCTTTATAATATGATAGCCTACTTTTGTTCTGATAATATCCGATATCTCGCCCTCCTTAGTATTATATGCAGCGCTTTCGAATGGATATAGCATATCGAAAACCGTAAAATATCCTAAATCACCTTTATTTCCTTTTCTTATTATCCTTTTGCTTTTTTTGTCTTTCATATCTCTGGCACTAGGATCTTCGGAATACTCTATAGCCAGCTTACTAAAATCTTCACCATTTTCGGCTTTATTCTTAATTTCAATAATTTTTTCATAAGTTTTCAGGGTATCTTCCGGTGGTGCATTTTTATCTACTTTGATAAGTATATGACTAGCCCTGATATCAGTCAGGCTGCGTTCATAAGCTTCTGTAATCAATTCTTCAGTAACATTCTCATCGATAAAATACGGCTTTGTTAACTGATTTCTGTATCCTTCCAATTCTTTAACAAATGATTCTACAGTATCCATGCCTAAATCTTCAGCTTCTTTTACCTTGAGTTTAAAATTAATATAAAGGTCCAGGTACTCTTCAATGGTTTTAGTATCCAGTACCTCACCCTTTACATTATTTTTATTATAAACTCTCATAAATTCCGCAACACTAATGTCTTCATCACCGATGGTTAATAATGTGCGTTTATCATTTGAATAATCCTGCGATAAGGTTGGGATTACCAGACAAATAATCGCGGATAATACTAGTAAACCTTTTATTACTTTGCTTTCCATAATTTTTATTTAATTATTTTGTTATTTTTTACTTATATCTTAGGACTGTAATTAGGTGCTTCCCTGACAATTGTAACGTCATGGGGATGCCCCTCTATAACGCCGGCAGCAGTGATTTTAATAAATTTTGCTTTTTGCAGTTCACTAATATTTTTAGCGCCAACGTAGCCCATACCTGCTCTTAATCCACCCACCATTTGATTTATTACTTCAGATAAAGCTCCCTTATAAGGCACACGTCCCACTATACCTTCTGGGACAAGTTTCTTAATGTCATCTTCAACATCCTGAAAATACCTGTCTTTTGATCCTTTCTGCATTGCTTCTATCGAACCCATACCACGATAGGTTTTATATTTCCTTCCTTCATAAATGATGGTTTCGCCAGGCGATTCATCCACTCCGGCAAATAATGAACCTGCCATTATCGTATGTGCTCCTGCAGCAAGAGCTTTAACAATATCGCCGGTAAAACGTATGCCACCGTCAGCAATAATAGGAATATTTGTTTCTTTCAGTTCTTGCGTTACATTATATATTGCTGATAACTGTGGAATACCAACCCCGGCAATTACACGTGTTGTACATATCGAGCCCGGCCCTATACCAACTTTAATTGCATCAGCTCCGGCATCTGCAATAGCCCTGGCTCCTTCGGCAGTACCAACATTACCAATGACCAGATCGATTTCCTTGAATGTTTCCTTTATAATCTTTGCCATAGCGATAACATTTTTACTGTGAGCATGTGCAGTATCTACAACTATTGCATCAACACCTTGGGAAACCAACGCCTCACAGCGTTTTAAGGTGTCTTCAGAAATACCCACAGCAGCAGCTACACGTAGCCTTCCACGTTTGTCTTTATATGCATTTGGGTGAGCTTTGATTTTCATAATGTCTTTATAGGTGATTAAACCTATAAGATTATTGTTTTTATCTACAACAGGAAGCTTTTCAATGCGATGTTCCTGAAGTATGTCGGCTACTTCTTCAAAATCAGTAAATTCACTTGTAGTAATGATGTTGTCTTTTGTCATTATTTCTGTGACAGGCCGCCTGATATTTCGTTCGAACCTGAGATCGCGATTAGTAAGAATACCAGCAAGTTTATTATGGTTATCCACAATAGGAATACCGCTTATATTATTTTCTTCCATTACTTTCAATGCATCTTTAACAAGAGCACTTTCAGATAATGTAACAGGGTCGAGTATCATGCCGTTTTCTGCTCTCTTAACTTTTCTTACATGATTAGCCTGGTCATCAATTTCCATGTTTTTATGTAAAACACCTATACCTCCTTCCTGTGCTATGGCAATTGCCATGGTAGATTCGGTAACAGTATCCATTGCTGATGAAACAATAGGGATATTTAACATTATATTACGGCTGAAACTGGTGGTAATGTCGACTTCGCGGGGAAGAACTTCAGAATATGCTGGCTCGAGAAGTACGTCATCATACGTAAAACCTTCTCCGATAAATTTATTACTGTCTAAAGCCATGATTTTTAGTTTTGAAAATTGATGCAAATGTATGAAAAAATGACGATTAGTGGTCTTAAAAAATGTTAATGAGTCATATATTTAATAAATTAAAGTAATAGTCCCTTTTTTAACTCTTGTTGTCTTATTTTCAACCTGATAGCAAATATAATACACATAAATACCCATAGGTACATATTCACCTTTGTATCTGCCGTTCCAACCTGTTGCCGGATTGTTTGTTTCAAAGATCATTTCTCCCCATCTGTTGAAAATCTTTAAACTATAACCATTTGGTTCAACATATCTTATAACAGGTTTAAATATGTTATTGATTCCTTTGGGAGCAAATGCATTAGGAACATTAATGTAACTTTCCTGATTGGCAACGGCTTTATTGGATCTGGACGTATCCTGAAAAGTATACTCATAACCTTCTCCTTCAATAGCCTCAACAAAATACTGAAAATTGCCTGTTGCAGGAATTTGACCGGAGATCATATCCGTATATGTATTTACTCCAAAAGGTACGGAAGCAATTAGTTCCGGTTCCATTGCTTGATTATCCTCCCTGTAGATATCATATTTTATAACATTGCCATCCCATAATTCATAATCGTTCCAGGATAATACATTTCTCTCATCAGAAGGAGAATCAATATTCAATAATATAGTCCTTCCGAAGTTAGACGTAATATCTTCATTTCCGCAACTGTCAATTACTTCAATTTTGTAATAATAGCTTTTTGCATCAACGTTTACGTTATTATCAGTAAAGCTGATATTTGCATATGATGATGGTTTTAATGTATCGATACAACTAAATGGGCCGCTGGCATTATCAGCCCTAAGAATTTTGTAACCCTTAACTGATACCGTTGAGTCAGTATAGATTGTTAAATGTACATCTTCATTGTTCCTCACAGTTGCTGCTCTGAGATAAATATATTCAGGTGTATCAGGATAATAAGTCGTTACGGATTGAACACAAGATGTTGATGAAGTATGATTATTATACGCTCTTATAAAATATCGGTAATATACAAAAGGTTCGGTATTTTGATGAATATACGATGTTTGAGATGGTGATGTAACATTTAGAATTTCAAAGGGAGTATTATTTTCACTTACATATATTTTATATCCTTTAAGACCGGGAAACATATTAATGTATTCTGTCCAGGAAAGTGTATTGGTTTTTTCACAGGGTTTGAATTCTATAGCATTAAATAGAATTGTTTTTAGTGAGTCACCAAGGTTTTCAGGGCTGATACCTCTGCCGCTTTTATTACCACAGCTGTCGATAGCAGCAATACCATATGATCTTGTTTTAATACAGGCATTTGCAGTTGAATCTGTGTAAAATGTATTACCGATACCGAAAACAGTGTCCAAAGTGCTCCATATCCCTGCCTGATTTCTGTATACTATATATCCCATAGTGCCCGAGTCGGAGCTTACTTCCCAGCCAAGTATAGCATTGCCATCATTATCAATGCTGACTGAATCCATATATGGTACAGGAGGCTGAGTTAAATCCTGAAGCCAATCACCGTAAACATTCGAAACCGATGCACATCCAATAGTATTTGAATTTTTAATTTTGTAGTTGATTGTATCATAACAAACTTGTATAGTATCTATATAAATTTGATTTTTGGTCGAATCAATTAACTTCCATCCGGCATAAGAATATTTCTTAAAAATCCTGTACCATTGATTTGATGAAGGCATTTTCGGGGAATGCAAAGCATTCCATGTAAGATAAGCCCTGCTGTTAAAAGGTTGTGGTATCATTCTTAACTTTATAGCTTGAAGTGTATCGGAATACGAAGGTGGAGAATCATTTTTATTGATTTTAACAAAATAGAAATTATTGCTTGTAACAGGATCCTGATCCATATGAAGGTAAATATTTACAGAGATATCTTCAATTGTAGCAATAATTGAAAAAGAGGAGGTTGGAATATTTGAGTGATAGACTTCATAATTAACGAAGGAAGCATTGTTAGAAAATGATTCCCACTCTATCAATATATCAGAATTATCCTTTACCGATATGCAATGTAAGAAATGTTCGGGCTGCGCAGATAATATTTTTTGTGCACCCAAAACAATTAAAATAAATATTTTAAGACGAATTAACATTGATGAAATAATTATTTCCCCGCAACTAATTCGGATAAAGTATGTTTTCCAAGATATTTATTAGCTAATTCCTGTAGTTTTTCCGATGTAATATTATTTACCTTTTCAATAGTTTTTTTAATAAAACTGTAATCAAGATCATATATAACCAGGTTTTTTAAATTCTCAGCCAGACCAACCGGATTATCCAGACTATGAATAATACTTCCAAGTAAATATTGTTTAACAGTATTTAATTCATCATTTTGAATTTTATCATCTTGCAGTTTTTGAATTTCAAAATATATTTCATCAATAGCTTTTCGACGCACATCAGCTCCCACTTCAGTAGCGATATAAAAGAATCCGGATCTCTTTAGAGACTTTATTCCTGCACCTATCCCATAAGTATAACCTTTATCTTCCCTTAAGTTCGACATTAATCTTGATCCGAAAAATCCTCCGAGAAATGTTACTAAAATTTTCATATTTATATAATCCGGATGAAGTTTATTAAATAATGGTTTGCCAATACGTATGGCTGATTGTAGTGCATCTTCTTTTTGAATCAGATCAGTTTGTGGTTTGTAGTTATTTGAATTTAATTCTTTATCAGTGAAATTGGTTTTCTTTTCTAATGGAATATTTCCCCAATGCTCATTTATAAGCACAGCTAATTTATTATCAATTTTTCCACTGATTATGATAAAATAGTTCTCCGGATTATAAAATCTATTATAGAAATCCTGAATATGATTTCTTTTGATGGTATCAAAATCTTTTAACTCTGTTACTTTTCCATAAGGGCTATCAGGAAATATGAGTTTGTTAAAGTAGTTATGGGCAATAAATCTTACCCGTTGCATATTTACCAAATGTTTTTGTTTTTCCTTCTTATTCAGGATTGCCAGCTCTTCTTCAGGAAAAACAGATTCAGCAATTATTTCCTTCAAAAGAGTAATAGCTTTTTTTATATGTTTTTTAAGTGTGTAGATAGTAATACTGGCAATATCCCTGTCACTATTATTATATAATTGGAAACCATAGTAATCAACTGTCTTTGCAAGCTGTTCCGAGGTATGAGCTCTGGTTCCTTCGATAAGCATCTCTGCCGTGTATTTGGCCGTCAGTGGATGATCATCATGGAAAGAGCCTGCATCTGCAACCAATTCAATTCTCACAATATCCTGTTTGCCTGCATTGATTAGGTATGTGCTAATATTGTTATCAAGTTTGATTCTTTCCGGCTGTGGGATAAGGATATCACTGATTTTATTAAGTTTTGGTTGGTATTTTCTGTTTAAAATCATGACTATGAATTATTTGAATAATAATAAAGTGTTGAACAGTTAGTATTACGAAAAATTTCCCTGGATGTATTAATTATATCATCAAGGGTTACTGCATTGTAATGGTCGATTTGCTGATTTACCATATTTGCATCGCCCAAAAGCTCGAAAAAAGCCAGATTTATCGACCGGTTTAAAATGCTCATATCTGAAAACTCCAGGTTAGATTCAATTTTATTTTGGACTTTTTTTAATTCCCGTTCAGGCACCTTATTTTGTGTAATCTTGTCAATTTCCTCATTAATAGCAGCTTCAGCATCTTTCATATTAACACCTTTTACAAGCTTCCCGGATAAAACAAATAATCCGTTATCAATATCTCCTGTAATATATGCATCTATATCACTGAATAGTTTTTTCTTCTTGATCAATGTTTGATTAAGCCTTGACGAATTACCATTGGATAGAATATCAGATATCAGATCAGAAGCATAATATCTTTCATCCTTTCTTGAGCACATATGAAAAGCTTTATAAATAGCATCAAGCGGAACATTTCTATTAACTGTTTTTTTTCTGGCTGTTTTTTGTTCAGGTTCAACAGGGATATTTCTTTTATTTTTCTTTGAATTATTTTTTATGGTACCAAACCATTTTTCAATCAAAGGAAGTGTTTTTTCCGGATTAATATTTCCGCTTACCACAAGCACTGCATTGTCAGGATTATAGAATTTATTATAAAAGCTTTTAACATCATTCATTGAAGCTTTTTGAATATGAGCGACTTTTTTGCCAATAGTTGGCCAGCGATAAGGGTGTTTATTATATGCCATTGGTCGCAGGAGCAACCATGCATCACCATAAGGTTGGTTAAGATAAACCTGCCTGAATTCTTCTGTTACCACATTTCTTTGTACCTCAAGACTTTTAGGTGTAAATGCAAGAGATAACATCCTGTCTGATTCGAGCCAGAAAGCTGTTTCTATATTTTGCGGTGGCAATGTACAATAATAATTAGTGAGGTCACTAGTAGTGAAAGCGTTATTTTCCCCTCCTGCCTTTTGAAGTGGCTCGTCATATTTTGGGATATTCAATGAGCCACCGAACATCAGATGTTCGAAAAGATGAGCAAAACCTGTTTTCTCAGGGTTTTCATCTTTGGCTCCTACATCATACATAATATTAACTGCAACCAGTGGAGTTGTTCCATCCTGATGTAAGATAACTTTCAGACCATTATTTAAAATGCTTTTATCAAAATGTATCATTGTATTGTTCTTCGCTTTTGGTTTAAAACTGATTAATATAGAATTTATTTTAACTGAATAAGTTTAAAATTAATAGTAAATTTGTAAATTCTTAAATGAATAAACCATTATTATTTACTAAATTAAAATCTTATTATATGTTACGCGATAAATTGGTATTTGAGATCATTGAAAAGGAAAAACAGCGTCAGTTGAATGGTTTAGAGCTGATCGCTTCGGAAAATTTCGTCAGCGATCAGGTGCTTGAATCCATGGGATCAGTTATGACCAATAAATATGCCGAAGGTTATCCGGGAAGGCGTTATTATGGTGGTTGCCAGTTTGTAGATGAAACAGAGCAGCTTGCAATAGACAGGGCTATGGAATTATTCGATGCCGGTTGGGCAAATGTACAGCCTCATTCAGGAGCTCAAGCCAACATGGCAGTATTCCTTGCCTGCCTGAAACCAGGTGACACATTCATGGGTATGGATCTTTCGCATGGAGGACATTTATCTCATGGCTCACCTGTTAACTCATCAGGTATTTTGTATAAACAGGTTGCATACAAAGTGAAGAAAGATGCAGGAGAAATAGACTATGATGATATGGAAGAAACCGCCCTGAGGGAAAAACCTAAACTGATAATAGCCGGTGCATCCGCTTATTCAAGAGATTTTGATTATAAACGCATGCGTGAAATAGCAGATAAAATAGATGCAATACTGATGGCAGATATTGCTCACCCTGCCGGACTGATAGCAAGAGATTTGCTTAATAATCCCTTACCGCATTGTCATATTGTTACTACAACTACTCACAAAACACTGCGTGGCCCAAGAGGCGGCTTGATATTTGGTGGTGAGGATTTTGATAATCCCTGGGGTAAAAAAACTCCTAAAGGCAAAATTAAGACTTTCAGGCAGGTTATTAATTCAGCGGTTTTCCCCGGTACTCAGGGTGGACCACTGGAACATGTGATTGCGTCAAAAGCGGTGGCATTTGGTGAAGCCCTGACTAACGGCTATAAAGATTATATTGTGCAGGTGAAGAAAAATGCAGAGGTTATGGCCAAAGCTTTTATAGATAAAGGTTATTATGTTATTTCTAACGGAACAGATAATCACCTGATGCTGATTGACCTCAGAAATAAATTCCCTGATATTACGGGAAAGAAAGTAGAAAATACACTTGTACTGGCAGATATCACAATTAATAAGAACATGGTACCTTTCGACGATCGATCACCATTCCAGACTTCAGGATTAAGAATAGGTACTCCTGCTGTTACAACAAGGGGATTGAAAGAAGAACATATGACCATTATCGTTGACATGATAGACGAAGTTATCAATAATATTGATGATGAAAAAGCCATAGAATCAGTAAAGAAACGCGTTAATGAAATGATGGCGGAGTTTCCGATGTTTGCCTGGTAATATTTTTTCAGGAGATTTTTATCAATATCTCCTGAAAAAATATATTACGTGGAAAATTTTTCATGGAGAAAGTTAATTATTAGTTCGGCTTTTGTTCTTCCAATCCCTTTAATCTTTTGTAATGATATCTCATCAGCACGCATAATTTGTTCAATAGTTTTAAATTCTTTTAGTAAGTCGTAAGACAGTTTTTTGCTAATACCTGGAAGCCCCTGTAGAAAAAACAATTGTTTGTTTACCAAGCGTTTTGGCTTTGCTTTTCTTGCAATAGGGGCTCTTTTACTTAATATTTCGTTTTGTGATAGCCGTAAAATGGTTTTAGCAGTTTCTTGTTTAGAGGAAGTATAAAATACAGGTATTTGCCAACAGGCTGTAATCGATAGCAAAGCACCTTTCACTGCGGGTTTACTAATCATGGAATTGGTTCGTAATGGATTACCCTCAACTATCATTAATACTGGTAAAGTGTTTGTCTTTAGTTTTTTGCATTGTTCGAATAAAATATGACTTTTCAATGATCTGATAAGATCGGAAGCTGTTTTTCTTTCAATTAATAGTTTTTGTGGGATAAGGTAATCTCCTGCTTTAAGATTTTTGAAACTGGCGTTTGATAATTCATCCATGATATTTTCAGGAATACCTGATGATTTCTCACGGTGATCAATGATTAATTCTTCAGTATCAGGATACATTTTGTTGATAGGTTTGGTTGTTCATATATATAAGAATATTTATATTTCAATCTCAATACCTTCCTTTCTCACAACTTCAAGTAGAGGAGTATAATCATCAGTATAAAAACGCTTTGTTCCAATCATATAAGGTTCGATGCGGGGATCAATATCAGATGCCAGTACCCAGGCTTTCGATTTCTTCTCAATGTCGCTTTTATCGAAAGCATCTGAAACCAGCATCAGGTCTATATCACTATCTTTATTAGCTTCATTACGGGCATAACTACCGTATAAAAATGCTTTATTAATGTTATATCCTTTGCTGTTAAGCAAGTATACGTAGTTTTTTATTCTTTCTATAATCTCTCCCTGAACCATTTGAGTTGTTCTTTAGTTTTATTCAATAATTCAATTGCCTCTGGTTTTGTTGGATTCTCAGGATAATATTCGGGATATCTTCCCTCGATTTGATAAATTATTAACTTACCAAGAAATATCTTTAAATCTTCTGAAAAATCTATTTTTATTTTGTCAATTAACCAGATAAGATTATGCGATTTTGGAGGCACTTCTCCGGTGTTTTTTTACCACATGAGCCTTTATGATTTTCTCAATGACCAGGTGACAGAAAAACAAACCATGTAAATATTTCCCATTGTTAATCAGCAGTTCTGCCGTGTCAATATCATTGATTGCCCCGTTTTTCCAATATTCTATTTGTTTTTTAATGTCCATTGATGATGGAATTTAATTGCTAAGATACGAAAAAGAATAATTGATAGATTGATAAAAAACCTGGCATGGAAGCTTTGTTTTTTAGATGCCACGAATTCACTAATGAAAGACGAATATTATTCGTGAATCATTCCCCGATTTCATCAAGTCAGGCTTGCATTTGTGGCATATAAATTTGGATTTATTCCAAAAATGAATTAATTTTGTTTTGGATTATTCTAAAATAAAAATGATTTAATAACAGAATGCTTAAAAGAAAACTTTTTCATAAGCTTTATAAAGAAAAAAACAACAAAAAGATATCTGTCATTTTGGGTCCTCGACAAGTTGGAAAAACCACACTGCTTAAGCAATTGTATGAAAAACTGTGTACAAAGGCAAACGGTATTTTTCTTGACCTTGATTTATTAAGTGATTATGAAAAAATATCCTCTTATGAATATGCTTTAAATACATTGAAATTGAATGCTTATTCCGAAGAGCAAAAAGATTTATTTTATTTGTTTATTGACGAATTTCAGCGATATAAAGGTTTTTCAAAAATCCTAAAGAATATTTACGACCATCATGAAAATATTAAAATTTATGTTTCCGGTTCATCATCTATAAAAATTAAGGATGAGATTCAAGAATCATTGGCAGGGAGAAAATTTATTCATTATTTATTTCCCCTTGATTTTGAAGAGTTTCTTTTGTTTAAAAACAACAAAGAAGCTTTAAAACAATTTTCTAATGTTAATAAACTGAAAGGAAAAGATATCCGTTTAGGACTCTTAAGTAATTTACTTGAAGAGTATTTAATCTTTGGAGGATATCCCGAAGTGGTTTTAACTCAGGATAATAACCTAAAGGGAAAAATCCTCAACAGCATATTCGATTTATATGTTAAAAAGGACCTGGTTGAATTTCTTGATATCAATAGGATTCTAAATGTTAAAAAGCTTATTGAATTGTTAAGCGTTAATCACGGACAAAAGATCAAATACGAGCAAATGGCTTCAACGTGTGGTATCAGTGAATATGAAACAAAAAACTATATTGAATTGCTAAAAGAAAGTTTTTTAATTTATGAGTTAAGACCTTACTTCACCAATAAAAACAAAGAAATTGTTAAAATACCCAAAATATATTTTCTTGACCCGGGCGTAAGGAATTATTTTTTAAACAACTTCAATTCAACAGTAAAGCGCACTGATAGCGGATTTTTATTTGAGGGTTTTGTGTTGGGGGAATTATTAAAAACAGGAAAAGGGAAATTAAACTACTGGCAGGACAAAAACAAAAATGAAGTGGATTTTATTATTGATAAAGTTCATGAACAAATCCCTGTTGAAGTAAAATTCAAAAGAAAATTGAAATACAATGATTTTACCGGACTAAAAGCTTTCGCAGCGCACTATCCAGAAACAGGCAACTACTATTGTTTTTCGCTTTCATCGCAATATACAGAGGATGTTAATGGTGTCCATATAAATGTTGTGTTACCTTTTAGGTATAAGTTTTTTGTTAATAATAATAAAAACCTTATATGTTTCCTATTTCAAATTTAACATTTTAATTTGTTCTTCCAGCACCTTGATCCTTGCTTCAGCATCACTGCGTTTTACACGTTCTTTGGCAACAACTGCCTCAGGTGCATTTTTAACAAAGCGTTCATTGGAAAGTTTTTTCATTACGCTGTTTAAAAAGCCCCTGGTATATTTCAACTCTTTTTCCAGCTTCTTTTTTTCATCCTCAATATTAACATCTTCTGTAAAAGGAATAAAAAATTCTGTTGATTTTACGACAAATGCTATTACATTTTCCTTTTTCTCTTCCGTATACCTGATTCCATCAAGATTACATAGTTTGCATACAACACCGTCGAATTTGGTTGCTATCTCGGGGCTGGTTAAATTATTTTTCTTTACAAATAATTCAAAGTGTTCTTTGTTCAGAATATTTTTTTCCTTACGGATGTTTCTTACTGCAATAATTACTTCTTTTACATAATTAAATTGCTCCAATATTTTATGATTGATTCGGCCTTTTTCAGGAATAGTTGAGATCATAATCGATTCTCCATCTTTACGCTCCTGTATAAGATGCCATATTTCTTCTGAGATAAAAGGCATGAAGGGATGAAGTACTTTCATGATCTTTTCAAATAATTGAACGGTTTTATTATATGTAGTTTTATCAATTGGTTTTTGATATTGAGGCTTGATCATTTCAAGATACCATGAGCAAAAGTCATCCCATATAATCTTATATGTTGTCATTAGTGCTTCGGAAATACGGTATTTTGAAAATTGATCTTCCAGCTTTTTTAATGTTTCATTCAGCTTTGCTTCAAACCATTCTATTGATACCTTACTAGCTTTCGGTTGTTCGAGTTTTTTATCAATCTTCCAGCCTTTTACTAATCGTAATGCATTCCATATTTTATTGCTGAATTTCTTTCCCTGTTCACATAATATTTCATCAAAAGGCAAATCATTTCCTGCCGGTGAGGTCAATAACATACCAACACGCACACCATCAGCTCCGTATTTGTTCATAAGTTCGATGGGATCAGGTGAATTACCAAGGGATTTCGACATTTTTCTTCCTGATTTATCACGTACAATTCCTGTCAGGTAAACATTTTTAAAAGGTATTTCATTTCTGTATTCCAATCCTGCCATGATCATCCTTGCCACCCAGAAAAAAAGTATCTCAGGAGCGGTTATCAGATCATCAGTTGGATAATAGTAATTGATATCTTTATTGTCAGGATAGCGTATGCCATCAAAAACAGTGATCGGCCAGAGCCATGAGGAGAACCAGGTATCCAAGACATCCTGATCCTGTTTGATGTTTTCTTTTTTCAAATCCCTTAATTCAGGATATTTTTCTATAGCCTTTTCATAAGCCTCATCCAATGATTTGGCAACTACCATTTCATCATTTGGCAGATAATAAACCGGGATCCTTTGTCCCCACCAAAGTTGACGTGAGATACACCAATCCCGCACATTTTCCATCCAGTGACGGTAAGTGTTTTTATATTTTTTTGGTACGAAATTAATAGTATCGTTTATTACAACTTTCAATGCAGGTTTTGCCAATTCAGGCATACGAAGAAACCACTGAAGCGATAATTTAGGTTCTATTACCTCATTAGTGCGCTCGGAATATCCTACCTTATTAATATAATCTTCTATTTTTATAATATGTCCGGTTTTTTCAAGGTCTTTTACTATTTCATCCCTTGCTTCAAAACGATCCTTCCCAATATACAACTGGGCATTTTCGTTTAATGTTCCGTTATCATTAAATATATCAATAGTTTCCAGTTTATGGCGAAATCCAATTTCGTAATCATTAGGATCATGGGCAGGGGTTATCTTCAGGCAGCCTGTTCCGAACTCAGGATCAACATAATCATCCTCAATAATTGGAGCAGGTCTGTTAACCAAAGGTATGAGGCATTTTTTATCTTTAAGATGTTTATATCTTTTATCATCCGGATTGATACATACTGCAGTATCACCCAGAATGGTTTCAGGACGGGTTGTAGCTATAACCAGCCATTCATCCTTAGTTCCTTCAATTTTATACCTAACATAGTAAAGTTTTGAATTTACTTCTTTATGAACAACCTCTTCATCAGATAAAGCTGTCAGAGCTTTAGGATCCCAGTTTACCATTCGAATCCCACGATATATCAACCCTTTTTCATATAGTTCAATAAAAACATCAATTACCGATTCATACATATCAGCATCCATGGTAAACTTTGTTCTGTCCCAATCGCAGGAGGCACCAAGTTTTTTTAACTGTTCAAGTATAATGCCCCCGTGTTTTTCACGCCATTCCCAGGCATACCTCAGGAATTTTTCCCTGGAAATATCAGATTTATTTATGCCTTTATCTTTCAGCATATCAACAACTTTTGCTTCTGTGGCAATAGATGCGTGATCGGTGCCCGGTAGCCATAATGCATTTTTCCCCTGCATGCGGGCAAAGCGGACAAGCACATCCTGTAGGGTGTTGTTTAGGATATGACCCATGTGTAAAACACCTGTTACATTCGGTGGGGGAATAACTATACAATAAGGCTCTCTTTCGTCAGGTTCTGAATGAAAAAAACCATTATCCATCCAGTACTTATACCACTTATCTTCGGTTTCGGCAGGATTATATTTACTAGGAATATCCATTAGTTATATGCTTTTAGTAGTTCGCTTCAGACGTCAAAAATAGTAAAATTGGTTTTGAATGATATTGTTTAAATAAAAAAAGCTGTCCGGTAGATTCTCTTTACGAAAATTTACCAAAACAGCTTTTATTTTATAGTTTATTTCTGCTAAGGCTAATCAATCACCCTCATCAATTTCAACTTCAAATTCATCCATTCCCTGAATGTTCATGCCCTTTGAAATTCTCGAAATTGTTTCCAGGTCCATATTACCCAAAAAACTCATAACTGTAACTTCTTTTTTACCTTCATTGGCTATCATGATCATTTCGGATATTTTATCATTTTTTTCCTTTCTGACAAGAAAGCGTACACTACCTTCTTTACTTTTCACAACCATTATTTCGTCAAAATCTTCCATCGGAAGGGTTTTTTCTATTTCTTTGAGAAAATCAAATTCCGGTTCACCTTCGGGCTCATATGTAAGTATCTGTAAACCCTGGAGATCATTCATAGCTTCGCGTACATCTTCTCCTTTTTCACCTCTTACATTTTCAACATCTGTAAACATTTCTAACATCTCTTTAGAGATATTTACCGAGACGAATCCTTCCTTATCGGCATACTTCTTATAAAGTTTATCAATAGACGATTGACCTTTACTGATGATTGGTAAACATACTATTAAACCGACAATTAATTTCAATACTATTTTTTTCATGATTTTTTATTTTTTAGTTTTTCATTATTTCTTTCTGAATCGCATAAAACGTTGATAATTTAATTGCTTCTTTCAATCCTTTATTTAGTTTATTTATCTTATTCATTTGCTTAACTCCACTTTCAAAATCCGTAATAGGCTCTGCAGCTTCCAATCCCGAATTAAACTTTGCAGAAAAATAAATAAGTGCTTTTTTTGTTTCCCGGTATGCAACTTCCGGGTTTTTATACGTATCCTTTATTTCTTTTGTAATTCTGTTAAATCCTGCAAATATTCCGATAACTATCAGTATGCATGCTGCAATTCCGGAGGCAATGTATAAATAAATTTTCCTTTTTGATTTTGTTGATCTTATTTCACTTTCCTGTATACTGTTTATTATCTTATTATCAAAATCATCACTAAGGATAGTTTTTTCTTCTTCTGCAAAATAATTAAAATAGCTTTTAAGAGATTTAAAATGAGAGGGCATTTTGTTTCCCGAAAAAAACGTTTTTAGTTTTTTTTCTTCATCAGGAGTAGTATCTCCGTTGAAATATTTTTCCAATATATTTTCAATTTCCTGAGAATTCATAGCGTTGTAATTTAATTATTTCATCCCTTACTTTTTTTCGTGCTCTCGAAAGATTAACCCTAATAGCATTCAATGTCATATTCACCATCTCTGAGATTTCTTCAAACTCGTAACCTTCAATATCACGTAGTTGAATTATCATTTTCTGCTGAAAAGGTAATCCTTTAATTATTTCATTTATTTTATTATTAATATCCTTTTTCTCATATTCCTCATCAGGATTTTTGTCTTTTACTATCAGATTTTCTTTCAGTTCAGTTGTTTTACTTGCCTTTGATTTAAGATTATCAAGACATAGATTTTTTGTAACTGTAACTGCAAATGCTTCTATGTTTTTGTATTCATCCATTTTATTTCTGTTTAACCATAATCGTAATAACACTTCCTGAACAATATCCTCGGCTTCTGTTCTGTTTTTCATAAGTCGCTTTGCAAAGCGAAACAGTTTATTTTTTACCGGTAAAACTTCTGTTTTAAACTCTTCCAGCGTCATTTTAAATATATCATTCTATTGTTGAGACGATAAAGGTGCTAAAATATTACATAAGATTATTTGTAAATATTCTAAATTTTCATGTTGTGAAATTCAGATTTGAATAACTTCCTAATTTAACTATTTTTGTTCCTTTTATTTACGAAATAATTCTAATTATTAATAAAAACCAAAGCATATGTTGAAAAATCATCCGAGAGGTCTTTTTGTGGCATTCTTTGCCAACATGGGCGAACGTTTTGGCTATTACACGATGATTGCTATATTCGTGTTATTTTTGCAGGCCAAATACGGTTTCTCAGCTGGCGAAGCCAGTCAGATTTACGGAATCTTTCTATTCTTTGTGTACTTTTTACCTTTGATAGGAGGTATTCTGGCTGACAAAGTATTAGGTTATGGTAAAACGATCAGTATAGGATTGATCGTTATGTTTATCGGTTATTTTTTCCTTGCCGTACCCACCGATATGAACAAGGGTTTCGCCTTTGTTGTATTGGCGCTGGCAGTAATATCCCTGGGTACGGGCCTGTTTAAGGGAAACCTGCAAGCTCTTGTAGGTAATCTTTATGACGATCCAAAGTACGGACGATACAGGGATATTGCATTTAACATATTTTACATGGGTATTAACATTGGAGCAATGTTTGCTCCTACTGCAGCAGAATCTATTAGTAACTGGATTCTTGGCAAAGACGGTTATACCTACAATGCAAATGTTCCTGCCCTGGCAAGGGAATATTTTAACAATAACCTTACCGACATAACAGAATATACTGTATATGCTAAAGAACAAATTCAGCATGCCGGAGGAACATTTTCTCTCAACGGTCTGGAAGTATTTTCAGGTAAATACATCAATATCCTTAGCGAATCTTATCATTATGGATTTGGTGTAGCTTGTGTTAGTTTGATTTTCTCAATGATTATTTTCTGGGCATTCCGCAAATATTATAAAAAAGCCGATATCACAGAAAAGCAAAAATCAAAACGGGAAGATATGAAAGGCCAGATGGTAAAACTTACACCTGCTCAAACACGCGAACGTTTGATAGCACTTGGATTAGTTTTTATTGTGGTAATCTTCTTCTGGATGTCTTTCCATCAAAACGGCTTAACGCTTACATTCTTTGCGAGGGATTACACCCAATCCTCGGTGGGTAAGTTTACAAATTTATGGTTCGACCTGTTCGGCCTGCTCACTATATTCCTGTCCGTAATTGGCTTGATTTTCCTTGTGAGAAAGAAAAGCTCTTCAAAGGAAAGGATCATAGGGTTGATAGTGTTCGTGGGATTTGCTATATTAGCTTACTTGCGATATGACTCATATCTCTCTTCAAATCCCTTCACACCCCAAAAATTTCAGCATTTTAATCCGTTCTTTATCGTGGCTCTTACACCAATAATTATAGCACTCTTTGCCTGGCTAAACAGGAAGGGCCGCGAACCATCAGCACCAAAGAAAATCGGAATAGGTATGTTGATCACCGCCGGTGCTTTTATGATTATGGTAATAGGTTCACTATCTCTTATAGGATACAGCCCAAAAGAATTGGGAGGAATCGTAGCGCCTACAAGTGTTTTAGTTTCACCTTACTGGTTGATAGGAACATATTTTACACTAACTGTGGCGGAATTGTTCCTCAGTCCTATGGGGATTTCTTTCGTTTCGAAAGTTTCACCTCCGCAATACAAGGGATTGATGCAGGGAGGCTGGCTTGCTGCCACTGCAATTGGTAACTATTTAATTTCTATTCCCGGATTTCTTTGGGACAGGATCCCGCTCTGGGGAGTGTGGGCAATACTGGTTACTTTCTGTATATTGTCGGCATTGTTTATTTTCTCAATACTGAAACGTTTGGAAAGAGCAACGAAAACCTAATTCATTAACCTAAAAAAAATTAATTATGAAACAAATAATAAATATATTGAAACCGTTTTTTTTCCTTGGCGTTTTAATTATTATGCTTACGGCCTGCGAACAAAAAATTACCTACGAATCCGAAGCTCCGGCCGATGCAAGCCAGGATGTTCCTTTTATGGTTAAAGTGAAAGGCGGTACTTTCACAATGGGAACAGATAAATACCTGAATGATACTACGGCAGTTAAATTTATTGATGAATTGCCTGCACATCAGGTTACTGTTAATGATTTCAAAATATCAAAATATGAGATCACCAATAAACAGTTTTGCAAATTCCTCAATGAATCCGATTACAATAAAGATGATACAAGCTGGATCAATATCAGTAAACCGGAATGCATGATTGATTATAAGGATGGTTTGTATAATCCTAAGACTGACATGGATTACCTGCCTGTTGTTTATGTTACCTGGGAAGGTGCGAAAAAATACTGCGAATGGGCAGGAGGCCGCTTACCAAAAGAAGCTGAATGGGAATTTGCTGCCAAGGGTGGTATCTTCTCTGAAGACTTTGTATATGCTGGTAGTACTGATCCTGATTCTGTGGCCTGGTATTCAGATAATGAAAAAAGTATTGAAATTAATAAGGAAAAATACAACATACCGGGCAGTGTTGGTACAAAATTCCCTAATGAACTTAAACTTCATGATATGAGCGGTAATGTATGGGAATGGTGTAGCGATCTGTATACCTTCAACTATGATTCAAAACCAAATAAAAGCGGGTGGCGTGTGTACCGGGGAGGAAGCTATTTAGACAAACAGGATGACGTTAGACCTGGAAATAGAAGCGCTGGTTCACCCGAAAACTCTTATCCCTTTCTTGGTATAAGACTTGTTCAGGATGTTACCGATACCATTCCTGAAACGGTAGAAGAATAGAAAAACAGAACAATATAATATCAAGACAGGGTATGCAAATACCCTGTTTTTTTTATTTTTACACGTTATGTATTCCTGGGGTAATAATAGGAGGTTTAACTCATATGCCAATTATTTTAGAAAAATATTTGGTGAAAGAGTACAAAAACTTAGTATTAATGCCGGATTAACCTGTCCCAACCGCGATGGAATTATTTCGTTTAATGGTTGCACATACTGTGACAACGAAGCGTTCAATCCATCATATTGTACACCTGGTAAATCAATAAAAACACAGATTAAAGAAGGAATAGAATTTCATGCTAACAGGTACCGGCGGGCAAACAAGTTTCTGGCATATTTTCAGACTTACTCAAACACATATGCATCTTTAAGCAAATTAAAGGAATTGTATAACGAAGCTTTATCATATCCCAAAATAATTGGTCTGATCATCGGTACACGACCCGATTGCATCGATGATGAAAAACTGACATTACTTAAAGATTTAAGTAAGAATTATTATATAGTGGTTGAATTTGGCATTGAATCATGTTATGATAAAACCCTGGAAAGGATAAACAGGGGACATACATTTGCCCAATCAGTTGAGGCTTTGGAAAAAACATCTTCTTTTGGTATCAGAACAGGCGGGCATTTTATCTTCGGTCTCCCTGGCGAATTTAAGGATGATATGCTGAAAGAAGCACAAATTATCTCTAAACTTCCTTTAAATACGGTTAAATTCCATCAGCTGCAAATAATCAGAAATACAAAAATGGCAGAGGATTTCAAAAAAAAGCCATCTGACTTTTACCGTTTTTCACTTGAAGATTATACTGAATTTATTATTTCGTTTATAGAAAATCTTAATCCTGAAATAGTAATCGAAAGATTTGCGGGAGAAGTACCTCCAGGATTTATTGCAGGACCTGGCTGGGGACAAATACGTAATGATCAGATATTAAATATCATCGAAAAAAAATTGGTAAATAAGAATACCTGGCAGGGAAAACTATTTCATTAAAAAAATTAAAAATTATTATTTGTTGATGTTTTTCTTATATTTGTGTTATAACAATAAATCGATAACCAAATTCTTAAATTATGAAAAAACAATTACTTATTTTAACTAGTTTGCTGTTAACCAGCTTTTTCGCGTTATCGCAAACTGATTGGATTTCAAAAGATTCCGACCTGGATGCGGGCGATGGAATAGGACAGATTTCCGTTGCTATGGATAATGGGGATGTACTATGGGCTCATGGAATTGATGGTGATGGTAGTATTATTGACAAATGGACTAAATCCACTGATGGTGGAGACACATGGACATCAGGCACTTTTGATTCAGGTGAAGGTCTTTCTCAACTTTTTGCTATTGATGCCGATGAATGCTGGGCTGTATTTAATACAGGAGCTGACCAGGGTCTTTACAAGACCGAAGATGGTGGTGCCACATGGGTTAAAAAAGGCACAGCATATGGGGACGGATCATTTGCTAATGTGATCCATTTCTTTAACGAGAATGATGGTTTTGCACAAGGGGATCCCGTTAACGGCTATTATGAACTTTATACTACCACTGACGGTGGAGAGAGCTGGACACGTGTTCCTGAAGAAAACATCCCGGAACCATTAACCGGAGAATATGGCATTACAGGTAACTATGATGCCTATGAAGACAATATCTGGTGGGGAACCAATAAAGGCCGTGTTTTCAGATCTACCGACAAAGGCTATAACTGGGAAGCTGTTGAAACACCATTTGGAACAAGCAATACCGTTCAGCCTGAATTCAAAGATGCCGATAACGGTATTTGCTTCAGATCATACCTGAATATGGGTATTCAACCTACCATCAACGTGACCGAAGATGGCGGACAAACATGGACATCGGTTGATGTGTTTGGTGATATGTATGCTAGATGGTTCTATTATGTTCCCGGAACTGATAATATGTACGTGGGATCATCCTCAGAACCCGGTCAGGAAGGTATAAGCTTTTCCTGTGACGGTGGATATACATGGAATACCATTACTTCAGGTTATCCCTTCCAGGCTCAGATGTGGGAGGATAATGCTACAGGTTTAACCGGTACATGGGTAGAAGAACGCGGAGTAGGCGGTATATATGTTTATGACGGCGATACTCTTAGAGCGCTTGATCCTCCGACGGATCTTGATGCAGAGGTGTTTGACGGCAATGATGTTCACGTTACTTGGCAACCTCCGGGCGGTGGCGGCGAAACCGAAGAGCTTATTTATGATAATGATGTTGCTACCGGAGCATACAGTTATCAAGGTTTTACCATGTCAACCCATATGTCTCCTTCAGGGCCCTGCCAGGTGCTTACACTTAAATACTGGACATCAATAGAGACTGGTGATAATGATTTTGACGCCAAAGTTTTCAATTGGGAAGGTACCCAGCCAGGAACAGATGTACTCTACGAAAGTACGGAAACTGCTGTTGATCAGGAATGGATGGAAGTTGATATTAGCGGCAGTAATCTGAATGTTACCGGAGATTTTGTCGTAGGTTTCGGATCAATAAATGGTACAACCTATCTCGGATATGATGAAAACCTCGATAATGACCGTTCATGGGATTATGACGAAGCAGGCGGAACATGGTCAGAATGGGATGAAGCATACCTGATTCGGGCTATTGTGCAATATACCGATGGAACAATTGAAGAAATCGGAGGAGAAGAACTCCTGGGATACTGGGTGTTCAGAGATGACGACCCCGTACCGCTGAACTCATCGATGCTAACAGAACTTTACTATGACGATTTGAATCTATCCAATGGTACATATACTTACACAGTAAGAGCTGAATATGAAGAAGGTATGTCCGTGAGACCCGATCCTGTTGAAGTTACAATAGAAGTATATCCCGGAATCAACGAAACAAGTGACAAAGATAAAATTATGGTTTATCCCAATCCGGCAACTGATATAATCCATATCAAGGCAAACGACAAAATCACCAATGTTAAACTGGTTAACTATAATGGCCAGGTAACTTATAACTCAGAAGTTGATGCCGATTTTGTGCAGTTTAACAGCTCTGATTTTGCACCGGGTATGTATATCCTGCAAATCACAACCAACAGTAATACAAACAATAAACAAATTGTACTAAAATAATTTGAGCATGCAATGATTGCAAAAGAGGGAATTAAGTATTCCCTCTTTTTTCATTCTTTAAATCCAGATAAACAGGTTATTATATCTTAATTAGTGCCTGCCTATAAATTACTTTGCATTGCAATTAATAAATAATTGCTAACTTTGTGATAAGTAAAAATATCAACCAAATTATAAACAAATTATTAATCAAAAAATCTTAAGTTATGAAGAAAATTATACTTCTTACAGCAACCTTGGTTTTTCTTGCGTTTACTTCATATTCACAGACAGTGCTTTACGATGATGATTTTGAATCATACACTGTTGGTGAGTATTTAGCAGTGCAATCGTCTGAGTGGACGACATGGAGCGGTGCACCGGGTACTGATGAAGATGCATTAATAACTGATGCAGAGTCATACAGCCCGGATCAATCAGTAATTGTTGATGGATCAACAGACCTTGTAAAACCTTTAGGTGACAAAACAAGCGGAAAATATGAGATTATTTTCTACTATTATGTTCCAGGCGGCTATTATGCTTACTACAATATTCAGCATTTTGAACAGCCAGGAGTTGAATGGGCGCTTGAAGTCTTTTTTGAAGATGGAGGCAATGGCTACATTAATGCCGGAGGTGAAAATGCTGCCACATTTACATACAGTCAGGATCAATGGATTGAGATAAAGAATATTGTCGACCTGACAAACGATTCTGCACAATTGGTCATTGAAGGCACCTGGGTACATGGGTGGCAGTTCAGTCTTAAAGCAGATGGAGGTGAAGGTGAATTACAGCTGGGTAGTGTAAACTGTTATGCCTGGGCTCCTTCAGGAGAAACACCAATGTATTATTTTGATGA
The DNA here is from genome assembly GCA_964550205.1 of uncultured Bacteroidales bacterium. Taxonomy (GTDB): domain Bacteria; phylum Bacteroidota; class Bacteroidia; order Bacteroidales; family JAIOZK01; genus JAIOZK01. The sequence continues at coordinate 76,211 of CAZJYD010000001.1, forward strand.
TTTTCTTTACCAGCAGGTTCCGGTTACTTTGTTTGAAGATGATTTTGAATCATATACTTCAGGCGGATACCTGTGCGTGCAATCAGATTGGTGGGAAACCTGGAGTAACAATCCCGGAAGTAATGAAGACGGTATTATTTCAGATGATGAAGCGCACAGTCCTTCTCAATCACTATTAGTCGAAGGGTCAACCGATATAATAGGACCTTTCGGAAATAAAACATCCGGTAAATACCAGGTAGATTTTTATTATTATATAAAATCCGGGTATTCAGGATATTTTAACTTCCAGCATTATGAGGAACCAGGTGTAGAGTGGGCAATGGAAGTATTTTTCGGAGAATCGGAAGAAGGCTATCTTGATGTAGGAGGTAACCGCTATTTCTTCGATTACAATCAGGAAGAATGGCTATATATTAAAAACATCATCGATATTGATGAAGACAATGCCGAATTATATATCAATGATATACTGATACATGAATGGCCATGGCACTACACTGCTACCGGAACTGATGGTGAAAATCAGCTTGGTGGAATTGATATTTATGCAGGTGGTCCTCAGGGTGAAACACCTAAATATTATATGGATGATTTTGCATGGTATGAAATTACTGCCAGTACAGATCCCATTATTGAAGTTACTCCTTCTACTTTTGAAGAGACAGTGGAACCGGGCAATACAAAAGATGAAACACTTACTGTGTCGAATGTTGGTTATGGTGACCTGGAATACAATACCGAGATCATTTATGACATTGGAGAAAAATCAAAAGCAATTCAACAAGCAGAGCCGCAAATACAAAAACAGCCAAAAAGGTTAATGCCTGCAAAAGATCCTGATCCAACACCAGGTGGTCCAAATTACACATCAACAAGAGATAATGTAACCTTCCATTATGATGGTGATAACTCTAATGCAATTGGATTAACAAATGGTGGACAGTGGGAAGTTGCAGCAAAATTTCCCAATGATATGGTACTAGAATATGCAGGTCTGGAAATTGTTTCCGTTGATGTTTATATAAATACTCTTTGTGAAGAGTTCGAATTAAGAATATACGGAGAAGGAGAATATTCATATACAACCGGTGATTTGCTGTACAGTGAAACATTTTCTCCTACTGCTGAATCATGGAACACAATTACTATTGATGAACCTGTTACAATAACCGGAGAAGATATTTGGGTCGGTTATTGGATGGATCAACAGACCCCTGAAATATTCATAGCAGGGGTTGACGAAGGCCCCGCTGATGATAATGGCGATTGGATAAGAACGGGAGTAGGCTGGGGTCACCTGTCTGATAATCCTGACCTGAATTATAACTGGAATATCAGAGCATATGCCGAAGGCGATCCCATTACACAATGGTTGTCTGTCGACCCTGATTCAGGAACCGTTCCTCCGGATGACCAGGATGATCTTACAGTTACATTTGATGCAACTGAGCTGGAAATAGGTACATATGGCGCTACTATACAGGTAAACAGCAATGATCCTGAGCAACACCTTATTGAAGTACCTTGTATAATGGATGTTCTTGTCGGTGTTAACGAATTAGGCGAAAATAATGCTGTTATTGTATATCCTAATCCTGTTATGGATTACATCAATATCAAAGCAAATCACAATATCAACAAAGTCAGAATGATGAACTATTTAGGACAAAAAGTTTTCGAAAACAATGTTAATAGTGACTTTGTCAGAATTAATTCATCGGATTTGGAAACAGGCGTTTATATTCTTCAGATTAATACTGATAAAGGACAAACAACCAAACAAATAGTTGTTGAATAAAACATAGTAATAAAAAAAGAGGATGTTGCCAGCAACATCCTCTTTTTTTATTTATTATCAAAACCTCCAGCTAAAAGACAAACCCAAATGACCATTCATAGAAACAGGTTGTAATGACATACAGCTTTTTTTTGCATAGGACCGGTAAACAAATCTTCCCACAAAATGGCCGATAACAGCACCTGCAAAGACATCCGTTGCCCAATGTTTGTTGTCATTTATTCTTGATAATCCAGCCAATGTGGCAAGGCTGTATGAAACAACCGGAATCCATTTCTTATCACGATAGGCTTCGGCAAGTATTGTTGCAATTGAAAAAGCCGAAATAGTATGCCCCGAGGGGAATGATGTATACTTAATATCAGATACAGGTCCGTCCCAATTTCTATGGTCTGGCGGACAATCCTGATAAGGCCGGTGCCTGTGTGAGACCTGCTTGATGATCTGCCCGAGCACACCACTAATTATAAATGATTTAAGTCCTAATAAGGCAACTGTTTTGGGTTTGTTTTTATCAGTGATGTTTCCATATAAGTACATCGAACCAAGTAAGGGTAATGTGTAAAGACCCATACCGATAGGATCAAATAAATATTTGGAGAAGTCATCCGTTAGCTTACTTCGGTTTCTTTGAAAAAAATCATATATCACATCATCCTGAGTATATATTAATACCCAGGTTCCGGCAATAGCACTTGCAATATACCAGTCCTTTAGCTTCCAGTGGACCGGGGCACTTACTATTTGCCACGAATCAGTAAAATAAGATTTGATATATTCTTTATTTATTTTAACAGGATCATTTGAATAACAAGCTGGATGGTATTGTTGTCCATTAATTGAAGTGTTAAGGAAGATAAAAAATAATATGAGTGTAGTTTGCCTGATCAATTTATATTTTCATTTTTTTTGGCTTCTTCCCAATATACATCCATTTCCTTCAGTGATAAATCATTTATATTCTTACCCTGTTTTTTTATCCCTTTTTCGAGGTATTGAAATCTTTTTATGAATTTTTTGTTTGTACGTTCAAGTGCGTCTTCAGGATTAATGTCTATAAAACGTGCATAATTGACCAATGCAAATAAAAGATCGCCAAGTTCATTTTCCATCTTATCTTTATTTTCGCTTATTTTGACTTCTTTCTTAAGCTCATTCATTTCTTCCTTTACTTTTTCCCATACCTGTTCCGGATCCTCCCAATCGAATCCAACCCCACTGGCTTTTTCCTGTATACGGTAAGCTTTTACTAATGGAGGCAGGGAAACAGGTACACCACCAAGTACTGAATCATTGCCTGCTTTTAGTTTTATTTTTTCCCAGTTATCCCTCACTTCATCAGCACTTTGAACTTTGGTGTTTCCGTAAATATGAGGGTGCCTTTGTATTAATTTATTATTGATGGTATTAAGAACATCCGTTATTGTGAAATAATCTTTATCATCACCAATCTTAGAGTAAAATACCAAATGAAGCATCAAATCGCCCAATTCATTTATTATTCCCTTAATATTTTTTTCAAGTATTGCATCAGATAATTCGTAGGTTTCTTCAATTGTAAGATGTCTTAAACTTTCAATTGTTTGCTTTTTATCCCAAGGACATTTACTTCTTAACTCATCCATAATGTCAAGTAATTTCTCAAAGGCCTTTAAAGCATCCTGCTTGTTTTGCATGATAATTCGTTTTGAATTAAAGATAGAAACAAATATTATTTTAACAGGGCAAAATTAATTATTTAATAATTCTTTGATTTTGTTGATCAATTGATCAGATTTGTATGGTTTGCTTAAATAATCATCAATTCCGGCTTCATTGAATCTTTCCTCATCGCCCTCCATTGCATATGCAGTTACTGCAAGTATTTTTATTGGAGACAGATTTTTTTCCTTTTCCAAAGCACGAATAGTCTTTGTTGCCTCGATACCGTTCATCACAGGCATTTGTATATCCATCAAAATGATATCATATTTATTTTCTTCAAAAAGTTCAACACCGATTTTTCCATTTTTTGCTATATCAACATTATAATTTTTTTTCTTTAAAATGGCTTCTGCGAATTTTTGATTCAGCAGGTTATCTTCAACGAGTAAAATATTCAGGCTTTTAATTTCTTTTTTATCTTCTTTTTTGGGGATAACAGGTTTTTCAGCAGCTTCTTCTGTTTCTTGTTGTTCTTTTGTTAAATCAGTTTTATACAAAACAACGGTAAACCAAAAATTCGATCCTTTGCCTTTTTTACTTTCAACACCCATTTCGCCTTCCATCATAGCAGCAAAATGTTTAGAAATTGCAAGACCTAAACCTGTTCCACCATATTTTTTTGCAATAGAAACATCAGCCTGTGAAAATTCTTTAAATAATTTATCTCTTTTTTCCCTTGCTACCCCAATGCCTGTATCAATTATATTGAATTTCAACCTAAGCTTTTCTTTATCCTGATCGAATAATTGTGTATTTATTGTAATGGTTCCGTTCTTTGTAAATTTAATTGCGTTATTTACCAGGTTTATCAGTATTTGCTTCAATCTTGCAGGATCTCCGATAACCCTATCAGGAATGTCATCTGCTGTTTCTGATAATAATTGGTTTCCTGCATCCGTGGCTTGTAATTTAAGCAAGGAAATTACCTCTTCAATAGTCTCGTGAATATTAAAAGGCACCCTTCCAATTATTATATTTCCGGCTTCAATTTTAGAAAAATCAAGTATGTTATTAACCAGACTTAAAAGATTATTCCCGGAAATGTTTATTATATCAACATATTCTTTTTGTTCCTCATCAAGATTTGTTTCTTCAAGAACATTAGCAATGCCTATGATACTGCTTAAGGGAGTTCTGATTTCGTGACTTAAATTTGCCAGAAACATTGATTTCATTTCAGTTGCTTTTTCTGCCTCTTCTTTTGTCTTCTTTATATTCTTCTCCATTCTTTTTCTATCAGTTAAATCCCTTGATACAATTAAAAACTGATTGTTTTCGGCAGGTGCAAATGTGGCTTCATATTCTTTTGTTTCACCCTTGATATCTATACTGTATTCAAATACCATAACCTCACCGGTTTCACTTGTCTTTTTAATATATTCATGAATTAAATCCGCCACTTTTTTTGGTAATATTTCTTTTACGTTTTTTCCAAGAAACTCGGACGGGGGGTATAACAGTTCATTTGCATCTTTTGCATGATAGTCAAAAAAATTGCCTTCCTTATCAATAACAAAAAACAATCCGGGTATAGTCCTTAAAATATCTGTGCTTCTTTGCTGGCTTTCTTTTAAGTCCTTCATCGTATTATCGATAAGTTCCTTCTGTTTGGTAATCTTTTCGTTTTGATGCTTTATTTGTTTATTGGCTTTTCTTTTAATATTGTAAATAATGATAATCAAAATAATTGTTATTAATGCTAAAAAAGCTGCTGCAATAATCATAAATAACCTGGATCTATCAACTTGAATAGATTGATCATTCTTTTGCAGGATTTCGTTTTTAGCTTCATGCGTTATTAAAGCACTATTCAAATTATTTTCAATAGCAGTATTATTAAAGCTATAATAAAGGGTGACTGGTAGATTGTAAGACTTTGCATGGCAACAACAAAGAATTATAATGAGTATGAGTGAAGTTAGAATCTTTTTCATAATTCGGATATCAGATGTAGTTAAATTGATTGTAAAGTTTGTATTAATACAAATATAATTCATTTTATTTAGAATTAATATTTATAAACATATTACTTTTCATATTTTTTAATTTTGCCTGTATCCGGAAAAGAGAAATAATGAAGAAATTGCCAGGGCAAATAATAGTGAACAGATTAGTTTTATTATTTATACTTATTTTTTTTACTTCGATAATTAATGCTCAATATAAGCATAAATTCAGATCTTCAAACCTGCTGATTCAGGGAAAAGTTCATTATGGATTTCTAATCCCTCATCACCTTGAAATGCATATCTTTAATGCCCACTTCCCGGCATATGAAATAACACTGGCAAAGGTAACTCATGGTAAATCAAGATGGGAATATATGTATAATTATCCTGTTATAGGTGTTTCCCTCTGGCACTCTCAATTAGGCAACTCACAATATTTCGGATCAGCAACTGCGCTTTTTCCGTTTATTAATTTCCCATTGATAAAAACAAAAAAAAATACACTCGCATTCAGAATAGGCCTTGGCATTGGATACATTGAAAAACCATTCGACAGGATAACGAATTATAAAAATATTGCTATAGGATCAAATATAAACGCAGCAGCTAATTTTTTACTGGAATACGATATGAGAATAAATGAAAGGTTAAATTGTTTATTGGGAATAGGGTTTATACATTTTTCAAACGGAGCAATAAAAACACCAAATTATGGAATTAATATACCGACAATAAATGCGGGATTGAGTTATCGGTTAAGCAAAGAAAATCCTTATCTAAAAAGAAAATTGTTGCCCGAACTTTATCCTTTTGAGTTTGATGGCAGTAGAAGCATTGATCTTAATGTTAGTTTTGGTGTGGGAATTAAGGATATGATGCAGGAATATAACAGACGGTTTTACGCATATGAGCTAAGCATTAATTTATTTAAACAGCTAAGCTTTAAAAGCAAGCTGGGATTAGGATTCAATTTTTCGTATGATGGAACAGACTATTTTATCCATATGAAGAATAAAGGAGAAATAAATAGCAAAGTGCAAATTATCAGACCGGGGCTGCATTTAGCTTATGAAATGCTTTTATCACAATTATCTTTTATTTTTGCTATTGGTGGCTATTATGGCGGCATTGAAAAAGGTGATGGGAATATCTACGAAAAAGCCGGAATAAAATATAACATAACTGAGAAATTATTCACTCATATTACTCTTAAAGCCCATGGGGGAAGGGCTGATTACTTGGCGTTAGGACTTGGTTATAAATTTAATATTATTTATTACTGATGAAAAAGGAATATACGGTATTATTGTGTTTATTAATTATTTCATTTTTACTTTCCTGTGAAAAGACTGATCCCGGGGATTGTTTTAAAAGCACAGGGAAAATTATTATGGAAAACAGACCTGCAGCAGATATAAGTTATATATCTCTCGAAAATAATGTAAATCTGATTTTAACGCAGGATAGTACACCGGAAATTATAGTTGAGGCTGGTGAAAACCTTCTAAAAGATATCAAAACAGAATTGCAAAACAATCTTCTATACATAAGAAATGAGAACAGATGCAACTGGGTAAGAAGTTATGATAAGGAGATAAATGTTTATGTTTCGGTTCAAAGTCTTGACAGTATTGATTATCAGGGATCAGGGGATATATATTGTACAAATACTATCATGAGTGATTCCATAATACTTGATGTTCGTGCAGGCTCAGGATCGATAAACCTTGATATTGAAGTTATTTCATCTTATTTGAGTTTACATACAGGTACAGCAGATGTAAATATGAGTGGTTATTCAGGAGTATGTTTTATTTATGCAAATGATTACGGACCATTTAACTGTAGGAAATTAATTACAGATTACATGTATATTAATAACCGTGGTACGAACGATTGTTACATTACGGTTAAAAAGGAATTGGGAGCAACGATTGAATATATGGGTAATATCTATTATTATGGCAACCCTCCGGTTGTCTTTTCAAAAATACTTGGAAGTGGTGAATTGATAAAAATGGAATAACTAATGATTAAATATTTAAAAAATATAAGGCTTTCACATTATACTGTTTTAATGATAGGTGTTGCAGTTATCTGGGTTTCTTCTAATTATAATTGGGGGGATGGTCTTTGGAAAGGCATACTAAAATCTGATGGCACCGGATATTATGCTTATTTGCCTGCAGTTTTTATATATGATGATCTTAATTACAAATATTATGATTCTTTGAGAGATGATACAACTCTATCTGATAATCTCGATTATGAGTTTCGTGTGCTACACAATGGCAGGTATTTAAACAAATACTATTGCGGAACAGCCCTGGCACAATTGCCATTTTTTGGTTTGGGACATTTTGCCAATTACATCAGGGACTTGAAACTCGATGGCTACTCATATTATTACCAGATATTTATTCAAATAGGTACCATTTTTTATTTGTTGGTAAGCTTGCTGGTTCTGAATAAATTATTGAAATACTATAATGTATCTGATCTGAACAAAGCAATTGTATTAATAGCTATTGTATTTGCTACCAACATATTTCACTATACTGTTTCAGAACCTGGTAAATCTCATATTTATTCATTGTTTTTTATTAGTTTGTTTTTGTTGTTTCAAAAAAGGTACTTTACAGAGTTTAAATCCAGGTGGATTATACTTACAAGTCTGGCACTTGGAATGATAGTATTAATAAGGCCTGTGAATATGATAATATTGTTTTCTATCCCTTTTATTGCAGGAACAAGATATAACCTTACAAAAGGATTAGGAAAAATATTCAAGCATCCCTTAACACTTTTTTTATCTGTTATGTCTTTTTTAATAATTATATCATTTCAGGCTATTATTTATAAAATAGGTACGGGTGATTTCTTTGTTTATTCATATAAGGGAGAAAGCTTTCTTTTTTTTCAGCCTCATTTCTTGGATATTCTTTTCAGTTACAGAAAGGGATTATTTGTTTACACTCCGGTGTTATTTTTAGTATTAATAATAGGTATATTTAAATTATTTCTCCGTGATCCTTATCAGGCAATTTACTGGCTATTGTTTTTTATAATTGTAACTTACATGCTCTCGAGCTGGCATCAATGGTATTATGGAGGTAGCTTTTCATCAAGAGTGTATATTGAATATTACCCTTTGTTTGCAATATTAATGGGAATAAGCTTGCAAACGGTTAAAAAACCAGTATTCAGGAAACTTCTGATTACAGTTATCTTCATCTTGATTGTCGTTTGCCAAATACAAACCTACCAATACAAAGTAGCACAAATGCACTGGTCTGATATGAATAAGGAGCTTTACTGGAAAAATTTTCTAAGGATAGATAAGGTTATTTGATTAGTGGTTCTTAAGAAAAGACTCTTTGCTTTTCATTTTATTAATGGAAAGGCTGGCCTTTTAATCACTTGGTACTAGTACGCCCTGGCAAATACAACCCTTTGTTTTGAGGGTTTTCCTGAATATACACATTTGCCTTCTTCTGTTTTGCCGTTTATGGGGATAGTACGTATTGTAGCCTTGGTTTCTTCTTTTATTTTCAGTTCGGTTTCTTCTGTTCCGTCCCAGTGAGCCAAAATAAATCCACCTTTTTCTGTTTGTTCAACAAATTCATTCCAAGTGTCAACAACAAATGTGTTTTTTTCTCTAAATGCCAGTGCTTTCTGATAAAGATTAGATTGTATTATCTTAAGCAGGTTAACTATTTTATTATCAATATCTGTTATATTCAGTATTTCTTTTTCCAGTGTATCTCTTCGTGCTACTTCGATGGTATCGTTTTCCAGGTCTCTTGGTCCTATTGCCAGCCTAACCGGCACTCCTTTAAATTCATATTCCGAAAATTTCCATCCCGGTTTATGTGTATCACGATCATCGTATTTCACTGATATTCCCTTTTCCTGGAGTGCATTTTTTATATAGATTGCTTTTTCTGTTATTTGGCTTAACTGTTCGGGCTTTTTGTAAATAGGAACTATAACAACTTGAATTGGAGCGAGCTCAGGAGGTAAAACAAGGCCCTGATCATCGGAATGTGCCATAATGAGTGCACCCATAAGACGGGTGCTTACACCCCATGAAGTAGCCCATACATATTCAAGTTTGTTTTTTTTTGTAAGGAATTTTACATCAAATGCCTTGGCAAAATTCTGTCCAAGAAAATGAGATGTTCCCGACTGAAGTGCTTTACCATCCTGCATTAATGCCTCAATGCAGTATGTTTCAACAGCACCGGCGAAACGCTCATTGGGCGACTTAACACCTTGCAATACAGGTAATGCCATTTTATTTTCAGCGAAATAAGTATAAACATCAAGTATTTTAAAAGTTTCTTCTACAGCTTCTGATTTTGTAGCATGGGCAGTATGCCCTTCCTGCCATAAAAATTCTGTTGTACGCAGAAAAAGTCTTGTACGCATTTCCCAGCGTACAACATTAACCCACTGATTTAATAATAGGGGAAGGTCGCGGTATGATTGTATCCAGTTTTTGTAAGTATCCCAGATAATTGTTTCCGAAGTAGGCCTGATTATCAATTCTTCTTCTAACTTTGCATCATCGTCAACGATGATACCATCACCGGAAGGAGAATTTTTAAGCCGGTAATGGGTTACAACAGCACATTCTTTTGCAAAACCTTTGACATGAGAAGCTTCGCGACTGAAATAAGACTTAGGTATAAAAAGTGGAAAATAGACATTTTGATGTCCTGTGTCTTTAAACATTTTATCCAGCGAGCTTTGCATTTTTTCCCATATAGCATATCCGTATGGTTTAATTACCATACACCCTCTAACAGCGGAATATTCAGCAAGATCAGCCTTGATTACCAGCTCGTTATACCATTGGGCGTAATTTTCTTTTCTTTTTGGAAAGTTTTTGGCCATAATTTTGTTTGGTATAGTATTTGCTTTTTTTTAAGTTGAATTAATGGCAACAAAATTAATAAAAGGAATTAGAAATCATGAATAAAATATTTTACAAGGAGGTAATTAAAATGAAAACTTTATTTGCAATATTAATTTCAGGTATGTTCTTGCTTTCAGCTTGTTCAACATCATATTATGCAACAACGCCTGATGATGATGTATATTATGCAACTGAAACCAAGACTGTGAAACAATCAAGTGAGCCAGAGGAAAGTGGCTATGTTTCTGATCCGGTATACACCTCTGAATCATATGAATATAAAGAATATAAATCGGAAGAGGGTACCGAAGATTATGTTGTTGAGGGTGATACTTCTGACCAAAGACTTAAATACTCCGAATCGGAAGTTGTAACAACTCCGGAAGGAACAACATATGAGACCAATAACTATTATTATGATGATTATGAATATGATGATTATTACGATTATTACTATACTTCAAGGATAAGAAGATTCCATTATCCATATTCTGATTACGGATATTATCATAATTATTACACTAATATGTATTGGTATACTTATGATCCTTATTACTGGGGTACTAGTCTTTATGTAACTTACGACTGGTATTGGCCATATTATTATGGTGATCCATATTACTATAACAGACCTGGTTACGGATATCAGTGGGGTGGTTATTCATGGCTGTGGGCCAGTTATGGGTTTGGCTATCCATATTACTCATGGGGTTATCCTTACGGATATCGCAATGCCTACTGGAGTGGTTATTGGCATGGTTACTGGGATGGCTACTACGGTGGTTATTATGATTATTATCCTCATTATTACAACAGTTATGATAACTATTCATACTATTATGGTCACAGGCCATCCAGAGGAGGTGCAACAAATGGATATGTTTCCGGAGGTGGCAGTGATAAAAGCTTTGGCGAGATGTATGAAAAGGCCATTGCTTCCGGTACTTCAGCCCGTTCTGTCGGTGGTTCTGATAGATCAAGAAATATTACAAGAACAGAACAACCTGCAAAGGCAAGCCGAAGTACACAGTTTTCCGAAACCAGTAAAAGAACTGATGTAACTTCTGCAAGAAGCGAAAGGAGTGATGTAAGATCAAATCAGGTTACGGAAAGATCATCTATACAAACCGGTGAAAGAACAAAACAGGTATCCGGAGATAAGATCGCACAAAAAGAAACAAGATCAGAGGATGTATACAAGTATGAGAAACCTACCAGAAGCGAGGTTAAAACAAAAGTATACAATAAGCCTAAAACATACAGAACTCCGGATCAAAGAAGTGCAAGGTCAAGCAAGGAATATACTGTTCCAAAGTCTGCAAATTCAAGGGTTTATAATAAACCCAGCAGAAGCGATTATAACAACAGATCGAATACAAGGTCAAGTAGATCATATACACCTAAAAGATCTAATACACAGAAGTATACTGCGCCTTCAAGGTCAAGTAGCAGGTCTTATAGTAAACCTTCGCGTTCGAGCAGCCGAAGCTACTCAAGTCCATCTAAATCGAGCAGTAGCAGGAGTTATAGCGCTCCTTCAAGATCGAGCAGCAGGAGCTATTCATCTCCTTCAAGATCAAGATCGAGTAGCTCAAGCAGCAGCAGCAGATCATCATCAAGTAGCAGCAGGTCATCATCAAGTAGCAGGGGAAGAAGATAATCTGATATAATAATTATTAAACAGTTTAAATATGAAAAGGTTATTTGCAGTTTTAGCTTTGTTAGGAATGGCTATAGCATCCAATGCACAAAATGAGGTTGATGCACTAAGATACTCACAAACTAATCTATACGGTACTGCACGAAGTATGAGCATGGGCGGAGCCTTTGGTGCATTGGGTGCTGATTTTTCTGTGCTAAGCACAAACCCGGCAGGGATTGCATTATATAAAAGCTCGGAATTTACAATTACACCCTCCTTGTATTTTTCAAATATAGAAGCAACATATAAATATAATAACCATAAAATGGATGATACCGATGATAATTTCAATATTTCAAATTTTGGTGTTGTACTGGCCCAGGATTTAACAGGGCGCAGAAATAATAACAAATGGAAGTATATACAGTTTGGTGTTGGACTTAACAGGCTTAACAACTTCAATAAAAATATTATTATTGATGGGGTTAATAATGAAAACAGTTATACTGATGTGTTGGCAGCGTTGGCAAATGGTAAAGAATATTATGTTATTGCTGATGATGAATACGGAGATTTTGCTTTTGATCTTAACCCAGCCTGGAACACATGGTTGATAGATACTATACCCGGTAATTATTCACAATATAAAAGTACTGCACCAGCGGGTGCAATTAACCAGAGAAAAGTTATAGATGAATGGGGATCGATGAGTGAAATAATGATGGCTTTCGGTGCAAATTATAATGATTTTCTATATATCGGTGGATCTATAGGATTTCCTATGATAAGATATTCAATGAGCTCAAAATATACCGAAACAAACATGAATGATTCAACAATTGTTGATGGAAGTTTTAGGGAATTCAGGCTAAGAGAAGAACTTGATACAAAAGGAACCGGTATTAATCTGAAATTTGGATTTATCGTCAGACCCACAAATTGGCTAAGAATAGGAGGTGCTGTTCACACCCCTACATGGTTTATGAATATAACTGATGAATGGAGCAATATCTTTTATTCAAAGTTTGATTTACCAAAAGACACAGAGGGAAACAGAGAATTCGATGATCCTTCCCCATTGGGAAGTTACGAATATGACCTGAGAACACCTATGAAGGCTTTAGGAAGTATCGGATTTATTATCGGAAAATCAGGATTGATAAGTGCCGAATATGAATATATTAATTATTCAACCGCAAAACTGAGTGCTGCCGATTATGACTTTATTACGGACAATGAAAATATAGAAAAGAAATATACTGCTGCTCATAATATTAAACTTGGTACGGAGTGGCGTCTTTCCAATTTCAGCTTGAGAGGTGGATTTGCACTTTACGGAAGCCCTTATAAAGATGATCTGAACGATGGGGTGCGCAAATTTTATTCGGCAGGATTAGGTTACAGGCAGAATAGCTATTTTATTGATCTTGCCTGGGTTTATAAGGTTTCGGAGGAGGATTACTACTTATATGGGCTTGATGATGTAAAAGTAAACCCAACATTACTCCATGAAGAAAACCATAATTTTATGCTGACTTTTGGGTACCGTTTTTAGCCGGGATAAATTATTGATCAGTTACTCTACTTAATCCGCCTTTAGCTTTATATTTAATACTTTTTCTATATTCCTTGAAATCAAGATCAAGGCATATGTTATAGTATTTTTGGGCATTATCAAGAGCACTCTGTTTTTCATAAATTCTACCTGAAAGCAATGCAGCATTACCTGCGTAATATTCATCCAGATTATTACCTGTATTTATTGTTATTTCATAGTATTTCAGTGCAAGGGTATCTTTGTCAATTTCATCATAAATACGACCAAAACGATAATTATATTCAACACTGTCGATATCATCTCTTAATGAATTCTTTGATGCTTTGTTGAACAATACATCTAATGCCTTTTCATAATAGCCTCCGTCGAATAGTAATCTTGCTTTAAGCAATTGAATATTCTGCAGTCTGTTTTTTTCTGCTTCTAAATGAGCCTGCTTATCTTCATCCACAATGCCCTCATCATAGCTTAATGATCTGGCCAAATATTCCTTGTATTTTCCCGTGTCACCATGAATCAAATAATACCATGCCAGCTTCTGGCATGCAGCAGCTTTATAATTTCGTCCTTTAAAATACATCAGGTAATTAAAGAAATATTTATAGGCATCATCATCAAGCCTGTTCAATTTAGCCAGTCCTGTTAGGTAATCGAGGTGATACAAAGGATATTTATTTTTGTATTCTTTACGGCTTGTTAATAATTCAATGGCTTTATCGTTATTACCTGTTCTTAATAAAATACTTACCCTTGCGAATGTTAACAGCGGATTCTCCATTTCAAGGCTGTCAAGGTAACTTTTTAATTCAAGCGATTTTGATTCATCACTGCTTATATTCAAATTAATAAACGTGAGGTAGAAGGCGCATTCGGGAAGCAAATAATTATATTTATCGTTTGCTTTGGCAGAATCCATTACAAGCATTAGCTCATTATTTCCTTGATTAACTGAGCCCTTCATGCCAATGATATTTGTAAACCATTTGTATTCATCAGGTATAGTTCCAATAATAGTATGAAGTATTCCAAGTCCGATATTATTGGGAATAAAACCGGGAAATTTTTCTTTGTTCTCTTCCAATAATAAATATGCTCTCCTGATCTCAAAAAATGCCTTGATGTATTCCTTGAATTTTATCCTTACAAAAGCCCACTGCAGATAAGTATTTGCAAGACAATAATTATAATATGGCGAGTTTTTATTTCCTTCTTCCAACAAATTTATTCTATGACTTACGTTGGATCTCCGGTTATCAAATTCATTTTCATTTTCTCCGATGATAAGAGTTAGGAAATCAATATAATTATCAAGATATAATGGTATCAGATTATCGGGATTCCGGGATTTTTCATTATTGATAAGCTCTTTTCCTTTATCAAAGTCCAGAGAAATAATAGCAACATATGCTTCACGACAATTTTCATTGAAATTGAACTGGGAGAGAGCACTTACCGGAATAATTAATAATAGAAATAAAATATATTTAATCATGCCTGAAATGTTATGTCAAAATTATATAAAAACTAAAAATACGGCAGTGGTTAGTGAAATTTAAGTAACAAAAAGTTGTTAAATCTCCGGTGAAGTTATTAAAGTAGAAGTTTTTTTGAATTGATCTTTTAAACAGACACTAAGCGGTTACGGCTTCTGCAATTTGATCGTCGATCAGTATTCTGCCACAATATTCACATACAATTATTTTTTTGTGCATTCGTATATCAAGTTGATGCTGAGGGGGGATTTTGTTAAAACAGCCTCCGCAGGCATCCCTTTCAATTTGCACCACTGCTAATCCGTTGCGGGCGTTTTTTCTGATTCTTTTATATGCAGCAAGCAACCTGTCTTCAATGAATTGCTGATTCTTTTCACTTCTTTTTATTAGTTCTTTTTCTTCCTTCTCGGTTTCTGTTACTATTTCCTTAAGTTCTTTTTTCTTTACTTCAAGGTCTTTTTTTCTTTCTTTGAAATCCTTCTGGGATTGTTTTATCTCTTCTTTCAGATTTTCCATTTTTTCGGCAAACTCATTTATCCGTTTTTCAGACAGTTGGATCTCAAGTGTCTGAAACTCAATTTCCTTGCTTAAAGAATCATATTCCCTGTTATTTCGAACATTCATTTGCTGGTCTTCATACCGTTTGATCAAAGCCTGACTTTCCTCAATTGCGTTTTCTTTGTTGGAAATTTGTTTTTTAAGGTTTTCTGTTTCTGTTTTATAATTTTCTATTCGTGTATCAAGGCCGGCGATTTCATCTTCAAGGTCCTGAACTTCAAGCGGGAGCTCACCTCTTACAATATGTATACGATCGACCTGTGAATCGATTTGTTGTAAATTATAAAGAGCAATTAGTTTCTTTTCAACGCTTATTTCTCCATTTTCCTTATTGTTAACAGCTTTTATATCTTTAGTTTTTTTGGCTTGCTTACTTTTTGTCTTTTCTCTCTTAGTGCTCTTTGTTGATTTTGTTTTTGTTTCTTTAACTTTTGCCATATTTAGTTCAGAGTTTTATAAATAATTAATTGGATTAGTATTTACTTTTGAAATAAGGAATGCAAAGGTACTAAATTTTCGCTTTAGAACATAATGGATCAATTCTTTGGAAAATTGCTCGGTTTCATAATGTCCGGCATCAACAAGAAGTATTTTGTTATCTGCATTGAAGAAATCATGATATTTGATATCGGCAGTAACAAAAACATCAGCTTTGGCATTTATTGCATCGGTAATTAAGAAGCTTCCCGAACCTCCGCAAACAGCTATTCTCTTAACGGATTTGTTGAGCAATTTGGAGTGCTTTATACAACCCGAATCCAGGCTTTTTTTTAACAGCTTTAAGAAATCAATCTCATCCATCGGTTCAGTCAACTCGCCGATCATTCCTGCTCCTGCTTTTTCAAACTCATTCTCGAGAGGATAGATATCATAAGCTACTTCTTCATATGGATGCACCTGTTTCATGCTTTGTATTATTTCATCTTCTTTATACGTGGGATAAATAGTTTCAATTCTTACTTCATTCTCATAATGAAGTTTTCCTATTTCACCTGTATAAGGATCAGATCCCTCACCTGCCCTGAAAGAGCCGAATCCTTCAACGTTATAACTGCAGTTATCATAATTACCTATATGTCCTGCCCCTGCCTTAAACATAGCCTGTCTGACTTTTTCAGCTTCTTTTTGAGGACAAAAAGTGACGAGCTTTCTTAACAATCCCTTACGTGGTTTGAGGACTGATAAGTTTTTTAATCCCAGCATATTGCTTAGCTGATAGTTTACACCTTTTTCCACATTATCCAAATTAGTATGCGCAGCATAAATAGCTATATCATTTTTTATTGCCTGTATCAATACTCTTTCGGTATGATTTTTATATGTAATTTTCTTAAGGCCTGCAAATATCAGGGGATGATGCGATATAACAAGTTTGCAATTATTTTGTATAGCCTCTTCAATAACTTCTTCCGTTACATCAAAACATATTAATGCCTTTTGTACATCACTTTCAGGATCTCCCACAATCAATCCGGAATTATCATAGGATTCCTGTATAGAAAGAGGTGCTAATGATTCTATTTCGTTTGTTATTTTTTTTATTTTCATGAAATTGATGATGAATATTTTGTTTATCTAACGATGTAACACTGGTTAAATTTCGCACTAATCCACAAATAATATTTACATGCTTTTGCATTGTATAAAATTCTTCTTAATTTTAAGCTGTGAATGTGTTTAGAATTTTACTTTATCCTTTTGCTCTCTTGTATGGAATAGTTATGTTCTTGAGAAACAAGCTGTTCGAGTGGAATATTATTTCTTCGGAAAAATTTAAAATACCTGTAATAGTAGTGGGAAACTTATCAATGGGCGGGGCAGGTAAAACCCCACAGGTTGAATATCTTGTGCGGCTTTTCAAGAATAAAAATATTAAACCTGCAGTTTTGAGCAGAGGCTATAGAAGAAAAACCAAAGGATTCATAAAAGCCAATAAAAATGCAACCTGTGAAACTGTTGGGGATGAACCATTACAGTTTAAGAAGAAATTTGAGAATATTGAGGTTGCTGTTGATGAAAAAAGAACAAGAGGAATTAAAATATTAAACAACACTAATCCTGATCTTGATGTAATTATTTTAGATGATGCGTATCAGCACCGCTATGTAAAACCAGGCTTATCAATTTTATTAACTGATTATCATAATCTTTACAGGAATGATTATATATTTCCAACCGGTACGCTACGTGAATTTCGTTGCGGAGCAAAACGGGCAGATATTATTATAGTATCAAAAATACCTCCTGTATTTTCACCTCTCACACGAAGATATCTTAATGATACAATTAAGCTAAGGAAAAATCAAAAGCTATTTTATTCTTATATATCCTATAATAACCCTGTTATTGTTCCGGGGATAACAGTAAAACAACCCTGTAAAAAATATGATTCTATTCTTATGTTCAGTGGGGTGGCAAACTCATATCCTCTTCAGGAACACCTGAAAACAATGTGTTCGGAGCTGGTTGTTCTGGAATTTAATGATCATCACAAATATTCAGAAAAAGATATTAATAAAATAATTAAAACTTTTGATGATATTTTCTCCACCAATAAAATTATTATAACCACAGAGAAAGATGCAATGCGGTTGATTAAGACTAATCTGATAAATTATATGAAAGAATACCCTGTTTACTATATTCCGATGGAAGTAAAATTTCATAGTAGCAAAGAATCATTTGATAAACTGGTAATTGATTATGTTGAAAAAAATAAAAGAAACCGCAGCATTTCTTCAGAAACAAAGCAGGATTAAACCCCGCGTTGGTATTATTCTCGGAACAGGTTTGGGTGGATTAGTGCAGAAGATTAAGTATGGTGCTATTATACCATACAGGGATATACCTAATTTTCAGACCTCAAATGTTGAAAGCCATGAGGGCAGATTATTTTTTGGGAATATTTCTGATAACCCGGTAATTATAATGCAGGGCAGATTACATTACTATGAAGGGCATAGCATGGATGAGGTTACCTTTCCTGTGAAAGTGATGAAGACATTGGGTGTGAAATTACTGATAATATCCAATGCAAGCGGAGGATTAAATGTTTTGCAATATCGGTTATTACTGACCTCGGAGTTGAAGGTAAAATTGTTGAAATATCTCATAAAGATGTTGTTGATGCAGCTTCAATAGTGGAACCAAAAATGACCATTATAACAGAGGAATTACTTTCGGAAAAAATATTTTAATTAAGTCGACAGATCAAGTATTGTTAATTTCCATTTGCCATTGATCTTATACTTTTTAAATATTAATAAATGCATAAGGTATCCGGCAATTACTATACCTCCGCTAATCATAATAGATTGTTTGTCGTAAACAGGATAATCTTTATTTATCAGACGGTTAAATCCTGTTAATACAAAATAAGCTGCACCAAAAACATACAATGTTTTAGTGATTTTGCGAATCATGAAACGTTCTCTCTGAATGCAGGAAATATTTTTTATTGGAATTTCTGATTCACCATTAATGAATACAGTAGAATCGGTAAAGCCTGATATTTTTCCTTCTAGTTTCAGAGAATTATCATATGCGGAAAGATTTATCAAGTCTCCACTGAAATATTTGATGTTTTTGAGGCTACCGGTTTTGTCGAGCAACAGAAATTTTTGTGATGACACATTCGTTATGATGAAAAAAAACAGCACCAAAAACCATATAAATACGAAAATTATTTTCATGGTTAAACCGGTAAAATCAATTCAAAAGGTATAAATAAAAGATCAGGATTAAAAAATATCGATCGTATTTTATTAACCATAACTTTGCACTAAAATTAATCAATATCTTAAAAATACTGATTAACAACAATAAAAACTTAATGTTTTATGAGAACCATTAAACCTATTTTGCTTCTTTTATTAATACTTATTATTTTCTTTGCATGCAGTGACAGGAATAATGATAACAGAAGTATTGTATGTGGCAGAATTTATAATTTACCGGAAGGCAAAATATACCTTAAGGAACTTGATATAAGGGATATTCATGATATCGATTCTGTAAGACCAAATAGAAAAGGAGGATTTTCAATTGAGGCTTATCCTGAAGAAGCTGGTTTTTATTTACTGGTTTTAGATGAGGATAATCGTATTCCTTTGATATTAAATAAAAATGATACAGTTAGGATTGCCGGAGATTACAATACGATATCATTTAAGTATGATGTTAGTGGTTCGAAAGAATCGGTATTGCTGAAGGATTATATTATACATACGAGAAAGAATGAAAGAATTGTGGATTCATTGGTTGATGTAATGAAGCAATACAGGAGTGATCCGGAGTTTGAGATGATCAGGGCACAATTCGACCGGTATTTCGATAGTATTTTTCAGGATCAGCAAAATTATGTACGGAATTTCATTGATAATAATCCTGGCACATTGGCTTCTCTTTTAGTATTGAACCAGGGTTTCGGCAGAAAAAAGCTCTTTGATGAAAAAGAAGATCTCGATTATTTCCTCAAGTTAGATAGTGCTTTAATGACCAATTATCCGGGAAACAAACACACTATTGATCATCATGATAGAATAATAAAAATTCAAAGAGAGATAAGGCAAAATGAAAAATCGCTTGAAAAGCTTAAGCCCGGGAATAAAGCTCCTGACTTTTCAATGAATGATATTAACGGAAATACTGTTTCGTTGAATGAACTAAAAGGCAAAGTCGTTCTGATATATTTCTGGGCATCATGGAGTGCAAAATCAAGACAAATTAACCGTAAGCTTATTGATCTGTATCACAATAAAAAAGATGATGAATTTGAGGTTCTGGCTGTTTCTTTGGATATACACGGAAAAATGTGGGAAGGTGCTGTTAACCTTGACAATCTAGACTGGATTAATGTAAATGACATGAAAGGATATTCATCTCCTGTAAAATCGTTATATCAAGTACCTGATAAGCTGCCTTTTTTCTGTCTGGTAGATAAAGAAGGTGTTATTGTATACAGAGGCGATGATTATTCGCTTATGGCAGAAAGACTTGAGAGTGTTCTTAGTGATTAATGTAGCATTTGGTATAACATAATAGTTAATTAACTCCTAAAATAAACAACTATAATAATCCCTTAGAATCATCTTGTTTGATTTTACTACATTAATTTGTTTTATTTTGTAACATTTTCTATATTTGTAAAGAATCACAACTATATGAAAGCACAAATAACCAGCAGCCAAATAGGGATCAGGATAGCTCATTTGCGCAAACAAAAAGGCTTTTCACAGGAAGATCTGGCGAAGTTTATTGATAAGCCAAGGTCTTCGGTTGCTCAGATAGAATCTGGCAAACGCAATTTATCGGTTACTGAATTGATGAAGTTATCCGAGATACTTGGATTTTCCCTGGATAAATTTTTAGCTAAAAATTACAAAACAGAAAAACAGAGCAATATTATAGATAATAACGAATCCTCTAAACAGGAAATGCGCATATCTGTTCCCAAACTTAGGAAAGAAAAGTTCAAAAACGTTTTACTATACATTATCGAGCGCTGTGGGGGTAAGCCCAATGTTGGTGAAACGGTTTTATACAAGCTCCTGTATTTTTCTGATTTTAATTATTATGAGATATATGAAGAACATTTAACAGGTGCAAGGTACTGCAAGCTTCCATACGGACCAGTACCCCTGCGGTTTGACAGTATCCTTGACGAAATGATTGGTAAGAAAGAGATAGAGCGCCTTAAAACTGAGTATCATGGATATCCGCAGATAAGATATTTAGCATTGAAAGCCGCAGATTTAAAAACATTCAGTGCTGCCGAAAAGGAAGTTATTGATAAGGTGATTGATCAATTTTCAGATTGGACGGCCAAAAAGATCAGCTATTATTCACATGAAGACAAGCCCTGGAGGGCAACGGATGAAAACGAGATTATTGACTACGAGCTTGTTTTTTACAGGAAGCCGCCTTACTCAGTAAGGGAATACGATGAAGATGAATAAGATAATTTTTGAAAGGCTGCCGGAATTCGAAAAGGACCTGAAAAAGCTGTTGAAAAAATATCGCTCTTTAAATGAAGACCTTGAGGTCCTTACCAAAGTCCTGCGTGATGAACCGGAAGAAAACCCGCCCTTTAGTTTTCGCATTGACGGGCTTGGCCTTAAAACCTGCGTGATCAAAGTTAAAAAGATCGCTTGCAAGAGCCTGAAAGGCAAAGGCGTGAATTCCGGCCTGCGGCTCGTTTACGCTTGGTTTGAAAAAGAGCAAAGGATTGTGTTTGTGGAATTGTATCATAAGAATACAAAAGAAAATTAGGACAGAGTAAGGATTTTGAGGAATTTTGAATAATTAAGAAAAGTTTTATTTACTTCCGGAAGATCGTTAGCTATAATTTGATTATCGAT
>CAZJYD010000001.1:98295-151077 GCA_964550205.1 uncultured Bacteroidales bacterium
GGGATACCCGATTATGAGAATAGTCTTTCCAGGGAGAAAAAGCTGGTTAACTGGTTGAATGGAATAAAAGATGAGGCAGAGGAAATTTACCTGATGGGAGATCTTTTCGATTTCTGGTTTGAATATAAAACTGTAATTCCCAAAGGATATGTAAGATTATTTGGCAAAATTGCAGATATAACCGATTCAGGAATACCTGTTCATTTATTCAGAGGAAACCATGATGTATGGGCTTTTAATTATTTGGAAAAGGAACTTAATGTTATTCTTCATCGCAAACCTGAGATAAAAATATTCTCCGGTAAAAAGTTTTACATGGCACACGGAGACGGGCTTGGTCCGGGAGATATGGGATATAAATTTCTTAAAAAAGTGTTTGAATTTAAACTTAATCAATGGTTATTCAAGTGGTTACATCCTGATATAGGTGCCAGAATGGGATTGTTCTTCTCCAAAAGAAGCCGGATAGCTAATATAATAAAGGAAGGCAAGAAAGAGAACGGTATAGCTCCGGAAAAAGAAATGCTGTACCAATATGCCCAAGCTATACTGAAAGAAAACCCTGATATAAATTATTTCATTTTCGGACACCGGCATAAGCCCCTTTTAAAAGATATCAGAAATGGAAGCGAATTATGCATACTTGGCGATTGGATTACGCATTTCTCCTATGCTGTGTTTGATGGTGAGAAATTGGAATTGAAATATTATTAGAATTCCAGCTATACTTTTCAACCTGATATATATTCTATTTTATTGGTTGTGCACCAAGTAATCTCAGGTAATTATTATCATGATCATCCATGCTGCTTTTTCTGCAGGAAATGCTGATAATAACAAATAATGCAAGAATAATTGCTGTTAACTGATATGATTTATTTTTCATAGGTTGTAATGAATATTGATTATAGAGAATAAAGATAAGCATTTTAGCGAAAAAAGAAAGCATTATGGAATTACCACTTTCGATAAAAGTGAGCCGCTCACTCTGAGTGAGCGGCTCACTGAGTAATTACAAACTTCTCTATCAACTCTACCAGACGCTGTGCATAGCCCATTTCATTATCATACCAGGCAACCACTTTTACAAGCTTCTTGCGGTCGCCAAGCACGGCAGTAAGCTTCGCATCGAAAATAGCAGAATGAGTATTACCGATTATATCAACCGAAACAACCGGATCTTCAGTATATTCGAGTATTCCTTTTAACCTGCCTTCGGCAGCTTTCTTAAATGCATTATTGATTTCTTCTATGCTTGTACATTTCTTTAAAGTGCAGGTCAGATCAGTTAGAGAAGCATCCGCAACAGGAACGCGTATTCCGGCGCCACCAAGGTTGTTTTTAAGATGTGGAAATATTTTTGTAGATGCTTTTGCCGCACCGGTTGTTGTGGGTACGATTGAATAGGCCGCTGCTCTCGCTCTGCGCAGATCATTGTGAGGTGCATCAAGCAGGTTTTGATCTTTTGTATATGAATGTACCGTTGTTATAAAACCTTTCTCAATTCCCCATAATTCATCAAGTATCATAATAAGAGGTGCAACATTGTTAGTTGTGCATGAGGAATTTGAAATAATGATGTCATTTTTATCAATGATATGATCATTGACACCAAGTGCTACATATTTTACATTTTTTGATTGCCCTTTGGCAGGGGCAGAGATTATCACTTTTTTAGAACCTGATTTTGTAACATGTTTTATTGCTTCACTGCGGGTAACAAAATTTCCTGTTGATTCGATTACAACATCAATATTTAATTCTTTCCATGGAAGTTTATCAGGACGCTTGATAGAATAAACCCTCATTTTATGCCCGTCAGCTATGATGTGTCCGTTTTCAACTTTAACTTCACCGGGGAAGCGCCCGTGAATGGAATCATATTTTAATAAATGAGCTAATGTTGAGGCATTAGTGATATCATTTACAGCGACCACTTCAATATTCTTATTCAGTATAAGCCTGCGGAATGTGATCCTTCCAATTCTTCCAAAACCATTAATTGCAACTCTGATCTTACTCATATTCTTTCTTTTGAAAATTAATGGGCAAAGGTAAGATTTTTGACAGAATGTGTAATTATCAGTTTTTATCTTATCAGGACTACTGTTCCTGAAATTTCTTCATTCTGGTTCAAATTATTAGTATAGGCAATATAGTAAACATAAGTTCCCGCAGGAGCAAGATCTCCATCTATCATACCATCCCATCCTTCGGTCATATTTGAGGTCTCAAATATTTTTTGTCCCCATCTTGTATAGATAGTCATTTTAAATTGTTCAATACCTACTCCGACAGGTCTGAAGCGCTCATTACCTACTGTGCTCTTTGGTGCGAAGGCATTGGGAGCGTAAATTCTCGGATGTGGTTTTATTACAACCTGTTTGAAAGTGGAATCAGCACAACCGAATACATTATGAATGATAAGTTTAATAACATATGTGCCGGTATCTCCATAAGCATGTGAAAACTGCTGATCAGTTATGATTGTACCATCGCCCAGATCCCAGAGCCATTCAACAGGATCACCAACCGACTCATCGTCAAATTCTATAGTTGGATTTTCAATGGATGTAAGGGTGGGGGAGGCTGAGAAATCAGCGTCAGGTACCGGGTTGACATTGATAAATCCAAGGAATGTTTTCTGACTTTCACAATCATCATTCCTCACTGTCAGGCTAACAGAGTAGGTTCCAATATCATTATAAGTATAAACCGGATTTTCTTCGTTCGATATGTCGCCTGTTCCGAAGTTCCATCTGTAAGTTGCCCCGGGAATAAGGTTGGTTGAATTATTAATAAACTGTACAGTAAAAGGCACACAGCCATCCTGTTGTTCTACAGCTATATCAACAACAGGAGTAGGATTAATTGTAATTGTTTTAATTGTTGAATCGCTTTCACAACCATCTTCAGTCACCACAAGCGAAACTGTTTTTTCTCCGAGTGTTTCCCAGTATACGGTAATTGGCCCCTGACCACTTCCTGTGACAACCCCACCGTCATAGTTCCAATTATATGTAGCACCATAAGTTGCATTACCGGAATACTGTATGATAATATCCTCTCCTTCACAAGCGGAGAACTGAGAACAATTAAAAGCTGATGACAATTGATATTTTACTTCTATCACTAAAGTATCGTAGTTCTTGCAGTCCGTAGGTGTGTCTGTTCCCTGAAGATAATATGTAGTATTTACTAATGGTGTTACTATGGGGTTAGGATTGTTTTCCTGACCTGATAATGAAGGGTCTCCCGGTGATGATGTCCAAATAAATTCATCTGCACCCGATGCATTTAATTGTACAGAATCTCCATAGCAGATGAATTCATCCTGGGCTGTTGCCTGAACATCCGGAAGTGGATTCACAAATACAGTAGCAGAATCTTCATCAGAACATCCGTCTGTAACAATAACGGAATATATTGTAGTGGTTGCAGGTGTAACCTCAATAGTTGCTGTTGTATCTCCTGTGCTCCATTCATATTCAACTCCACCTGAGGCTGTTAAAACAGCCGTTTCGCCATAACAGATGGTTTGATCGGGTCCTGCATCGGCTGTGATATCATCATTAACAAATACACAAACGGTATCGCTTAGTGTATTATCGCAAATATCGGTAACCCATACAATATAGTATGTAGTGGTGTCGGGGCTAACAGTAATGGATTGTGTCGTTTCGCCTGTGCTCCACAAATATTCAATACCTCCCGAAGCTTCCAGTGTTGTTTCATCACCTATACATATTGTTACATCTTCACCTGCGTAAGCCATGGGCTCGTCAACAAAAACAGTTACAGAAGTTGTATCCTGTAAACCGCAATCATCAAAAACAGTAACCCCGTAAGTTGTGGTTTCGGGTGGAGAAACTTTAATAGTCTGAGTTGTGTCGCCCGTTTCCCATAAAAATGAAGTTCCACCATATGCTATCAGTGTGGCGGAATCGTTTTGACAAATTGCAGTATCTCCGCTTGTTTGTGCATCAGGACCTATTACCTCAACAAAAATGCTGTCAATAATTGTATCGTGTTGACATTCGTCCCACACCTTTACCCAATATGTTGTTGAAGTATCGGGTGAAACACAAACAGAGGCAGATTCTTTACCGGGTATTTCCATTAGTGTGTCACCCGTGCTCCATATATGGTAAAAAGGCGGGAAACCATCAGCCAAAGTATAAAGCCTGACAGTATCACCACAATACATTGAAGTGTCATCTCTTGGCATCATGACAAAATCGCGGGGATCCCATATTTCGATTGTAACTGTATCAAGCACCTCATTACAGAAGGCTGTATTGTAGACTATTTTAACAGTTTCAAAAATTTCGCTATCATCTCCTTCATCAAAAGGAATAATTTCCAGATCAGTATATCTGAAGTTTTCCTTAATGATCAATGTATCGGGGATAGTGTCGTAATCGACACCATTTTGTGCTGTGCCAAGGATTTCTATAGGAAGAATAAAATCATGATCGGCAGGAAGCTCAAGAGCAAACCTGATAGTGGCATTGTTACAGTCTTCAACAGCTATTGAATCAATATGATCGGATGAATATGAAAGGGAAGTATCCACACCTATACTTGAAAAGCTATTGGCTTCCAGAAATACTCCCGAATCCCACAATTTATCAGATGCATCGGCAACTGCCAGCTTTATGTGATAACTTGAACAGGGAACAACTTTTGATCTTGCCGTCAGCACTGTTGTCCGGCCATTATATTGAATTGTATCATGATCTATATGTACAAAATAGTCGCAGTTTTCGCAAGGACCGCTGGGCTTGTTCGGACAGTTCCTTTGCCCGTTATTTACATTATTTATTGAAACTGGTACGGGTGGATTTGTAAAGGGTATTATAGCAATGTTTTTTCCGTCGTAGGGATTATCAGGATCATTGGGATTGGGACCTGAAATAAAAAAACCAAAAACATCATTATACGAAGAGTTTACCCATTGACTGTATTCCTCAGATGCAAATACGTAATTGAATTCAACTTTAGCCGACTGGGGAATGAAATCGAATTCCAACCTGCAAACATTCCGTGAGCTTTGTCCTCCCTGCAGCAGCTTATCAAGATCAGGATCGTTATCAGGACCACCGTTATCAACAGAAACACCGCATTGGTTGGGACGGGAGTTTGCTCCAATTTGGCCACCACCGTCCCCTGCACGTCCTGACGTTAGAACAACACCATTATTAAAGCCGATACTGGTTGGACCCCAGAATGTTCCGGCAGCATGTTTGTCTTCAGGGTCAAGGGTGGGATTGCTCCATACCACACCAATACCAACAAGTTTTCTTACAAGATCCTCAGCGGTAACATCATCATTGACATCCCAGTAAGGGTCGGCGCGTGTATTATCATCTGACTTTGAAACTGCTTGGGAAATTCTTTGCTCTATAAGTTGTTTGTATTCCTGCTTTGTTGTATCATCTTCAATAGAATAGTTATTATCGGATTTATTCTGACTGTGAACATCATCAATAATTAAAAAAGCTAATAAACTAATAGTGGTAAAAATGACGCAAAAAGTCGTTTTGTTCATTGTTTGCTATGTAATTTTTTGTGCTCCTTTTTCACATCAAAGGTAAATGTTTATATGAATATTTACAAATTGATACAGAAATTAATAAGATGCTATGACTTCTACTTAGATAAGTTTTTTACCTTTACCCTCCAAAATAAATCAAAATTATAATTAGTATGGAACAGATTAAAAAATATATTGAGGAGAACAGGGAACGTTTTTTAGAGGAATTATTTGAATTAATACGAATTCCATCAATCAGTTCAGAAAAGGAACATAAGCAGGATATGCATAAAGCTGCTGAATACTGGAAGAATACTATTATCAGTGCCGGTGGCGACAAAGCAGAAATTCATGAAACAGAGGGCCATCCTATTGTTTATGGTGAGAAGATCATTGATGATAAGGCGCCTATTGTTTTGGTTTACGGTCATTATGATGTAATGCCTGTTGATCCTGTTGAAAAATGGAATACCGAACCTTTTGAGCCTGTTATTAAGGATAGTAAGATCTGGGCCAGGGGCTCTGACGATGATAAAGGTCAGGCTTTTATGCATGCCAAAGCTTTTGAATTCATGGTTAAGGAAAATAAGCTTCCCTGCAATGTGAAATTTATGATTGAAGGTGAGGAAGAAATAGGATCGTCGAGCCTGGCGAAATTTTGTGAAGAGAATAAAGATAAACTGAAAGCAGATATTATTCTTGTATCCGATACAAGTATGCTGGGTGAAAAAACGCCTTCCATAACAACCGGACTGAGAGGGCTTGCTTATTGGGAGGTTGAGGTTACAGGGCCAAACCGCGACCTGCACTCAGGCTTATTTGGAGGTGCTGTTGCAAATCCTGTCAATGTGCTTAACAAGATGATCGCAAGCCTGGTTGATGAAGAAGGTAAAATAACTATCCCCGGATTTTATGACGATGTGCTTAAGGCCAAGAAAAAGGAACGGGAAAAAATGGGTATGGCTCCTTTTAGTAAGAAAGAATATAAAGAAGCTATTGGTGTTGATAAACTGTCGGGTGAAAAGGGGTACACCACTCTTGAAAGAGTTGGTATCCGTCCTTCTCTTGATGTTTGCGGTATATGGGGTGGATATACCGGAGAGGGAGCAAAAACGGTATTACCTTCAAATGCCCATGCAAAAATATCTACCCGACTTGTGCCAAATCAGAACCATAAGAAAATAGCTAAAATGTTCAAAGACCATTTTATTAAGATAGCTCCCAAATCTGTTAAAGTTGATGTAAAAGTATTGCATGGCGGAGAGGCTTATGTTTGCCCTATCGACATTCCTGCATATAAAGCCGCAGAAAAAGCTTTTGAAAAAGTATATGGTAAAATGCCCGTACCTGTTCGCAGTGGAGGCAGTATACCCATTATTTCATCATTTGAAAGTATTCTGGGAATAAAATCAGTTTTGATGGGATTCGGACTGGAGTCGGATGCTATACATTCTCCCAATGAAAATTACCCGTTAACACAGTTTTATAATGGGATAGAAACCATACCGTATTTTTACAAGTATTTTGCTGAAATGAAGAAATAATGATTTCCCGTTTTAAACGCGATGCAAACCGGCACTTGTTATAAACGAGCGCCGGAAAAGCTTGTAAAAAAGTAAATAATTATTTACCTTTGTGATTGATATTGAACCAGGATTGAATGAAGTGTTCGGAACTGTATAAAATTATTGTTAAGGATGGATGGTATCCGGTTTCTCAAAAAGGTTCTCATGTAAAAATGAAACATGATATAAAAAGCGGTATATTGATTTTTCCGAATCATGGAAGTCAGGAAGTTGGAAAGGGACTCGAAAAAAGTATACTTAAAAGAGCAGGTTTGAGATAATATAATAAAGGAGTATTATTATGGAAACAACAACTAAAATAATAAAAATGATCGTCGAAAAGACAGATACAGGATTTTCTGCATTTTCAGATGATTATCCAATATTTACAACCGGCAGGACAATTCCTGAATTAATAGATAATACTTATGAGGCTGTTAATCTTTATTTTGAGGACCATGATATTAATATAACACACAAAAACATAAAATTTGAAATTGATTTTAAACAATTTTTCCAGTATTATAAAGTGTTAAATTCAAAATTCCTTGCTAAAAAAATAGGAATTAATCCAACATTACTTTCTCAATATGTTCAGGGTCATAAAAAACCATCAGATCAGCAAACAGAAAAAATCCTTGCTGGAATTCATCAGATCGGACAGGAGCTTTCAGAGATTAATTTGATATTTAAACATTAAACATTTTCAACCGCTTCACGGTTGTAGTTTGTTTCATTTTCTTTTTATACCACATTTCATATGGTTTTATTCATATTCAATTCCGGTAAATCGGAATTGGTTTTGAAATTTCATTTGATTATAAAATAAACCCAACTCTAATATTTAAAAAATCAGCAACATGTCCATGCGCTTTCAAGCCAATACCGAATGCAAGACAATTATTGAACCTGAATAATAATCCGTAATGTTGAAAAAATGTTTCGTCTTTATGTGGATTATAAACATATAAACCAAATTGCTGATAGAATACAAATTTTCCAAGAAGAAAATCATTTCCTATCATCAATCCTGCAAGTCTGTGGTCGGTGTTTTTATTTTCCCTCTGCATTTTTTCCTTATAACGCCAATCGTTAAGTACTTCTGCTCCAATATTTATTGCATTGATCCTTGATACCTGCCTGCTGAACCTGAATGTGAGTCCTATTATAGGATATTTTTTATCTACACCAAGTGTGTCGTACCGTTGACTTGTATAAAAAAGTTCAAAATAGTATAGATTTCTTTTCTTTGTTTTTTGCTTCCAATCCCTGGCTTTGTAGGGCGAAAAATCGCCATCCCTTAAGTAATAATCAAATCCGAGACTTATCATAGGATAATTGATACCCTTGTTGGGTTCCTTTATTCCACCATTTGAAATATGATTATAATTTGCAGAAAGGTTGATCAGGGCATTTTTGTTTAGCCTGAAGTTTAAAGTTGCTGCAAGCGACAGGGGAAAATTGAAATATGTGCTATAAGACATGTTATTTGGATTGTCTTTACTATGGTATGGCATTGAAGCGTGAGAAATACCAAGCCCGGCCCTGAACGAAAAACTTAGCTTATCATTCATTCCAAAAAAAGGTTCAACCATAAACATCAGGTTCAATCCATGACCCAATACATCAGGATTATCAAAATCCCAGTAACTTAGTGATAAACCTAATCTTGGAAAACATAAGCATTGATTGTACGATCTTTTTCGGTTATAATGCCACATAATATTTGCTTCGATACCAAAGGGATAGGAGTCTTGTATAGGTCTCAGATGTTGTGAATGTATAATTACAAAACCATAGTGAGCTTTTAGTCCAATGCTTAACGGAACATTAGTACTATCAGTTTGCCCTGATCCATAACCATCCCATACCAAGGAAATACATAAAATTGTTGCTAAGATTACCTTCTTCATAACAAAAACAAGGGATCATGCAATTAGGAAATAAATATAACTAATAAATTATAGTATGAGCAAAATAAAAGAAATTTCCCGGTTGTAGTTTGTTTTATTTACTTTTTTCATCATATTCCATGCGTTGTTATTCATATTCAATTCCGGTAAATCGGAATTGGTTTTGAAAAAGTATCTTATGCTAGCACGCTTCTTTGGCACGTGCATTATAATTTCGTGTTATAAACGCGAAGTAAAGTAGATCAGCACTCTTTGCAAACGAGCGCTAGCCATGATTAAAATATTGAAAGGATATAATATAAATAACGCCCTTGAAATCGGGTGGTGAGAAAATTGTTAAAGGTGATAGATAGTACAGTGTTGAAGGGAGCCACTTAGCAAGTATGATCTTGCTTGCTCATGGTGGTCCAAAAAGAATAACGTTATATAAGGTTTTATTTTATTGTAAAAATATAAGTAGCTATAAATAAATTCTCACAATAATTGAAAAATTTAATATTTTTGAATATAACATTTATTATTTAGAAACGTTATAAATGTGTGAATATCAAAAATTTTAATAAAAATTTATTGCAGTTCAAATAATTTTTTATTTACTTTGTAATTAATAGGCAGGTAAATCCTGAGTAAAGCGTGATAAGTGTCATAAGTGTATTGTAAATACACCGCTCTTAGGGGCTGCCTTTTTATATTTATGACAATAAATGTATATCTCGATGAGAGTGGTGATTTAGGATGGAAATTTACGCGTCCTTATCGAAGAGGTGGATCAAGCAGATATTTAACCATTGCTTACTTGAAATGCCCCCCAAATAAAAAACACTATTTAAAAAGAATCGTAAAGGCAGTTTATTCTCAGTGCGGTTTCAATCCAAACCATGAAGTAAAAGGGAGCGATTTAACTAATAATCAAAAAGAATTAGTTGCAAGAAAAATTTCAAATCTTTTAAATTCACATACTGATATAACAATTACATCAATAACAGTTAGAAAAGAAAATGTGCAAACACACATAAGGACAGATGTGAATAAAATATATAACTATATGATAAAACTGTCACTTATCGATAAAATTGCATGCTATGACACAGTAAACCTAATAAGAGATATTCGATCAATTAAAGTTAAATCAGGTAATTGTCTTGCTGATTATTTACAGATAGCACTTTGGTTCGAGAAATCAGTTCCAACTAAAATAATTGATAATCCATACGAGAGTCATAAGGTTCAAAATTTAATTCTTGCTGATTGGTTAAACAATATTATTTGGGGATGTTATGAAGATAGAAATTCAAACGCTTTCGATATAATTTCTAATAAATTAGATAGAATTGAATTGTTCTTTTAATTATTTATAAAATTATATAAATATATTTTTCGAATAGAAGATAGTAAAATAATTAAGAACTTTTCAGTATATGGTTTATAATTGATAATATCTTCCACCAATAAAAATTTTATGGTTTTCTGGAAAAAGTTTAACAAGCTTGGACAATTGAATAAATATTCAACCGCTTCACGGTTGTATTTTGTTATATTTTTTTCACCGCATTCCATGCGGTGTTATTCATATTCAATTCCGGTAAACCGGAATTGAATATAAAAAACTTTTTACTCGGGATTAGTGATTTAATTTCCTTATAGAATATAAAATGAATAACCCTTGATAAAATCGGGTGGCAATAAATGCTATACAATGCCACAATCCCGGAAGGGGTTGAATCTGTTTTAGAGCATACGAATAGCCCTTTGCCTAACTTCCCCAGCTCTCCCTGTCAAGACTGCGGTAATGGATAGCCTCTGCCAGGTGTTCGGTTTTAATATCCTGACTTCCGGCAAGATCAGCCACTGTTCTGGAGACTTTCAATATCCTGTCGAATGCACGGGCTGACAAGCTTAATTTATCCATTGCATTTTTTAGCAATAAGTGCCCGGCTTTATTTATCTTACATACTTCATGAAGTAATTTACTCGACATTTGTGCATTGCAATGAATACCCTCATAATCGTTAAAACGCTTTTCCTGTATATTTCTGGCAGCTACAACTCTCTTTCTTATTATTTCACTTTTTTCACCTTCATTTATATCGGTTAATTCACTGTATGGAACAGGAACAACTTCTATATGTATATCGATTCTGTCCATCAATGGTCCCGAGATCTTATTTAGATATTTTTGCACTGCCCCCGGGGCACAGGCACATTCTTTTTCAGGGTGGTTATAATAACCACATGGGCAAGGATTCATAGCAGCAACAAGCATAAAGCTTGCCGGGTATTCTACAGTC
Source organism: uncultured Bacteroidales bacterium (assembly GCA_964550205.1). Classification (GTDB taxonomy): domain Bacteria; phylum Bacteroidota; class Bacteroidia; order Bacteroidales; family JAIOZK01; genus JAIOZK01. Next base: position 109,598 of record CAZJYD010000001.1, read on the forward strand.
ACCTTGGCCCGTGAGATTGTGACCACACGGTCTTCCATAGGCTGCCGCATAACCTCCAGCACTGTTCTTTTAAATTCGGGCAGTTCATCAAGAAATAGAACGCCATTATGAGCCAGCGAGATCTCTCCTGGCTGAGGGAATGTTCCCCCGCCAACAAGTCCGGCATCGCTGATAGTATGATGAGGCGAGCGGTAGGGACGCACAGAGATCAATGAGGTGTCTTTGATCATTTTTCCAGCAACGGAATGAATTTTTGTTGTTTCAAGTGCTTCATGAAGATTAAGCGGAGGCAGTATGGAAGGAAGCCTCTTGGCGAGCATGGTTTTGCCTGCGCCGGGAGATCCAATCAAAATTACGTTATGCCCTCCTGCAGCAGCAATCTCAAGAGACCTTTTTATATTTTCCTGGCCTTTAACATCCGAAAAATCAAATTCATAATTATTGAGACTTGAATAAAACTCTTCTCTTGTATTTAGAATAGTTGGTTCAAGTTTAATGTCACCGTTAAAAAAGCCAGTCAATTGCTTGATGTTCTCAATTCCAAAAACATCAAGTCCGTTTACTATTGCAGCTTCTTTTGCATTTTGTTTGGGAAGTATAAATCCCTTGAATCCGTCTTTAAGAGCTTTTATGGCGATAGGCAATGACCCTCTTATGGGTTGCAGTCCGCCGTCGAGAGATAATTCTCCCATAATAACGTATTCGTTAATATGTTTGGAATTGATCTGTTCCGAAGCAGCCAAAATACCGGTTGCTATGGTAAGATCATAAGACGAACCTTCTTTTCTGATATCGGCAGGAGCCATATTGATGGTGATCTGTTTACCGGGTATTTTAAAGCCATTATTGCCAAGGGCAGCATTTATTCTCTGATGACTTTCCTTAACAGCATTATCGGGGAGGCCAACCATAAAAAATTGTATTCCCCGGCTTATGTTTACCTCAACGGTTATTGTAATGGCGTTAACGCCAATAACAGCACTTCCGTATGTTTTTACCAGCATAAAGAAACTTTAATGGCTTTGTTTCTTTATGTGTACTGCTAACCAAATGTTCCCTGAAACTATATTTGAATTGTTAACTTTTGGGCTTGTATTTTGAATCTTTGAGAATTTCCTGTGAATCTTTTCTTTTTAATAATTCTTGTAATGAACAGCCGGTATTTTTCTGCATAAACTTCCTAACGATTTGCCAGCCGATCCATTCGCCGATCCTTCCTGGCGAATCATGACCGAATCCTGAAGTGAAAGGGCTTTCACTAAGGAATTTAACAATATCCTGATGATCGCGTGAGTAAAGTAATTCATTATTGATAAGGAAAACCCATATATCAGCTTCATTTTTTTTACACCATTCAAGTTTATTTGGGGAATATCCTATTTTTACTGAGTCAGGAATCTCGGGCAGCATGGCGTCAACAAAATACAATATCTTACCTCTTTTTACCATTTCATTTAGCAGGGTGGGATTTTGCTGTTGGTCTTTAATTTTTGATATAGCAATAGCTTTCATACAATCCGGTACAATATATTTGCTTTTCATCCTGCGGGTCAGGTAAAGGGGTAATCCTATTTTCTTATATGGCTTGAACTGCTCGCCAAGGTAAAGATCCATTCCAATTATAAGAACCGAATCGAAATATAATATTGGCGATTCATATTGTAATCCTGAAATATAGGCATATACACGGGGAATTGTATCTTCAGTGTAATAATACTTATAATGCCTGAATGCTTCGGTAAGTTCATCTTCCAATGAGTTCAGATTTGTATATTTTTCACAAACTGCATTGTACAGATCGATCAATTTGTGATCAGTTATATAATCATGAATTTGTATTAAATTGAGAGTATCGTCAAGATCAGCATTAAGAAAAAACGGAAATTGTCCGGAAATAGCTTTTAATCCTTCCTTCAGACTGTCAGGATTAATTTCAAACAAAGCTTTGCCATAATCATGAATTTCTATCCTGTCAATATTTATATCTGATACATCCTTATCCCATCTTTTTTTATTTTGATGGCATGAGATAAATACAACAAATAAAAATAGCGTTAGTATTACTGTATTTGTTTTCATTATTCTTTTGTTTGTAATTTTTAGGATGTATCAAATGTTTAATTACCCCTGTGTTTCGCTATGCTCAACATCGAGCCTGTCTTATAAGTCTTTGTGTTACTTCGTGAAATCCTTTGTGTACTTTGTGGTTAATCTTCAATAATTGATTCATAAAGGATCACTACAGATAGCTATCAGTAAAAGGCACACAAAGAAATATTTGCTTTTGCAACATCTGCTTTTTGAACTTTTGAAACAACCTCAAACAGAGATGTAAAAAAATAACTATTATAATAAATTCACACTTCACATAGCTTTAAAGTATCTTCCAGGCAAGGCTAACCGTAAAGCCGTTTGCTCTTGAATCAAAACCGTATTGTTCATTATTATAATCGACATCTTTAATAACTTTTGAAATACCAAAGTTATAGCGGATATCAAGCATTAACATTAATATATCCATGCTTACACCAACCTGGGCACTCCAGATTATATCCTGTAAATTGCTTTCCTTGATAGGTTCAATATAATCCTTGCCTTCATAAGTATCAATATCTTTGTTGACAACTATTGAAGCTGCAGGACCTAAATGTGCCCTGAGGCTTATCACTTTTAAGTTAATTAATCTGTGACCTATCAGCAAAGGTACCCTTAGTGTATTTAAATGAATGGTTTGTGAAAACTTTTCTCCATCACCACCAAGAAAACCATCAAATAATCCGCCCTGCACCAACCAGTTAATTTCGGGTTGCAAATAGATCTTTTTACCCATGCGAAGGAAAAATCCTATCTGAGGACTGTTTCTTAGTTCTGTCTTTATGTCACTTATCTCAGTGCTCAGTTTTGATGTATTGTATCCGATCTTGGGGCCGAAGGTAAGCTGCGAAAAGGCAATGTTTACTGCCATTAACATTATTAAAATCAAAAAAATTCTTTTCATAAAATTTCGTTTAAAAGTTATACATATATGCAAAAATAAAAAATTCTAATATGTAACGACAATTTACTTGTTAACAAGTTATGTTTGGTAAGTTCTGAAAATAAATTACTCACACTACTATTATTAAAGTTAAATTTATGTTTTAATTTCAATCATATATATTTAAATAATGAAAAAGCTAATAGTTTTATTATTTGTATTGCTGATTTTTTCTTCAACAACCTCTTATGCGCAGCATAAACCATTTTTGTTCGGGTTTAAAATAGCTCCTAATATTGGATGGATGAATCCGGGTCCTGAAAGTTTTGAGAATGAGGGTGCTGAAGTGGGTTTCTCATGGGGATTTATGAGTGAGTTTTTCCTTATGGAAAATTATGCCATAACAACCGGATTTGATGTGGTTTATTTAAACAGCAGACTGAGTTATCCTCATGATACTACGATAATAAAATATACTGATACTACTGATGTTACAGGCAGACTAAGCAGAAAATATAATCTTAAATACATTGAAGTACCGCTGACTTTAAAAATGAAAACCCGTGAAATGGGCAATTTCAGATTATTTGGCAGAATTGGTGTTGGAGTTAGTTTTCTGTTAACTGCCAAGGGAACTGATAGATTTGAATCTGATATAGTTGATTTTAATGAAGGGAAAAAAGATATAAATGATGATTTAAAAACTGCCCGTGGATCTTTGATATTAGGAGGCGGTATTGAATATATGATTGGCGGCTCAACAAAACTGATTTTCGAAATTGATTTTGATAATTGTTTTACTGATGTGTTAAAAGATCCTGACGGAAGCCATGACGCAATAAATAATTATCTTGATTTTAGTATAGGAATACTTTTTTAAAATCTGAATGTTTTGAAGGTAGCTTTAGCACAGATTAATTATCATATAGGTAACTTTGAAAGTAATGTAAACAAGGTAAAAAAAGCCATTAATAAAGCTAAAAACCAGGGAGCGGATATAGTGGTCTTTGCTGAGTTAGCCGTTTCGGGTTATCCTCCCCGGGATTTCCTTGAATTCGATGATTTTATTAAAAGATGCAATAATGCTGTTGATGATATTGCAAAGGAATGTAAAGGTATTGCGGTTGTTATAGGCTCCCCAACATTTAATCCCAACTACCAGGGTAAAAACCTGTTCAACACTGCATTTTTTCTTGCGGATGGTAAAATTAAATCAAAGCATTATAAATCCTTGCTTCCCAACTATGATATTTTTAATGAGTACCGTTATTTTGAACCGAGCACAAAATTTAAAACCGCTAATTACAAAGGAGAGAAAATAGCAGTCACCATATGTGAAGACCTTTGGAATGTTGGCGATGACCCTATGTATACAATTAATCCGATGGATGAACTGATCAAACAGAAGCCCGGTTTTATTATCAATATTGCAGCATCTCCTTTTGATTATACACGGAATAAGATACGTAAAAGGATTTTATGTGAAAATGCCAGAAGATATAAAATACCGCTTTTTTATGTCAATCATGTGGGCGCACAGACTGAGTTGCTTTTCGACGGGCAATCAATGGTTATTGATAATAATGGAAAAGTTTTCGAAGAATTGAAACATTTTCAGGAAGATTTTAGGGTGTTTGATCTGAAGGACGCAAAAGATAGCGGAGGCAAGATAAGAAAGATCAAAGAAGTCGAAAAGATTGAACTGATCCATGACGCGCTAATTATGGGTATTAAAAATTATTTCCATAAGCTGGGATTTTCACAAGCTATTTTGGGTGTTTCGGGAGGCATAGATTCTGCAGTTACTCTTGTGCTGGCTGCAAGAGCCCTTGGAAAGGAAAATGTATATGCGGTATTACTTCCTTCTGAATATTCTTCCGAACATTCAATATCGGATGCAAAACAACTCGCTGAAAACTTAGGTTGCAAATATGATATTATAGAGATTGAAAATACATATCAAACTTTCCTGAAAACTCTTAAACCGCATTTCAAAGATTTACCTTTTGATGTTACTGAAGAAAACATTCAGGCAAGGGTGAGGGGAGTCATTCTGATGGGATTGTCGAACAAATTCGGATATATTCTGCTTAACACTTCAAACAAAAGCGAGATCGCGGTTGGTTATGGAACACTTTACGGAGACATGAACGGAGGCTTGAGTGTTTTGGGGGATGTATATAAAACACAGGTTTATGAGCTTGCAAATTTCATAAACAGAAAATCTGAGATTATTCCCCGGAACAGCATTAATAAACCACCCTCAGCAGAATTACGTCCGGGACAAAAAGATTCGGATTCTCTGCCGGAGTATTCAATTCTCGATAAGATACTTTATGAATATATCGAACAGCGCAAAGGTCCTAATGATATTATTAATATGGGTTTTGATGAAGGCATGGTCCGAAAAACGCTTAAGCTGGTAAATACAAGTGAATATAAACGTCAGCAAACCCCGCCTATTTTAAGGGTATCTCCTAAAGCTTTTGGTATGGGCAGAAGGATGCCTGTTGTAGCAAAGTATCTTACCTGATAAAATTTTCTATGATTGATTATACATTAATTGCTTCCACTGCCTTGATTTCAGGGACTGCTTTTTTAACAGCAGTTTCAACGCCGCTTTTCAGTGTCATGGTGCTGTAAGGACATGATCCACATGCTCCTCTTAGTTCTACATTTACTATGTTATCGTCGGTAATTTCAACAAAAGAAATATCTCCGCCATCCTGCTGAAGGTATGGTCTTATCTGTTCGATAACATTTTTTACCTTGGTCGTGATATCTTGTTTATCTGCCATATTTTATTTTTTCTGCAAATTTAAGAATTTAATATATCCAGCTTATTTTTAATATTTATGGCAAGCTTGTTGAATGCTTTTCCCTCAACTGAATCACTGTCCAGTGCATTGGGCATACCTTTGTCGCCTGATTCCGATATGCTCTGAACAACAGGTATCTTACCAAGGAAAGGAATATTAAGCTTTTTTGCAAATTCTTCACTGTGACTTTCTCCGAAAATATAATATTTATTTTCCGGTAGTTCCTTGGGTGTAAAATATGACATGTTTTCCACCACACCTAATACGGGCACTTTTATTTGGTCTTGTCTGAATGTCAAAGTTGCTTTCCGCACATCCGAAATAGCCACTCTCTGTGGTGTGGTAACAATAACAGCGCCCGATACAGAAAACTGCTGAACCAATGTAAGATGGATATCGCCTGTTCCCGGTGGCATGTCTATGATTAAATAATCAAGGTCTCCCCATTTTACATCATTAAAAAGTTGCTCAAGCGCTTTGGAGGCCATTGGGCCCCTCCATATCAATGCTTGTTCAGGCTTTACAAAAAAACCTATCGATACTATTTTAAGGCCGAATTTTTCCAGAGGAAGTATCTTGCTCTTGCCTTCCTCTTCAACAGCATAAGGTCTTGAGCCTTCAAGGCCCAACATAGTAGGAATTGATGGGCCATAAATATCTGCATCGAGCAGTCCAACCTTCGAACCGTTATTCGACAGAGCTATGGCAAGATTTACTGCAATAGTTGATTTACCAACTCCTCCCTTACCCGATGCCACAGCAATTATTTGTTTAACGTCTGACAAAGAATCCTTTTCTGCCTTTTCATCCGCTTTAGGTGTTATTTCCACTTCAAGGGAGTTATCTATTTTTTCATGAATAGCCTTTTTGCTGGCCTCCAGTATCATTTTTATACCGGGATCATCTGATTTTGGAAATAAAACAGCAAAGCTTACTTTATTACCCTCGATACTGAGATCTTTTACCATATCAAGGTTAACTATATTATCATGTTTGGGAAAATAAATCACATTTTCCAACACCTTTAAAATCCTATCTTTAGTAATTTCCATTTTATACTCCTTAATTTTATTTATACTGAATCTTACAAAAAATGCAAAGCATTTTTTCGTTAGATGCAGTTATGCCGGGATGAACGTGAGCTGAATAATTGCAAACCTGTTCCGAACCGGCATAGATTTGGTAAAATTAATAATAATAAAATTACCAGGTAGTGTAACGACAAGTAAAATATGATGGTTATTTAACCCTTTGTCTCGCTGGGCTTGACATCTCCTCAGGCTCACAGGGCTAATCTTTATATGTTGTCTAGTCCTAATCAGCCCCCATCCCCTGGCCCCTTCCCCCAAAATCGGGGTAAGGGGAACTTTTGTATCTTCTTTAAGGGGAAGGGGAATGTTTGTATTTTGTTTAATGGGGAATTGGAAAAGTTCGTAATTTGATTTTGGGGGATAATTAAGTTATTTTCATATTGCCGTAATTATAATTTAATGGCAAAGCTAAGAGGGAAAGAGGTTTATCCGGTTTATTATGGTGTAAAGCCGGAGATATTGAGAATTGCAGGAGACCTGAGAAAAAACATGACACCGGCTGAAAAAGTTCTTTGGATTGAAGGAGTTAAGATTCAGAAATGACGATGTGATGAATAATATCGACAGAGTTCTTACGAGAATTGAGGATGAACTTGATAAATCCTAACATATTCTCTCCCTTCCCCCGATCTGGCGGAAGGGTTGGGGTTAGGGGCTGATGGTGGTATGATTATAGGGCGAGGTTCAAGATTTTAAAATTGCTGTTTTAAATATTAAAACGGGTTCTGTGAAAAATATAAGTGGGAGAGACAAATGCAACATTCAATTACCTTAGCTCTCTTTGCGGATCCCAAAAATACTTCTGAAAGTCTATAATTTTATCTCCTTTGATTTGAATGCCTTCGTTTTCGAGTAATTCCTTCATGACTTCACTGCCACCGAAATAATGTTTTCCTGTGAGTACTCCGTTTCTGTTAGCGACTCTATGGGCAGGGATAAATGATTTATTTCTGAATGAACTATTCAAAGCCCAGCCTACCATCCTGGCAGAGCCTTTTGTGCCAAGGTATTCAGCAATAGCACCGTAGGAAGTCACCCTGCCACGGGGTATTTGTTTCACTACTTCGTACACTTTGTTAAAAAATGAAATATCCTTGTTCATTTCAAGCTGAACTCAATAAATTTGATAGTTGATCCTTCCTCCCTGAACATCGATTCATAAAATGTTTCAATACTCAAAGGCTTATTATCCACATCCGACTTATCTATGTTATCGGTTTTATAGATCAGTTTGTGCTTATACTCTTTGATGATATCAAGGGTGTAATGATATAATTGTGTATTATCGGTTTTAAGGTAAATATTTCCACCGGGAACTAAAATCTGCTTGTAAATATCAAGAAATTTTGAGGAGGTAAGGCATCTTTTTTCCCTTCTCTTTTTTGGCTGAGGATCAGGAAAGGTGAGCCATATTTCAGATACCTCGTTTTTATCAAAGAAATAATCAGACAGTTCGACCTTTGTACGTATAAAGGCAACATTATCCATATTATTTTCGATTGCAGTTTTACATCCAACCCATATTCTTGCACCTTTAATATCTATACCGATATAATTCCTGTGGGGATTACTAATAGCAAGGTTTGTAGTATATTCTCCCTTTCCACAACCAAGTTCAAGTATTATAGGATTATTATTTCTGAAGTATTCTTTATGCCATTTTCCTTTCAATGGAAATTCCTTATTTTTTAATTCGTAAAAGTTATATTGAAAAAGATTTGGAAATGTTTTGTTTTCTTTGAAGTGGATCAATTTCTTTTTTCCCACAATAATTTTATTTGGAATTATATGGTAATAACAAAACAAGTTATTAATTCATAGCATAAATCCAGGCAGAAGCATTCTCATTGTCGCGGATCATTTCTAAGCGCTTATCAGCTTCTCCCCTGGTATTGTAACCAACATAACAAACCCTGTAATATCCATATTTGTTTCTGCCAATGATTGCAGCATCAAAACCTTTTTTGATTAGTTGACCAACCAGTTTATGGGCATTTGTTTCATTCCGGAAGGAACCGGCTATTATGTAGAATTTATCTTTGTTATCAGGTTGTTCTTCTTCCTTTTTAACATCGGTTAGATTGCTTTTTTCCGTTTGGTTCGAAATTTCAGGATCCTGCTTTTTTGGACTTTCGAGCATAGTTGAGTCTTTATTTATAGAAGTTGTTGAGCTCTCAGTAATTTGGTTATTATCATTTAGAGCTTGATCGTTTTGTATCACCTGCTTGTCTTCATCTGATTTATTTAATTTATTCTTTGCAATTTTCGGAAGAGTTTTAGTGCCCCAGTTAAATATCAGATATTCGTTTGGTGTGCTGTAAAAAAAGGGTATTGTACTTCCGTAATTATTATAAAAATTTCTGATTGCACCAAAATTAAAGTAGAACAATAAAACAATACCTATTGTTAGCAACAAACCAAAGATGTTGATTGATATATATCTTGGTTTCTTTTCTTTTTTGATAGATTCCTTTGGAGTTGGTTGTTTGCTTTTTTGGGGTTTTCTGTCCGTAAATTTTTTCTCCGTCCTGAATATGGTATCTCTTTTAATGGGCGGTGAATAGAATGAAGTAAGACCGAAGCTGCCGGGGAGATAATTCTGGGATTTATCAGGTTCGAATAATAAATTTTCCTGATTGTCTTTTTCAATAATGCCTATTTTGTGAAAATGAATTCTTTTACCATTATCAAGAGCTTCATGACATTTACTGACAAAACCGTCAACTCTGGCTTTGGCATCTCTGTAAGATATATTCTCTAATTTGGAAATATGATTGATAAGAAGCCCGTCATTTGTCCTGAGATGTACATTGAAGACTATCTTTTTTGATGGTGGATTAAAAGAATTCTGAGTGCTGTTGATTTGAGCTGGAATTTCATTTGTGATAAATCCACCAAAACCTGGAATAACAATACATTCGTATTCAAATAAAAGGTCGCTGATATATTTAGCAATTCTCATAAGCAAAAATTATGAAGTTAAATTCACACCAACATGCTAAAGTACGATGCTTTACGGTATTATTCAAGTTTTGTTGATAAGTTTTTGCAGATCAGACGGAGTATCAATAGAATAGCTATCAATATCCGAAATACATATATGAATATCATAGCCATTTTGGAGCCAGCGCAATTGCTCAAGCGATTCGGCTTTTTCGAGCGATGAAGTGGGCAATAATGTTATTTCCTTTAGAGTCTCAGATTTGTAGCCATATATTCCTATATGTTTATAAAAACCATAATCCTCATTCCAGTTTTTTTCATTTTCTTTCACATAAGGGATAGATCTTCTGCTGAAATAAATGGCTTTGTGGTTTTTATCAAAAATAATTTTAACAACTCCTGTATCATTAAGTTCTTCCGTTGAGGTTATTCTTGTTGCGAGTGTTGAAATAGAAATATTTTTATTTTTTATAAAACAATCTGCGATATTATTGATTTGATCCGGACTTATAAAAGGCTCATCACCCTGTATATTAATTACAGCATCTATCTTGTTTAATTCGCTCTCAAGTATGGTAAGTGCTTCACTGCATCTTTCCGTTCCTGATCTGTGCTTATCGGAAGTAAGCAGAACAAGACCATCAAAGCTTTTAACATGATCAATAATTCGTTGGTTATCCGAAGCGACAATAACTTCTGAGAGTTTATTTGCTTTTTTAGCCTGCTCAAAAACCCTTTGGATCATTGATTTGCCATGGATCATTGCAAGAGGCTTGCCCGGAAATCTTGTCGAGCCGTATCTGGCGGGTATTATTCCTATAATTTTCATTATTAAAAAAGTCCGTGGATTTCGGCATTTATTTTTTCAATTACCATGCCCAGATCCTCAGCTTTTTCATCAAAGTTAATTTCATCCACATCTATAATAAGTAATTTCCCATAATCGTATTTGTTGATCCAGGCTTCGTATCTTTCATTAAGTTTTTTCAGGTAGTCTATCCTTATCGAAGCCTCATATTCCCTTCCTCTCTTTTGTATTTGTTCAACCAGATTAGAAACGCTTGAGCGCAGATATATCAACAGGTCAGGAGCTTTAATGAATGAGCTCATTAATTCAAAAACAGAGCTGTAATTTTCAAAGTCACGGGTTGTCATCAGATTCATTTCATGCAGATTGGGAGCGAAGATGTATGCATCTTCGTAAATTGTCCTGTCCTGAATGACTGTCTTTCCGCTTTGTCGTATTTTTATGATCTGCCTGAAACGACTGTTGAGAAAATATATCTGAAGATTAAATGACCACCTTTGCATATCTTCATAGAAACTATGCAGATATGGATTTGTTTCCAGGTCTTCGTAATTGGCTTCCCATCCGAAGTGTTTAGCCAACAGACGGGTCAGGGTTGTTTTTCCGGCTCCTATATTACCAGCCACAGCTATATGCATAATCTAATTAATTTTATAACGAAAATATAAATTAATGAGTTATTATTCCAATTAAATCATATTTAATATTTCATCAATGTATTTTCTGTTATTTGCTAATCTGGGAACTTTGTTTTGTCCGCCAAGCTTTCCTCGTTTCTTCATCCATTTATAGAATGTTTTATGGGGGACATCGTGAACGACAGGTTTTCTTAAAACCATATCATTATATCTTTTTGCTTCGTAATCGGAATTAACTGATTGTAAGGCTTTATCGAGCGAATTAGTAAATGATTCAATATCCTCAGGTTTTTTGTCGAATTCAATTAACCATTCATGAGCTGCATTATTATCATCACTGAAATAAACGGGTGCGGCTGTATACTCGTTAACTATTGCATTATTTTCCTGACAGGCAGCAGACATGGCTTTTTCGGCATTATCAACAATAACTTCTTCACCAACCGCATTTATAAAATTCTTTGTCCGGCCTGTTATAACCATTCTGAATGGTGAAACGGATGTAAATTTAACAGTATCTCCGAGGGTATAACGCCATAGCCCTCCATTGGTCGAAATAATTAAAGCATAGTTTACGCCTGTTTCAATTTCATCAAGGTTAAGCACCTTTGGGTTTTCCTCTTCCAATTGATCCACAGGCAAGAACTCGTAAAAAATTCCATAGTCAAGCATTAGAAGTAAATCCTTTGAATTTTTCTGATCCTGCATTCCAAAGAATCCTTCCGAGGCATTATATATTTCAAAATAATTAATGTCAGAAGGAGAAATGATATTATCAAACTGATGCTTATAAGGATCAAAATTAACACCCCCGTGGAAGAATACTTCCAGGTTTGGCCATACATCATGTATATGTTTCTTGTCTTTTATCTCAAGGATTATTTTTAATAAGATGAGCGTCCATGAAGGAACACCTGATATGTTAGTGATGTTTTGTTCTGCAGCAATATGAGCCATATTGTTAATTTTTTCTTCCCACTTATCGTGAAGGGCAAGGTTCCTTTTCGGCGTTCTTAAGAATTCAGCCCAGAAAGGGAGGTTTTGTATGATTACAGCAGACAGATCACCAACGTGATATCTGAAGTTTTTGTGGCGAGTTAATTTGTGACTGCCGCCCATTGCAAGGCTTTTACCTGTGAACAATTTTGTGTTGGGATTATTAGTACAATAGATCGACAGCATATCTTTGCCACCCTTGAAATGGCATTCGGTTAGCGATTCTTTACTTATAGGAATATATTTGCTCCTATCACTTGTAGTACCTGATGACTTGGCAAACCATTTAACAGGAGTGTTCCACAAAATATTTTGCTGCCCCTGCATTATTTTATCTATAAATGTTTTTATCGTGTCATAACTACTAACTGGGACTTGCTTCTTATATTGATCAATAGAATCTATTGAATCATACCCGTGTTGTTTTCCCCACTCTGTGTGCTTTCCGGCATTAATAAGTTTTTTAAACCAAGTTTCCTGAACCTCATATGGATACTTCATAAAATGCTCAATCTCGCGATATCTTTTTTTTATCTGCCGGGAAAGAACCGAATTTATAATGCCCATATAGTTTATCTGGTTTATTTTCAAGGTTTCAAAAATACAACAATAATAGTTTTTTGTCTATCTTTTTATAGATTTGTTGTAAAGATATAATACAGATGATTTGCTTTCCAAATTGTAAGATAAATCTCGGGCTTTCCGTATTGAGAAAGAGGAAGGACGGGTATCATGATATTGAATCAATACTCTATCCGGTACCGGTGAATGATATTCTTGATATTGTCGTTTCAAAGGATGGTAAATTCCAATTTGATCAAACAGGGATTAAAGTACCCGGACCAGATACTGATAATCTTTGTGTTAAAGCGTATAAAAAGATAAAGACTTATCTGGGAGATAGTACCGTTAAAATGCATTTACACAAGCTTATACCTCCGGGATCCGGTCTTGGCGGAGGGTCATCCGATGGAGCGTATGCCTTAAAGATTATCAATGATCTGTTTAGTTTGAATTTATCGAATGATGAATTATTAAGTATGGCCGGTGAATTAGGTAATGATTGCCCATTTTTTATTAATAACGTGCCATCTCTTGTTTCAGGTAGGGGAGAGTTGTTAAATCCAATTGATCTGAAGCTTGAAGGATATAAAATAGTTATTGTAAAGCCGGATATCAATATTAATACGACATATGCTTATTCGAAAATAATACCTTATGAGAATCACAAATCCCTGATGGATATAATAAGAAACCCTGTAACAGAATGGAAGGATCAATTGAAAAATGATTTTGAAATTCCAGTATTTCAACTATATCCGGAAATACAGTCGGTTAAGGAAATGTTATATGATATGGGAGCGGTTTATTCTTCAATGACCGGCAGTGGTTCAGCAGTATATGGGGTTTTTGAAGAAGCGCCGGAAATAAAGGATTTTCCTCCGCGATATTTTGTGTGGAGCGGGAGGTTTGAATGAATGATTGAATGATTGTATGACTGGATGGTTGTATGATTGGACAAATCGTTACATCTTTCAATCGCTCAATCGTTATATCGTGCAATTAATAAACTTTATTTGGTAATCATAACATATCTGGGAGTATGATTTGATTTGACGATGTAACGACGTAGCGACGTATCGATTTAGCGATTTGTGTCGTTGTAAGATGCAAAATTAAATCCAACCGTTCGGTGTAGCGTCCTCGCTACACCGATAATAAACCATTGACCGTGATCTTATTATACCTGTAAATAGCAACCTTTTCAGGATGGCGTAGCGAAGACGCTACGCCAAATCTACAGGGTTAACCCATATGAATATTTTTATAATGCGACTTCTACGAAGTCGAGGGTTTTGCTTGGTTAATAATTTCTACAATAATGTGACTTCTAAGAAGTCATCGTTTATTTCCGATTGAAAGCATATTCTAATAAATTAATTTCTATGGGTCATTGTTTGATTTTTATGAAAAGCTCTATTTAAAATTTATTTGGGTGCAATCTTTAACAAGATTATCCCGACTAATCCGAATATTATATTTGGTATCCAGGCTGAGATTGTTGGTGAAAGATTACCATGTGTGGCAAATACGGTCGAGATCTGCATGAAAAGAATGTACGCGAAAGTAATACCTATTCCAAGCCCCAGATGCATGCCGATGCCTCCTCTTATCTTTCTGCTTGAAAGAGATACACCAATTAGTGTCATAACCAGAGTAGCAAAAGGAGATGCAAACCGCTGACTCTTTTCTATCTGATAAACTTTTACTTTTTCGGACCCCTTTATTTTTTCCTCTTTAATTCTATTATTCAACTGACCGAAAGTCATCTCTTCAAAATCTTCTTTATAGAAATAAAAGTCTGTTGGTTTAAGGTTTATGCTTGTATCTATTTGTTTTCCTTTTTTCAGGGTTTCGTTTATTCCATCTATTTCACGTATATAATAATCTTTTATCCTCCATTTTTCATTGACAGAATCCCACTTGATGGTTTTGCTATTGAGCTTATAATATAGTTTTGAATCGTCGAATTTCTCAAGTGAAAACTTATATCCAGTATTTGTAGTAATATTAAAGTTTTCCACATAGGCAAAAGTGCCTGGTATCAATTGCAGGTGAATATGACGGTCTTTCTTCTTGGTAAGATTTTCCATGTATGTGTCTTTGAAAACCCTTCTTTCTTTATTGGTTTGTGGAATGAGAAAATTGGCAAGATAAAATGACACAATTGCCAGAAAAGTTGCTGTTATGAAGTAAGGCCTTAGTATACGGTAAAAACTTATACCGCTGCTCAGGAAAGCAATTATTTCAGTATTCGATGCCATTTTCGAGGTAAAGAAAATAACCGAAATAAAGGTGAAGAGATAAATAAACAAATTGATGAAATAAGGAATGAAATTTACATAATAGTCAAATATAATATTTTCAATTGGAGCGTGATTCTCCAGAAATTCATCTATATTTTCACTAATGTCGAAAATTATTACTATGATGATAAGTAAAGAAATAGCATAAACAAAAGTTCCAAGAAATTTTTTAATAATGTAATAATCAATAATTCTCATTTAGAAACTGTTTTGATTTTATTTAACAATTCTGTTAAGCATTAATCTGACCATTGCTAATTGGATCATAGTTTCAGAGGTATCAGTATTGTATTCATAGTATTTACTGAGCCTTCTGTAGCTTTCAAACCAGGCAAATGTTCTTTCAACGACCCACCTTTGTGGCAGTACAGTGAAGTTCTGCTTTTTATCTGATCTTAAGACAACCTCTATTACCCAATTAAATCTGGTTTTTACAATTTCAACAAGCTCACCTCTGTATCCACCGTCTGCGATAATTTTCTTCAACCTTTCAAAGCGCCCTTTTAACATAGAGATAATGTCAATTCCAGCTTTGCTATCGTGTATGTTTGCCGCATGTACAAATACTGCTAATACTAACCCCATTGTATCGGTAATAATGTGTTGCTTTCTTCCTTTTACTTTTTTGCCTCCATCAACACCCCTGCAAGCACCCCCAGAGCGAGTAGTTTTGACACTTCTGCTATTAATACATGCTACACTGGGGGAAATATCTTTGCCTGAATTGCTCCTTACCATATCTCGCAATGCTTCGTGAATGAGTTCTATTGTCCCATATAGCTTCCACTTACGATAATAATAATACACAATATTCCATGGTGCAAAATCCTTTGGAAGCATGCGCCATTGACAGCCTGTTTTTAACAGATAGAATATTGCATTGAAAATGTCCCGTAAATTATGATCACGTTTTCTTTTCACGTTAACAAATTTTTTAATAATTTGCCATTGATTATCAGTAAGGTTGGTCTGGTAATTTTTCATATCAATATGATTTATGTGGTTAATAATCATAAAGATACGTATATTAACCAGGCCAATCATCTGGTAATCATTATATTATGAATATTTTTATTAACAATGTCTTTTTATTTTATAAAATCAAAACAGTTTCTAAATTAACGATTATTATTAATGGACAATTATGTTAAATTCTTCTGGTAACTTCTTTAATTATTTTGTTTTTCCAATTATTAAATGTGCCGTCAATTATGTTTTTTCTTATGTCTTCCATCAGTTTTACATAAAATCTCAGATTATGCAGGCTGGCTATCATAGCCCCTAGTGTTTCATTTGAAATAATAAGATGACGAAGAAATGCTCTTGAATATTGGCTGTCGACAAAAGAATCTCCTTCTTCATCTAAAGGATTAAAATCATTTTTCCATTTTTCATTCTTAATATTGATCACACCCTTTCTTGTAAATATCATTCCATGCCTTGCGTTTCTTGTTGGTATCACACAGTCGAACATATCGATACCCCGTGCAACACTTTCTAAAATATTTTCAGGCATCCCGACCCCCATAAGGTACCTTGGCTTGTTTTCGGGAAGGATATCGCATACTATGCTTGTCATGTTATACATAATATCAACAGGCTCCCCAACCGAAAGCCCGCCGATAGCATTGCCTTTTGCATTTTTAGAAGCAATCTCCTCAGCCGATTCAATCCTTAAGTCTTTATAAACACTACCCTGTACAATCGGAAAAATCGACTGTGAATGAATACAATCCTGCTTGGTATTGTTAAAACGTTCAATGCACCTGTCTAACCATTTATGGGTCAGGTACATTGATTTCTTGGCATATTCATAATCGCAAGGATATGGGGTGCATTCATCAAATGCCATTATTATATCGGCGCCTACAGTACGCTGAATATCAACAACATTTTCAGGGGTGAATTCGTGTTCCGAGCCGTCAATATGTGATTGGAAAATAACTCCTTTTTCAGTAAGTTTCCTTGTATTCGCAAGGGAATACACCTGGTAACCTCCACTATCGGTAAGAAAAGGTTTTTTCCATCCGGTAAAATCATGAATGCTTTTGGCAGCTTTAATGGTTTCTATGCCCGGTCTTAAATACAGATGATAAGTGTTACCAAGAATTATCTGTGCTTTTGTATCATTTTCAAGCTCATTAAAATGAACTGATTTTACAGCTCCAAGTGTACCGACCGGCATAAATGCAGGCGTTTGGATTTTACCATGTTCTGTTGTAATTTGCCCTGCCCTGGCCTTAGTGTATTTGTCTTTCCCGATAATCTTAAAATCCATACCAGCCGAAAATGTGTTCAAAGATAGGTTTTATTCCATTAGTTTAGGTAATTTTGTTTTTTCAAAAACCTTTATATGACTTTAGGTACAAATGATATAATAGTGTGGTTAATTCTGTATTTTGTATTTCTGTTCGTAGTAATTATCCAGCTATTCTACTATTGGTATTTTTTTGGAAAGCTTGCTTTTTACAAACCACCTAAAAGAAGAAAAACAACTAAACCAATTTCGGTTATTATTTGTGCCAGGAACGAATATAAAAATCTTAAGGAGAATTTGCCCTTGATTCTGGAACAAGATTATCCCGAATTTGAAGTGGTTGTGGTAAACGATGCCTCCACTGATAATACTGCTGATTTCCTGGAGGACTTATCAAAAAAACATAAAAACATAAATTTTGTTAATCTGTATGATAACCTGAACTTTTTCAAAGGGAAAAAATTTCCTCTTAGCATAGGTATTAAGTCTGCAAAAAATGATTTGTTATTATTTACCGATGCCGATTGCAAGCCTGCAAGTAAATACTGGATACAGACTATGGTTAATAATTTTTCAAGAGACAGGAAAATAATCATTGGTTATGGCGCCTATGAAAAAAGAAAGGGCCTATTGGATAAATTGATCCGGTTTGATACCATGCACGTTGCCATTCAATATTTATCTTATGCGTTACAAGGCATGCCTTATATGGGTGTTGGCAGAAATCTTGCTTATGAGAGATCTTTGTTTTACAATACAAAAGGGTTTACTTCTCACTATAAGATCAAATCAGGTGATGACGATCTTTTCATAAATAAGGTAGCAGATGCTAAAAATACTACTATTGAGATAAGACAAAAAGCCCATACTGTTTCAACGCCTGTAAAATCGTTTCACCTGTGGCTTAGACAAAAGAGGCGGCACCTTACAACGGGCAGGTATTATAAAAACAGGTTTAAATATCTTCTTGGATTATATTCTTTGTCTCAGTTTCTGTTTTATCTTTTGTTTGTTATACTTTTATCTGTTTCGTTCAACTGGATACTAATAGTTGCTTTATTAGGAGTGAGGTTTGTTAGTCAGGCAATTATATTAAAAAAGTGTAGTTATAAATTAAATGAAAAAGATTTATTATTATTTTCGCCAATATATGAGATTTTGCTTATTTCGATGAATATTATACTGCTGACGACTAATTTATTTTTCAGACAAAATAAATGGAAGTAACGACCAATCTTACGGAAAAAGGTAAAAGGGATTACAAGCTAGTTAAGCAAGCCATTTATGATGGTGATCAAAAAGCTTATGCGGAGCTGATGAAGCATTACAGAGATTCACTTTACTATATGCTTTTAAGGATGACCAATGATCCTAATGATGCCGAAGACCTGACCATAGAAGCTTTTGGAAAAGCGTTTAAAAGCCTCCGTCAATATACTCCTGATTATGCATTCAGCACATGGTTGTTCAAAATTGCCTCGAATAATTGTATTGATTTTATCAGGAAAAGGAAGAAGAGCACATTTTCGATGAATGAAAGATACAGTGAAGATAGTAAAAACGAACTGGCTAACAGTATTCCCTCTCAATCACCTGATCCGGAGGAAAAAGTAATAAAGAACCAGAAGAAGATATTAATGAAGGAGGTTGTTGATAAGCTAAAACCTCATTATAAAAAACTGATCGAATTAAGGTATTATAAAGAATACTCTTACGAGGAGATATCAAAGGAACTCGACTTACCTTTGGGAACAGTTAAAGCCCAACTATTCAGGGCAAGAGAGTTTTTATTCAATATTCTGAAAAATTCACAGGAAAAATTATAAAACTGAAAATAGTTTAATTATGAAATTAAATGATTTTCAAAAGGAAATACTTGAAGGTATTCCAATGGATTTACCAAGTACGCAAGCTTCTGATGAAAAAATAAATCACGCACCGGTACGAAAAAATTTATTAACAAATGATGAAAAACGTCTTGCATTAAAAAATGCGCTGCGTTATTTTCCTAAAAACCAGCATAAAGAATTAGCACCTGAATTTGCTGAGGAACTGAAAAAATACGGGCGTATATATATGTACCGGCTGCGGCCAAGGTACAGGATCTATGCAAGAAGCTTAAATGAGTTTCCGCACAAGTCGAAGCAGGCTGCTGCTATTATGCTAATGCTCAGCAATAACCTGGATGAAGCAGTGGCACAGCACCCTCATGAATTGATCACCTATGGAGGTAATGGTTCGGTTTTTCAAAACTGGGCTCAATACCGGCTGACCATGAAATATCTTGCCGAAATGACCGATGAGCAAACTCTTGTGCTTTACTCCGGTCATCCTGCAGGTTTGTTCCCTTCACATAAGGATGCTCCGAGAGTGGTTGTTACCAATGGCATGGTAGTACCTAATTATTCAGGTCATGATGATTATGAAAGATTTAATGCTCTGGGAGTAACTCAATACGGACAGATGACGGCAGGTTCATTCATGTATATCGGGCCACAGGGCATTGTTCATGGAACAACTATTACTATTTTAAATGCAGGCAGAAGGATTCAAAAAGGTCAGGGCGGACTTGCAGGTAAATTATTTGTAAGTTCCGGATTGGGAGGTATGTCTGGAGCGCAGGCAAAAGCTTCGGTTATTGCAGGAGCAATAGGTGTGATTGCTGAGATTAATCCTTTGGCTGTTGAAAAAAGATACTCACAAGGCTGGGTGGATGAGGTTTATTCGGATTTTGATGAACTGATTAAAAGGATCAGAAAAGCTAAAAATAGTAAAGAAGCTGTATCACTGGCATATCAGGGCAATATAGTTGATCTGTGGGAAAGATTCGTAAATGAGGATGTTGAGATTGAAATGGGCTCGGATCAAACATCTCTGCACAATCCTTATTCGGGAGGATATTATCCTGCCGGACTTTCTTTTGAAAAATCCAATGCCTTAATGACGGAGAATCCTGAAAGGTTTAAAAAGGAAGTACAAAAATCACTTATCCGACAGGTAGATGCCATAAACAAGTTAACTAACAGTGGTATGTATTTCTGGGATTATGGTAATGCTTTCCTTTTGGAGGCGAGTCGTGCAAAAGCTGATATTATGGACGAACATGGCAATTTCAAATATCCCTCTTATGTTGAGGATATTATGGGGCCTATTTGTTTTGATTATGGTTTTGGTCCGTTCCGTTGGGTTTGCACATCATCCGATCCTGAAGACTTGCATTTGACTGATAAGATATCCGGTGATATTCTTGAGGAGATGTCAAAAGAAGCTCCGGAAGAAATAAAACAGCAATTAGATGATAACTTAAGGTGGATAAGGACTGCCGAAGAAAATAAACTGGTAGTCGGTTCACAGGCGAGGATATTATATGCCGATTGTGAAGGAAGGACCAGAATAGCAGAAGCTTTCAACAAAGCTATAAGAGATGGTAAAGTAAAAGCACCCATTGTTCTGGGGCGTGATCATCATGATGTGTCAGGTACCGATTCCCCTTACCGTGAAACAGCGAATATTTATGATGGTTCCAAATATACTGCAGATATGTCTGTTCAAAATGTAATTGGTGATGCTTTCCGTGGTGCCACATGGGTGTCACTACACAATGGCGGTGGAGTAGGATGGGGGGAAGTTATTAACGGCGGTTTCGGATTGGTGCTCGATGGCACCGAAGATACCGACAGAAGACTTAAAGCCATGCTTTACTGGGATGTAAATAATGGAATTGCCCGGAGAAGCTGGGCCAGAAATCCCGGTGCAGTATTTGCAATAAAAAGAGCTATGGAAAGCAATCCTGATCTTAAGGTAACCCTGCCCAATATAGCTGATGATGATCTGGTAGATAAGTATTTTTAGTTATCTCATTGTTTCATGGTTGCATTGCCCCGAAAAACAACGCAAATCTATGATTTGCGTTGTTTTTCGGGGATCCTCTATCATCCAAATGTTGATCGGGATTTCATTGCTTTAATTCCTTCTATAAAACCATTCGGTGTAGCGTCTTTGCTACATCGTTATCAATAATTAATAATTTCTGCAATAATGTGACTTCTATGAAGTCATATGAATTCTTAAAGCATATTCAAGAATATATTGCTTTTTGTTTCTAAAACTTTTGCACGAAATTTTTGTTTTTAGCTTTTCAATACTCCAACACTTCATTAATCCATTAAAATTAGCTTGCAGCCTTACCTGATTATAGAAATCTTCTTGGTATATGTTTTATCACCAATTTTAATTTTAACAAAGTATATACCGCTATCCACGTCCTCAGGACTTATTTTAAGCTGATGGTTTCCCTGACCCAATGACCTGGAAGTTTGAAATACTTTTTTACCAACCAGGTTATATATTTCAATACTAATATTTTCAGGCTGATCCAGGTTGAGATCGATAAAAGCATTATATCTGAATGGATTGGGATATATTTTTAGTTCACCGGAATATACTACTTCATCTGTTTCAACAAAACCTCCTGCACCAAATTGTATGGAAGATTGATCTCCGAAATTAGTACCTTCGAGAATAATATTATCATCACCGTAATAAAAAACAAAAAATCCTTGTTTCAGGCCATCTCCGCCACTATCATAAATATTAAATGTATAACATCCTACTTGCTCAAATTCAAATGTCTCTGAAATGATCTGACCGGGATCTGTGTAATCACCTCCTTCGTAAAGGACTTGGTTTCCGGAATCAAGAATATTCCATGATGTCTCTTCTGGTTTACTGTCTAACATAAGGTATAACTTCATAGTGGTTGGTGTTTCCTGTGCACCTGTGAAACTGTCAGTAATTGTATCATTATCCGGATACTCATCGTTTTCACCATTTGGATCAGTGGAGTAAACGGTGATAGTATTTTCATTTTCAAGTGCAAATGGTATTGATGGCAATTCAACTTCAGTAGTATCCAGAAAGCCAACGCTGCCAGTCCATTGATATGTATGAACCTCACCATCATTAACCTTATAATTCAACTGTAACTGGGTAAGTTCAGTTTCCGAGATATTACTGATGGTTACAACAGGAGAAATGGTTTCCGTACAATTTTCAACAGGGATATTGCGAATGCTTTTTACAGAGGCATTATAGTCATATGCCGGTGGAAACTCAGTCAAATCAAGTTTGGTACCCTGATGTATTTC
The DNA here is from genome assembly GCA_964550205.1 of uncultured Bacteroidales bacterium. GTDB lineage: Bacteria > Bacteroidota > Bacteroidia > Bacteroidales > JAIOZK01 > JAIOZK01. The sequence goes on from CAZJYD010000001.1 coordinate 132,141, forward strand.
TTTTGAACTGTTGGTCTGAACGAATACAACAATCTCCATGTTTTCACGTACCCAGCTTTCATCAATTGAAAATTCCATTGTAATTTCCTGTGTGTCTCCGCCTGAGAAATCGAGTGTAGTTCCGTATTGATCAGGAACCATTAACCTCTCAACGAAATTCAATGTATCCATGCCCTGCCAGGCATATTTAATATGCGATTCAGTAAGAGCATATTGCAGCTTCGGGTTTGAACCCGAATATGAAGCAACTTTCTCAACAGTTACTGTTGTTGAATAATCCGTATAACTATAAAGCTCACCTTCAACATCTATTGTGAAGGGAGAATCTATAGCTTTACGTTGCTGGTATTTAGGCAAATAAGTATAGTATAGACTTTGTGATTGATGCCCGCCAACGTATTTCAATACCCCGTCAAATACTGCAGTTGGATAACTACTTATGTTATAATATCCAATCCTTGATAATGAATATTGATTTTGAAAAGCATCTCCAGAATGATATTCAATCACTGCAACATCATGACCTTTTTCCACAAGGTCATCAGCGCCCTTGGCAGCCCCCGGACAGTACGGACACCAGGTTCCGGTTCCTATTTCCAAAACAACCATTTCTCTCTCTACTTCCTGGGCATTAGTGTATAAGCTCATTGCCAAAAAAGCTAAAATAAGTAAATAACCGAGTTTTTTCATATTTAATAGTTTTTTAATTTCAGGATGTAAATATATAGATAATTCTCTATTTAATAGAAAGATTTCCCAATTTTATACATTAATACAGTTAGAAATGAAAATCCCTACCACAGTGACAATAATTAAATGGTTGTGATTAAAGGTATTTTGATAAATTTGTAGATATTTAAATTTTAGTATGATTTTTGCTTCATAAAAAAAAGTTGAATTAAAAAATATGATTATGAAAAAATTTTTACTTTTTATATCACTGAGTATATTTTCTACAATAGTATACTCACAAAGCTTTATGCTTTCTAATGACGAAGGAGATCTACCTAACGGAGCAGTAATAAATATAAGCGGTGATTATACAACTCCAACAATGGTTGCTCCTGTGCATTTGAAAAACATTTCTACAGATACTATTGATGTTCTGGCAAAGAAAATCGAATTGGAAAAAGTAACCGGCTCGGTAAATACATTTTGCTGGGCAGGATCATGCTACCCTCCTGATGTTTATGTTTCAACAGAATCCGTCAGCTTGGCACCTGATGAAAAAACCACTGAATTTGAAGGTCTTTACCAACCAAACGAAAATTACGGTATTACAACTATAATGTACGTGTGGTTTGATGAAAATAATACAAAGGATTCCGTATATGTAATTGTTAATTACAATACAAATGATGTTAAAAAATTATCGATTACCGGACCTGATGGCCATATAGCGGATGGTTCCACTATAACAGTTAAAGGTGGATTAGATGAAATTACGGCAGAAGGGATCAAGGTTTTAAATTTTCAGGACGAAACAGTAGAGGTGAAAGTCAAGAAATTTATTAGCGCAGGAGATACAATTGCCGGAACAGAGAATTATTTCTGGTGGGATAAGCAATATGATCCCGATACTTATGAATCTGATCTATTGACTATAGGAGGATTGAAAACCAATTATGATTTCAAGGGTGTTTATGATCCTAATGATAATGAAGGCACTTCAACTATAAGGTATGAATTTTATGATGTTGAGGATGATGAAAATAAAGCTTTTATTAATATTGAATATGTAGCAGAGCCTTCCATTGTTGATAAAAACATTCATTTTGGCCGGGTTTCTCATGCATATCCTAATCCTTCCGGAAACCAGGTAAATTTTGATTATGATCTTAGTGACCGGGTAATTTCTGCAAGTATTATCATTAATAATCTATTGGGCTCAAAAATTAAAGAAATAGAAATAGTTGAAGAAAGCGGCACTTTAACAATAAACACCGGCAATTTCCCTGAAGGGCTTTATCTTTATTCAGTGGTAATTAATGGAAAAATAGAAGTTACAAGAAAGTTAGTGGTCAGGCGTTAAGATCATATAGAATGAAGAATTATTAAGAAATAGCAAATTCTTTCTTTAGTTTTTCTTTATAATCTAGTTTTTCCCAACCAAAGAATTCAATTTTTTTATAGAGTTTGTTTTGTCCGTTAATATTTTTAATGTAGGTGTCTTTATCTTTATAAAACACTTCAATCTCTTCTCTATAGTGATCGCGGCCAAAGTGGCCATATGATGCTGTCCTCTCAAATATGGGATTATTTAAACCAAGCCGTTCAATTATTTTATAGGGTCGCAGATCGAATATTTTTTGTATTCTTTTGGCAATTTCGCCATCAGAGAGGATATTACCTTTTTTATCTTTGACTTTCGCGGTTTTATAAGTATTTACATAAACACCTACGGGAATTGCAATACCAATAGCATAAGCTATCTGCACAAGTATTTGGTCGGCTACACCTGCAGCCACCATATTTTTTGCAATATGCCTGGCAGCGTATGCTGCTGAACGGTCGACTTTTGAGGCATCTTTTCCTGAAAATGCACCACCACCGTGTGCTCCATGGCCACCATAAGTATCAACAATAATTTTCCTACCCGTTAAACCTGTATCACCATGTGGACCACCAATTACAAATTTTCCTGTGGGATTAACAAGTAATTTGAAACCATTATGAAAGATCTCTTTTATTCTTTCAGGTACTACTTTAAGTACCCTCGGAATAAGGATCTTTTGTATGTCTTCTTTTATTTTTTTCTGCATTGCTTTATCAGCCTCCAATTTTTTTTCTTCTGAATTATCCAGAGGCTTGATAAATTCATCATGTTGTGTAGAAATTACAATAGTATCAATTCTTATGGGGTTACCTGAATCATCATATTCAATAGTAACCTGAGATTTTGAATCAGGTCTCAGGTACTTCATCAATGTTCTTTCTTTACGTATGACCGCTAATTCCTGAAGAAGAATATGCGCAACCTCACTGGACATAGGCATATAATTATCCATTTCTCTTGTGGCATAGCCAAACATCATACCCTGGTCGCCTGCTCCCTGGTCAATTTTTCTTTTCTTTTCCACACCCATGGATATGTCTTCTGACTGCTCATGTAATGTTGATATAACACCACATGAATTATAGTCGAAACGGTATTCTGCATTTGTATAACCAATGCGTTTAATTACATCTCTTGCAACTTTTTGAACATCCACGTATCCCTTTGTTTTTATTTCTCCGCTGCATACTGCCAATCCGGTTGTCACCAGGGTTTCACATGCTACTTTTGAATCAGGGTCCTGTTTTAATAATTCGTCAAGTATTGCATCTGATATTTGATCTGCAATCTTATCCGGATGTCCTTCGGAAACAGATTCTGATGTGAATAAAAAACTCATATTTTATGATTTCAATAATATTATAAAATTGTGCAAAGGTAAAAATTATCTTTATTAATAATTCAACATGATGTTTTTCTTATTTATTACTGAAAGAGATTGGCAGGCTCATAAACTTAAATTATTTGCCGGTAAGTTTTTGGAAGACTTTTTCAAGGGTTTGTGATTCCTTATTCATTGAAAGAACCGTCAAATCATTTTTTACTGCAAATTGAAAAATATCTGCACGAATATCCGAACCGGAAGATGCTTCAACTAAAATGGTGTTTTTATCAACTTGTTTAATTTGTTTAATTTCTGAAAGTTCAAGGAATTTATCTTTATCAACTTGTTGTTTGAATTCAACAATAATAATTTCATTTTTCATTATTGATTTTGAAAGCTCTGAGGTAGAGTCATCAGCGACAATACGCCCCTCATTAATAATTATTGCCCTGTCGCATACGGCTTCAACCTCTTGCATTATATGGGTGGAAAGGATAATAGTTTTCTCTTTTCCTATTTTTTTTATCAGGTTTCTAATTTCAATGATCTGGTTGGGATCAAGTCCTGCGGTTGGTTCATCAAGTATTAGTGCATCCGGGTCATGTATTAGTACCTGTGCCAGGCCTACCCTTTGCCTGAATCCTTTTGATAAGGCAGAGATCTTTTTATTTTGTTCCGCATCCAGACCTGTTGTTCTTATCATTTCAATTATCCTTTGCTTATTATTAATATTGTGTATTCCTGCAATGAATTCAAGATATTCTTTAACATACATATCAAGGTAAAGAGGATTATTTTCAGGCAGGTAACCGATATGTTTTCTCACTTCAACAGATTCTTCCAGAATATCATAGCCATATACACTAACTTCTCCTGATGTTGGAGGTATGAAACAGGTTATTATTTTCATCATAGTAGTTTTTCCTGCACCATTTGGCCCTAATAATCCGACTATTTCACCAGGATTTATTTCAAAAGAAACATTATCAAGTGCTTTCTGGGCCCCGTAGATTTTGGTAACATTCTTTACAGCTATCGACATATAATCTGTAATGATTTATGTTGTTTTGATAAAAATAATTGTTTTAAGTAGCTTTTAAACTATTTTTCCTAATGAATAAAGTAACGGCACCGAGAAAGAATAATTGTCCTATCAGAAATATCCACCAGCAAAAATCACCTGGCATGTAGTTAGTTGTCATTTTCATAATTTCGGGGCGGTTTGCAGAAAAGAATAATTCAATAAAACTAAAGCGTTGTAATAAGAACTCTGTATAATCTTCAACGTAGCTGATTATTGTAATAATAGATCCGATAATCAACATTATCCATTCGGCAAGTCGAATTTTTGCATATCCGTTTTTTTGCAGGAAATAAATAATTACAAATGCGAGAATAATCATAATCAGGGAATTAATTAACGGGGCAATAACTGGCCCTACCCAGACCAAGGGAATTAAAAAAAGTATATCATTTGTTAGCAAAGAATCGGGCCAATTAATAAGCAGTTTTAAAAAGACATAGTAAAAGATATCCCATAAAGCGAAAGAAAAAAGAAAGTAAGCAAATCTTTCTAGTGCGGTCTTGCCTGCAAGGGATGCTATACTAATAAGCATAAGGATTGTGATGGCTTCGCGAATTATTTCGGTTATACCGATGTATCCATCAATTGGCTGAAGGGGAAAATTAAAACCACCGGGATAATATATTGCTCTTAAATAAACAACAATTGCACTTTCCATGTATGCCATGGTAATTGCAAAAACCGTTACCCAAAAGATGGTCTTCCAAATTTTACTCATAGAATTAAATTTTTAAATAAAAGACAATCCTTCAGTAAAATAGTTGCATATTATAAGCGATTAAATAATCAATACTTATTGGGATACAAAAATATAATGAGTAAAAAAAGTACAAGTCCGCCTAAATTAAGCGGACTTGTATATTATAGATTTAACATAATTAATTAGGCCTCTCTACTCCGGTATAATTGCTTCTACCGGACACACATCTGCGCATGCACCGCAATCAGTGCAAAGATCAGGGTCAATAACATAAATATCACCTTCAGAAATTGCATCAACCGGGCATTCGTCAATGCAAGTACCGCATGCTGTACAATCATCTGTTATCTTGTATGCCATAATAATTAAAATTTTACGGTTAATAAATAGTTAAATATAATTGCATGCAAATATAGATAGTTTTACAATACAAATATTAACAACCTTAATTTAAAGGTGTTCTAAATAAATCACATACATATTAAAATTTTGGAAATAAACTTGTTTTTATCCAAAATAAAACCCGTAACTTTGTTGCGTCGTTTAAATACTTTGTAAATGCGCAACAACAACCATAAGGTAGTTGAAAAGAGAAAAGACATAGTTGTCAGATTTGCAGGGGATTCCGGTGATGGAATGCAATTTACAGGTTCTTTATTTTCAGATTCAACTGCTTTTGCCGGGAATGATTTTGCAACTTTTCCCGATTACCCGGCTGAAATAAGAGCACCCCAAGGCACAGTTGCAGGTGTTTCGGGTTTTCAAGTACACTTTGGTCATTATGATATACATACCTCTGGTGATTTAGCTGATGTTTTGGTGGCTATGAATCCTGCATCATTAAAGGCTAACCTGAAATGGATAAAAGATAATGCTACAATAATTATTGATACAAATGCTTTTGTTGAAAAAGCTTTTGAAAAGGCAGGGTATGATTCAAATCCACTTGAAGATAAATCACTTTCATCATATAATATTATAAAAGCCCCGATTTCCAAATTAACCCAGGAAGCGGTTAAGGAAATCGATATTGAACCAAAGGTTGCTTTAAAGAGCAAAAACATGTTTGCTCTTGGAATTGTACTATACTTGTTTAACCGTCAGCTTGATAAAGTATTTAAAGCCTTTGAGGATAAATTTGGACCTAATCCCGTGCTTGTTGATGCAAATAAAAAAGTGTTAAGGGCAGGATATTATTTTGCGGACACTATAGAAGCAATATCTCCCACTTTTGATGTTGAACCTGCAAAGCTTAAGAAAGGTATTTACAGGAACATCACAGGCAATACTGCAACTGCATGGGGATTCATTGCGGCTTCAGAAAGATCAGGACGGGAGCTTTTTTTAGGTTCATACCCTATCACTCCTGCCTCTGAAATTTTACAGGAACTGGCAAAGCACAAACAATTTTCTGTTAAAACATTTCAGGCTGAAGATGAAATAGCAGGTATTTGTTCAGCAATTGGAGCCAGCTATACAGGATCACTTGCTGTTACATCAACTTCAGGTCCGGGCTTATCATTAAAAACAGAAGCAATAAATCTTGCATTAATGACAGAGTTGCCCATTGTAATTGTTGATGTGCAAAGGGCAGGGCCTTCTACCGGTATGCCAACAAAATCCGAACAGGCTGATCTTATGCAGGCATTATACGGAAGAAACGGAGAATCTCCTCTTATTGTTATGGCAGCCAGCAGTCCTACGGATTGTTTCTACTCAGCTTATGAAGCTGCAAAGTTCTCAATGGAACATATGACCCCCGTGATACTTCTATCTGATGGTTCTTTAGCAAATGGCTCTGAAGTATTTAAAATTCCCAGTGTATCTGATTTGCCCGAGATAATACCACCAATTGCCAAACCAGATGACGAAGATTTTGAACCGTACAAAAGGGATGAAAATAAGCTCAATAGAGAATGGGCTATTCCGGGCTCTAGCGGTTTGAGACACAGAATTGGCGGTTTAGAGAAAGAAAACATTACAGGAAATGTTTCTCATGATCCTGAAAATCATCAGCTAATGGTTGAACTAAGGGAAAGAAAAGTACAAAAGTTAGCGGACTACATACCGAAACAGAAAGTATTTGGCAGAAAATCAGGTAAACTATTAGCGGTAAGCTGGGGCAGTACCAAAGGAGTTATGTTAACCGCTGTTGAAGAAATGATAAAAGATAATGACGCAGATATAGCACATGCCCATTTTAAATATATTAATCCACTTCCCCGTAATACAGAAGAAATCTTTTCAAAATACGATAAAATTGTAGTTTGTGAATTAAACGGCGGACAATTTGTAAATTATTTAAAGATGAAATTTCCTCATTTTTCATACCTCCAATACAATAAAATACAAGGATTACCCTTTATGGTTTCGGAATTAAAACGTCAATTTTTTGCATTATTAAGTGAATAATCATGATCCAGCAAAAAGAAAAAGAATCATCTGTTTTAACAAAAGAAGATTTCAAAAGTGATCAAATAGTGAAATGGTGCCCCGGATGTGGTAACCACGCTATCTTGGTTTCTTTGGAAAAAGTATTTCCTAAACTTGGCTATAGAAAGGAAGATTTTGTTGTAGTTTCAGGAATCGGTTGCTCCTCAAGATTTCCCTATTATATGAATACTTACGGAATTCATGGAATTCATGGCAGAGCTGCCGCAATTGCCACAGGCGTGAAGCTGGCAAATCCAAATCTTAGTGTTTGGATGATAACAGGTGATGGAGATTGTCTGGCAATTGGTGGAAATCATTTTATTCATGCAGTGCGAAGAAATGTTGGCATTAATATATTGCTGTTTAATAACAAGATATATGGCTTAACAAAAGGACAGTTTTCACCAACAACTCCCAAGGGCCATAAAACGAAGTCATCACCTCAGGGTACTTTTGAGCATCCTTTTAATCCAGGAGAACTTGTAATAGGGGCCCAGGGAACATTTTTTGCAAGGGGGGTGGATAATAATCCTAAATTGTTAGTGGATATTCTTTTCGAAGCAGCAAAGCATGATGGCACATCGGTAGTGGAAATCCTGCAAAACTGTGTTATTTTTAATAACCAGATACATAAACTTCTTACATCAAAAGAAACCAAATACGACAATCAACTTATACTGGAACATGGCAAACCTATGCTTTATGGTAAAAACAAGGATAAGGGAATTATTCTTGATGGCACAAATCTAAAAACTGTGAGACTGGGTGAAGATGGAATTAGTGAAGAACGAATTCTTGTTCATGATATGTACAATCCTGATCCTGGTATACACCTTATGCTTGCCAAAATGTCGCCACCCAAATTTCCTGTTGCACTTGGAGTTATACGTTCAGCTAAACATAATACTTTTGAGCAAAATCTTCAAAATATTATTAATGAATCAAAGCAAACCTCACCTTTTAAAAAAGTTGATGACCTTTTAAGAAGTGGAAATACATGGAAGGTATGATTTGATTTTATAATCAGCAATTGGGAATACATTACTACATTTCTTTAATTCTATACTGCTTTATAAACGGGCACTATTTAGTTTATTAACAATATTATTTATGTAATCTATTGACTTTAGAATACGTAAGCCAAACCATGAAAACATCCGGCCATTGACTTCCAATATTTCTTTCTGAGGTATTTCTTTCGATAACTGATTGCGGTCCCGCTTATCAAAATTATACGGTTCGTCAGGAAGAAAAACAACATCCAAATCAGAAAGGCATTTATTAATATCTATTACCGGATATTTTTTCTTTGATGATAAAATATTTTGAAATCCAAAGTATGATAATAAGGAGGAGATATAAGTATCACCAGCGGCTGCCATATAAGGAGTTTTCCAAACTAAATAAAGATACCGGTACTTGGTATATACTTTTGATGTTGTTTTGAGCTTCTCTTTGATTTTATTAATAATTTTATTTATCTGTGTGTTGGCTGAAAATATTTGCCCGATAAGTTTAAGAAATAACAGTGAGTCTGTAACAGAATTAACATCAAAAACAAAAGATGAAAATTTATTTTCAATTTCATAAAAATCCTTTTTTGAATTTTCATCTTTTACAAAAAGAACCAAATCAGGATTTAATTTATTAATAATATCAGTATTAATATTCTTTGGGCCACCTATTCTGGTTATTTTATTCAAAATATTTTCAGGACAATTGCAGTAATCAGTTACGCCAACAACTTTACCTGAGAATCCAAGTGAACAAATTGATTCTGTTACTGAGGGGCAAAGAGAAACAATACGTTCAGGAATCTTATCTAAAATTATTTCCCTTCCGGTCATATCTTTAATTTTCATAGCTGCATTATTTTTGTTCTTTAAATTGTAATGTGAAAATTATAAAATCTTTTTAAATTTGTTTACATGCTTGATAGATTTATTGAATACATTAAGAGTGAAGGCCTCCTCGAACCGGATAATAAAGTTTTATTAGCAGTAAGTGGCGGAATCGATTCTGTGGTTATGGCAGACCTGTTTAAAAGATTTGGTTATGATTTTGGAATTGCCCACTGTAATTTTCAACTCAGAGGAAAAGATTCTGATAAGGATGAAGAGTTTACCCGAAAACTGGCCAAAAAACTAGATGTTCCTTTTTATTTAAAAAAGTTTAACACAACTAAATATGCTGATAAAAATGGAGTTTCAATTCAAGTTGCTGCTCGTGAGCTTAGATATAAATGGTTTAATTCTTTAGTTAATGAAAAAGAATATGATGTTTACGCCACAGCCCACCATCTCGATGACCAGATCGAAACTTTTTTTATTAATTTACTACGTGGAACAGGCATCAGCGGATTACACGGCATTCTTCCAAAACAAGATAAATGCATAAGACCATTGCTATTCGCTACCCGGAATGAATTGGGAAATTACCTGAAAAAGAATGAATTGCCTTACAGAGAAGATGTTTCTAATCTGTCGGATGACTATCTCCGCAACAAGTTACGGCACAAATTAATACCAGTTATTGAAGAACTAAATCCTTCATTTAGGGAAATATTCAACATGAACATTAAGAGATTCAGGGGAGCAGAAAAAATATATCACCAAAATATTGAACGGATTAAAAAACAAATAATACACACAGACGAGCAGGCTAAAAATGTTTTTATTCAAATAGATGGTCTTCTGAATTTATCCCCGTTAAAGACATATCTGCATGAAATACTGTCACCCTATAATTTTAATTTATCAACTATTGAGAATATAATTTATTCCCTGAATGAAATTCCGGGTAAATCATTTGAGTCAGGTACTCACAAATTAATTAAAGACCGAGATATTCTTATTATAAGTGCTATTGAGGAAAAAATGATGGATGAAGATTACTTAATTGAAAGAGAATGTTCAGAGATTAAAACACCGATTAATCTGTCAATTACTTATGAAAAATTTTCCTCTGATTATATAGTACCTGAAGATGAAAATATTGCATGCCTTGATTTGGAAAAGTTAACATTTCCGCTAAAGATAAGAAGTTGGAAGGAAGGAGATTCATTTAAGCCTTTAGGAATGAAAAAGATGAAAAAACTAAGTGATTATTTCATTGATGAGAAATTCTCACTTGAAGAAAAAAGTAAAACGTGGTTATTAATTTCTGGAAATGAAATATGCTCGGTTATTGGTCATCGTATTGATGATCGTTATAAGATCACAGAATCAACGAAGAAAATTTGTAAAATTGCGTATAAAGAATAATCTATTAATAATTTGATACAATATAGTTTATCCTTTAAATAATCTGGTTAGTATATTTCCTTTTTTATATGAGATATTTATAAATGTTTAAATATGAATATAGGTATTTATTACTTTTGCAAAATCTTTGAAAAAATAAAGCAGATGAAAACAGGCAGCAAAATATTTTATGTACAATTATTTATAGTGATTTTTTTGATATCGGCATCTAAAATAACTTATTCACAAGGTATTTTAGAGCCAATTAAATGGGAATTTAGTTCAGAGAGGGTCAATGATAATGAGTTCAATTTGATTTTTACTGCAAAGATTGAAAATAAATGGCATTTGTATTCACAGGATATTCCGATGACACCACCTGCTACAACTTTTACTTTTTCAGAAAACAGCAATTATGAATTATTAGGGGAAGTTACCGAATCAGAATCCATTATGGAGTATGATTCTAGTTTTGAAATGGATCTGAAATACTTTAAAGATGAAGCGGTTTTTAAGCAGAAAGTAAAAGTATTATCAGGTTCTTCTTTTACTATTAAAGGTTTTGTAACATTTATGTGTTGTGATAACACAAGATGTCTTCCACCTAATGATGTTAACTTTGAGTTTAAGTATTCAGGAAAAGAACAGGCATTTACTGTAAGTGAATCCCAGGTGCCTGAAAAGGTTGAAGTTATTGCTACAGAGTATTTGTCAGACTTAGAGGAAGAAGAAAGCGAAGAATTAGAAAAAGAATCGATAGCAACTTCAACAACTGAATCCGAATCAAAAGACCATTCTTTGTGGGTGTTCTTTATTATTGCCCTTTTGGCTGGTTTTGCGGGAGCATTAACACCTTGTGTCTATCCAATGATACCAATGACTGTTACATTTTTTATGAACAGAAGTAAAAATAAGGTGCTTGCAAAAACAAATGCACTGTTTTACGGGCTTTCAATAATATTAATTTATACATTTATTGGTGTTATTGTTACAGCTTTATTCGGTTCGGAATCAATAAAAAATGTAAGCAGTCACTGGATAACAAACATTATATTTTTCTTATTATTTACGGTTTTTGCAGCATCGTTCTTTGGTTTATTTGAATTTGTTCTTCCATCATCATTAACCAGCAAATCAGATAAAAAAGCTGATAAAGGAGGTTTGATCGGAACATTTTTTATGGCACTCACATTAGTTCTTGTATCATTTTCATGCACTGCTCCTTTTATTGGTGGTATTTTAGTTGAAGCATCCACAGGAAGCATAATCAAACCAACAATAGGGATGTTTGGTTTTTCATTAGCTTTTGCATTGCCTTTTACAGTACTGGCATTTTTTCCTTCATGGCTGAAAAAATTACCTAAATCGGGTGGTTGGTTAAATTCAGTAAAAGTAGTACTGGGATTTATTATCCTTGCCCTTGGTATGAAATTTTTACTTGTGCCCAATCAAGCCCTGGGGTGGGGAATAACAAGGGAAATATATATAGCTGTTTGGATAGTATTATTTACTTTGATGGGCTTATATTTATTGGGAAAAATCAAGTTTGCTCACGACAGTGGTGTAAATCATATTGGTGTATTTCGTTTATTATTAATTATAATAACATTTACTTTTGTCGTTTATCTGATACCGGGTATGTTTGGCGCACCTTTAAAGGCGATATCAGGATTTCTGCCAAGCGAATCATCTTATAATTTTATGGAAATAATAGGTAAAAGGACTTCAGATGATGTTTCTGTAGATTATAGATCGAATATTTGTGAACAGCCAAAATACAGTGGTAAATTTAAGCTACCTCACGGTTTACAGGGATATTTTGATTATGAACAGGGATTAGCTTGTGCAAAAGAATTAAATAAACCTATACTTCTTGATTTTAACGGTCATGCATGCACAAACTGTAAGGTGATGGAAAAAAATGTTTGGTCTGACCCTGAAGTGTTAAAACGTTTAAGGGAAGATTATGTAATAATCGTATTATATGTTGATGACAGAACAGAACTTCCCAAATCTGAATGGGTAAGATCAACTGTTGATGGGAAGGTTAAAAAAACCATCGGAAGAAAAAATACTGATTTTCAGATCTCAAAATTTGGCACCAATGCTCAACCATACTATTGCTTGCTTGATCATGAGGGCAAATTATTAGCTGATCCTAAGGGATACGATTTGAATGTTGATAATTTTGTTAAATTTCTTGATGAGGGTGCAGAGGAGTTTGAAAGGCGGCAGACGAATTAGTAAGTTATTGAATATTTATAGCTTGTAATATTATTTTCCATGTTGTATTTGTTATTGTTTGAATAACTAATGTTAAGTCAATAGTAAATTTGCAATTATCGTTTATTTTACCCCTCTTTTTCTCCCCCTGCGAGCAGGGGGAGATGTCGAGTGTAGCGAGACAGAGGGGGTAAATAACCGTCACATTATACTTGACATTACACTAGTCTTAAAACTATTCCATCCTGACAATCTTAGGATAAAATTTACCGAGTGTATTTACCAGCTCTTTCTGGGCTTCCATTACCTGTTCAATTTTTTTGTATGCCATCGGTGCCTCGTCAAGATTTCCGCCAATTAATTCTATTCCGGCTTTTTTTAGTTTGTATTCCATGTCTTTTCGGGAAAATGTTTTTTTGGCTTTTCTTCTTGAAATGACTCTTCCTGCACCATGGGAAGCCGAGCACAGCGATTCCTCATTTCCTTTGCCTGAAATTATATATGCGGGTGATACCATATTGCCGGGAATGATTCCTGTATTTCCTTTGTGGGCCGGTGTTGCACCTTTTCTATGGACTATAAGATTTTCAGTTTCGGTTAATTTTTCTTTCCAGGCAAAATTATGATGGTTTTCAATTTGTTTTACAGGTTTTTCACCAAGCGATTTTGAAAGTTTATCATGTATTATGTGATGATTTGCAGCAGAATAATCTCCTGCCAGATTCATTGCAGCCCAGTATTCCTGACCTTCTTCGGTGTCGAGTTCAAGCCAGGCAAGTTTAGCTGCCTCACCAGTGAGGTTGGCTTTATTTTTAGCAATGGCTGTATAATGTTTGGCAACCTCAGCTCCGAAATTTCTGGAACCACTGTGTGATAATATAGCAAAATATTTTTCCGGTTCAAGACCAAGTTCTTTTGTTTTCTCTGTTATCTCAACATAGCCTATATCGACAAAATGATTGCCATGCCCTGATGTTCCAAGCTGCCTGTAAAAGTTATCTTTTTGGGCTTTCACAAATTTTATTTCCCTTAGCTCTTTCCTTTCCATTATTTCAACATCACCCAGATCATTGAATTCTGCATGACCAAATCGTGTATTCTCAATAAGTATGTTTTTAAGAAAACCTTTCTTCTTTACCAGTATGTCAGGGTTTAGGTCATATACAGACATACACATTCTGCATCCTATATCCATTCCCACACCATAAGGCATTACGGAATTATAAGTTGCAACTACCCCGCCTATCGGCAGACCATAGCCTAAGTGAGCATCAGCCATTAATGCACCCTTGACCACTACCGGCATTTTCATAGCAGTCTCCATTTGATCCAGTGTTTGAGAATCGATGAATTGCCTTCCATAAACAGCATATCCCAATGGTTGTTTTCTTATTTGGTTTTCCTTTTGATTTGTTTTGTCAGGAGATTCGATCAGAATGTTAGCAAGTTCTCCGAAATATTTATCCTGTTTGTATTTACCAGGTTGGTATAAGATATCCTGCAATGTTTCTAATAACTCAACTTTACTTACTGCTTTTATTTTCTTTTTTACAATATTTAATGCCAGGTTAATTGCACGGTCGTCAGTGTAACCAAGTCTTTTCAGTTCTCTGCCTCTTAGTTTCAATTTTTTCATATTGTGAAATAATAATGTTATCAATTATTTTTTTTGAGGATTGAATTTTTGATTCTGGATTAGCTTGATATCTTCAGAAGTAATACCCCTCTGATCACAGAATGATTTTACGTAAATTCCCGCACATGTGCCAAGTGATGAGAGAAACAGGGTAAAAGGCTCAGGGTGTTCACCATCGCCACCGGAATTAACGGCCTGATCAGTTTTAATTGTAAAACCATTAACTTTTGCATTTACTTTCTTATTACCTGCAAAATATATCTCCATATTGTTAAAGTTTTTTTACTTTAAATTATTATCAAATACTATGCAAGATCATAAAATTCATTAGTTGTGGAAATTCGAAATGGTTAATATTATAGCATCTAAATACTTATATTAGTTATGTCAAAAAGTCAGTGTGGAAAGAATGAGATAAAGCCAGTTTTATTCTTTGAAAGAAATATTGCATGATAAGGATTATTAACCTTATTAACAAAAAGATGGAATCATACTCTGGAATTTGAGGTTATATAACAAGTGATTTTATTATTTTTGACAATTATTTATGAAGGCAAAATCAAATTATGCTAAATCAATTTGCAAAAACAAAATATAAACTTAAATCTCTGGCAACAGGAAAGATATTTGATGATACGGGATGGCTGTTGGATGATCCCGATGTTGACAAAAAAAGTTTTTTAAGAGCTGTTTATAATAATAAGCAGCTAAATTTAAAGGATAATGGTTACGGCCTTTATAAGTTTTCCGACTGGCTTCCTGTTCAGCGTGTTCTGAAGGGCTCTGCATCACCGGTTACTTATAAGAGTGAGGGATTAGCAAAAACATTAGGATTAAAAAACCTTTATATTACTTATAGCGGTTACTGGCCGGAAAAGCATGCCATGATGAGGACCTGTTCATTCAAGGAAACGGAAGCATATTCGGTTTGTGGCCGCATGAATCCTGATGAAAACAAAATTTTAGTTGTTGCTTCTGCCGGAAACACATCACGTTCATTTGCCAGAGTCTGTTCTGATAATAATATACCTTTATTACTTTCGGTTCCTGAAGACTATATTAATGTTATGTGGTTTGACAGACCAATAAAAGATAATGTACAACTCATTGTTACCCGTTCAGGAAGTGATTATTTTGATGCAATACACCTTTCCAATCTTGCCTGCAAAGTGGAAAATTTTATCCCGGAAGGAGGTGCAAAGAATGTCGCCCGCAGGGATGGTATGGGCACTACAGTTCTTTCAGCAGCAACAACAATAGGAGAGATCCCTGATTATTATTTCCAGGCTATAGGAAGCGGCACCGGTGCTGTTTCAGCGTGGGAAGCCAACCTGAGATTAATTGAAGACGGTAGGTTTGGAAATAAAAAAATGAAATTGATGATTTCACAGAATTATCCTTTTACACCTATCTATGATGCATGGAAAGCAGGTTCAAGGGAAATCCTTGCTATGGATGATGAAATGGCAAGAAAACAGGTTGATGAAATTATTGCCAAAGTATTATCAAACAGAAGACCGAATTATTCGGTAATAGGTGGTTTGTTTGATGCTCTTACAGATACAAAAGGTGATGTGTTTATCGCTAATAATGATGAAACCATTATTGCTAATGATCTTTTTATAAAAACAGAAGGAATCGATCTTCATCCCGCAGCAGCAGTTGCCACTGCAACACTCATACAGGCAGTGAAACAGAACCGTGTTGAAAAAGATGCCCTGATAATGTTAAATATTACTGGTGGCGGCGAAGAAAGATTTAAAAAAGAACATGATCTATACTACCTTAAACCTTCTCTTGTTTTTGACCTAAATCCCGAATTTGAAGAAGTCAAAGAAAAACTGGAAACACTTTTTTAACCTTTGTTATTAACTTTAGCAGATTGAATATTACTAAATTTGCTTATAAATCTTAATTTTTTATCATAAACATGTCCAGAAACAATTGGTTATCAAGGTTATATTTTAAATATATTGAACCGATTGATCCTTACCAGATCCGCTTAATTACTGTTTTGAAATCTGTTTTATCTATTTCTATTACCGGAATAACTTTCTATTACCTGCAGAAGGATGATATGATGTGGGCAATATTAGGCGCATTGTTTATTGGAATGATACAAACCGGCAAGTCATTGAAATGGAGAACGATAAATATGTTCTCCTTTTTGGTGATCGCCTCACTTATTATTCCATTCTTTGCCTATTTTTCCAATTACAAATTTTTATGTGTTGTGTTTGTTACCTTACTTGCCTTTTTTGGTATTTATGCCGGCACTCTTGGAAAATCAGCAGGTATGATGGGAATGTTATTAACCGTGATGGGAATAGTTTTTACACGCTTTTCAATTCCTCTTTCGGAAGTACCTCAAAAAATGTTGATCATCGCTTCAGGAGGGATCATTACATTCGTTATCAATCATTTTATATTACCAGTTAAACCAAGAATAATTTTCATTAAAGTACAGAGAAGATTACTGGAGAAGTTTGAAAATCTTTCCGAAACAATATTTTTAAAAGAACAATCAGATCCATATTTTATTAAGAGCGTTCATAATCAGCACCATAGAATATTTGAACACCTCAATAAATACAGAGAATTACCCGGATTTTTAAATTATTTACCTGAAAAATCTGAAGGGCCAAAATCCTCGATGATCTATTTCACAGATACCCTCGAAAAGATTCTTGATGAATTATTAATTATTGCCGGAGTTTTGAATGAATTAAATAAAAAAACAATTAGCAAGGAAGAATATAATAAACTATCTCCACTGCTTATTAATGTTAAAGACACCATTTCGAAATGGATAATTGCTGTTAAGAATAATGAGGCACCTAACGATTTTGATAAAGTTGTGAAAAATAATAGTGATTTTCAGTCGGAAATTTTGTATGGGCAGAAAAGCAAAAGTAAGGATAAAAAAAGAACCGGGATCTTTTTATTACAGTTAACATATCAGATAAGAAGTTTGGTTGATGATCTGAAAACGGTTAATACTTATCAGAAAGACATATCAAAAATTATAAAAGGTAAAGAAAAAAGAAGTGTTAAAGAAGTGTTTAAAAAACTTGTTGAAGGATTTAATATTTCCAACGCATATTTCAGATATACATTACAGGTAACTATAGCAACAGCCTTAACAATGGCTATCAACAAATATTTGAATCTGGAACATGGAATTTGGCTTGTAATGTTTGTAGTAATAATTATGAAACCAACCACAGGTAAGTCTTTAAAAATCGGATTATTAAGAATTGCCGGTACTATCATTGGATTATTTATAACAATTGTATACTTGTTTCTTACAAACCATAACCATATAGCAACTTTGATCTTAATGATAATAGGTATCATAGGTTTTTTATACTTACTTCAATCTTCCTATTTTGTTTTATATACTGCCATGCTCACAATCGCAATGATTTCGCTGTATTATCTGATTTATCCGAAAGCATGGGATGTTTCAATAATTCGTTCATATGATACCTTTATTGCAGTTATTATTGGTGTTGTAATATCTTTTATTTGCTGGCCGAATAAAGCATATAAGATGTTTTATAAGGAAATTTGGAATGTGATAAACTCAGAGCTGTCTTATATGAAGGAGTTATCTAAAGTATTTTTTGAGAACAATAATATTTCCGAAGCAGAGAAAACCCGTTTAAATACACATTCATATTTTGATAGTTTCAAAGAAAACTATAACCAGGTTATGCTTGAACCGGGTGGAAAAGCAATAAAAAACAGGGAACTGTCTTCAGTATTGAACTTTCTAGTGAGAATATTATATTCTCTGGATTTGTTATTGCATTATAGAAAACTTGGTATTCATAACAGCATTATTGATAAAAATAAAAATGATTATAAAAAAGTCTTTGATGTGCTGATTCATAAAATGAATGCTATTCAAAGAATTATTGATAATTCAAAAGAGAATGATAAATTATACGAACATACTACCAGGAACTTTGTGAAACATGAACTGATCAATGCAGCGATAAAAATAGACCAGCGAAAACATAAACTTGATGAAATATCAAATTTTCTGGGAGTAAACTATGCGCTAATAAGATTGGACAGTAATATAAATATTTTGAAAAGAATAATAACAGAAAAAATTAAAACAGGTTGATGATGATATCATACAGATTTACTTTCCTTGATAAGGGTTAAAATATTTTTATTATTTTCTCTTTTATATTCAATTTTTTCCATAAGATTTTTTGCGAAATGTAT
>CAZJYD010000001.1:151177-177418 GCA_964550205.1 uncultured Bacteroidales bacterium
ATATTTCAAAGTCAGCATTGTAATATCATCTGATTGATCCGCACCTTCTGTGAATTTGCATAAGTCTGATTTAATGGCTTCATCAATTTCTTTTGGTGTAAGATCTTTCAAACCGGGTAATATATTTTGTAACCGGTCATCATTATATAAATCACAATTACAATTCATTGCTTCAGTTACTCCATCAGTGTATAGGTAAAGTATTTCATTTTTCTTTAAGTTAACTGTTTGTGTTTTATATTGATGGTTTTCAATAACTCCCAGAACAATATTTTTGGTTCCCTTTAGTTCAGAAATTTCACCGTTATTATGAATGATAAATGGATGATTATGCCCGGCATTTGAATAATACAATTCACCGGTTGTTGTATTCAAAATTCCGTAGAAAACAGTAACAAACATGTCTTTTGCATTTTCTATACAAAGCAGATTATTAGAATAACTCAAACACTCATCCGGGGGAATGCCTTTCAATGCTGCAGCTCTTATAATTGTTCTGCTTACTGCCATATAAATTGCAGCGGGGATGCCTTTGTCTGATACATCAGCGATCACCAGTCCCAGATTATCATCATCAATAAGGAAAAAATCGTAGAAGTCTCCCCCAATAAATTTGGCAGCTTTCATAGAAGCATAAATCTCAAAGTCTTTTCTTTCAGGGAAAGCCGGAAAACCCTTTGGTAGTATAGATAATTGAATTTCTTTTGCAATATCGAGATCATGTTGAATAGCCGTAAGCTCCTTATTATCGCTTACGGCTTTTTTTAGTACTTCTACTTCCTGTATGGTTTTTTTCAGAGTTCTTTCAAGATCGTCAAAGTCGATGGGTTTGGTGGCAAAGTCAAATGCACCCCTGTTCATAGCAGTCCTTATATTATCCATATCGCCATAAGCAGATACAATAACAGTTCTTAGAACAGGGTTTTTTAGCTCATTGATCTTTGTTAAAAGTGTTAATCCATCCATTTCAGGCATATTGATATCAGTTAAAATAACATCGATATCAGGATGCTCGACAATGGTTGACAGAGCTTCGAGTCCGTTGTAGGCAAAATAAAATTCATATTCGCTTTTTCTGATCTGCCTGCGGAATTTTTGTTTTATGAGCATCTCCATGTCAGGCTCATCATCAACGCTTAGTATTTTTATCGTCATATGGTTATTTTTTCAAGTTGATTAATTAATAAATTTACTTACCAGTTGTAACAGGTATTTTAATAATAAACTCTGTAAATTCATTTTCTTTAGAATTCACTTCCAGCTTGCCTTTATGAATTTTCGTTATTATATCGTATGTCATTGATAGTCCTAACCCTGTTCCTTTTCCCGTTGGTTTTGTTGTGAAAAAAGGATTGAATATTTTATCTATTATTTTTTTAGGAATACCCGTGCCATTATCTTTAACCTTTATTTCTATATTGCCATTAAGTTTTTTTGTGGAGATGAAGATTTCCGGTTTGTAATTATCAGAGAGTTTTTTACTTTTTTCATGAACTGCATAACAAGCGTTGTTGACAATATTGAGCACGGCCCTGCTAAAGTCTTGGGGCACAACATTTATTCTTCCAATATCAGGATCTAATTCGGTTTCTATTTTTACATTAAAACTTTTATCCTTTGCCCGCATTCCATGATAAGCAAGATTTAAATATTCCTTTACTATATTGTTTATATCGGTTTCCTGAAATTCACCTGATCTACCCCGCGAATGCTGGAGCATTCCTTTTACTATGCTTTCAGCTCTGTGTCCGTGTTCATTTATTTTTTTTGCATTGCTTTCAATAGTTTCAACAACATCAAGTATATCATCATAAGTATCTTCGTCTATTTTACCTTGTATGTCTTTAACGATCTCTTTCAGTTCATCTGCCATCTCTTCTGATAGGTTGGAGAAATTATTAACAAAGTTCAATGGATTTTGAATCTCGTGTGCGATGCCTGCAGTGAGCTCACCGAGAGACGCAAGTTTTTCTGATTGAACAAGCTGGGTCTGGGCATCTTTTAGATTATTCAGGGTGGTTTGCAGGTCTTCAAGTATCTTTGATTTAATGAATGCAGAAACAATGTGTTCTTTGAGGTTTCTTACAAAGTTGAGATCTCTTTCACCGAATGCGTTATAACGGTTCATATTTTCCAGGATCAGAAAGCCGTCAACCTTATCTTCGAATTTGATTACCAAAACAAGAACTGATTGAGGCGATTCCATTTCATTAAGCAGTGGGACTTCTTCAATAAAACTAAAATTGTTATTGATATAGATATCCTTAAAAACTTCATTGGCTCCTGCAAGATATATTTTGTTTGCCTGCTCAAGGCTTAGTCGTAATTTACTGAGTGATGAAAGATCCCAACCCACTGAGGCTTTGTATCTGTAGCTGTTGTTTTCTTTATCCCAAACCAGTACCGTTGAACGTTCCACTGACCTGATCATCCTGGTCTTGTCAAGCAGTGTTTGCATTAGCTTCGATATTTGAATTTCAGAATTGATAGACTTTACAACAATGTTGATTTTTTCAAGTTCTTCATTCTTAGCAGCTAATTCCGCTGACTTTTCCTCAATTTCATCTTTTTGTTTTACTATTTCTTTAGTTCTTTGTGCAATTTTATCTTCCAGGATTTGCTTTTCTTTTATCAATCTTCTCGACCTCCACCTGATGATCTGGTAGATAATTAAACTTATAATAATTATATAAATGATAAATGCCCAAATTGTTGCATACCAGGGTGATAATACCCTAAATTGAAATGTATCCTCATCGCTGATCTGATTATAAAGATCTTTTCCACGTACATGAAAAACGTATTCATCTTTTGAAAGATTGGTGTATTCCTTATGACTTATAGTTGTCCATTCCGACCATACATCATCAAATCCTTCCAGGTAATATTGAAAGTACCTTTCTTCCTTTGCGTTATAGGTTGGCAATGAGAAATTGAATATCAGTGTATTATTCCTGTGGCTGAATACATTTTGAATATCACTGTTTAATTTATTCTTCTGATGTAGATTCTGAAAGCCTCCAAATACCAATGAGCCGTCTTTTAGAAAAACGCTGGTGATTATTGCAGGTGAGATATATGAATAATCTTTATTTACATTAGGATTATATTTGATCAGACCATCGGGTCCCCCAAAAAAAACAACTCCATTTCTATTAAAACATATAGCCTTAACAATAAAATCAGAAATTGGTAAAAAGGGTGTTTGATAGAAATTGTTCTTTTCTGTTTTAAATAGTGTTATATTAGTTTCATCACCCTGTGTAACCCAGATATTATCATCAGGTCCATGAACAATTTTTCCATACCAATCGCCATTAAAACCGGTATCATTGTCAAACAATTTATAAGGCATAAAACAGGATTTATCTTCCGAATACTTTAATATCCCATTTTTTGTTGTTAACAATATTTCATTATTGATTTTGTTTAATATATTACCCTGAACAGAGGGTATACCTCTGGATTCATCAAAGTGAATGATATTTCCTGTTTCAGGTTTATAGCGGAAAATGCCTTTTGAGATTGTTGAATACCATATGTTTCCGATACTATCTTCCACGATATTATTAACATTACCTTCCGATCCCTTGATTTTAAAACATTCCTTTTCTTGCTTGCTTCCAAAAGTTACGGTATATAATCCGTTTGTTCTACCGCAGTATAAAGTAGAGGGATTCATCTGCGATTGAATCATGAACAGGGTAAAATCCTTGCTGATACGTTCAGGTTTGAATCTAACTATCCGGTAAACACCTTCGCTGGTGGCTGCTAGAATTGTATTTTTATCAGATAAAATATCCCAGCATGCAAAAGTAATTGAAGGTATTTTCTTAAATGCAGAGTTCTTATTATCATAATAAAATAAACCTTGATATGTTGATACCCATAGTATTCCATTATGCCTGATTATATCGGTAACACCACCATCAAGACCTGTCTTTTCATTGAAATAGTTGAGAGGAGATGGAATTTCGATAAGGCTGATACCGTTATTCAGCGCTGCCCACAGGTTATTACTTTTATCGGCGTATAAATTTTGTATATATTGATTTTTAAGTCCTGAGTTGCGATTAATGATTTGTTTTATTAAGCCTTGATCGTCTAATATTATAATACCATTGCTCACGGTTCCAAGAGCAATGCTGTTATCATTCAAGATAATACCTGATGTTATATAGTTTGCTTCAAGAAGATAATCAGCCTGTGTGTAAAATTTCCTTATTGTATCAGAATTTCCAATATAAAGACCATTTGTGCTTGATACTAATAACATTTCATTATTAAAAGATAGTAATGCTTTTAATTCGAATCCTCCCCTGAAAATACTGCCTCCGGGAACGGGAATTGTTACCGAATCATTAAATATTACCAATCCATCTTTTTCCAGTTGAATGTAAATACTATCGTTTAAATAATAAGCCGATATAATTCTATCATTAAACGGATATGATTCAATATTTTCTGAATTATATTTAAAAATGATATTTTCGGTAATAAAGTAAATGCCACTATCAGTGCTCAATGTGTGTGCTACATCAGTAAAATTCTGATTTTTTTCACTTATTGATTCGTTTAAACTCACAAACTTCAAACTACCAACCGAATCAGGAGAAAGATAGCCAAACTCACCATGTGCACCAACATAAACAATTCCTGATTCCCCTGTAACCAATGAGGATATTTTTGTAATTTTTTTGGTAGGTATAAGATCCCAGTGTATACCGTCAAATATTAGAACACCGGCAAAATTACCAAAGTACATTATTCCTCTGTTATCTTGTGATATATCAAAATTCTGAGTATGTGCATTATATTCCTTTGAATGGTAATTTTTAATGAAAGGAAGACCTGTTTCTTGTGATTGTAAAGTTTGTGCTGTTGATGGTAAAAATGCAAGTAAACCCGGTAACAGCAACAAAACGAACCTGGTCATACTTGTGCTTATTTTTCTGATATGTTTATTATTTAACGGGAAAACCATAACATTTTCTATTGCAAATTATCAATTGTTTTTTCGTATTTGATATCATTACCGATATATTGATTCCATTCTTCTCTTGTAAGATTACGGGAAGTATTTGACAATAAGTTGTTTACCAATATTTCGGGATTTATAATGAATATCCTGGCTGTTTTGTCGGCGCTGCCCGAAGCAAGATAATTTCCATCCGGTGATAAACAAATGTCATAAACCCATAGGTCATTATCATTGATAGAAATCGGAGATTCTTCTCCTTTCAGAAAATAACCTCCTTTTATTGTTCCGTCGTAACTTCCGGAAAAAAGTCTCATGTCACTTGTAATTACCAAAGAAGAAACCTGTGATGAGTGCCTGCCTATTATTTCTATGGGGTTTTCATTTTTATAATCAATGTTCCATATTTTGATCATTCCACTTAAAAACCCTGTAGCCAGGTACTTACCTTCAGTACCGAAGCAGACTGAAGTAGCCGGGGACTTTTCTTTTACAGAAAAAGTTATTTCACCTGAGCCATCCATACGTATAACTTTAATGTCACCATTTGAACAACAATATGCAAGTTTAGAACCATCATTATTAAAATCTGCACATGTTACTTTTGCTTTAACCGAGTCAATAGTATTAAAACTATTTAAATTCGATAAATCCCATAATTTGATCGTTCCATCAGCGCTTGCAGTTGCCATATGTTTGCTATTATTATTAACAGCAATATTGTAAACAATGGATTGATGACCTTTAATAATATCCGGTTTAGTATTGAGCAAAGGTTTTTCCCATATGAATAATTTACCATCTGCAGATCCCGCTACAAGAAATTGATCATGTGGTCCGAATTCTATGCAGCGAAAATAGTTTTTACCCGAAGCCCCTGTGTTTATTTTAGCAGGATTGCGATCAGGATTATTGATTTCCCAGAGATATATATTACCGTCATCACTGCATGATGCTAACAATTGGCCCGTATTATTTATATCTATTCCTCTAACTCCATCTTTATGTTGTCTGAAAGTATTTTGGTATTCTGCAGTTTTTGACAAGGCTTTAAAGATATCCGGCTCATATTTGTTTCCGTTATTATCCCTGTTGAATTTATATGCCTGGAGTGCCAATAGTGAAGGTAGCTCACCTTCTACTGTTTCGCTTATCCTTGATGCTTGTAATGCCAGACTCCTGGCCACTGATAAAAGCATAAGCCTTCTGGCATTGTTTTCGGATTTTTCAGCTTTTGTTTTTTCTTTTTCAGCAATTTCCCTTTGCAATATGGCTTCCTGACGTTGCTGGTTTGCTTCATCCCTTGCTTGAATAGCTTCTGCTTTGGCAGAGTCGGCTATTTGTTTTTCTTTTTTTGCAATCCTTGATTGCTCCAGTGCGATTAATTGCTGTTCGATAGCATATTGTCTTTGCTGATCAGCCAGCTTTTTTTGTTGTGCAGCTATTTGCTGTTGCTGCTGAGCAATCTTTTTCTGTATGATAGATTCTTTCCTTTGTTCCTTAGCTTTTTTGCTGGCCTGTATAGCTATTTTTTCATTTTCCAGAGCTTCTTTCCTGCTGGCCTCAGCTTTAAATCTAAGATAAAGAGCGATAGCCAAAAAGAATATAGAAACTACGGCTGCTGTTCCCAGAATAATAGAAAATCTTCTGGCCCTGCGTAGATTTTTCCGTTGCTGCTCTTCCTTTTGTCTTATAGTATCTTCATGGACTTTTTTACTTTTATCCAGAAAAGTCATTGTTTTTTCAAAATGAGGATTATAGCGTTTTGCCCAGCTCTTATTTGGTTTATATTTATTTCTCCAGTTAATGGCCATCTGAAGCTCAGGATTAATCGAAAGACCGGATTTCCCTTTTTGATATAACACGGCTGATTCGGCAAGCCGCTGGTAAAGTTCTGAGGATTGCCTTTCCTCCTCAATCCAGCTTGACAATCTTACCCAAATCCTCATAATACTTTCATGGGTTATGTCAATAACAGAATCATTTTTGAGCTTAACATGGTAAGGCGGCATAAGAAATGATCTGCCGGGCTCACGAAAAATATCTATAACCTTGATTACATTCTCCCTGGGTGCCTCTGTGAGATCACAAATCTCAGACAGCTTTGTTGGATGCCTTATTACCTGTTTTTCTTCACTAAAGTCGGTAAGAGCTTTGAACATCTTTTCTGCAATTCTTCTGTCCTCTTCACCCCATAATTCACTATATATTTCTTCAAGATGATAAGAAAGAGCTTTCTTCATAGTGCCGATAGCCTCATAGTACTCAATATCGATTGGTTGGTCTCCTATTCTGTTTAATTTCCAGTAATCCCACGTGCGCATCATCGCGTGCTGAAGTATTGGAAGATGATCGGGATGATTGCCTACATCTTTTAATAATCTGCTAACCAGATTATCAGCAATTTCTCCTTTATATAAATCTATGGGGCCTGTGATGGCTTTACTCAATTCGTCATGGTTCATCCGCGGAACTAAATAGTTTGCTTTGTTGATCAATCCGGTCAAACCGGTAAATTCGGCACATTGATCAAGGAAGTCTGTCCTCATAGATAATATAACGTTTATCCGATTTTCTTTCTGGTTGATTGTTTCAAGCAAAAGATTCACAAAATGTTTTGCTGCGGATAATTTTTTTTGTTTTATGCTGCTACCGCTGAATCTGAAAAGTTCTTCGAACTGATCTACAAAAATGTAAATAGCTTTACCTGTTGATTTATTTTTTAGGTATTGATAAAGGTTTTTTTCATCTTCAAGAAAATATTTCTTAAGCTTTATTATATTGCTTTTAGGTAACTCATTGGTTTGTTTTTCTTTATTAATTATACATGCCGCTATGTTTTCGACAGGATCTTCCCCCGGCCTGAGCATGAATAGATTTTTTCTGTCTTCTTCAGATTTTAGCAATGTGGGAATTAAACCGGCTTTTATCAGAGATGATTTACCGCAACCTGAAGAACCAACAACCGAAAGAAAATTGTGGTTTTTCAGGCGTAATGATAAATCCTTTATATGCTTTTCCCTTCCGAAAAATAAACCGCTTTCATGGATTTCATAACTCCTTATACCGGGAAAAGGATTTACCGGTAAATTGGTTTTGTCCATTTTATTTAATTCTGTTTAGTTAAAGCATCTAATATATTCAAAAAATCAATAAACAACTAATTTAATATGTTTTATTAACTATATGATAATAATGCATATTTAAAAAAATAACGATACAAAATAATCATAAGAAATATTTAAAATAACATCCTTTTTAATATATTTGTTAACAACCTTTGGTTATCAAAGCTGAGTTATTTTGAAAAAATAATTATCATGTTAATTAAACAAATAAAATACATTCCTTTTCTGGTGCTTTTAATTCTTTTGCTAACTTCCAGATGTGTTAACTCTCAGATAAAGTGTAGTAATACTACGCTTGAAGAGTCGCTTAAAGCATACAAAACAGGTAATTTTAATAAGGTTTTTGATTTGCTTAATCCTTGTCTTGCAACTGGCTTTGGCAAAGAACAAAAAGTACAGGCTTACCGTTTAATAGCGATGACTTATATTGCATTAGATGATAATAAGAATGCAATTCTTTCGGTAAAGAAGTTACTTGAGATTGATCCGGACTTTCCCCCCACTGTGTTTGATCCAATGCGTTTTCAGAATTTAGTTAACGACCTGAAGCAACCGGTTACAAAGCTTGTTACTGCATCCAAGCAAGCAGAACCTATTGAGGAATCTCCTGTTCCGGTGACTATTATTACAGATAGAATGATAGAGGATATTGGAGCAAAAAATCTAAAAGAAGTATTGCTTGTTTATGTACCTGGCATGACCGATGTTATTGATCATAACGAGATCAATGTTGCAATGCATGGTGTTTATGCTTCATCCCAGCAAAAAATACTGATCATGCTTAACGGCCATCGTTTGAACAGCAGAGCTTACTCAGAAGCTAATCCTGATTTCAGTATTTCACTTGATAAAATAAAGCAGATTGAAGTGCTCAGAGGGCCGGCTTCTTCACTATATGGTAATGTTGCACTTACATCAGTTATTAATATTATAACCAAAAAGGGCAACAATGTTAAAGGCGCTGAGATAAAAGCAGGTATAGGCAATTACGGGCAAAAACAGATTTCGCTGCTATATGGAAACGGTTTTAATGAAAATACTAATTTACTTTTATGGGGTAATTATTACCAGTCTGATGGAGAATACTTGCATATTAGCAAAGAGGAAGATCATTCACCAAATCCGAAAGAGGGAGATGCTATCATTGGAGGTGTGAAAGACAAGCCTTCATATGACCTGGGGATGGTTTTAAATACAAAGGATTTATCCGTACTTGGTGATTTGCGTTATTGTAAACCTGTTGATCCGTTCACTGCAGGTGGAATAACCGGCGAGGTTTATGATTATGATAAGTACAGAACTTTTATGGGATTAGGTCCCGGACTTTCATCAGCATCAGGGCATCTGGATATTAAATATGATAAGGAATTCAAATTTGGTGAGATCATGATCAACCCATATTTTGATCATAATTCAATCAATGTTAACATGGTTATTGATCCCAATACAGAACAATTTGGAATTGTTGGATGGAATGAATACAGCTATGGAAGTATTTTACAATTTAGAAAAGTTTATGATTTTAATAAATATGGAGATGGAAATATTATTGCAGGTGCACAACTTGATCATATGAAACTTTATGACAGCTTCTTCTTGCTTGGAAAAGATGGCGAATTATCAAATATGGGTGACAGCAGCGAAGCCAAAATACTTGATACAGGTTCCGAAACGATATATTCAGGTTTTCTGCAAGTAAAACACCGTTTTGGCAGAAAACTAATTTTCAATTTTGGTGCACGGTATGATAATAAAAAAAGACATCAGGGTGATAATGTTACTAACATTAGCCCAAGGTTGTCTGTAATTTATTTTCCTGCTGATATAATTAACTTTAAGCTGACCTATTCACAATCTTTTGTTGATGCACCCTATTGGTATAGATATAATTCTCTCCCCAGTTATAAAGGCTCAAGTAATTTACTGCCCGAATATCTAACTGCTCTTCAGTTTACTACAAACCTGAACTTTTTCAACAGAAAGCTTAAATATGAACTTAATACATTTTATAATTCATTAAAGGACTTTATATACCGCGATCCTGAAGCTACGGGAGATGATCCCAGATACCGTAACGCAGGAGAACTTGAAATGATAGGACTTGAGAATATGCTGAAATACGATCGCAGCATTTTCAATTTACAAGCTAGTTTAACCTGGATGTATGCTCTTGAAGCAAAAGATTATCCTGTAACTGATAATGAAATTCATAATATACCTTCCTTAAGCGGTAATATAATTTTTAATATCAATCCCATTTATAAATATTTTCAGCACTCATGGATCAATATTACACTTCGCTTCATTGGAAAACAAATATCACCTGTAAACACATTTAAGAATGGCCAGGAATATTTCATTGATGATCATTATGTTGATGATGTTTTATTAGTTAATGCAGGAATAAGGATATCAGAATTCAAAAACATTTATATGAACCTGACCGTTAACAACATATTTGACAAAGATTATTACCAGGGAGGGAGTGTGGAGTTTCCTTATCCTCAGCCCGGAAGATGGTTTATGTTTAAATTGGGCTATAAGATAAAGCAAAAAAGGTAGTCAAGACAATTAATATTATCTTAACAACATTTTAATTGATTTGTAATATAGTTAAGATTAATTTGTGTTGGAAATAAATGAAATAGCGATCTTTTCATATTTTATAGGCAACTTCCATTTTGAATGAGAATATACGTTATTCGCCATATTGCAAAAAGATGTAACAAGTTGTATATTTGTAAAAAATGAATGTTAGTTAGATATGAAAACACTTTATATTGTTCGTCATGCTAAATCTTCATGGGATTACCCCGATTTAACTGATCATGACCGTCCTCTTCTCGAAAAGGGGAAGAAAAGGACCAAAAGCATTATTGATTATCTTCTCGATAAAAATATAAAGATTGATTTGATCATAACGAGTTCTGCATTAAGGTCTCATGAAACAGCAAAATATCTTGCGTCTGCATTAAGATATCCTGTTGTAGATATTAAAGTTGATCCGCAAGTTTACCATGCTGATTCAGAAAAATTAAAAGACCAGTTTTTTGATCTTTCAAAACGATATCAATCGGTAATGATTGTGGGGCATAATCCGGCAGTAACAAATTTTTCAAACTTATTTCTTAATCAAAAAATAGATTGGTTGCCAACATCCGGCATTGTCGCTGTTGAATTTAATACTGATGAATGGGATAAAATATTCGATGCAGAATACAGCATTAGATTCATAGTTTATCCGAAAATGCTTAAAAAGGAGAAAAAAGCCTAAATTTGTTTCAGCATTAAATCACAAATTTTTTCCTGGTATGGCAAAAGATCCTTCCGGTTTTGTAAATCGTGAAATAAGCTGGTTATACTTTAATGAGAGAGTATTGCAGGAATCAATGGATTTGAATAATCCACTGATAGAGCGGATTAAATTTTTAGGTATTTACTCTAACAACCGTGATGAATTTTACAGGGTACGTGTTGCCACAATTAACCGTATGCTTATTCTTCATCAAAGGGAGCAACTTTCCGCAAAAAAATACGAAGACCTTCTGAATCAGATTCATACTATTATCACAATGCAGGAGGTTAAGTTTAATGAGATATATGAATCATTAAAAAAGGAACTTGAGGCGAATAACATATACATAATTGAAGAAAATCAGCTTACCGGGAAACAAGGAGAATTTGTTGAGAAATATTATTATGAGAAAGTCAGGCCTCATCTTTTTCCATTATTGTTCGATAGTGTTAAAGACCTTTCTTCAATCAAGGATGCTTTAATATACCTTGCTGTAGATTTGAGAAATTCAAAGGATGAAGAAAAACGGGATTTTGCATTAATAGAAGTTCCCACAGATGCTGTTTCACGCTTTCTTGTGCTGCCCGAAGAAGGAGAGAAAAAATTTATTATTATTCTTGACGATCTGATAAGATATTGTTTGTCAGATATTTTTTCTGTATATGGGTATGATACTTTTAATGCGTATACGGTGAAATTTACCAGGGATTCGGAACTGGATATTGATAATGATGTATCTAAAAGCTTTTTGGAATTGATGAGCAAGAGCGTGAAACAAAGAAAGAGAGGTGAACCTGTTCGTTTTGTTTATGATAAGAGTGTTCCTGATAAATTATTAAAAAAGTTGTTAAAAAGATTTAATATCAGGAAAAGTGATACACAAAAGGCAGGAGGTAAATATCATAATTTTAAGGACTTTATGGATTTTCCGCGAATAGGACCAAAAGAATTGGTTTATACTCCAACGCCTCCATTACCTCATCCCGTATTGCGAAATAACAGAAGCTTTTTTGATATTCTTAAAGAGCAGGATATCATGCTTCATTATCCATATCAATCGTTTCAGCACTTGGTTGACTTTTTAAGGGAAGCTTCTATCGATCCACAGGTTCGTTCTATAAAAATGACCTTTTACAGAGCTGCTAAATTTTCACGATGTATGAATGCCCTGATCAATGCTGCCAGAAATGGTAAATATGTAACTGTATTTATGGAGATACAGGCACGTTTTGATGAGGAGGCCAATATTTACTGGACTGAGAAATTGCAGGAAGCAGGAGTTAAGATACTACAATCGATACCTGGATTTAAGGTTCACTCAAAAATGTTGTTGATCAGAAGAAGGGAAAACGGCATTAATCATTTTTATGCTGATGTAGCTACAGGAAACTACAACGAATCTACAGCTAAGATTTATGCTGATGACAGTCTGTTAACAGCTAATAATGCTATCTGTTCAGACCTTTATAAAATTTTTGATTTACTTGAAGCAAAAATGATTACACCAAGATTCAGCAAACTTATTGTAGCTCCTTATAATATACGTGATTTCTTTATTAGATTGCTTGACAATGAGATAAAAGAAGCAAAAGAAGGCAAGGAAGCCTGGGCGATACTCAAGATGAACAGCCTTGTGGATAAAAAAATTGCAAGGAAGCTATACAGGGCAAGTCAGGCTGGAGTTAAAATAAAACTTATAGTCAGAGGAATATGTGTAATATTTCCCGAAGTTCCCGGATTGAGTGAAAATATTGAAGCCATAAGTATACTTGACAAATTTCTGGAACACTCACGTGTTTATATTTTTAATAACCAGGGGGATAATTTATACTATATTTCTTCTGCCGATTGGATGCCCCGCAATTTCGATCACCGGGTGGAAATAGCATGTCCTGTTCTTGATAAAAATATTCAAAAGGAATTAATGGATATGATGCAGATACAACTGAGAGATAATTGCAAAGCCCGCTTATTGGGCCCTGATAATCTTAATCAATACCGTAAAACAAAATCTAAAGAAAAACACAGATCCCAATTTGAGATATATGATTATTTTAGAAATAAGTTATGAACTGCTTACTAATCATATTCCATAATATCTCTTCAGCACGGATCAAATATCATTTGTACCTTTGCAGGTTATGCTAGTAGCAGATTAATAATTATCCGGTTAATCATAATGTTAAGAACCAGGTTTGCGGATTTTTTCAACCGGACTAATATTTATTGCTATTTGGTATTATTTTATAATACAATATATTATGATTTTATTGGAAGATGCTTTAAATATTATACTTACCAGGGAGATAGAAAAGAGTGCCGAACAGGTTGATTGGACTGATTCAATGAACCGTATTCTTGCAGAAGATATTATTTCGGATATAGAAATGCCGCCCTTCAACAAATCAGCTATGGATGGATATGCTTGCAGAAGAGAGGATCTGCATTATGAATTGGATGAGATAGAAAGCATTCAGGCAGGTAAATCCCCCACAAAAAAAATTGGTAAGAACCAATGTGCTAAAATAATGACAGGTAGTATGATGCCGGAAGGAGCCGACTGTGTGATTATGGTTGAAGATACTTTCAAGACAGATAGTAACAAGATTAAATTCACTGGCGATAGTACTAAGGATAATTATGTTCCTGCAGGGGAAGATGCCAGGATTGGCGATGTTATGCTAAATAAAGGTAAGATAATAAAACCCCAGGATATTGCACTCATGTCAGCTGTAGGTTGTACCGAACCCATGGTATCTAAGAAGGTTAGAGTTGGTATTCTTTCAACAGGAGATGAATTGGTTGAACCATATGAGAAACCTGGAATATCGCAGATAAGAAACAGCAATGCTTTTCAGTTGATCGCTCAAATAAAGCGTACCGGCGGCCTGCCTTCATACTACGGTATTGTGGAAGATGATCCCTATAAAAGCGAAATGCTTATTAAAAAAGTATTAGTTGAAAATGAAGTGACAATACTAACTGGAGGTGTATCAATGGGAGATTATGATTTTATTCCTGATATATTAAAGAAAATAGGGATCAAAATACATTTTCAAACAATTGCAGTACAACCGGGAAAACCTACTGTATTCGGAACATTGAAGGATAAGATAGTTTTTGGATTACCGGGAAATCCGGTAAGCTCTTTTAATATTTTTGAGTTGGTCGTCAGGCCTTTACTTTATAAAATGATGGGGCATGAATATCAGCCAGTAATGATAAAGTTACCAATTGGGAAGAGATACATCCGCAGGAGATCAAATAGAAAATCATTTCTACCTGTTAAGATTAAAGATGACCAGGTTATACCACTCGAATATCATGGTTCGGCTCACATTCATGCGCTTACTGAGGCTATGGGATTAATAGAAATACCAATAGGAGTTACTACTTTAAATGAAGGGACAATAGTAAATGTACGACAGATTTAACAGAAGGATTAATTATTTAAGAGTTTCTGTAACAGACAGGTGTAATCTAAGGTGTAAATATTGTATGCCGGAGGGTGGTATTAAACTATTACCCTGTGAAGCGATCCTGAGTTTTGATGAAATTATTGATGTAGTCAAAGTGGCTGTTGCCATGGGAATTGATAAGGTGAGGCTGACAGGTGGCGAACCCCTGGTAAGAAAAGGGATTGTTGATTTAGTGGGAATGATAGCTGGTATTGAAGGCATTAAGGATCTGGCAATGTCTACTAATGGAATATTACTTGGGAAGTTTGCTATGCTTTTGAAAAAGGCTGGATTACAAAGGGTAAATATCAGTCTGGATACAATGGATCCGGAAACATATAAATTACAAACAAGGGGAGGAAATATCAAATATGTTTTCCAGGGTATTAATGCAGCAAGATCAGCAGGACTAGAACCAATTAAAATAAATTGTGTCGTTTGGAATTCCTCCCAGGAAAAAGATGCCAGAGAAGTTGCAGAGTTTTGCAGAAAGAATAATCTCGAGGTCAGGTTTATACATAAGATGGATTTGAAAACAGGTGAATTCAGCATTGTTGAAGGTGGCGATGGCGGTAATTGCATAAAATGCAACCGGTTAAGATTAACTTCGGATGGAAAAATAAAACCATGCTTGTTCAGCGATCTTGAATTTAACGTCAGAGTTCTAGGTGCTCAAGAGGCCATAAAAAAGGCGGTTGAGAACAAACCAAAATCAGGTACGTATAACGAAAGCAGAAAGTTTTATAATATTGGTGGTTAAACATCTGATAAATAACTCTTCAAAACGGTTATTTATGTTTTTTATAAAAATTCAAACTAAGCAAAATGGTAAAATTCTCACATACTGATAAGCAAGGTAAATTAAAAATGGTTGATGTTGGAAATAAGCCGGATCAATTGCGCATTGCCAAAGCAATAGGGCAGATAAGTCTGAAGGAGGAAACAATCAAATTAATTAAACAAAATCAAATAAAAAAGGGAGATGTATTAACTGTTGCAGAAATAGCAGGAATACAAGGAGGGAAAAAGACAAGTGAACTGGTCCCTCTATGCCATCCATTAAACATTACAAAAATTGATGTTAAAGCTCATCTTACCAAGGATTGTGTGATTGTTGAGGGCGAAGCACGTTGCAAAGGAAAAACTGGTGTGGAAATGGAAGCTCTTTCAGCAGTGAGTATTGCTTTATTGACCATTTATGATATGTGTAAAGCAGTTGATAATAAAATGGAGATTTATGGTATCAGATTAGTAGAAAAAACCAAAGAGGAAATTAATAAAAAGTAAAAATTGATTAATAATTGGCTAATAAAAAGTCATAATGCAAAAAATAAAAATATTATCAGTTAATATTTCTAAAGAGAAAGGAACGGTAAAAAAACCAGTTAAGAAAATAAGGCTGATAAAAAAGGGTATTGAAGGAGATGCTCATGCCGGGGAATGGCACAGGCAGGTAAGCTTACTGGCTAATGAAAGCATAAAGAAATTTGAAGAGTTTGCCGGAAGAAGAATTAATTATGGTGAATTTGCTGAAAATATCACAACCGAAGGGATGGTACTTTATAAAACTAATCCTTTCGACATCCTGTACAATGATAATATAAAATTGGAAATAACACAGATAGGAAAGGAATGTCATGGTGACGACTGTGCTATTTTCCGGGAAGTGGGAAATTGCGTAATGCCCAGGGAAGGTATTTTTGCCCGTGTAATAAAAGGTGGATATATGAAGGCAGGAGATGAATTGATTTACAAACCCAAAGTTTTTAAAGTAAAGGTAATAACCTTGAGCGACAGGGCAAGCCGGGGAGATTATAAAGATCGCAGTGGACCCGAAATATGCCGTATGGTTCAGGAATATTTTGATAAAATTAAATGGAAGGTTGATATTGATAATACAATAATACCTGATGACAGGGACAAATTACGCTCCATATTGGTAAATGAAAAAGAATCAGCAACTGATGTTGTAATTACCACAGGTGGTACGGGTATTGGCGAGAGAGATTTTACCCCGGATGTGGTATCTGAGTTTCTGGATAAGAAAATACCTGGTATTATGGATCTTATAAGAATAAAATATGGTATGGAAAAACCTAATGCCTCACTAAGCCGGGGTGTAGCAGGCGTGATGGGAAGGTCACTGGTTTACACACTACCGGGAAGTGTAAAAGCAGTTAGGGAATACATTGCAGAAATTACGAAAACAATGCAGCACTTAATTTATATGCTACATAGTATAGATGTTCATTAAAGTTATTATCAAAGGATTTTTTAATTAAGATTAACTATTTATTTTCAAAATAAAAAAAGAGATATGATACGACAAGAGGCCCTTGAATTATTGCACGAATACATCAAGAATCCACGTATGGTCAATCATTGCCTGGCTTCTGAGGCGGTGATGAGAGCTCTGGCTGAGAGGCTTGGTGAAGACGAGGATAAATGGGGATTAGCCGGTTTGTTGCATGATCTGGATGTTGAAAAAGTAAATGCCGATCCAAATATCCATGGTTTGGAATCGGCAAAGATACTTGAACAAAAAGGTCTGGATAAGGATATAGTAGATGCAGTTAAACATCATAATGAAATTGCAACCGGAGAAGAAAGAACTACAAAATTCCAACATGCCTTAGCAGCCGGTGAAACCATAACAGGTTTGATTGTTGCTACAACACTGGTTTATCCTGATAAAAAGCTTGCCAGTGTGAAGCCTAAGTCAGTTAGAAAACGTATGAAAGAAAAAGCCTTTGCTGCTTCAATAAAACGGGAAAATATCATGGAATGTGAAAAGGCAGGCATACCTTTGGATGAATTTATCCAGATAAGCCTGGATGCTATGCGGGGGATAAGTGATGATCTTGATTTGTAGTTACTTTTTGATACAAATTAAATGGCCGAGGAATCAAAAAATAAGAAACAATCAAAAAGTTCCCAAAAGGAAATGACTTTCTGGGAGCATCTTGAAGAACTTCGCTGGCATATTATCCGCTCAATGATAGCCATTATTGTACTTGCTGTTGTTGCCTTCCTGAACAGACATGTTATTTTCGATGTTATAATATTAGCTCCCAAAGATTCTTCTTTTATTACAAATCAAATTCTTTGCAGACTTGGTGATTTTCTTTCAGTTGACAGATTGTGTATGGATGATCTGGATTTGAAAATTATTAATATTAAGATGTCTGGCCAGTTTATGGTACATATGTATGTGAGTATTGTTGCCGGCATCATTGTGGCTTTTCCATATATAATTTGGGAAATATGGCGATTTATTAAACCTGCACTTTTTGAGGGAGAAAAAAAATATACAACCGGGGCAATTCTTATTTGTTCTTTGTTTTTTATTCTGGGCGTTTTATTTTCATATTTTCTTATTGTTCCGCTAACAGTTAATTTTCTTGGAACTTACCAGGTGAGCGATTTTGTTCAAAATCAGGTTTCATTGAATTCATATATCAGCACGGTAGTTTCAGTGACACTGGGAGTAGGCCTTGTATTTGAATTACCAATATTTGTATATTTTCTGACCAAAGTGGGTATAATCACTCCTCGATTTATGAAAAAGAACCGGAAATATATGATAGTGATATTGTTGATACTTTCAGCTATTATAACACCACCTGATGTTTTTAGCCAGATCATGGTTGTAATTCCTTTACTTGGGCTTTATGAATTAAGCATCGTTGTGTCAAAACGGGTCGACCGTAAAAGAAGAATGGAGATGGCAGGTTAATAATTGATGTGCTTATCCTGTATTGCTGATTTTATGAAGAATATTTTTATTAAGTATTTTGATTTTTTTATTGCTTACATCAATTATATTATCCGTTGTAAAATCATGAATTATTTTGGTTACGGTTTCTCTTGTTGTTCCAATATATCCTCCAAACTCAGATCTGGTAAGAGGTACCTCAAACTCATCAGATTCGAATATTTCATCAGCCAAATAAATTAATGCTTCTGCAAGTATTGCAGTAAGTTGCTTTTGGGTTTTATTGACACATTTACGAAAATGTTTAATAACATCGTCGCTTAATGTGGTAAGCACTTCAGTGGCAAATCTTCCGTTTTTTTCAATCAGGTATTTAAATATGGGAAAATCAATTGAGCATGTTTCAAGATCGTTTAATGCAGTTACCGAATAAGTATGGGTTTTGTTTGCAAATGCATCAGGTATTCCAATAAAAGTAGGGCCTTTATCTATTTTTAATATTTCATCCCTGTGAATGGGTCCTGAAAGATGAAGCTTAATTATTCCTGATTTGACAAAAAAGATATTGGTTACAAAAGCACCTTGTTTTATTATTTTTTCACCTTTCTGGAATGCGATACTTATGCTGTTATTGCAAAATATCTCCAGTTCATCTTCATTTAAAACCGATACAGGAGCGGATTTAAGCAAACAAGTTTTACACTGGCATTCTTTAAGTTCTTCACCCATAATTAATTTGGTGTTATTCAATTAGCTAATTTATGAAAATTGTAATAAAAGTTTCATTTTTTATTAAGAAAAATTACATTTTTTAAAAACTTATCGCACACCATATTTGTTGCAAATAATCAATAATAAATAAATCTTTGTTAATTAATTAACAAAAAAACATTTATATGGAAAATAAAAAAATGACATTAGCATTGTATTCCGGCAGTCTTGATAAACTGACTGCTGCGGGAATCGTTCTTAGCGGAGCTGCCGCCGATGATATGGAAGTTGATATTTATGTTTTATTAATGGGGGCAAGAGCTTTCAAAAAAGAAATAGCAAAAGACAAAAGCAAACTGGAGCTTGCTGAAAATCCGCATTTGAAAGAAGAGTTCATTGAGTCTTTGAAGAAGCTAAAAGTTATGGAATGGCATGAGTTTTTTAAAGAAGCTAAAGAATTAACCAATGTAAGAATACATATTTGCGGATTGGCAGGTAAAGTTTGGGGAGGTGAAAAACTGGAAGACTTTATTGATCTTGCCGATGACATAGTAGGCATCGGAGAATATATAACGGCAGCTCAGGAAGCTGATGTACATTTATTTATCTAGTAATTAACAAATATTAAATTTTATATGCCATGAATGAAGAAGAATTGAAAAACTTAAAAGTTGATAAAACTATTGATGCCAGGGGTACAGCCTGTCCCGGACCATTATTGGCTGCTAAAAAAGCAATAGGCGAAGTTAGTTCGGGTGGAATAATGGAAATTTTGTCTTCCGATGAGGGAACAAAAAAAGATATTCCTAAGTGGGCACAGAAGAAGGGTCATGAATATTTGGGTACAGTTGATGAGTCGGGTTATTTCATGATTTATATGAAGAAAAAATGAAAAAATCGGACGAACACAAGATCCTGGTTTTTTCAACAGAAAAGATTTCAGACCCTGCAATTGATCTGGCAGGTTTGCTGAAAATGCATTATCCTCCTACTGTATATACAATAAATGTTCCATGCTCTGGCTCTATTAAACCAAGATGGATATTACGTGCTTTTGAAAAAGGTTTTGATGGTGTTTTTATTGCTGCGGATGGAACCGATTGTCCTTATGGTGAGACCTGCTCTGATAACACGGCAAATATTGTCAAACAAACTCAACAAACCATGAAGGATAAAGGCATTGATCCTGCCAAATTGAAAATGGCAGCTATTTGTTCTGTGTGTGCAGAGGCTTTTGTTAAGCATATGAAATCCTTTACGGAAATTTTATCAAAAGAGGAAAAATCTGAAAATTAACGAGTATGACAAAGAATTCCCGGAAAACGGAAGAGTACGACGTATTGGTTATTGGAGGTGGTATTGCGGGAGAAGAAGCTGCATTGAATCTGGCCGATCAGGAGTATAAAGTTCTTATTGTTGAAAAAGACTTGTCGATTGGTGGAAAAATGATACACCTCAGTAAAGTTTTCCCAACTCTTGACTGTGCTGCATGTATTACTACTCCTAAAGTTTCCGAAACGGCCAGGCATCCCAATATAACAATCTATACCTATAGTATCGTAAAAGATATAGAAAAGATCAATGGATCTGATTTTACTGCAATTGTTCATAGAAAGCCCCGATACGTTAATGAAGAAACCTGCACAGGATGCCAGATATGCGAGGAAAAATGCCCGGTTTTTGTTGAAGATCATTATCAGTACGATATGGTTGGCAGGAAGGCAATATATGTTCCTTTCAGCATTGCGAATCCACGTATTGCCGCTCTGGATATTGACAATTGCATCTTATGTGGCGCGTGCGAAAAAGCTTGCCCTGCTGATGCAATAGATTTCACACAGAAAACCGAAGAAATAAAGATCACTGTAAAATCAGTTGTTCTGGCCACAGGATATAAATTATTTGATCCAACTATAATTGAAAGATACGGATTCGGCACATTTAAAAATGTTGTAACATCCATGCAGATGGAAAGGCAATTGGTACCTACAAGACCCTACAACAACGTTTTGCGGCCTAAAGATGGAAAGATGCCTGATAATATTGCCTATGTTTTATGTACCGGATCAAGGGATGCAACGGTGGGTAATCCCATTTGCTCTCAGGTATGTTGTATGTATTCAACCAAGCAGGCTCAGTTATTAATGGGTGCACTGCCAATGGCGGATGTTACTATTTATTACCTTCATGTTAGAGCATTCGGGAAAGGTTTTGAAGAGTTTTACCAGCAGGCCAGATCTATGGGTGTGGAATTTATTAAAGGTAAAATAGGCAGGATAACTGAAAAAGAAAATGGAGATCTGTTGGTCAGGTATGAGGATATCAGGGAAGGGATAGTAAAAGAAACCGAACATGATATGGTAGTTCTGTCAGTTGGTATTTTACCTGATATAATTCCTGATGACCTTTTTAAAAATGAAAAACCGGAACTTGATCCTTTCAATTATATAAAACAGGTTGATGAATTGAGTAATCCTGCTAAAACTTCTGTTGATGGTGTTTTTGTTGCCGGCACAGCTTCAGGGCCTATGGATATTCCTGATTCAATATTATCTGCAGGATCAGCATCATCAGAAACAGCAACTTATCTGAGGAGGTTAACATGAAAAGCAAAATAGGTGTATATATCTGTCAATGTGGATCCAACATTTCAGATTATGTTGATGTTGAAAAAGTGAAAGATGCGGTTAGTGGAATAGAAGGAGTTGAAATAGCCAAGACTACCATGTTTGCCTGTGCTGATTCAACTCAGAAAGAAATGGTTGACGACATCAGGGACAAGAAACTTGACGCAATGGTTGTTGCATCATGCTCTCCTAAATTACATCTTTTTACATTCAGGAATGTGGCTGAAAGAGCAGGAT
Organism: uncultured Bacteroidales bacterium; assembly: GCA_964550205.1. Lineage (GTDB taxonomy): Bacteria > Bacteroidota > Bacteroidia > Bacteroidales > JAIOZK01 > JAIOZK01. Next base: position 173,327 of record CAZJYD010000001.1, read on the forward strand.
TGAATCCTTATAATTATGTTCAGGTTAATATACGTGAACAGGATTCATGGGCTCATTCTGATAATCCTCCGAAAGCTACTGAAAAAGCAATAGACCTTGTAAAGGGGGGTATAGCACGGGTTAAATATTCGGAAGCATTAAACCAGATAGAGATCTCCTCAGAGAATGCAGTTGCCATTTTGGGTGCAGGTGTATCAGGTATGCGTGCTGCAATTGAGGTGGCTGACATGGGAAGTAAGGTTTACCTGATTGAACGGGATCATTTTGTAGGAGGAAGAACATCTCAATGGAGCAGCTTGTTTACAACGGATGAAACGGGTGAAGAAGTGGTTTCTCGCTTGTATGGTGAAATTGAGAATAATAGAAACATTACTCTATATACCGGTGCTGAGCTTGTTTCAATGAATGGAAGCGTTGGTAATTTCAAGGCAAAAATTAAAATCACTCCACGTTATATTGTTCCCGAATGCAGAGTTGGTAATAATAAAGAATTACAAAAAAAGCTTCAGAAAGCAATTGATGTATGCCCGGTAGAGGTAATTGATAGTTTTGATTTTAATATTACAAAAAGAAAAGCAATATATAAAAATTATCATAGTCAGTTTCCTGAATGCCCCGCAATAGATAATGAGAATTGTACAAAGTGTGGGGATTGTAAAAAATATTTCGAAGCTGTTGATCTTGACCAGCAGGAAGAAGAGATAGAAATAAATATCGGGGCATTTGTGGCAGCAACAGGTTTTGATCCCTATGAACCGGATAAAGGGGAATACGGATATAAAGAAATCGACAATGTTGTTACATTGCCTCAGTTCAAAAGGCTTATTGAGCTTAATGAAAAAAGCCTGAAATATAATAACGGGAAAATAAAAAATATAGCTTATATCTATTGTGTTGGCAGCAGACAGGTAGATGGTGAAAATAAATATTGTTCGAGGTATTGCTGCACATCGGCTATTCATGCCGCTATTCATGCAAAAAATAAGTATAAGAACATCAACAACTTTCATTTAAACAGGGGCATCAGAACATACGGTAAGCAAGAGTTATTGTATGATGAGTCTTCAAAAAACGGTGATATATACTTGCAGTTTGATGAGGAAAGTATTCCAATTATTGAAAATCAATCAGGAAAAACAATAGTAAAGATAAAAGATATTTTAACTCAGGAGAAAGAGTTGGAAGTTGAGACTGATTTGGTTGTTCTTGTAACCGGGATGGTACCCAGAAAAAACAGTAATATTTCAGATATACTTAAAATTCCTTTGGGTAGAGATAAATTCTTTAATGAAATACACCCAAAGCTTAAACCGGTTGAAACAGTTATTGATGGTGTTTTTATTTGCGGAGCCTGCCAGGCGCCTTTTAATATTACAGAAGCATCAAAATCGGCATTATCTGCTGCTGCAAAAGCAAATTCACTGATAAGTAAAGGTAAGATTGAACTGGAGCCTACTATAGCAATAATAAATAACGAAAAATGTACCTGGTGTGATGATTGCTCAAATGTATGTTTATATGATGCTATAAAGAAAATAAACTATAACGGAAAAGAAATTGCACAGGTTGAAAAGGCAAAATGTAAAGGATGTGGTATGTGCCTGCCTGTATGCAATAAGAATGCAATTGATCTGATAGGCTATACAGATGAGGAAATTGAATCAACAATAGATGCAATGATGAGTTAAATCGATTAATTGATTATAAATGAAAACTATCGATAAAGTAAAGGAAGAACGACAAGTTCCCGAAGAGCTTAAAAGCAAAGTAAAAGATTTTGGGAAAGTAAACAGGCAAATATTGAAATGTTTGAAGGATAATCCCAAGACAATACCTGAAATTGCAAAAGAAACAGATCTGGAATTGCAATTGGTAACTTATCATTTAATGACTTTGATGAAGTATGGAAAGATAGAAGCCGGTGAAGTAGACGATATGGATGAATACTATTATTACAAATTGAAATAATTAACAATGGCAAAGGTAAATCCGGAATTCAGAAACGAGATAAAGAAATACGGAACACAGGATTTCAACGCATGTTATAATTGTGGTAATTGTACCGCTGTTTGTTCACTCTCTGATGAAAATAATTCTTTTCCACGGAAAGTTTTGAGAAATACTGTGCTGGGATTGGATGATGAACTAATTACAACTGTAGACCCATGGCTTTGTTATTATTGTGGGGATTGCACTTCTACTTGTCCTAAAGAAGCAGACCCGGGAGAACTGATGATGTCCATCAGGCGTTATCTGACTTCCAGGTATGACTGGACAGGATTATCAAGATTATTTTATACCTCAAAAATATATGAAATTGCAGCTATAGTATTGCTGGCTGCATTAATATTATTGCTGTTTATATTTTTTCACGGCCCAATGACCACTGATCTTACAGCAGAAGGAGGTGTTAAGCTGAATACTTTTGCTCCATGGAGAACAATAGAACTGGGTGACTGGATAATGGCGGGGCTTCTTTCTTTTTTCCTGCTGAGTAATATCTTCAATATGTATTTGAAGATAATTGTGAAAAATAAAGTAAAAGTTCCTTTAAAACTATACTTTACTGAGTTTTGGGCTTTAATTTTCCATTTCGCCTCACAATGGAGTTTCTCTAAATGTGAACCTAAAGAAACTACATTCTGGAATAATTTGAAGTCAGGTAAGTATAACTACTGGATAGTTCATTTTCTTCTGATGTCGGGTTATGTGATACTGTTTACAATGATAGTAGTTTTTCTCGGCTGGTTCCAGACAGAAACAATTCATGATTGGTGGCACCCCCAGAGATTGTTGGGGTATTATGCTACATTCGGATTGATACTGGGTGTGATTTATTTTTCAATTCATAGAATAAGAAAACAACAGGAAAAAAGTCAACATTCCCATTATACCGACTGGACATTTTTGATATTACTTTTTGTTACAGCAGTTACCGGAATACTCGTTCATATATTCAGAATAAACGGAATGGCTCATCCAACATATTATTTATATGTTATTCACCTGATGGTGTTATTCCCTATGCTGATGATAGAAGTACCTTTTTCAAAATGGTCACATCTGGCTTACAGGCCGTTTGCAATATATTTTAATAATGTTATGACTGCTGCCAGGAAAAAGGCGAAAAAATAATTAATCCGAATGTTTTAATATTAAATTATCACGTACCTACGGCACTTATAATCTATTAAACTGATATTACTATAAACATTTTGTCCCGTCTCTGACGTGACATTCAAGTCTGGCAGGATTTTTATATCTGCAGAAAACAAAAACAATAGAAATCGAAGCCCTGTAAGTGCTATATATAGCATTAATAGTTTTTTCATAAAAAAAGCATCGAAAAATTTGCATATGTCAAAAATATTTTATATGATAATATCGGAAATACTCATATAGATAGTAAATAACATTAACTAAAAAGCTAAGAAAATGACAACACAAAAAGGAAAAAATAAAAATGATGAGGGTAAGAGTGAAAATCAGAAACCCAAACAGACACGTTCAAGAAAGACAAGCCAAACCCGACAGAAGAAAGCAAAAACCGGAGCTGCAACGAAGTCGAAAAGTACAAAAGGGCAAAGGCAGAAAAGAGCAGGCGGAAAAACGCAAGCTGCTCAACAGAGTTCAAAAAAGAAAGCAGCAGAAAAAGAGGTAAAAACCGGTCACGGAAAAACTGATACAACCAAGGCAAAGACTGAAGAAAGTAGATTCTGGGAAGAGACTAAAGAAAGCTTCAGGGAAAGTGCAAAGGTTTTAAGTGAAGAAGCCAAAAAAATGGGTAGTATTATTTCTTCATACTCTGAAGTTGTATTTGGTAAAATAAAAACAAAAACATCCGAAGCTTTAAAATACGGACAGGAACTAACAAGAGATGCAGTGGCACAGGCACAGGAAATAGGGGAGGACCTCAAGGATAACTATACGGTTGCAAGGTTGAATAACGAAAAGAAAAAATTATCATCACAGCTTGGAATGAAACTATATTTATCAGTTAAAAATAATAAAAATAAGATACCTGAAAATCTTATTGAAGATGATAAAGAAGTAGCATCACTTTTAAAACAGATTGAAGACATTGATAAAGAG
>CAZJYD010000002.1:0-34335 GCA_964550205.1 uncultured Bacteroidales bacterium
TTCCGGCTCCAACACCTCCACATCCTTTCCCCAACCCAAAATTTTAATTTCCAATTCGGGTGAAGGATGCACCTCTAAACTGATGGTCACATGCTCTTTGGTTTCTTCCAGCACTTTTTGTGAAGGATGCAGTGGCTGTGTTAGAACATAATTGGCCTGGCGGTGCGAAAATTTTAATACAATGGTGGGCGGTGGGCCTTCTTCAAAGAGGGTTACACCAATGATGTTTTTAAAATAATCTTTTGGGTCTTTTTGGGGCTCACGGTATTCTTTGGTGTAAACCGGTTCGAGATTCACAATCCTGTCGAGTGCGTAAATACGCAGTCCTTTCCAGTATTCATTGTACCCAAACACATACCAGCGATACAGATATTCTTTCAAAAGATAGGGATGTAAATGATGGGTATATGACCTGGATTTCTCAAAGGCTTTGTATTCCAGCTTCAAAACTTTTTTCTTCAGCACGGCATCAACAATAACAGGGAAATACTCCAAACCTCGGTTGGTGGTTGCCACATCAAAATCTATGAAATCAATCTTGTCATTTGGTTTTAAGAGTTTTTTGATCTTAACCGCGTTGCGAATTTTTTCAATGGCATCGGAAAAATATTTAAAAATACCGATGTTCTGAAACTGCTCCAGCAATGATGAAGCAAAAATCAGAGATTGTATTTCCGTTTCATCCAGAGGTAAATGGTCAATTGAATATTTTGGATCGGAATAATAATATGCTTTCCGATAATGGTCATATTTAATGGGAGCCTCGTAACCAAGACGGCTTTCGTAGCGCATGTTTTCAATATCTCCTTTTATTGTCCTTACCGAAACCCTGTATCCCAAAGCATTTTCACAAGCCTCGCGTAAATCATTGATATTAGAATATTTCCCGTTGGTGAGACAGCGGTTTATTATCCGGTAGCGCAATAATGCATCCTTATTTTGTGGCATTAGCCTGTTTTTTACAGAAAATAATCAAGTGCGCAAAATCACTGCACACCCTGTTATTATAATTGTACAGAAACTTCAATCTTTTACTGTAACTGTAAAAATACATAAAAATGAGAAATAATAAAATAATTCATGACATTGAAAGTATTGCTCATAAGGCAAAGAAATCAAAAGGTAATCTTAATTCGATTGATAAAAGCAATAAAAACCTGCAAAGTATTACAAACTTCCTTAATTGTGAACCTGTGCAAGGGATATTGTTTTCCGTTGTGTTTGTCATAAGTTTTAATGAGGAATATGTGGGTATTGATGAGGTATCTGATTTTATGGATTGTGAAAATCTGAAATTAGCTGTCTATTTAAAGGTATTTGAAGACCTTGAAAAGAAAAAGCTGCTTCGGCGTGATGGTCGCAGAAATGGATTAAACCGCAATAAATCAATACAAAGCATAAATTATTATTTGCCTAAAAGTGTTGTTGATGCAATTCTTGACAATAATAAAAATGCTTTTAAAACAAAGCTGAAATTCGACACTTTTGAGCTGCTGGACTATATCCATGATCTTGCTGAGGAACGTGACGCTGAAGAAATAACATTTGAAGAAATGTGTAATGAGATTGAAATTGTATTATACCAAAACAAAAGTTTGGATTTTGTTAAACGAATCACAAAGTTTGAACTACCTGATAAAGAATTATCTCTGTTGCTGTTTGTATGTTCCGAAACTGTAAATGGTGATGAGGAAGTTGACCTGACGAATGCATGTGACAAAATCTTTGAAACGGCTTCCGAACGTTTTCAGATCAGAAGAGAATTGATACAGGGGAAAAGTGAACTGATCAAGAAAAAACTACTCAAACTTCAGCCCGGCATGTTCAGAAATGACAAAGAAATACTCCTTACTGAATATGCACTTGAAAATATCTTTGGTAAAGAAAATCAAATTATTTTGGCAGATAAACAAAAAAACGATTTGATCAGACCTGAAAATATCCATGAAGAAAAATTATTCTTTAATGACGTAATTGAAGAAAAGTTAGATTTTCTGAAATCCGTATTTGACAGTGGAAGTTTTATAAAACTTAAAAAGAGATTACAGCAGAAAGGATTATCCCCTGGATTGAGCATGTTGTTTTATGGCTCGCCGGGTACAGGTAAAACAGCATGCGCCTATCAATTGGCCAGGAATTCAGGACGAATGATAATGCCTGTTGATATCAGCAAGACAAAAAGCATGTGGTATGGTGAATCTGAAAAACTCATCAAGGGCATCTTTGATGATTACAGGAAAGCAATTAAATCAACAGATCAGGAGCCTGTTTTACTTTTTAATGAATGTGACGGTATACTTTCTAAACGCAGAGAGTTGAAACAATCCTCCGTTGCTCAAACAGAAAATGCCATTCAAAACATTCTGCTTGAGGAACTGGAAAAATTTGAGGGCATTTTGATAGCAACAACCAATCTCACACAAAATCTTGATTTCGCTTTTGAAAGAAGATTTTTGTACAAGATACAATTCGAAAAACCGGATTTGGATGTCAGAAAAAAAATACTTCAACATTTTTTCCCATTTATCACGGAAGAACAAGCTGAAGAAATTGCTTCCTGTTTTGACTTAACAGGGGGAAATATCAGCAATATCTCCAAAAAACTGGTGATGGAAGAAATTATTAAAAGTGAAAAGGCTAACTTCAAAAAACTTTATGACCTATGCAGGGATGAAATATGGAATAAGAAAGAAGCAAAATGTGTGGGATATAAGATTAAATAATTAAATTTGATTTACTATGTATGAATTTTCCAAATCAACATATTTAAGGGGCATTAAATGTATTAAGTCATTATACCTTTACAAACATCACAGGGAATTAATGGATGAAATCTCAGAAGAGCAGCAAGCCATTTTTGATAAGGGTAAACTGGCGGGTAGATATGCCTGGAAAATATTTCCTGATGGAGTAGATGCATCCGATGGTAAGCCCTTTGAAGCAGAGAAAGCTTTACGCAGAACAAAAGAACTAATATCCGCCGGATTCAAAACAATCTATGAGGCAGCGTTCATTTATAATGGAGTGCTCTGTTACATGGATATCCTTCACAAGGATAGTGAAGGTTGGAAGGCAATCGAGGTAAAAGGCTCAACAAAACTAAAAGACTATTACCTGGATGATACAGCAGTACAATACTATGTTATAATCAAAAGTGGCCTTGACTTAAAAGATATATCAGTTGCTTATATTAACAATAAGTATGTAAAACAGGGAGAAACAGAACCGGAGAAATTATTTAAAATTGAGTCGGTTCATAATACAGCTAAAGAAAAACAGGAGGAAGTCTCAAAAAATATAATTGCTTTTAAGGATGTTATTACCCAAAAAAATATTCCTAATACAGATATTGGTGATTATTGTCTGAAACCATATGTCTGCGATTTCTATAGTCATTGCTGGAAAAATATACCGGATACCTCTGTTTTTAATATTGAAAACCTTTACAATAACAGAAAGTTTGATCTTTATTACAATGGCATTGTTAAGTTTGAAGATATTCCAAAAGATTACCCATTTAATGAAAAGCAGAGATTACAGGTTGAAAGTCATTTGGATGGAAAAATTACAATAGAAAAAGAACAGCTCAGAAAGTTTCTTTTAAAACTTAAATATCCACTTAACTTTTTAGATTTTGAGAGTTTTCAGCCGGTAGTTCCATTGTACGATCAATCAAGACCATATCAGCAAATTCCATTTCAATATTCTTTGCATATCCAGGAAAAACCCGGTAGTGATTATCAACATTTAGAGTTTTTATCTGATGGGAAAAATGATCCGAGGATTGAATTCATTGATTCTTTAGCAAATAACTTGACTGCTTCAGGTAGCATCGTGGTTTACAACAAAACCTTTGAAAGGATGATTTTGAACCAGCTTGCTCGAGACTTTCCTGTATATTCCGAAAAATTTAATGCAATGATTCAGCGTATTGTTGATTTGATGGAGCCATTCAAACACAAACATTTTTATACTCCCGCCATGGAAGGTTCATATTCCATTAAAAAGGTATTACCCGCATTGGTTCCGGGATTGAATTATGATGACCTCGAAATTTCTGATGGTATCGCTGCCGGCAGAGCTTATGAATCATTCCTGATAACAACTGAAGATGAAGAAAAACAGGAGCTTCGAAAAAATCTATTTGAGTATTGTAAACTGGATACCTGGGCTATGGTGAAGATTCTGGAAAAGATCATAAATAATGCTTGATTAGGGCCTGTCTAAAAAGTAGTAAAGGGGTGGATTTCTCCCTTCGATATTTTGCTATTGCAAAATATTTGCGGTTGAAATGATTATTCCGGGCCATTGACAGAACAGGCGCGAGGGGATTGGAAAGGCTCGCAAAACGCGCTTTTCCAATCCCCTCACGCCCTTCTTTCCTTAGAAGCATCATTGTCATTTCGACTGAAAAAACTTTGCAAAGCGGAGTTTTTGAGGGAGAAATCTACTTAATAAGTAATTTATAGGCAGGCACTAATTAAAATTATTTATTATTATACTCATTCATAGTCCAGTCAACACCGTGCTTTACAAAATCCTTTACTATTTGCACTGCCATATCAACCCTTGGTATCATAATTTTTTCTTCTTCTTGTGTCCATTTACCCAGAACATAATCAACCTGATAGCCTTGTGCAAACTCATTTCCAATGCCAACTCTCAACCTCGGGAATTCAGTTATTCCCAAATGGTCGATAATACTTATCAATCCGTTATGCCCTCCGGCACCGCCTTTTTTACGCATCCTTAAAATGCCCAGGGGCAGGGCAATATCATCAACAATAATAAGTATCTTTTCCACCGGCACATTCTCCTTTTTCATCCAATACCTTACTGCCCTTCCGCTATTGTTCATGTATGTGGCAGGTTTAATAACAATCAGGTTCTTTCCCCTGTATTTAAGTGTGGTTATATCCGAATATCGTTTTGAGATGAACTTGGCGTCTGCATCCTTTGCCAAAGCATCTGCTATAACAAATCCAATATTATGCCTTGTATTGGCATATTCTTCTCCGATATTGCCCAATCCGAAAATCAGATATTTCATCTTAATAAAAATAAAAAGAGGTATAAAACTATTAATTAATCTTATACCTCTTTTAATCTATTAAATATTTAACAACTATTCTTCCTTTTTTTCGCTGGTCTTTTCCTTTTCTCCTTCAGCCTTTTCTTCCGCTTTTGCTCCTTCTTCAGCTTCTTCTTCTTCCTCTTCCTCTTCTTCTTCTTCTTCTTCAATAATTCTTGTTACTTTCACTGCAACAACAACCTGTGTAAGGACATCAAGAAATTCAAGCTTATCCTTTTTTAGTTCTTGTACCTTAACAGAATCACCAATATCAAGGTTTGAGATATCTATCTCAATGTTTTCAGGTATGTCATCAGGCATACCTTTAACTTTAAGTTTACGCATGTTCATAACCAGTCTGCCTCCGCGCACTATACCCGGTGCACTACCTGTTATTTTAATGGGCAGTGCGACCCTGAGATGTCTGTCAGGTAAAACCTCAAAAAAATCAGCATGTAAAACTTCGTCTGTCACCGGATGAAACTGTACTTCCTGCAATATAGTACGGTATTTTTTATTATCAATATTCAGATCAATAAAAAACACTTCATGTGTAAACAGGATTTTCTTGAATATTCTTTCATCCAGTGTAAAATGCAACTGTTCTTTTCCTCCATACAGGACACAGGGAACCAAACCCTTATTCCTGTTTCTTTTAGCATCTTTTTTCCCTACGTTCTCGCGAAGAGAACCGCTAATAGATACTGTTTTCATAATAATTAATTTAAATAGTTAATGATAATTTATTTGTCCGAAAATTTAAACAACGAACTAATCGATTGTTTATTCTCAACACGCTTTATTACTTCAGCGAAAAGATCCGCCGTTGAAATAACTGTTATCTTATTACTTTTCTCTTTTAACGGGAGTGTATCTGCTACCACTACTTCAGTGAATGGCGCATCTTCTATTTTTTTGTAAGCATCTCCTGAAAACACAGGATGTGTGCAAAAAGCTCTGACACTTTTTGCTCCTTCGTCCATAATAAGTTTTGCAGCTTTGGTGATAGATCCTGCCGTATCAATTATATCATCCACCAAAACAACATTTCTTCCTTTAACATCTCCTACCAATGCCATTTTTTTAACTACATTGGGTTTTGTTCTTTGCTTGTAGCAGATTACAAATCCGGTATTCATAACTTGTGCATAAGTTGCAGCTCTTCTGGTTCCTCCTGTATCAGGTGAGGCAAAAGTTAGTTTATCCAGGTTTAATTTTTTTAAGTACGGTATAAATACGGATGATCCATATAAGTGATCTACAGGCACATCAAAAAAACCTTGTATTTGATCAGCATGCAGATCAATTGTTATAATCCTTGTCACACCCGAAGCCGATAATAAGTTAGCCAGGAGCTTTGATGCAATAGATACTCTTGGTTTGTCTTTTCTGTCCTGTCTTGCAAATCCGAAATAGGGTATCAGCGCGATTATGTTTTTCGCCGAAGCCCTGCGTGCTGCATCAATCATCATCAAAAGCTCAAAAATATTTTCAGCCGGGGAAAAGGTTGACTGCACAATAAATACATCACGACCACGAATATTTTCTTCATAAGAAGGTTGAAACTCACCATCAGAAAATTCCGATACAACTGATGCACCTAAATCTGTTCCATAGCTTTCAGCTATTTTTTCAGCCAGATATTTTGTAGCCCGGCCTGCAAAAATCCTTACATTTTTTTTCGCCATTTTGTTTGGTTTTCGATATGCTGCAAAATTACAGTTTTATTTGTTCCTCTCCAAACTATATTTGCATCCCAATGCTAATTCTTAAAACAACTAAAGCAAAATTTTTCTTAATTTTGCACGTTGGTTACTATCCATGCCCGGATGGCGGAATTGGTAGACGCGTTGGTCTCAAAAACCAATGGGGTAATACCCGTGCCGGTTCGACCCCGGCTCCGGGTACAAAAGAAAATGGATCTTGCCATCACAAACAAAATCATAAATAATAATGCCAAATATCTTTAAAAAAATAACCCCGTATCTACCTATATTCTTTGCATTAACCCTTATTGCAGGTATATTACTTGGATTAAAACTTGGAGGGGTATCCAGCTACAAGACAAATGTACTGAAGATAAATACCAATAACAATAATAAACTCACAAATATAATCAACTACATATCTGAGGATTATGTGGATTCGGTCAATAAAAATAAGTTTGTAGAGGAATCTATTACTGAAATACTAAAAGGGCTTGATCCTCATTCACAATATATTACAGCTGAAGACTATAATATCATAAACGATCCGCTGCAGGGAAATTTTGAAGGTATTGGTATTGAGTTCAGAATTGTGAAGGATACAATTACTGTTATCCATGCAATTCCCGGCGGGCCTTCCGAAAAAGTCGGAATAAAGGGAGGTGACAGAATTATTAAAATAGACGATACTCTGGTAGCAGGTGTTGGCCTGGCCAGTATTGATGCCATGAGAATGCTCAAAGGTGAAAGAGATACAAAAGTAAATGTAAGCATACATCGGCGGGGAGTGGATGAATTGATCGATTTCACTATAATCCGTGATGTAATCCCTACATACAGTCTGGATGCTTCATACATAATAAATGATTCTATTGGTTATATTAAGCTGAATAAATTTTCCAATTCAACCTATTCAGAATTCAATAATGCATTGAATGATCTTCTGGAACAAGGTATTTCAAAAATTATTCTTGATCTCAGAGGAAATGTCGGGGGTTATTTGCAGGCCGCAATCAGAATTGCAGATGAGTTCCTTTCTGAAGATAAATTGATAGTTTATACAAAAGGGAACAGCCGTCCAAAAAATACAGCTCTTGCAACAGAAAAGGGAAATTTTGAAAATAAAGAATTAGTCGTACTTATTGATGAAGGATCTGCTTCAGCAAGTGAAGTACTGGCAGGTGCTATACAGGACAACGACAGAGGAACTATTATCGGAAGACGCTCATTTGGAAAAGGTTTGGTTCAGGAACAATTAAATTTCTCTGACGGATCTGCTTTGAGACTGACAGTTGCACGTTACTATACACCAACTGGAAGGTGCATTCAAAAACCATATAATGAAAGTTATGAAGATTACCTAAAAGAATATTACGAAAGATTTACAAATGGTGAACTTCTAAATCCAGACAGTATCGAATTCAATGATTCATTGAAATACACCACACCAGGAGGAAAAGTAGTATATGGCGGGGGTGGAATCATGCCGGATATTTATGTACCCCTTGTTAAGGAAGACAATGACTTCTACAATAAATTGGTTAGAAGAGGACTGATTTATAAGTTTGCTTTTGATTATACTGACCAATACAGAGACACTCTTAACACATTTGGCTCCTATAATGAATTCAGGAAAAAGTTTGTAATTGATAATACAATATTTGACAACTTCCTCAAATATGTTAAAAATAAAGGAATAACCGGTACAGATAAGCAAATACGGTCGGCAGAAGAAAGGATAAAAATATTAATGAAAGCATACATTGCTCAGAATATTTTTAATAATGAAAGTTTCTATCCAATTTATCATCAAATTGATGATATTGTTCAAAAAGCCCTTGAATATTTCAGTGAGCATCAAAATTAACTTAATGTAGAGAAAATTACACACATCATATTCTAAAACAATGATTAAAATTCTTTTATTCCACTGTAACTGATTTGGCAAGGTTTCTCGGTTGATCCACATCACAACCTCTTAATACTGCCATATGATAACTTAATTTTTGTAGAGGAATAGTTGCTAAAAGAGGAACTAACATTTCTTCAGTATCCGGAATTTCTATTATATGATCAGTTAGTTTTTTTACCGTAGTATCTCCTTCCGTAACGATTGCAATTATTATTCCGTTTCTTGCTTTTACTTCTTCTATATTACTTATAACCTTTTCATATACTCCTCTGTTGGTAGCAATAAATACTACGGGCATATTCTTATCTATCAATGCAATGGGCCCATGCTTCATTTCTGCTGCAGGATAGCCTTCTGCATGAATATAGGATATTTCCTTAAGCTTAAGTGCTCCTTCAAGTGCAACAGGGAAATTGTATCCACGTCCAAGGTACAAGAAATTTCTTGAATTCATATATTTCCATGCAATAGCTTTTACTTGTTCACTAACCTGAAGGGTTTTTTCAACTTTTTCAGGTATAGCCTCCATTTCATACAATATCTGTTGAAATCTTGATTTTGAAATAGTTCCCTTCATCTGAGCTATACGCAAAGCCATTAATATTAAAATTGTTATCTGTGCGGTAAAAGCTTTAGTGGAGGCAACTCCGATCTCAGGTCCTGCATGTGTGTAACTACCGGCATTAGTAGCTCTGGCAATTGAAGAACCTACAACGTTACAGATACCTAATATAGTAGCACCCTTCGATTTAGCCAGCTCAACAGCAGCAAGTGTATCCGCTGTTTCACCCGACTGGGAAATTGCAATTACCACATCATCCTTAAAAATAACAGGATTACGATACCTGAACTCGGAAGCATATTCAACCTCAACTGGTATTTGGGTAAGCTCTTCAAAAAGATATTCTCCTACCAACCCCGCATGCCAGGATGTTCCGCAGGCAATAATAATGATCCGATTGGCAGAAGCCAACTTTTGCTCATAATCAACAATACCTCCTAATGATACTATGCCCTTCCTGGCATTTAATCTGCCTCTCATGCTATCCCTGATAGATCTGGGCTGTTCATATATTTCCTTGAGCATGAAATGATCAAATCCGCCTTTTTCCAATTGATGAAGGCTCATCTCAAGCTTTTGAACATAAGGAGTTGTTTCCCTGTTTTTTATTGTTTTAATCTTAAGTTTTGCCCCCTTTCTAACAACACATACTTCTTCATCATTAAGATAAACAACATTCTTTGTATACTCAATAATAGGAGTTGCATCAGAAGCAATAAAAAACTCATCATCACCAATACCAATAACAAGTGGGCTACCTTTTTTTGCTGCAATTAAACTGTCAGGGCTGTCTTCTGAAATAACAACAATAGCGTAGGCACCAATAACCTGGTTAAGCGCTATTCTAACAGCTTCAAAAAGATCTACGTTTTCGTTATTCTGAATATCTTCAATTAGATAGGCTAAAACTTCTGTATCGGTTTTGCTCTTAAATATATATCCCCTGCTTATCAGCTCATTTCTAAGTACTTCATAATTCTCTATTATTCCATTGTGAACAATGGATAATTTACCTGAATGAGAAAAATGAGGATGTGCGTTTTCATTATTAGGTTCCCCATGTGTAGCCCAACGTGTATGAGCAATACCTATTATTCCTTCCAGGTCTTTGCCTTTAATGTATTTTTCAAGTTCAGTAACTTTACCCTTCTTTTTATAAACATTCAAACAACCGTTTAATAGAGCTATTCCTGCACTGTCGTAGCCACGGTATTCCAATCGTTTGAGACCGTTTATCAATATAGGATAAGCTTTTCTTGACCCTACGTATCCTACTATACCACACATAATTGAGTTTTTATTAAAGCAAATATATAAAATAAAACAGGCTAAATCAATCTTTACCGATCAATTTTTCATTAATAAACAATTAAATAAACTTTAATCAATAATTGTGTATTTCAAAGCTAATTTCAGTCGTTCATTATTTGATTTCCCATCAGGATTTGTTCCTAAAAGCACCACCCGATCTGAATTTACAGAAACTCCATAATTATAAAGCAATAATCCATAATCTTCATAATTACCCATCATTATTTGTTGTATGTACCTTGTTATTCTAAATTCATAACTGTTGTTCACAATTGTGTCACCATAAAAATATTCAGGCCCTTCTGATTGATCTTCAAGTAGTACTGTATTCCCTTCTTTGTTTATTCTAAGTAGAACCAGGGACGACGGTTCCGGATAATCCGATTCGGTGTCTTCTATTGGTAAAATAAGTTTAGCTTCATTAACAACAACCTTTTCGGTTGAAAACCATTTATCAATAAAAGGAAATAATATTTTTGTTTCCACACCACCCATCGACTGTAGATATAACAATTTGGCACCCAGTGAAGTATCCGGATTATTCCCTAATAATTGTTTCTTAAATATTTGATCTTGCGAGCTTTCATAATTGTGATCAAAATGATTAACCCTGGCACAATTCTGATTAATAATAAGTGAATAAGACAAGGAATCTGCAGTATCATTCTTATAGTATATAGATAGCTCAGAACTACTGGAAATAAGGTTGTAATATAAAATTGAGCCGGAGTAACCAACAGGATCAACTTTTATATGTAAACCATAAAAATATTCAAGGAATTTTTCATTATCAGACAATATACTGGTATCAGCACTTAATATTTTATATCCAAGATCTGTTGAATAATCACTCAAATTCACCCTCAATTGAGCCTGAACGGTATCCCCCTGAAGATAAACCGGGTGTGTGGGTTTTGGATAAAAAGTATAATTGGCAAAATCAATACCATAATCCGAAAAGTTTTGGTATGAATAATAAATACTGTCAAAATAAATAGGTTCGCTCATCTCATAAACATGCACTGTGTGAGGCATTAAAGTATCACCATAATAACCGCTGTATAACAAAGAAAGGATGACCGAATCAATACGTGGATTAGATCCGAAGTCTGGATTTGTGCTTGCTAATCTTAACTGGGTATAAAACGAAGCATCATTTCTTCCAAATACCGGATCATTATAGCTGCCAAATAAGCTTTTTGATGTATTATCCGTTCTGAGTGTATCCATTAATCTTGAATGAGCATACAAGGTGGCTGTATCCGAATAATCTACATTTAATTTTTTATTTGCTGGTATGATCTCAGCTCCTACACGGTCGGGTTCCTTCTTACAATTTTGAATAAAAATCAAAGATATTATTATCAATATATAAAAAGCTCTGTTGAATTTCAGCACTTGTAAATTCCTGTTTAATAATTATCTATTCTTTATCTTCCAGCAGTTCATCATAAAAATCAGAATACGCATCAATATATTTATCCATTGGTTGATATTCGAGGATAGGTTTACCGATCTCTTTCATATAATCCAGTATATTATCATTTATTTTTTCATTACCCATGATTATCGCATCGGAATATTCAATCGATGCTTTGATCATATTAACGTAAGTGGGTTTCTTATAGTGTTCCAAATCTTTATTTGTTATGCCATCATATTTAATTTTTTTCCAGAAATCCTTACTCAGATTTTCATCAAATCTATCATCATAAACGGAAGTAATAACTTTTGATTCATTGAAAAGCGGATTATCTTTATATGCCTTTTTCAGATATAATGGAACCAGGCTAGTCATCCATCCGTGGCAATGAACCAGGTCAGGAGCCCATCCAAGTTTCTTTACAGTTTCTATTACTCCTCTGGAAAAAAAGATTGCTCTTTCATCATTATCCTCAAAAAAATTACCATTTTTATCCCTGATTGTTGACTTCCTTTGAAAATAATCCTCATTATCAATAAAATATATTTGCATTCTGGCCTGCTGAATTGAAGCAACCTTAATAATCAACGGATGATCGGCATCATCAATAATAAGATTCATACCCGATAAACGGATTACTTCGTGCAATTGATTTCTTCTTTCGTTGATATTACCAAAGCGTGGCATAAATGTTCTTATTTCTTTTCCCTTTTCCTGAATACCCTGAGGAAGATGCCTGCCTATCAGGCCCATATGTGATTCTTTTAAATATGGTGTAATTTCTTGTGAGATAAATAATACCCTGGCTTTTTTCATGTTATTGTCTGATTGTTTTATTAAGCATGCAAAATTAATAAAAAAATGCCTAATATTCAATTATATCCATTATCAGAAATAGCAATGAAAAACCTTTAAAAACTAAAGGACGTAATAATATCTATCCTCTAACAAATAATGCCTTAATAATATGATATGCCATCTTGGGATTTTCTTTTAGTCGCCTAGTGGAATAAGCAAACCATTGTTTTCCAAAAGGTACATATACACGCATCCTATGTCCCTTTTCCAATATCGATTTTCGCAATTCAGGAGTAACCCCATAAAGCATCTGGAATTCATATTTATCCTTTGGCACCTTATATTTATCAATTAGTTTATATGATCCCTCCACTAATTGTTTATCATGAGTTGCAATAGCTGTATATATTTTGTGCTTTAGCATATAATCAATATCCTCTAAAAAATGATCATTAATAACATCATGTTTTTTATATGCTATCTCTGCAGGTTCAACATATATTCCTTTACATAATCTGTAATTGATAGGATTATCATCAGAATGAAGATCCATTAAATTCTTTATATCATCAAGAGTACGTTTTAAATAGGCCTGGAAAACCAAACCCACGTTCCTGGGGAATTCATTCTTTAGTTTCCTGAATAATTCTATTTCCAGATCAGTACACTGAGAATCTTCCATATCTACCCTGATAAAAGTATTACAGCTTGCAGCTTTAGCAACTATTTCACGTATATATTCATAACAAGCATCTTTATCTATTAGTAATCCAAACATGGTTGGTTTTAATGAATAATTACCATCAATATTTTTCTTTTCCAATTCTTCGATAATCTTCAAATACATTTGCTTGTTTTCGTATGCCTGATCAAGATTTTCAATATATTCACCCAGTAAATCGATGGTTACCATCATCCCATCCTGGTTGAGTTTCCTTGAGGCTTCTATAGCATCATTAATTGTGATTCCGGCAATGTATCTTCTGGAAAAAATCCATACAAATCTTTTTGGCATAAATGGTATTATCGATGCAATTAATTTATTAAATCCCATGCCTAATAAAATTAATTAGTGTTAATGATTTAACAATGCAAATGTGCAAAAAATAAATCAGAATTTCGCTTAAAAACTTTTTATATTGTTTTATTCCTGCTATTTACTGAATAAAGGGCATTGCAATTTAGTCTTAATAATTTGTAATTCATAGGATAAATCTTTAGCTTTGCACGCCAAATTTTAACAAGAATATGTTGTGGATTACTTAAGTGAATTCGTAATCCCGTTTAAAGGGTTGAAAAATGGCGTTCATCAATACAATTTTCAAATAAAGGATAAGTTCTTTGAATCTATTAGTTATTCCGAACTAAAGAAAGGTGATGTAATTGTTATTTTGATGCTTCACCGTGAGGAAAATATGTTAACGCTGGATTTTCAAATAGACGGAACGATTGAGGTTAATTGTGATAGATGTAACGAATTGTATTATCAGCCGATTAAAGGGGATAAAAGATTAATTATAAAATTCGGGAAAAACGAGTACGAAGAAAGTGCTGAAGTACTTGTTATACCATTTGAAGAACATCAAATAAATGTACGTCATTATATATATGAATTTGTTAATTTGTTGCTTCCCTATCGCAAGGTTCATCCCAAAGATAAGTATGGTATTCATCAATGTAATCCGGAAGTGATTAAAAAGTTGGAAGAATTAAAACCCAAACCGGCAGAAGATCCGAGATGGGACAAATTAAAAAAACTAAAACAAAATAATAAGTTTTATCATAAATGATATAAATTATGGCACATCCAAAGCGCAAGACATCAAAACAAAGAAGGGATAAAAGAAGGACGCATTATAAGGCAGATTTACCTACATTAGCTAAATGCCCCACTACCGGTGAGGTACACAAATATCACCGGGCATATTATGTAGATGGAGACCTGTATTACAAAGGAAAGCTTGTATATTCTGAAACAGAGCTGGAATAATCCCTGATTAACTAAGTATCAATAATAAAAATAGCTTCTGATGAAAATCGGATTAGACGTTATGGGCGGCGACTATGCACCTAACTCAGCAATTAAAGGTGCAATCCTGGCAAATAAAATAATGACTAATTCAGATGACATACTTTTAATTGGCGATAAAAAGGTGATTATTGATATCCTAAGAAAGGAAAATGCCGATACAAATCAATTTACAATCGAGCACGCCCCTGAAATCATTTCCATGGGTGAAAATCCCGTTAAATCTTTCACTAAAAAGCCCAGCTCAAGCATTGTTATTGGATTTGATCTGTTGAAAAACAAACATATTGATGCATTTGCCAGTGCAGGAAACAGTGGTGCTATGATGGTGGGATCAATGCATAGCATTAATACAATACCCAGAGTTATACGTCCCTGCACTTCTGCAATAATTCCAAAAGAAAAAGGTGGCAAAACCCTGATCCTGGATATAGGCACCAATCCTGAGCCCAAAGCAGACGTTTTATATCAATTTGCAATTCTGGGAACTGTCTATGCCAGGTATGTATTAAAAATAAATAATCCGAGGGTAGGATTACTAAATATAGGAGAAGAAGAAAATAAGGGAAATTTACTTGTGCAAAGTGCATATCACCTGATGAAAGATACAGAAGATTTCAATTTTATCGGGAATATTGAAGGCAGGTATATACTTAATAACAAAGCCGACATAATAGTATGTGATGGATTTACAGGCAATGCACTGATAAAACAAATGGAATCATTTTACCAATTGCTTGTAAGAAGAAATTTAACTGATGATTATATCACACGCCTTAATTATGAAAATTACGGAGGTACTCCTATTTTGGGAATAAATTCATCAGTAATACTAGGACATGGTATTTCAACACCCCTGGCAATAAAAAATATGATACTTTTGTCGAAGGATGTAGTTAAAGCAAAATTAACTGAAAAGATAGGTGAAGCAATGGATAATTATTCCATATAATTTTATGTATTTTTAAGTAAAAAATAACCAGATGGGAAATTTAAAAGCAGCTATTACCGGAATTCATGGATGGGTTCCAGACTATGTTCTGACCAATGATGAATTAGCCCAAATGGTAAACACTTCCGACGAATGGATTACCACCCGGACAGGCGTAAAGGAAAGAAGAATACTTAGAGGTGAAGGACGAGGTACATCAGAATTAGGGGCAAATGCGGTGAAAGGCTTATTGGAAAAAACAGGCACTTCACCCGATGAGGTCGATTTGTTAATATGTGCCACCGTAACGGCTGACATGCAATTCCCGGCAACAGCAAATATCATATGTGATAAAGTAGGTATCAACACAAACGCTTTTAGTTACGATATTAATGCTGCAT
Source organism: uncultured Bacteroidales bacterium (assembly GCA_964550205.1). Taxonomy (GTDB): domain Bacteria; phylum Bacteroidota; class Bacteroidia; order Bacteroidales; family JAIOZK01; genus JAIOZK01. The sequence continues at coordinate 16,145 of CAZJYD010000002.1, forward strand.
GTTCAGGTTTGATTTATTCACTGGTAACAGCGTCAAAATTTATTGAGACGGGTACCTATAAGAAAATTATTGTCGTTGGCGCAGATAAAATGTCTTCCATAATTGATTTCACCGACAGGGCGACCTGTGTTATATTCGGGGATGGCAGCGGAGCATTGCTTTTGGAACCTACTACCGAAGATGTCGGTATTATAGACTCCATTTTACATGCTGATGGATCGGGAAGGATCCACCTTCATCAAAAAGCAGGCGGGTCAGTGAGACCACCTACTCACCACACAATTGACGCCAGAGAACACTATGTTTATCAGGAAGGACAAGCTGTATTTAAATTCGCTGTAAAGAACATGGCTGACGTTTCAATTGAGATCATGAAAAAAAACGGACTTGGTCCAAAAGATTTAAACTGGTTGGTACCTCATCAGGCAAACATGAGAATTATTGAAGCCACAGCAAAGAGAATGGGTATTAAAAAAGAGCAGGTAATGATCAATATTCAAAGGTATGGAAATACCACTTCCGGAACTATTCCGCTTTGCCTGTGGGAATGGGAAGACCAGCTAAAAAAAGGTGATAATCTTATTCTATCCGCTTTTGGTGGAGGCTTTACATGGGGTTCCGTTTATGTTAAATGGGCTTATGATTCCTGAGAATAAACAACCAGGGTAAGCATTTTAGAAGATTGCTGCGAAAAATACACAATAGCATTTTTTATATATTTGCCTCAGGAGGATTTACTATGGAAATAAAAAGATTTACCACAGAAGAACATGAGCTGGCAAAGAAAGCATTTAAAATAAGAACACTTGTGTTTGTCAAGGAATTATCTGTAGATCCTAGTATTGAATATGACGAATACGAAAATCAATGTGCTCATTATCTTGCAATTACAGATGAAAAACCCATTGCGGCTGCACGCTGGCGTAAAACCAAAGAAGGCATAAGACTTGAGCGTTTTGCTGTACTTCCCGAATACCGGAATAAAGGAATTGGTGATAAACTGATTAAAAGAATTTTAAAAGATGTTATTCCGCTTAATAAAACCATATATCTGCATTCTCAGGTTAAATCAATAAGTGTTTATAAAAGAAATGGCTTTGTTATTAAAGGAGAACCTTTTATTGAAGCAGGACTGAAGCATTATTATATGGAATATGTCGGAAAATCCAGATCCTAAAAATCTGGTAGCATAGTGATCCGCTCCCTTGTCTTCCTCCTTATTTTAACAAGAAACTAATAATTATGCGTTTGCTATACCAATGCTTTACAAAAATATAGTCAAATTCAAGGGCTTTAAAAATTTTGATCTCATCAATATATTTCTCTTTAAGCTCATTAATATTCAAGACATATTCTTCAATTTTGCTTTCATTAACTATTTTAGTAATCAGATTACTTATCTTCCATCTATTTTCTACTTTCTATTTTCTTCTTTCTATTTTCTACTTTCTATTTTCTTCTTTCTATTTTCTTCTTTCTATTGTTTTATCCGCCTCCACAATCTTATAAACCTTATCAGACCTGCGAAGAAAGGTCTTTACCGGAATTGAACAAACATTTCCTTTGCTCGCAGTTTCAACATTCTTCAATTCCACCCTGATCTCTTTTACTTTTTCATCAAGCACACCAGTTGTTGGACCTATTATTTTTATTTCATCTCCAACGCTTATTGAATTTGTTTCTATTTTGATCTCAGCAACTTTGAGCTTCGTAAAATAATTTGTTATCTTTCCTATATATATCTTTTTTTTGGTTGCTTGCGATCCGTATCTTTCAGACCACTCTCCCATTTTTCTGCCCAGATAATAACCATCCCAGAAACCACGGTTATAAACCGTTTTCAATTTTTCATTCCATCTTTCAATGTTTTCTTTTGTATAATCCCCTTTTATATAAGCATCAACAGCTTCCCTGTAGCATTCCGTAACTGTTTTAACATACTCCGGCGAACGCCCCCGCCCTTCAATTTTCAGCACGCTAACTCCGGCATCCAGTATCTTATCAAGGAAATCAATGGTTTTCAAATCTTTGGGCGACATGATATATTCATTGTCAACCTCCAGCTCCACCTCACCATCTTTGTCGTATACTTTATAAGGTCTGCGGCAAATCTGCAGGCACTCTCCACGGTTAGCCGAATAATTCATGTTATCTAAGCTCAGATAACATTTTCCAGAAATAGCCATGCAAAGAGCACCATGTACAAAAAGCTCAATACGGACAAGATCACCCGAGGGACCTTTTATCTGTTCTGATTCAATAGACCTTGTTATTGTTTTTACCTTATTTAGGCTTAGCTCACGGGCAGTAACTATGACATCAGCAAATTGTGAATAAAATTTCACTGCTTCAATATTGCTTACATTGGTTTGTGTGGACATATGGACTTCCATGCCGGCTTGCCTGCAGTATCTAATTACCGAAATATCCGAAGCTATAATAGCTGATATGTCATTGGTTTTGGCAGCATCTACAATAAAACGCATCTGCTCCAGTTCTTCATCATAAACAACCGTATTCAGTGTAATATAAGAACGTATGTTGTTTTCGCGACAGATCTTCGATATCTTCTTCAGATCATCCAGTGTAAAGTTTTTAGAAGAGGCCGATCGCATATTTAAATGACCAACACCAAAATAAACAGAATCAGCCCCACCTTGTATGGCAGACATAAGTGATTCATAAGAACCCACAGGCGACATAATCTCTATGGTTCGGGGTTTTTGCATGCGAATGCAAAAGTAAAGAAATATTTATTGCTTAATTATTAAAGAAAGTAAGTATTATAAGTTATAATTTTGTTAGTTATATTTGCAAAAAAGAAATAAATGGAACCTCCCTTCATTTTCGGTAAGATCGTATTTGGATCAAGTTTTGCTAATCGTTCTTGAATGGCAAGAGTTAAAAAAAGAACCCGATGAAGTTATAGATCTGCCTGAAAAAATTTCGGAAGAGGACTGGATCAAATACATTGTAAAACGTTTTAGCGATACAGGAAAAGCCATCTCTGTAAAAGACGCAGGATATCTTGCTTGTACTGTTGAATGTCATCCCTATTATGTTCAGCAGCTGGCTCAGATTTGCTGGCTAAGAAGCCAAGCCAAAACAGACAGGCAAATCATAGAAGAAAGTTTTGAATCCTTAATGCTACAGTTGAGCCTGTTATTTCAGGGAATAGTTGAATCCTTAACGAACACCCAAATATACTTTTTAAAGGCCCTGATAGATAAAGCTTTTCCTAAAATCACCAGGATATCAGCATATGCAATTGCCAGAGACCTGAAAAACAAATCAGTTGAAGAATTAAAAACTTTTATTCAAAACCTTGAGCTTAATAATACGGTATTCCGAAGCGATCACGCTTCCAATTACCTTGTGCATAAAGGTATACTTAACCGTGATAAGGTAAATTAGCTTCAACGAATTGATAAAGCACTTAACAACCCAAACCATGCCGGACTATGAAAGGAGTGGATGAGGGGTTTGTAAAATATTCCAGATTCCATACTTAATATTATTTTATTGATAGTTTCACCGCAAAACCTTTAATCCTAAATCAATTAGTTTATTGGGATTTGTTATTTGAAACCAATTACTTTGTATCTCTCTCTACTCTTAGCCCCAGCTCCTTCAACTGTTCTTCATTTATCTCCGAAGGTGAATTTATCATAACATCCCTGCCGGCATTATTTTTAGGAAAGGCTATATAATCACGTATGGAATCAGAACCACCTAAAATAGCCACTAAGCGATCAAAGCCAAGGGCAATACCACCATGTGGTGGAGCACCATACTCAAAAGCATTCATCAGGAAACCGAACTGGTTCCGGGCTTCTTCTTCAGTAAAACCAAGAGCTTTGAACATCCGCTGTTGCAATTCTCTGTTATGTATTCTTATGGAGCCTCCGCCAATTTCCACACCGTTGATCACAAGATCATAGGCATTTGCACGAACTGATCCCGGGTTAGTTTCAAGCTTTTCAACATCTTCGGGTTTGGGAGAAGTAAATGGGTGATGCATTGCATAATAACGATGAGTTTCCTCATCCCATTCCAATAAGGGAAAATCAATTACCCAAAGAGGTTTAAAAATATTCTTGTCGCGCAGATTAAGACGATCCCCCATTTCAAGCCTGAGCTCATTCATGGCAAAACGGGTGGCTTCTTTTTCTCCTGCCAATATCAAAATAAGATCACCTGGCTTTGCATTGCACTTTTCAGCCCAAAGTTTCAAATCCTGCATATCGTAGAATTTATCAACTGACGACTTGAAACTGCCGTCTTCATTATATTTAACATAAACAAGGCCTTTGGCCCCCACCTGTGGACGTTTCACGAAATCTGTCAGTTTGTCAAGGTCTTTCCTGGAATATGAGGCACATCCTTCGGCACAGATACCAACAATTAATTCCGCATTGTCAAAAATCTTAAAGCCCTTACCCTTTGCGACATCATTTAATTCGACTAATTTCATTCCGAAACGGATGTCCGGTTTATCCGAACCATAGTATTTCATTGCATCTTCAAAAGTTATTCTTGGGAAATTATCAACTTCGGTATTTTTTATTTCTTTTAAAATATGTTTTGTCATTTTCTCGAAAGCATCCAGAACATCATCCTGTGTAACAAACGCCATCTCACAATCGATCTGTGTAAACTCGGGTTGCCGGTCGGCACGAAGGTCTTCATCACGAAAGCATTTAACAATTTGGTAGTAACGGTCATATCCGGCAATCATCAGCAATTGCTTAAAAGTTTGAGGTGATTGCGGCAAGGCATAAAACTGACCATTGTTCATCCTTGATGGAACTACAAAATCACGTGCACCTTCAGGGGTTGACTTTATTAAAACAGGTGTTTCTATTTCGATGAATTTTTGTGAATCGAGATATTTTCTTGTTTCCAATGCTACTCTGTGGCGTAAGTTGAGGTTTTTTTGCAAAGGACCTCTTCTTAGATCAAGGTACCGGTATTTCATGCGCAGTTCATCACCGCCATCGGTTTCGGTTTCTATGGTAAAGGGTGGAAGCTTCGAACTGTTTAAAACCTCAACCTCACTAATAATAACCTCAACATCACCGGTGGGAATGTTTTTATTCTTCGAAGCTCTTTCTATAACTTTTCCGCTTACCCGTATAACATATTCCCGGCCGAACTTGCGAACTTTTTGCAGCAGTTCCTTGTCTGTTTTTCGCTCTTCAAGAAATAATTGTGTAATACCGTAACGGTCACGTAAATCAATCCATATCAAAGATCCTTTATCCCTGATACGCTGTACCCATCCGGCCAGTGTTACTTTTTTATTAATGTCTTTAATCCTTAGCTCCCCGCAAGTGTGTGTTCTTATCATAGTTATAGATTTTTGCCCCTTCCCATTAGGGAAAAACAGGTTGCGAAATTACAAAATAGCAAACAATTTATTAGTGTTCATATAAACAATATACTTCCACCGTCAAACAAAGGACCTTCATAAAGTTCGATAATTTCAAAACCGGAACTTTTGATAAAATCCCTGATCCGGTCACCTTTATTATGCAAACTTAAGTTTCCAATTATAAAAAATTTGTTCTCCGAAGTCCCGCAACAACCGCCAAAAAATCCGTGCTCAAATCCCGGCAGAATAATTCCTTTCGGATCAACAAATAAAACATCATATTCAAAACCATACAAAATACTGTGAATACTTGTGTCGGATGTAATAAATTTCCTTTCCGGTAAAGGTATCAAATTGCATCTTGTATAAGCTTGCTTAACCTGAATGGGATCGGCATCTCTTGTTTTATCCAGAATTCCCGGATCGGTATACCTAAAATTGTGAATTAATAAATCATCTGTGAATACTACATTATAGCCTGCCGTTTCAGGATATTTACTGCCAACTGGAGTTTCACCTTCAGTGTATGAATGATTATTTTCTTTAAGTAACCTTTTATATCTATCCGGTAAATTCGGTGCAATAATCAGATCATTTTTTATCCTTGTAAAAAATATATCGGGATGACCTGAAATTGATTCATAGGTTATGTTTTCAGTTTCAAACTGAATTACTTTGTCAAATTTTCCAAGAGTTTGTTTGGCTTTTGCAGGTATTTTTTTATCTACAATAATCATATTTTAAGCACAAAATATCAATGACAAAATAATTAAAACATAATTAATAACTAATTTATTAATAATTAATTTCAATTAGTATTGCACGCTAAACTCTCTGTTGTGTAAAATAGGGCTGGTTTTGAAGTCAACATTTTTGTAATATTTTATCAGAAACTTTTTGTTTTTTGACTGGTGGCCAATAGCATTATTAATTTGTTCGGTTGGAACTATTATTGTTATTTTGTTATTTTCCTGCAACCAGCTTAAAGGTTTAAGCAGGTCATTCCAAATTTCCGTTAACACCAATTCTTTAAAAGAAGGGTGAAAAGGTCCTGCAACAAGTTCCTCACCGGAAAGCAACCCATCTGAGGGATGCAGCCCCATTCGGATAACATTCACTCTTTTAATTTCGAAAAACCTATATATTTCTTTTGACCATTTAACAGCAGTTTCAAGACTCAAAGGTTCATACTTTCCATCTCTGTACCATTCTTCCAGTTTGGTTCCTTTGATTATCAGGCAGGGATATATTCTTGTATCCTCAGCGCCAATCCCAGCAATTTTCCTGGCACTATCAAATGATTTACGAAATGTATCACCTGGTAAACCTATCATCATTTGCAAACCCAAACGAAAACCAAAATCTTTTATTAATTCAGATGACCGAATAGTATCATCTACAGTATGTCCTCTTGCTGATCTTTGCAGAACTTCATCGTCCATTGACTGAGCGCCAAGCTCGACTGTTTCAACATTATATCTTTTCAACAGATCCAGCCTGACCTTATCAATATAATCCGGACGGGTAGATAAACGAATGGAATGTATTCGACCCTCCTCAATATAAGACTGTATAAGGTTCAGGTATCTTTCCTGTTTATCAAGGGAAATACCTGTAAAATTACCACCAAAATAGCCAACCTCAATTATTGCATCATTCTTTGGTATAGTTAATAAATATGAATTGATGATTTCCTTCACCTTCTGTTCGGAAGGGCTTTTTAATTTGTCAGTGATTTTCTTCTGGTTACAATATACACATTGAAAAGGGCATGCCTCTTCGGGAATAAATACAGGGATTGTGTAATGTTTTCTTTTCATCAAAATGTAAAATTAACATTATATACTAATTTTGGGATCAGAAGTAAAATATGGATACCTAATGCAACATAGATGAAAATCAGGGAATTCAGTATAAAGGATTATGAAGAAATAGTTGCTCTTTGGGAAACCTGCAAGCTTTCTTATAAACCCATGGGTCGCGACAGTAAGGGAAATATTAAAAAGGAACTGAGAAAAGGGCTTGCTGTTTTTCTAGTGGCAGAGCATAATAATAAAATAATTGCTTCCATACTCGGAACACATGACGGACGAAAGGGCTGGATTAACAGGTTGGCTGTTTTACCTGAATACCGTAAGAAAGATATAGCAAAACAGCTTGTTAAGGAAGTTGAAAATAAATTGCATGAACAGGGCATTGGTATTATCGCCTGCCTTATTGAAGATTATAACCAATCATCCCTTAAAGTATTTCAAAAGCTCGGTTACATTGAATTTCCGGGAATGCATTATCTAACAAAAAGAAAATTCCCTGAAATATAAGGCCTGATGAACAAAATAAAATCATTTTATACGTTCCGGGTTTTCTTTAAGAAAACTCTTCCAGCTATTGTATTTCTCACTCTGTTGGGGTTTGCCTTTTTGAAAATAATGGCATACTGCTACTGCCAGCCCATCAGTAGCATCAAAATATTCGGGCTGTGATTTTAATAAAAGCAAATTATATATCATGGCAGCTACCTGTTCTTTCGAAGCATTTCCTTTTCCTGTGATTGATTGTTTGATCTTTCGGGGAGAATATTCAAAAATCGGGATATCGCTCCATAATGCTGCTGCTATAGCAACACCCTGAGCCCTACCCAGTTTAAGCATGGATTGTATATTTTTTCCGTAAAACGGAGATTCAATTGCAAGCTCATCAGGTTTATATTGCTGAATTAAAGAAAGTGTTCGCTCAAAGATCTTTTTCAATTTTAATGGCTGGTTTGAATATTTTTTCAATTTTAAAACACCAAGCGTTATGAGCTCAATCTTTTTATCTTTGTTATGAATTAATCCATAACCCATAATGGTAGTACCCGGATCAATACCTAATATGATTTTTTCAACTTTCAAAATACTTGCTTATTAACTTTCACAGAATGAAAACAAATTTAAGGAAAACATATAACTATCTCATCCGAATTACTATAATAATTGCAACTTATACTTTTCTTTATTTTGAAATCTTTCATGAAAGAAACCTCCGGGATCTTTATATTAATTTCACTGATCTGATCAACAGACCGGACTTTATTTTCGGTTTAATCTGCGTTTTTATGCTTATGATCCTTAATTGGGGCATAGAAACCTGGAAGTGGCAGTTTCTGATTTCAAAAATAGAAAAGGTATCTTTTTTCCGTTCTTATGAAGCCGTTTTGACAGGCATATCAGTAAGCGCCTTTTTACCCAACAGGGTCGGTGAATATTTTGGAAGGGTGTTTATTCTGAAGAAAGCCAATCATATTGAGGGAATACTTATCACAGTAATTGGTAGCCTGAGTCAGCTTATTACCACAATATTACTTGGATCAATTGCTTTGCTTTTTTTCATACCAGGTTATCTTGATAATAACAATTATTTATTTGGTAATTTGTATTATGGCATCGTAATATTTGTTTCATTATTCATCATCCTTATCCTGATCTTCTATTTTAATATTTCAATACTCACAAACTTTCTTCAAAAAATAGCAAGCAAAAAATGGAAAAAGCTTTACAAATATTTAAGGGCTTTCTCCCTGTTCAACAAAAAAGAACTAATGAAAGTTTTAATAATAAGTATATTAAGATACCTGGTATTTACTTTTCAATTTTATTTACTACTTAAATTATTTTCAGTTGAAATTCCTTTTTATCAATCATTTATGCTGATAGCCGTATTCTTTTTAATACTCACTGTAATACCGACTGTTGCATTAGCTGAGATCGGGATCAGGGGCAGTGTTGCAATTTATATTTTCGGATTGTTTTTTGAGAGATATAGTCTGTATGCCAGCCAGATAGATATTGGTATAATTTCAGCCTCATCGGCACTTTGGCTGATAAATATTGTTATTCCTGCTATAGCCGGAACAATATTCGTTTTTAATCTTAAATTTTTTAGACGACGTAATAATTAAATATGGAAACATTTTATTCGCTTATTTATTTACTTTTTTCACTCTTTTGCATTGGGTATTTTCTGCTGATCGCTTTCCATACTTATGGGTGGTTCACAATGAAAGAATTTAAAACCACTGACAAACCTTCTGTTTCTGCGTCTATTATTATTCCTGCACGAAACGAAATGGAAAATATAGCAAATTGTCTTTCTGATATATTAAATCAAAGTTATTCTTCAAACTTCTTCGAAATAATTGTAGTTGACGATCATTCGGATGATCAAACTTCCAAAACAGCCAAAAACATATTAAATAATTATCAAAACGGAAAAGTCATTTCCTTGCCTGATACCGAAAAAGGCAAAAAGGCTGCTATTAAAACAGGCGTTGATAATGCCAGTGGAAAACTTATTATAACAACTGATGCGGATTGCAGGTTTAATAAGGATTGGCTGAAAAGTATAGTATCCTTTTATGAAGCTGAAAAACCAAAAATAATTTCAGGACCTGTAGCTTTTCATAACGAAAAAAATGCATTCGAAAAAATGCAGTCGCTTGAATTCATGAGTCTTATAGCATCCGGGGCAGGTGCAATATCTATAGGAGCTCCAATACTTTGCAATGGCGCAAATCTGGCTTATGAGAAAAAAGCATTTGAAGCTGTTAACGGATTTAAATCTGACTCACAATATTTTTCAGGTGACGATATATTCTTATTACTAAAGATAAGAAAAAGGTTCGGAAAAGATGCTATCAGATTTATAAAAGATAAAAATTCTATTGTTTATTCGCTATCACAAAAAACGCTGAAGTCATTTATTCAACAAAGGATCAGATGGGTATCAAAAAGCAAGGGGTACACTAATCTGGCAATTATTTTAGCCTCTCTGTTAGTATACCTGTTCAACTACGGTATTTTTGCAGGATTGATTTTAAGTATTTGGTTTGAAGGCTTGTTTTTATTCTCTGTAATCCTTTTTATTATAAAATTATTAATTGATCTGCCGATTATGACAGGCATTTCTTTGTTTATGAAAAAGGCGGGAATGCTTTGGTATTATATTCCTGTACAGATACTTTATCTGCCTTATGTTTCAATTATCGGATTTATTGGTAATTTCATTACTTTTAAATGGAAAGGAAGAAAAGCACAATAATTATTTAATTAAAGCTTCTGCAATTTTGAGATCACGAGGGGTGGTTATCTTAATATTTTCAGGATTCCCATCGATCAAATGAATCTTTTCACCTAATGATTCATAAACGGTAGCATCATCAGTAAATCTTCTGTGGAATTTTTGCTTATAAGCCTCTTTAATTTTTTTCAGATTAAAAGTTTGGGGTGTTTGTATTAATCTTAATCTCTCCCTATTTACAGGTCTGTTGGAACTATCTTTAATTCGCCTTACTGACTCTGTAATCTGTATAGCCGGTATTGCATTTCCATATTTTTCAGCTTCTTGAAAAGCACTATTTATTAGATCTTGTGAAACCAATGGTCTCACAGCATCATGGATTGCAACAATACCTTCTTTCTCCTTAATTGCATCCAGACCATTTTTAACGGAATCGAAACGTTTTTTACCTCCCGTCGTCATTAAGCAGGGTATTTTAAATTTATATTCTTCCTTAAGTTGTTGCCAGTCTAAAAAATAAATCTCAGGTAACACCAATATCACCTGCATATCTTTTGAATAAGTATAGAACTTTTCGATAGTATGCATCAACAAAGGTTTACCTGATAATTCAAGAAATTGCTTTGGGATTTTGGATTTCATTCTCACCCCTGTTCCACCACCCACAATAATTACATATCTTCTCACAAGAATTAATTATAAAATATTGTCAGTATTTTTATTCTGATAAAAACCAAATTATATAACAAGCATAGCATCTCCGTATGTAAAAAACCTGTATTTTTTCTTAACGGCCACCTTGTATGCTTCCATGAGAAAATCATAACCGGCAAATGCTGCAACCGCCATCATCATTGAAGACTGAGGTAAATGAAAATTGGTTATCATTGCATCGGCAACACTAAATTCATAAGGGGGAGTAATAAACTTATTGGTCCACCCCTCGAACGGTTTAACTTTTCTGGTGATAGTCACCCCAGTCTCTATAGCTTTCATTGAGGTTGTGCCTACTGCACAAATCTGGTTTTTTCTTGATTTGGCCATATTAATCTTTTCAGCACTTTCTTCTGTAATGATCAATTCTTCAGAATCCATTTTATGTTTTGTCAGGTCTTCCACCTCGATATTTCTGAAGTTACCCAATCCTGCGTGGAGAGTAATCTCAGCAAAGTCAATACCTTTCAATTCAAGTCGTTTCATCAATTGCCGACTAAAATGCAATCCGGCCGTGGGGGCAGCAACAGCACCTTCGTGTTTAGCATAAATTGTCTGATACCTGTTCTCGTCTTCCGGTTCAACAGGACGCCTGTGTATTTTGGGTAAAGGGGTTTGACCCAAACTTTTTATTATCCTTTTAAATTCTTCATAAGGTCCATCATATAAAAATCTCAATGTTCTTCCACGGGAAGTTGTATTATCAATCACCTCTGCAACTAATGTTTCATCCTCACCAAAGTAAAGTTTATTACCTATTCGTATTTTCCTGGCCGGATCTACCATAACATCCCAAAGCCTGGTTTCACGATTTAATTCACGTAATAGAAATACTTCAATGCTGGCTCCTGTTTTTTCTTTGGTACCATGCAAAAGTGCAGGAAATACTTTTGTATTATTAATTACAAAAACATCGCCATCATTAAAGTAATCCAAAATATCTTTAAACATCAGATGCTTTATCTTTCTTTTACTTCTGTCTAATAACATTAATCTTGATTCATCCCTGTTATCAGGAGGATAATTTGCTATTAGCTCAGAAGGTAAATGGAAACGAAACTGCGATAATTTCATATTTATATATTATCTATCGTTTAAAAATAACCTGCAAAAGTACTAAAACTTAAGGGCTTTGTCAACTATACTGTAATATAATAAAAACGAAATGTTTTGTCAAGCAATTTCACAAATTTTTTTCTAAGAGATACTCAAACTGTTTAATGTTTATTGCATCTTTTACTTTGGATTCTCCTATGCGTATTCTTCTCAATGAAGTCAGATATGCCCCTGTATCAAGAGATTTTCCAAAATCACGAACCAAAGATCTTATATAAGTACCTTTAGAGCATACAACATTGAAATTCAAAACCGGCATTTCGATATTTTCAATTTTAAAACTTTTTATATTTACTTTTCTGGGTTCGAGTTTTATTTGTTTTTTGTTCCTTGCAAATTCATACGCACGAACTCCTTTAACATTTACTGCGGAAAATAAAGGAGGTATTTGTTCAACCAATCCAATGAATTTTTGTGTTGCTACATGAATCAATTCATCAGTTATATGTTCAGTAGGATATTTTTTATCAATTTCCGTTTCTTTGTCATATGAAGGTGTCGTAGCACCAAGAAACAAATTACCGGTATATTCTTTCTCCTGATTTTGAAACTGCGAAATAAGCTTTGTTGATTTTCCTGTACAAACAATCAATAATCCCGATGCCAATGGATCGAGAGTACCGGCATGACCTACTTTGATCTTATTTAAGTTATGGGTTTTCTTTATAAGATTGCGCATCTTATTTACAACATCAAAAGAGGTCCAGTTAATATCCTTATCAATTAACAGAATCTCGCCATGCTCAAAATTAAATTTCATTAAATCTGATTTTTCCATTTTAAAGCAAACCGATCAATATTGCTGTTATTCCCACAATGGCACAATAAATGGCAAAATACAGCAGTTTTCCTTTTTTCACAAGATTGATCATCCATTTACAGGCTATCATACCGGAAATAAAAGCTGCAAAAAAGCCAATTACCAACGACATTGTGTTAACATCACTTTTACTTACTAATTCACTGGTTAAAAGATCTCTCACATTAGCCCCTATTATTGGTATAAGAACCATAAGAAAAGAAAAACGTGCAATATTTTCTTTCTTATTTCCTATAATAAGTCCTGTTGAAATGGTTGCACCGGATCTCGATATACCAGGTAATACCGCAGCAGCCTGTGCAATACCTATTATCAATGCATCTAAGAAATTTATTTTCCTTCTGCTTCTTTTTGGTATATATGTTAGTGAAAGTAATAATGATGTGATCATAAGCATTGATCCCACAAGAACAATATCACCTGTAAAGAAACCTTCAATCTCTTTTGAAAAGAAAAATCCCAAAATTAAAACAGGTATCATAGAAAATAGCAGGAGTGCAATATACTTTGTTTCCTCATTCCAGCGAAACTTAAAAAAGCCTTTTAATAATTTAAGGATATCTTTGTAAAATACTACGATGGTACTTAAGACTGTTGCACCATGTACTGCAACAGTAAATATCAAACTTCTTTCCGCACTAACTCCAAGAATTACTTTTCCCAGCTCAAGATGTCCGCTACTACTAATCGGTAAAAATTCAGTCAATCCCTGAAGTATTCCTAAAATCAATGCTTCTAACCAGCTCATAAAATACTATAAATAAAGGTGATTTATTTAATTAATGGAGGAATCAATAAACTATTCATTTTCTTTTGGGCGTTTCATAATGGCAAATATCTCAACTACATAGCCGGCAAGTACAAGAATAGGAGCTAAAGTTAATCTTCTGAAGTTAAATACTTTATCACTAAAAACATCCGGGTCGTCAGATCCACCTCCAATCATAAGAATAAATCCAAGAACTATCAAACCCAAGCCTATAAGCAACAACTTGTAATTTTGCCTTGAAAAAGCAAAAGAAGATTTTTCAGCAGGTACTTGTTTTGAGGATGCTGTTGAAGTAGTTGTGGTTTTTTGTTCCGTTTTTTTCTCTGATTTAACGGCTGCCTTAACTTTTTTCTTCTTGCTCATTATCTTTTTATTTTACTTTTTCAAAGTTAAAAGTATTTTGAAAAAACAGATTCTTTTTTAACTTTTTTTAATAATAAAGATCATCAGTTCTCATATAAATATATTTTCTGACAGCAAAAAAAGTTGAAACCCAGGAAATTATCAAGCCCAGAATAATAACAATACCAAAAAGCATAAGAAATAAATCCAGATCGGCAAAACTTATTAATTCCGGAACTTCTTTCTGGGTAAGATAAACTGCTCCCATCAACAAAAGTATTGCTATCAAGGCACTGTATATCCCCTGCAATATACCTTGTATTATGAATGGTCGCCGTATGAACTTTTGTGTTGCACCAACAAGTTGCATGCTTCTTATAATAAATCTCTTAGAATAAACCGATAATCGTATTGTGTTATTTATCAATGCAATAGCTATGAACAAAAGTAGTAAGCTAAAGGCAAGTAAAACAATACCTATTCTTCTGATATTTCTATTTATTAAGTGAACTAATGACTTTTGGTACCAGACTTCTTTAACATTATCATTTGTTAATAATTGCTGCTCAATTTTTGTCAGGCTATCAATATTAGCATAGCTGGCTTTCAATCTTAAATCAATTGAGGGCAGAAGCGGATTATAACCCAGAAAATCAATAAATTCCTCTCCCAGATCTTCTTTCATAATCTCTGCAGCTTCTTCTTTAGTAATATATTCTGTTGATTTAACGTAAGTCGAAGCATCAAGGGTTTTTTGAAGTTGAATAATACCGGCTTCCTTAACTCCATCCTTCATTATTATTGAAAAGCCAATGTTCTCCTTCACATAATCCGAAAGCTTTTTAGCATGAAGAATAATCAATCCAAGCATTCCCATCATAAACAAAACCAAAGTAATACTTACTATGCCTGTAAAATATGATGCCCTGTAACGTCTTTTATAATATTTATCTTCCTTTTTCGACATGAGTATTTCAGCGGAGGCTAAATTAATAAAATTCGAAATAAATCAGTTGTTTATTCAATCTGTATTTCGTCTTAAATTTAATACCGTAATTTCCCCTTCACTATTAAATCTCACCGGTATAGCCGAAACACCACAACCTGTATTTGTATATCCTTTCATGTTGTTGTACTCCCATATCCCTTTATAAAACCGGCTTCCTTCAAACTGATGTGTTATCAGCGGATACCCTCCCGGCAAACAAATCTGACCACCATGGGTATGACCGCATAAATATAAATTGCAACCATTATCAGCAGCAATATCATATAGCTCGGAAGTATGTATAAGAGCGATTCTAAAACCATCATATTTATCATTTAAGGCATCCCTGGCCATTTCCGTGAAATAATAGTAAGGATCATCGGTACCGGTTAATATTATTTTATCATTTCCTATATTTATTTCCATGCTCTCGTTAATAAGCATTCTTATTCCCATTTCTTCAAGCTCCGGTGCCATTAAAAATGTATCATGATTACCCAAAATACCTATTATACCATCTTTGGCATTTATATTAGTAATTATTTTACTGAGGGGAGCAATTACATGTTTGTATTCACCATGTGTACTTTTTCGATAATCACCGGTAAGAACACACAGATCATAATTAACCGAATTAATTTTACTAATAATAACATCCTCAATACCTGGCAATGTATCTATGTGAAGATCACTTAATTGTAAAATACGATAATTATTGAAAGAAAGTGGCAGATTAGCAAATTCTAAAATTACTTCATTTATCTTAATATCTCTTGCATTACGATGCCCCCTTTCGAATTGACCACATATTTTTAATACCCATAAAAAAACATACAGCAAATTCTGGAAGAGATCCCAATGGCTCTTGCTTTTTTTCCCGTTTTTCTTTCGCTTATATCGGTCACTTTCAAGCACCGATCGCGTTGAAGCCCAGACAATCCGTTTTTCCTTGTCAGTAAAATATTTATTCATTATAATGATAAAAATTAATTTCTAAAATAATCAAAATTATTCTATTATAATAAATCTTATCTTTTTGCTAATTTCGCAAGCTAAGTAAAAGCCATGAAGCTATGGATTATAATTTCGGAGAAATTGAAAAAAAATGGCAGAAAATCTGGGCTGAGAAAAAAACCTTTAAAACAGAGATCGACTATAGTAAGCCCAAATACTATGTACTGGATATGTTCCCTTATCCCTCGGGTGCCGGACTCCACGTTGGCCATCCGTTGGGTTACATAGCTTCCGACATTTTTTCGAGGTACATGAGGCATAAAGGATACAATGTGCTGCATCCTATGGGTTATGATGCTTATGGACTGCCTGCCGAACAATATGCGGTGCAGACCGGAACGCATCCTGCTATTACTACTGAAAAAAATATTAAAAGATATCGTGATCAACTTAAGCGTATTGGTTTTTCTTACGATTGGGACAGGGAAGTAAAAACCTGTGATCCGAAATATTATAAATGGACACAATGGACTTTCATTCAACTCTTTAAATCATGGTATAACAAAAAAACAGATAATGCTGAACCTATTGATAAGCTGATCGAATTTTTCGAAAGAGAAGGAAATGAACAAGTTGAAGCTGCATGCAGTCAGGAAGAAGTATTTACTGCTGATGACTGGATACAAATGAACGAAAAGCAACAGCAGCAAATACTGATGAACTACCGTTTAGCCTATCTTTCTGATACTATGGTAAACTGGTGCCCCGCACTGGGAACTGTCCTGGCCAATGATGAGGTAAAAGACGGTTTTTCGGAAAGAGGCGGTCACCCCGTAGAGCAGAAAAAAATGAAGCAATGGTTCTTAAGGATAACCGCTTATGCTCAGCGTCTGCTGGATGGTCTGGATAAAATTGATTGGTTCGAATCACTTAAGGAGGTTCAGCGAAACTGGATTGGAAGAAGCGAAGGGGAGATAGTTAAGTTTCACCCCTCCCCGGCCCTCGCCGAAGGGGAGGAAGTGAGTACGGGGTTCTATCATACTGATTCCCAAATGTGGTCTGTTTTAAAAGAAAAAGCAGGGGTCATCCCGGTTTTCACCACACGCCCCGATACACTATGGGGAGCAACTTTTATGGTTTTGGCTCCGGAGCATGAATTGGTTGAAAAAATCACCACACCGGATCGCAGAGCTGATGTAGAAAAATATATAAAATGGGCTAAGAACCGATCCGAAAGGGAGCGTATCTCAGAAGTAAATAAGATCACGGGTGAATTTACCGGTGCATATTGTGTCAATCCGGTTAATGGCAAAAACTTACCTGTATGGATTGCAGATTATGTATTGTCAGGATACGGAACCGGAGCTATTATGGCTGTCCCGGCACATGACAGCCGCGACTTTAAATTTGCCAAACACTTTAAACTTCCTATTATACAGGTTGTAAAACAAAAAAATGAAGAACCGTCCGATCCTCAAAACTGGGATGATTCTTATGATGCCCAGGAGGGATTGATGGTAAATTCAGGTTTTATAACAGGTATGGAAGTTCATGATGCAATAAAAGCAACTATTAAATGGCTTGAGGAAAATGACCTTGGAGAAGGCCAGGTAAACTACCGTTTAAGAGATGCGATTTTCAGTCGCCAGCGCTACTGGGGCGAGCCCTTTCCGATCTATTACAAAGATGGTATGCCTTATCCCCTGGAAGAAAGCGAATTACCTCTTGAATTACCGGATGTGGATAAATACCAACCTACGGAAACAGGTGAGCCACCTTTGGCCCGTGCTAAAAATTGGAAGAACAAAGAAGGATATACTCTTGAAACAAACACTATGCCAGGCTTTGCCGGTTCAAGCGGTTACTATTTAAGATATATGGACCCCCATAACGAAAAGGAATATTTTTCGAAAGAAGCTAATGAATACTGGAGGGATGTTGACTTTTACCTTGGTGGAGACGAACACGGAACAGGACATCTGATCTACGCACGTTTCTGGAGTAAGTTCCTTTATGATATTAGTATGGCTTGCGAAGATGAGCCTTTTAAAAAACT
>CAZJYD010000002.1:34435-95475 GCA_964550205.1 uncultured Bacteroidales bacterium
GAGAAAATGTCCAAGTCAAAACACAATGTGGTTAACCCCGATGAATTAATAGAACAATACGGTGCGGATACTTTCCGTATTTATGAAATGTTCCTTGGGCCTCTTGAAACCCATAAACCATGGAATACACAGGGAATTGAAGGAGTATTCCGATTTATGCGCAAGTTATGGAAACTTTATTTTGGTGAAAATGATAAACTTATTGTTAATGATGAAGATCCATCAAAAGATGAATTAAAGATACTTCATAAAACCATAAAAAAGGTGCGTGAAGACATTGAGCGCATCTCACTAAATACTGTTGTAAGTTCATATATGGTTTGCGTAAATAAGCTAACGGATCTAAAGTGTAACAAAAGAAAAATACTTGAACCATTGTCAATACTTATTTCTCCATATGCACCGCATGCTGCCGAAGAGCTGTGGGATAAATTAGGTCATAAAAACAGTATCGCTTATCTTCCTTTCCCTGAATATGAAGAAGAATTTATCAGAGAAGATACTTTCATCTATCCTGTTTCGTTTAATGGTAAACTCAGATTTAAACTCGAATTACCTTTGGATATTTCCAAAGAAGATGCTGAAAAAGCTGTTCTTGAAGCCGAGGCGGCTCAGAAATGGATCGAGGACAAAAAACCAAAGAAAATTATTTTTGTACCAAAAAAGATAATTAATGTAGTCATATAATATATAATATCAGGCTAACAATGAAACAGAAAGTTTTTCTCTTATCCTTTACATTAATTTTTATTTCTTTTTTCTCAGAAGCCGATAGCCTTAGGGTGAAGAAAAACAATGCTTTTAAACGTGGCGAATCATTAAAATACAGGGTTTTTTATGATTCATGGCTTACTTCATGGATGACAGCAGGTATAGGCACAGTAGATATTTTAGAAGAAAACAAAAAGTATCACGGCAGGGATACCTATCATATGAGAATTGTTGGTAAATCTAAGGGATTGTTTAACTTGTTTTTTAAAGTGCGTGACAGATTCGAATCTTATATGGATGAGAAAACATTAGCTCCGTGGTATTTTATAAGAAGAACAAGAGAAGGAGACTACATTAAAAACGATGAGGTAGAATTCAACCAGTTCAGGCATACGGCAAAAAGCAGAACAATGGAACGGGAAGTTCCTCCATATGTGCAGGACATTGTATCATCTTTTTATTACATGCGTACCTTTGATTATAGTAATTTGCAAAAAGGTGATAAAATAAGTGTAAAATTCCATCTTGATGACTCGGTGTATGTTTCTGGTATTTACTACCTGGGAATCGATACTATCGACACAAAATTTGGTAAAGTAAGATGCATGGTTTTAAAACCAAAAATGGTGGAAGGTGAAATGTTTGATGAAGAATATCCAATGACTTTATGGGTTAGTGACGATAAAAACCGTATTCCTTTATTGTTTGAATCGGAAGTAATTATTGGTTCAGTGAAGATAGAGTTAATAGAATATAAAAATCTGTCAAATCCCTTTAGCTCATTGCTGGAATAATTTCCATCAAAAAGGCATAATATTTGACTATTTTTATAACAAAAAAATTAATCCGCTTCGGAAAACCTCTACACAAAAATTAAACTTATATTCTTAAAAACATAAAATTAAGGATCATGAAAATTAAATTATTAATAATAGTTTTAATAATCGTACCCTTCACTTTAACAGGAAGTAAAAATTATAAAACTGATCAAACAAATATATTTTGTAAAATGGTTAACATTTCTAAAAACACCAATAATTATGAAAAAGAATGGGAAAAGGTAAAAAACTATGTAAAAAAGGGATTACCCAAATCTGCACTGAAAGTGGTAGATGAAATCTACACAAAAGCTAAACATGAGCATAATTCCCCGCAGTTTATTAAGGCTGTACTTTATAAGATGCGGCTCATAAGTGATTTCGAAGAAGATTTCGTTGTCAAGGTTATCAATGATCTTAATAAGGAAATATCTCAGGCTGATGAACCTGAAAAACAACTGTTAAATTCAATACTAGCTCAATTGTACTGGATTTATTATCAGAATAACAGGTACAAATTTCTCGAACGTTCTCAAACTACAACTGTTATTGAAGATGATATCCACACCTGGGATCTTAATAAAATACTCCAAAAAACCATATATCATTATATAGCTTCACTTGAAAATAAAGAACTCAATGGAAAAATACCAATTGAAAAATATGATGCTATAATTATCAAAGAAGAAGATTCAGAGAAATACAGACCTACTTTATATGATTTTCTTGCACATCGCGCTGTTGACTTTTTCATGAATGATGAGAGCTCAATAACCCAGCCATCATACCGTTTCGAAATTGACGATGAGAAATATTTCTTGCCTGCCAGAGAATTCATCAAACTTGAAATAAACACAAAAGATACATTATCATTAAAATATCATGCTTTGCTTATTCTGCAGGATCTTGTTTCTTTTCATATAAATGATAAAGATCCAAAGGCATTTATTGACGCCAACCTCAAAAGATACACATTTGTTAATAATCATTCCGTTGCCATAGCAAACAAGGATAGTATTTACATAGCTTCATTAAAAAGATTTGAAAAAAAATACATAGATTATCCCGGCTCAGCAAGTATTTCGTATGAAATTGCCAAAACATATTTTTCTTTAGGACAACAGTACGATCCCTCATCATCCGAAAAATATAAATGGGAAAAGAAAAAAGCACATGAAGTTTGCGAATCCGCTATTAAAAGATTCCCCGATTCTTATGGTGCAAAAAATTGTACAAGCCTTAAAGAACAAATTGAAAAAATTATTATCGAGCTCACAAACGAAAAAGTGAACATACCCGATAAACCTATACTTGGACTTCTATCCTTTCAAAATGTTAAAAAAGTCTATTTCAGAATTATTGATATAGATTATAGAAAAGACAGAAAGCTACGAAGAAACAACAGGAATAATCAATTAATAAATATTTACAGAAAATACAATCCTTTAAAAGAATGGTCATTGGAACTGCCTGATGATGGCGATTTTCAAACACATTCAGCACAAGTAAAATTACCCCAACTACCTGCTGACTATTATGTCATATTGATGAGTCCTGACCCATCATTTATAGTTAAAAACAACGGTGTAGCATTTTCAAGCACCTGGGTTTCTTCTATCAGTTATATTAACCATTTAAAGGAAAACGGTGATCAGGAATTTTTTGTTCTTGACAGAAATTCAGGTGAGCCAATGAATAAAGTAAATATCGCCATTTATACGGAAAAATATAATTACAAAACACGTAACTATAAATTCAGGAAAATTGGCACTTATCAAACGGATAATAACGGATACATTAATATTCCATACACAGATACAAAAAAAGAAACCTTTGCCATTGAGTTTAGCTACAAAGGTGATACATTATTTAGTGATGATGTTTTCCGGGGTTATCGCTCCCGGCATAGCGAAAAAGATGTGATTACAACTCATTTTTTCACTGACAGGGCTATTTACAGGCCCGGACAAACCATTTACTTTAAAGGAATTACTCTGGAAAAAAGCAATGATAAATATGATATTAAAGACAGTGTTAAAACTACTGTAACTTTCTACGATGTAAACCATCAGGAAATATCAAGTCTTGACCTGGTTTCAAATGATTATGGATCAATTCAGGGATCTTTCATTGCGCCAACAGGCGTGTTGAACGGAGAAATGACCATAGAAAATGAATATGGAAGAATAAGCTTTTCTGTTGAAGATTACAAAAGACCAAAATTCGAGGTGAATCTCGAACAGCCATCAACATCTTACAAACTAAATGAAAAGGTCTCTGTAAAAGGCAATGCAAAAGCATATGCGGGTAATCCGATTGATAATGCCAAGGTTAAATACAGGGTGGTAAGGAAAGTTTATTTCCCATACTTCGGATACCGGTACTGGGGCTATTATCCACAACAACCTGAAATGGAAATTGCAAATGGTATAACAGAAACTGACGAGCAGGGAAAATTCTCAATTGATTTCACAGCAATTCCTGATCTGAGTATTGAGAAAAAATTCAATCCCGTATTTAATTATGAAGTCCATGCCGATGTAACAGATATAAACGGAGAAACACATTCAGATGAATTAAATGTTTCGGTTGGTTATAAAGCTCTTCTTATAAAAATTGAATTTCCTGACCAGCTTAATCGTTTGGAAGATAATGATTTATCTATTGCCACAACCAATCTCAATAATGAGTTTGTACCTGCTGATATTACTGTAAATATTTCAAAACTCAATCAACCAAAAAGACTTTTCAAAGAAAGACAATGGCAACAACCTGATGTGTTTATTATTAACAAAGAAGAGTTTTATGAATTGTTTCCTAATAATATATATTATAATGAAAATCTACCTGTAAACTGGAAAACTGAAAAAATAGTATTCGATGATAAATTCACTACGCAGGAAAAATCAAAACTCGGGATCAATAACTTAAAAAACTGGAAAGAAGGAGTATACAAAGTAACGGTCGTAACAAAAGACAAATTTGGTGAGGAAGTAAAATCAGAAAAATTCTTTGAATTGTTTTCAATTGATACGAAAACAATACCTGTCAATAAGTTTAACTGGTTTGTGTCACTTAAAAATAAATGCGAACCGGGAGACGAAGTTTCATTTCTTTTCGGATCAAAGGAAAAAGTAAAAGTACTTTATGAAATTATTCACAGGGGAAATATCGAAAGCAGGGAATGGATTACAATCAATAACGAACAAGAGTTTTTCGAAATCCCTGTTCAGGAAAAATACAGGGGAAATTTCGGTATCAGTCTGCTTTTTGTCAAATTCAACAGAATATATCAAAACACACAAACTTTTACAATTCCTTATACAAACAAGGAACTTGATATAGAATTTGCAACATTCAGAGACAAATTAAAGCCCGGACAAAAAGAAAGCTGGCAGATCAAAATTAAAGGTAAAAAAGGAGAAAAAGTTGCGGCAGAAATGCTTGCCACTATGTATGATGCCTCATTGGATGTATTCAGGGAAAACTCCTGGGGCCTTAATCTTTACAGCTCATTTCCTGTCAGCTCTGTATGGGATTACTGGAGAAATTTTCAAACTGCCGGCAGCAGGTTTTTTCAGCAGAGATCGTGGACGACGACTGTTACAAGAAAGTATAACAAACTGAACTGGTTCGGTTTTAAATTTTATGGTCATTACCGTTACTCAAAAGTTATGGGTGTTCAAAGTCTGGAATTTGATGAAGCAGAACCAGCTCCTATGATGGGAGATATGGTAGAGGAAGAAGATAAAATGGTAGAACCAAAGCAAGAGGAATCCCAGGAAAAGATACCGGACGAAGCAAAAGATACTGAATCGCAACCCATGAAAGTTCGCACTGACTTCCGTGAAACCGCATTTTTTTACCCTGATCTCGAAACCAATGAAAACGGTGAGATTATAATAAACTTTGAAATGCCTGAAGCTTTGACAAGATGGAAAATGATGGGTCTGGCTTATACAAAAGATTTGAAAATAGGAAATGTAACAAAGGAACTTGTTACCCAAAAAGAATTAATGGTAGTACCCAATGCTCCGCGATTTTTCCGGGAAGGAGATACTATTATTTTTACCACAAAAATTGCAAGTCTTTCCAACGAGGACCTTTCAGTGCAGGCAGAGATAAACTTTTATAATTCCTTTAATATGAAATCAGTTAATAAGGAATTGCAGCTAAATAACGATACTAAAGAATTTACTGTTGAAAAGGGAAAAAGTTGTTCTCTTGCATGGAAGATCATAATTCCTGAAGGATTAGAAGCTATCACTTACAGAATTGAAGCCACAGCAGGTAATTTTTCTGATGGAGAAGAAATGGCTATTCCTGTATTACCAAACAGGATGCTTGTAACTGAATCTTTGCCATTACCGGTAAGAGGCAAAGAAACCAAGCATTTTAAATTTAAAAAGCTATTGGAATCAGGGGAATACAAAACTATCAGAAACTATAATCTCAGTCTTGAATTTACGAGTAATCCCGCCTGGTATGCAGTTCAGGCTTTGCCGTATCTTATGGAGTTTCCCTATGAGTGTTCTGAACAGGTTTTCAGCCGTTATTATTCCAATAGTCTTGCAACACATATTGCAAATTCAAGCCCAAAGATCAAAAAGGTTTTTGAAGCATGGAAAAACTACAGTCCGGAAGCATTACTATCCAATCTTGAAAAGAACCAGGATCTTAAATCAGTATTAATTGAAGAAACACCATGGGTAAGGGAAGCAAAAGATGAAAGTGAGCGTAAAAAGAGGATTGCATTACTATTCGATCTTAATAAAATGTCGTATGAGTTGAATAATGCATTGCTCAAAATACAGCAGATGCAGAGTCCCAATGGCGGATGGCCCTGGTTTGAAGGTATGCCCGATAACCGCTATATCACACAACATATCGTTACCGGATTCGGGCATCTGATTAATCTGGGAATAATTAAGCCTGATTCAGATGATAATACCTGGGATATTATCAAAAAGGCAGTGTATTATCTTGATAGAAGAATTAAGGAAGATTACCAAAACCTGAAAGAAAACTACCAGGGTAAACTTGATAAGGATCAATTAGGAAATATTCAGATTCAATATTTATATGCCCGGAGTTATTTTTTAGATGATATCGAAATTTCAGGTAATAATGAGGAGTCATTTAATTATTACAAAGAACAGTCTAAGAAATACTGGGTTAACAAGGACAAATACATGCAGGGTATGCTGGCATTGGCTTTGAACAGATATGGTGACAATTCCACACCAATGGATATTATCAGGTCCCTGAAAGAAAAATCCCTCCATTCTGAAGAAATGGGTATGTATTGGAGAAAAAAACACGGATGGTACTGGTATGAAGCTCCTATCGAACGCCAGGCTCTGTTAATAGAAGCATTTGATGAGTTGACAGATTATGAAAAAGATATTGAAGAGATGAAGGTCTGGCTGCTAAAGCAAAAACAAACACAGGACTGGGAAACCACAAAAGCAACTACAGAAGCTATTTATGCTCTT
Organism: uncultured Bacteroidales bacterium; assembly: GCA_964550205.1. Taxonomy (GTDB): domain Bacteria; phylum Bacteroidota; class Bacteroidia; order Bacteroidales; family JAIOZK01; genus JAIOZK01. Next base: position 41,460 of record CAZJYD010000002.1, read on the forward strand.
TTATTGAGAGGTACTGATCTTCTTGAATCTGATGAGCTTGTTGATATTACCCTGGGCCATTTAAAGGTTGACCCTGAAAAACAGGATGATGTTGAAGTGGAGGCAGGAACCGGCTACTTCAGAATGAATTGGAGTGGGAAAGAAATAAAACCGGATATGGGAAATATAACAATTACTAAGAAGGATAAAGGTATAGCATGGGGAGCTCTTTACTGGCAATATTTCCAGGACCTGGATAAAATAACTCAATATGAAACTCCTTTGAGCCTTGAAAAAGATCTATTCATAGAGATAAACACAGAAAGCGGGCCGGTGATAAAACCTGTCGATAATAATTCATCTGTTGAAATTGGTGATAAAATAATTGTCAGGATCATTATCCGCACCGACCGGGATATGGAATATATACATCTCAAAGACATGAGAGCTTCGGCCTTTGAACCGGTAAATGTATTATCAAAATACAAATGGCAGGAAGGACTGGGATATTACGAATCAACAAGGGATGCCTCAACAAACTTCTTTATTGATTATCTGCCAAAAGGTACATACGTATTCGAATACCCGTTGATAGCATCACAAAAAGGTGATTTTTCAAATGGTATAACTACAATTCAGTGTATGTATGCACCTGAGTTTTCAAGTCACTCTAAAGGGATAAGAGTAACAATTGAATAATGATGGTAATGAAAGTGATCCGATCCTAATTACATTAACTTCTGGTAAGTCTGCCACCAGCGGTCAGGAATTTCATCATTTAGCGCCGTCTTATAATCTTTGTATGAACAAGGAATAAAATGATGCCTTTTATACTTTGTTCGCATTCCTGTTTTAACAGGCACTTCCATCCACCACCGGTCACTTTTTTTGCTTTTATAAAAAACAATCCGTTCCTTATGTTCCTTTATTGAAACTGTGTATTTGAGAAAATCTTTCTTATTCCTGTGAGGAAAATCTTTTTTCCTGTTGTAAAATCCATCAATAAAATACCAGATCATCTGAGCAGTCAGGTGACTGGTTTGATTATTATTGTCAATAGAAGGATTGATTTCGTAAAAACCTATCGTTGTTAATTTATCGCTCAAACCTGCATAACGTACTATTTGGCAAGCTTCATCACCATAAAAGCCATTTGGTGTGGCATTTTTATTGGCCGGTGCATCGGATTGCCTGATGGCAGAAATATCAAAACTTATCATATCCGCATTTCTGACCATTGGCTCAACTTCTTCAAGATCAGAACGTACAACACCCAAACGATAGCAGTCGAACAATAAATTATTCATAAGCTCAATTGCTTCTTTATCAACAAAATAAGTCTGGTATCCGATATTTGTATAATTGAAAAGAAAGTTCGGCTTATGAAGAATGATTTTGCTCAGGTATGAACGGGCAGAAAGATCGCCCTCTTTTTCTCCTATATCGAACATGGGATCAATTGCAGCTATATTAATTATACGGCCTATCTTTTCATAAGCTTTATAACAGGCATAAGTTAAATCCTGACTGCCACCTATAACCAATGGTAATATATTATTACTGATCAATTCAGAAATAACTGTTGTAAGAGCAAAATATGTATCATTAACTGAATTTCCTGCCTGAATATTACCAAGATCGGCTAAGTTCGTTTCATACTCACCCTGAAAAAGCTTGTATAAATAATTTCGCACAAAATCAGGCGCTTTGCAACATCCTTTATTATTGTATGCGTTTCTTTCTTCCTGAACACCCAATATAGCTATGTCTATTCCGTCCAGGTCGGGAAAATTACCGGGATTGCTGTAACTTCTTACAACATCTCCAAGTCGTTTTTTATGAGTCTTACCGGAAAACTCATAACCTTCCATGTTTATTGGCTCAAAGTATAAATCTATTTCCATGAATTAACCAATTTTAATTTTTACCTAATACAAAAAACAAATTTATACACTTTATTCATTCATAAGTAAGGAACCACAAAATCTGATTCAAAATAAATGCTGATCAATTGGTTATGGATTTTAACAACATTTTATAATTTTACTGAAAATTATAAGCATATGAAAAAATACTTAGTGATATTATTTGTAATTACATGCGTTTCAGCCAAAGCCCAATTTGATGAATGTTTTCATGATAAAACCTTGCGTATCGATTATTACCATACAGGAAATGACACTGTTGAATATTATTCAATTGATGAATTGATAGAAGAACCTTACTGGGGAGGATCAAAAGTAAATATGGTAGACACCTTTGAATATGGAAATTATTTATTCAAATTATACGATTCAGAAAGTAACAAGCTGATATATTCCCGCGGTTATTCAACTATTTTCTTTGAATGGCAAACTACCGGTGAAGCAAAAGAAACCTGGAGAACATTTACGGAATCAGTTGTATTGCCTTTCCCAAAAAAAGATGCCCGGGCCGAATTTTATACCAGAAACGATACAGGTGTATTTGAAAAAAAATTCGAATATAATATTGATGTCGACAATTATTTTATCAAACCCAGGCAAAAAATGATTTATCCTGTTTATGATGTGCATATCACCGGTAAACCGGATAAAAAGGTCGATATTGTAGTATTACCTGATGGATACACCAAAGAAGAAATGCCAATTTTCAAAAATGATTGCCAGGAATTTGCAAATCATTTATTTTCATTTGAGCCATATAATAAAAACAAGGATAAATTCAATATACGTTGTGTCCTCGCTCCTTCGATAGATTCCGGTGGGGATATTCCGGCTGATTCCATATGGAAAAACACTGTCCTTAATTCCAGTTACTACACTTTTAATTCTGAAAGATATTGCCTGACTCCTGATTTTCAAAAGGTAAGGGATTTAGCCTCCAATGTGCCCTACGATCAAATATATATACTTCTTAATGATCCCAAATACGGAGGTGGTGGAATTTATAATTTTTATTGCCTGAGTGTAAACAGTAATGAAAAAGCTGCCAAGATATTCATTCATGAATTCGGACATGGTTTTGCAGGTCTTGGTGATGAATATTTCACCTCTGAAGTTGCTTATTCCGATTTTTATAAACTCGATGTTGAACCCTGGGAACCTAATTTGACTACTTTGGTTGATTTTGATAAAAAATGGCAACACCTTCTTGATAAAGAAATACCTGTACCGACTCCATCTGAGGAACTTTATATAAACAAACTGGGTGTTTTTGAAGGGGGTGGTTATACTGCAAAGGGCGTTTACCGTCCTTCCTACGATGATTGTCTTATGAACTCATTCAAAGGCGATAGATTTTGCCACGCATGCCAGGAAGCTATTCAAAAAATGATAGATTTTTATACCGAATGAAATAAAGAAACGAGGCGGAGAATAAAACCTATTCAGAGTTGATAATTATCTTTCTGATCTCAACATCATTGTTAGTCATGAATGACAGGACATAAATTCCGTCATTAAGATTTTCAATATTTAATGTTTCTTCGAAACTGCCATTGTCAGATTCATATATTTTCTCAATTACCAGATCTCCCCGCATTGAAGATATATGAATTATGACAGGCGTTCTGTTTTCAAGTTCAGCATGAATTTCAATATGATCTGTTGCCGGATTTGGAAATACATCAAGTTTATTTATTGTTTTTATCTCATCCACTTCCATTGTTCCTGTAAGATAAGTTGCTTCCCAGCCATTGTATGTATCATGTGAGCTTGAGCTGAATGCTATAAACATAGTACCGCTTTCGGCAGTAATCTGACCGGGTATTGTATTTCCTGAATAGGTTCCGATTAAAGTAATGCTGTCGAATACCTTCACATAATCCAGTTCGGGTTCTGTTTCAAAATAATTGAAATTAAGCCGTATTGGTTCGCCATTTTCAGGTTGAATCAGCCACATGCAAGCTAATCCGTTAGTATAATTAAATAATCCGCTGCCATCAGATACCGTTCCCGAATCTGCATAAAGTTTCTTTATCCCCGAACAATACTCCGGTAATTCCGCTTCGAATTCAGCATAGAATCCTTTACCTGTTCCATCATTGTCGGATTTGAAAACTATCAGTAACTTATTTCCGGAAGATGTGATTTCATCAGGATTTTCAGATCCCTTAAACGTACCAATCAAAGGTGATGTTTTGGAACCACCATCATAAACATTAATATAATCATTTTCACCCATATCGAATTCAAAAAATTCCAAAGTAATATAGCTCACCGAATCTGTGTTAGTCTGTGGATCTAGTAACCAGGAAGCATCTGTATTGTTTTTATAATTTTCAATGGGGCCGCTTCCATCCGTTATGGATCCTGACATTTCTTTAATTACCATTTCTCCGCCGGCAAAAAACGGATAATCGGGATCATCGGGTTGAATGTTTAAAATACACTGCTGCCAGTTGTGAAATCCGTTAACATTATTCAAGGAATAATAACCATTACTTGTTCCTCCCCAACCAAAATTAAAATGAAAATCATCTTCCTGATAACCATCACAAACAAAGGCATGACCACCAGAGGAAGAAAACCCGGCATAATCAATGGGCATTGAATTATCCAATTCAACTTTTAAAAGGTCTATCCATTCAGAGTAAGAATAATCTTCTTTTTTATGATATTCCGAGTCAGGAAATCTGAAATAATTTTTAAACGCATTACAGGCAGATGTCATACTTGCACCGGATCCATTTGGTGAATAATTCATATTAACTGATACACCGGCATGGTACTGTAATTCGGCGATAGCCCACGGATTACTGTATTCAATGTAATTCTGCATTGCCGTCCAGTTGTATTCTGTCTCCCCAAAATTAGCTGTTTGCATGCCATACTTACCGGCATTATAACTATGCGATCCTTCACCTTTGTCAGGATAGCGCCAATAATGCATTATCTGAGTCATACTGGTAGCCACACATCCGGCATATACATGTCCTCCCGGACCTTCGGGATCTTCAGGGCATAAAATATTATAAGGATTATCCTGGTTCCACATTGAGCTTACAAGTGGATCCACATTATTATCCCGTTCAGGAATAATATCAAGTTTTGTAATATCATCATTCTTTAACCTCTTCCATGCCTTATCAACATAATCAGGTGGATCAACAGAATTAAGCTGTGCATATTCTATCTCTTCAACGTAACTATATAGAAAACTGCCATAGTTAGTATTTACGTCAATCTCGGATGGAAAAGAAGCATTGAAAGAATAACCGATAATTGGAAAAATATCTTCAAAAGCCGATATTATCACATAACCTTTGTCTTCTATATTAAAAGCATAGAAGTAAATGGTTCCGTTTTTTTGAAAAGAATATACATGATTAAGTTTAACATTATTATAATCCCTGGATTTAACAAACTTATTCACTCTTTCATAAAAATAATTATGCCCTATTCTCTCAGCCTCCTTTTGACTGATATCTTGTGAATATCCACTAAATGAAAAAATTAAAATAAGTAAAATAAAACCTATCAATGATCTTGAATTCATAAAATATTAATTTATTGGTTAATTATGCAAAAATAATAGCTTTTTACTAATAGGTTAGTTAAGTAATAAATCTTTTTGGTTATTGTTAATTTTTTAACAATAAAATAGATGTATCTCGGTAATTATTCTTAATTTTGCTTTGAGAATTAAAACAAGTTATTCTATTTAAGAACAACTAATTAGGATGATTCAACATTTAACAGATTTAGTTGAAATAGCCAAAAACAAGGAAACAAGAACCATAGCAGTTGCTGCTGCTGCTGATCAACATGTTTTGGAAGCCTTAAACAATGCAATACAAGAAGGAATTATTAATCCTGTTTTGTTAGGGGACAAGGAAAAGATAACAACCATTTGCAAGAGGATCCAATTTGATATCAGAGATATTGAGATCATTAATATTAAAGATCATGAAGAGGCCTCTGTTAAAGCAACAAAATTGGTTCGTGATAATAAAGCGGATATTCTGATGAAAGGACTGGTCAGCACCGGAATATTATTAAAAGCAGTACTAAATAAAGAATACGGATTAAGAAAAGGTGATACTCTTAGTCATGTTGCACTTTTTGATTCTCCTTTCTATCATAAGCTTTTGGGCGTTACCGATGCGGCAATGAATGTTTATCCTGATCTGTATGAAAAGATCCAAATAATAGAAAACGCTGTTGAATTGTTTCATAAACTGGGGCATCATAATCCTAAAGTCGCAATCGTTGGTTCCGTGGAAACAATTAATCCTAAAATGGAAGCTACCATGCATGCCGCAACAATTTCGATGATGAACTATCGCAGGCAGATCAAAGGTTGTATTATCGATGGTCCTCTGGCTATTGATAATGCAGTATCACGAAAATCATCAGAACAAAAGGACATTATTAGCGATGTGGCAGGTGATGTAGACATCATCATTGCACCCAATATTGACGGTGCCAATATCCTCTATAAATCATTAAATTTTCTTGGAGGAGCCACATCAGGCGCTGTAATAATGGGAGCAAAAGCACCGGTTGTACTGACTTCGAGAGCTGACTCCGAAAAAAGTAAATTCTTGTCGATTGCGCTTGCTGCTGCCATCAGTTGATAAATTTGTATTTTTATTAGCTCAAATTTATCAACTGACCTGTCATAATAAAATTTTAAAAAATTATTATGATTAAATTTGACCTGCATGGAGATTATACAAATATTAGCAATAAACCCAGGATCAACCTCTACTAAAATAGCTGTATTTCAGAACGAAGACCCCATTTTTATAAAAAATATCAAGCATAAGCATGATGAACTGAAAAAGTTTAAAAAGATCTCCGATCAATTTCAGTTCCGAAAACAGATCATAATTAATGAATTAAATAATGCAGGTATTATAAAGAATCAGATAAAAGCAGTTGTAGGTCGTGGCGGACTTGTAAAACCAATAGAATCGGGTGTTTATCTGATTAACGAAAAAATGAAACATGATCTTCGAAACAGCCCGCTCGGACAGCATGCAAGTAACCTGGGTGGTCTTATTGCTGATGATATAGCCCGAACTATTCCAGAATGTAAAGCATATATAACCAATCCCGTTGTTGTTGATGAGCTGGAAGATATAGCCAGAATTTCAGGTCATCCAAAATTTCAGCGTAAATCAATATTCCATGCGCTCAATCAAAAAGCCGTTGCTCAGGAGCATGCAAAATCAATTCTAAGAAAATATGAAGACCTCAATCTTATTGTTGTCCATCTGGGTGGTGGTATAACCATAGGTGCACATAAAAAAGGCCGCGTTATTGACGTTAATCAGGGGCTCGATGGCGAAGGCCCGTTTTCACCCGAAAGAAGTGGAACACTTCCTGTGGGCGACCTGGTGAGACTATGTTTCTCAGGTGAGTACAGTAAAGAGGAAATAATGAAAATGATAAAGGGAGAAGGTGGATTAGTAGCATATTTGGGAACAAATAACGCTTACGAAGTTGAAAAACGCGTTGCAAGAGGAGATAAAGAAGCTACATTTATTTATGATGCCATGGCATACCAGGTATCAAAAATGGTAGGATCTATGGCTTCTGTATTAAAAGGTAATGTAGATGGAATTCTAATAACCGGCGGAATAGCTCATGATAAATGGTTCGTTAACAGGATTATTGAACGTGTGCATAAATTCGGTCCCGTGCATATTTATCCGGGTGAAGATGAAATGAGAGCCCTTGCATCAAATGCCCTGAAAGTAATTAAAGGCGAGCTTAAACCAAAAATATATTAACCGATTACATGGGGCTTTTTAACCTTCTTTAATAATAATTTAATACATTTGAACCCCTGTTTGTAAACACAAAGTGGATAGAATTCACTTTATATCTTCAGGAAAAATTGTTATGACAGTTGATTTGGATATTTGAATTAATAATGATCTGTTCAAAAAACAATTATCATGAAAACTATTTACATACTGATTATTACTACATTATTTTCATTTAGCGTTTTAGCGGATGGTGGCTGGAGAAAAGATGAAAAAGAAGTAAAAGTTTATATATCCAATAAAGAAGATGCTGAAAAACTTTGCAACTTAAGATTAAGCGGTGACATATATAAAAATTATGCTATCCTATATGTTGTTCCTTCTGAGCTTGATAAAATTGAAAATCTTGGTCTTGACTATGAGGTCATTATTCCAAACCTGAATGAATTCTACAAAGACTTCTGGAAAAAGCGAACAAGCTATCATTCTTACGAGGAAATAATCGATCTTATGGATAGCCTGGTTGATGCTTTTCCTGAAATTTGCATGAAAACGGTTTATGGAACCTCTTACGGAAGCAGGGAATTATCCGCGTTAAAAATTAGCGATAATGTTGAAGTTGATGAAAATGAGGCTGAAGTAATGTTCGATGGAGGAATACATGGAAACGAAGTAGGTGCATCGGAGAATTGTATTCGTTTTGCCAGGGATCTATGTTGTGACTACAATAATGATGAGGAAATTACCGATTTAATCAATAACAGGGAAATATGGATTTATGTAATGGTAAATCCCGATGGCAGGGTTAACAACACACGTGAGAATAATAATGGTGTGGATTTAAATCGTGACTGGGGATATATGTGGGATGGATGGGATAATAGTAGTGGCGCATATTCTCAGGTTGAGTCCAAAGCCCTGAGAAGCTGTTCCTTTAACAATCAATTCGTCATACATACAAGTTATCACAGTGGTACAGAATATGTATCCTACCCGTGGAGCTACCGCACTGATACTTGTCCTGACAGATCGCATATTGATTACCTGGCAGCTTTGTATTCCGAATCTTCAGGATATCCCTATCTTGATTATGGACAGGGAAGCATAGGTATGTATCCGATCAATGGAAGCACCAAAGATTCCAACTACGGAATTATGGGCTCCGTAACCTGGTCAATGGAAATTTCTTATGATAAGCATCCTCCCGAATCACAGATTATGAAGTATTACAATTACAACAAACCTGCAATGATCAGTATGATAGAATATGCAGGATACGGTCTGAATGGCAAAGTGACAGATGCTGAAACTGATGAGCCGGTCGCTGCTGCAGTATTTGTAGATGATTATTATCCCACCTATACTGATCCTGAGGTTGGTGATTACCATAAATATGTTGGCCCGGGAACCTATTCAATTACTTTCAAAGCTAACGGATATAAGTCAAAAACATTTGAAAACATAACTGTCGACTCCAATAACAGCCTAACCACAACAGATGTTGAGCTACATCCTGAATACGGTCATTATATTTACAGAACAATAAGCTGCAGAATTCCGGAGAATAATCCTGAAGATAAAGCAGATACACCTGCAATTATTGGTAAATCGGATTCGAGAAATTATTCTATTGGAGTACACGGCTGGATTGTTGTTGATATGTTATCACCTATCAGGATCGGACCGGCAAAAGAAATTACAGTTCATGAAGGAGATTTTGATCCGGAGAGTTATACCTGTTACATATCCTATTCAATGGATGGTCCATGGACATCTTTGGGTCAGGGTACCGGGACAACAAAATTCGATTTCCCTGAAGACGCCGGCGACAGCACCAGGTATATAAAAATACAGGATGATGGCGACGGGCTACCCGAAGTCACCGGAGCAGGATTCGACCTTGATGCTATTTCAGTAATTGACCAGTCTGACGCCATCGTGCTTAAACCGGGAAAAATCCGGATTATTGACTCTGCTGGCGGAAACGGTAATAATCATATTGACCCGGGTGAAACCGTTGATCTGATCATACCCCTTACCAATGAAGGCGAATATACTGCCGAACAAACATTTGCTAAAATCAAGCCTGATCCCTTTTATTCAGGTGCTGATAAAGACTCGGCATACTATGGCGATATTCAGATTGGAGATACAGCTTCGGGTACATTCACAATAACTGTTAGCTCCTACACACCACCAGGACATCCCCTAATCGTAATCCTTACGGCAAATTCAAATGACGGTTTTTATAAAGAAAGTTATACTCTAACATTTTATGTTGGCCAAATACCTTTATTGATTGTTGATCTGGATGAAAATTCCAACTCAGCACCAGCTTTTGAAGCATGTTGTAATAATCTCGATATAAACTATCAATTATTAGATACATTTCCTGATAATTATTCTTTTTATGATAGAATATTTGTATGCCTTGGAACAAGGGATAGTAATCATGTATTGACTAATGATGAAGGACAGTGGCTTGCCGATTATCTGCTTGATGAAGGTTTACTATACATGGAAGGAGGAGATACATGGTTTAATGACCCACAAACACCGGTTCATCCTTACTTCCATATTGAAGGTTTAGGAAATGGATCAGGTGATTTGGATACTATTGCCGGCCTGCCGGGAACATTTACAAATGAAATGACATTCAGCTTCAACGGAGATAATATTTCGATTGATCATATTAATCCTTTTGATGAATCATTTACAATTATGCATAATATTGATCCGGAATACGGATGTGCAATTGCATACGACGCCATCAGCTATAAAACAATAGGCTCTTCATTTGAATTTGGCGGACTTGAAAATGGTGAATTTCCTTCAACCAGGGATGAATTATTTCAAAGATATCTCGACTTCTTCGACGGCCTCTATACCTCTGTAGCCCAACATCATCGAAACAACAAACTTATCGGTTTTCTTGATATTTATCCTAATCCTTTCAATTCAAATACTTCAATTAAATATTCTTTAAATACAAATACACATATTCAGATCATTGTATATAATATAAATGGTAAAAAAGTAAATACACTATTTAACGGTTTTAAGGAAAAAGGTAAGCATGAAATAGTATGGAATGGTCTTGATCAAAAAGGTAACAGGCTACCGGACGGCATGTATTTCTTTACACTTGAAACTGAAAAAAACATTAAGACAAAACGATTAATTATTAAATCAAATTAAAAACTATGAATTTTAAAATTATGACTTATTTGAAAATTGCTTGCATTTTACTTGGCATCTTACTGATAACATCTGTAGATGCTCAGAAGATCAATTACCAGGATAATTTATTTAAACCTGGAATAACAGTTGAAGATGCCGCTGTTGAGGGTATTGAAATAAATTTCAGTATAAAAGAATTTTTATTAAATAAAATAATAATCAACAGGGAAGAAATGAGTTATGTTTCGCTACCTGGTCATTTTTTGCCAAATGACGAAGGTAAACCAAACTTACCCGGAAAAGGGTATTTCATTGCTCTTCCACAAAATGCCAAAGCCACTTTGGAAGTTGAAACATACAGAACTGAAGAAATTGATAATATTGAAATAGCCCCTTCACCAAAGATCCCAAAGGATTCCGATAATAATCCCCTGGTTTACGAAAAGGATGAAGCTGTTTATTCAAAGGATGCTTTTTATCCGGAAAATCCGATCATACTGTCGGAAAAATCAAAAATGCGGGGCGTAGATGTTGTTAAATTAGGAATTACACCTTTTCAGTATAATCCTGTAACAAAAGAGTTACTTGTTCACAGGGACATTAAAATAAAAATAAGTTTCTCAGAAGGAAATGAACATTTCGGTGAAGACCGTCTAAGAAGCAGGTGGTTTGATCCTATATTGAGCGATGCATTACTCAATTATTCCTCATTACCAAAAATCAATTACAATGAACGATATAGCAACAGGCAACGTGATGATGGTTATGAATATTTGATTGTTACACCAAATGACAGCGAATTTCAGCAATGGGCTGATACCATTAAAGAATTCAGAATAAAACAAGGGATAATCACCGATATTGTCACTCTTTCTGAGATTGGTGGTAATGATGCCACATTACTGGAATCATATTTCGATAGTGCATATAATAACTGGGATATACCTCCGGTTGCGGTTCTGTTGCTCGGCGATTACGGTTACTCAGCAGATAACAGTATAATTTCGCCTTATTGGAATAGCTATTGCGTTTCTGATAATATATATGCTGATGTAGATAAAGACGATTTACCTGATATTACTTTTGCAAGAATGACCGCCCGTGATGAAGACGAACTTGAGGTAATGATAACCAAATTTATCAATCACGAAACCAAACCCCCTACTAATGCTGATTTCTATGATAATCCCATAACGGCTCTCGGATGGCAAACTGAAAGGTGGTTCCAGATCTGCTCCGAATCAGTAGGTGGTTTCTTTAAACATGAATTAGGTAAAGACCCTGAACGTATTAATGCAATATATGAGGGAAATCCAAATAGTGATCCATGGTCAACTGCTCCTAATACAGATATTGTTTTAGATTATTTTGGACCTAACGGTCAGGATTATATTCCTGAATTACCTAGTACCCTTGGTGGATGGACAGGAGGAAATGCCACAAAAGTGAATGATGCTATTAACAGCGGAGCATTCATGTTACAACACAGGGATCATGGATATGAATATGGCTGGGGAGAACCATCCTATTCAAATTCTGATATCAACGGACTTACTAATACAGATCTTTGTTTTGTTATGTCTATTAATTGCCTTACAGGAAAATACAATATAAGCAGTGAATGTTTTACTGAAAAATTCCACCGGTATACATATGATGGTGATAACTCCGGCGCATTAGGACTAATTGCTGCATCAGAAGTTTCTTACTCATTTGTAAATGACACTTATGTATGGGGTGTATATGATAATATGTGGACGGACTTCTTACCTGATTACGAAACCAATCCTGAATCAAGAGGTCTGAAACCGGCTTTCGGAAATTCAGCGGGTAAATATTATCTCGAGCAGTCAGGATGGCCTTACAATCCCGATCCCAAAGAGGTTACCTATTATTTGTTTCACCATCACGGAGATGCTTTCTTAACATTATATTCTGAAGTTCCTGAAAACCTTACTGTTGCCCATAATGCTATACTAATTGCAGGTGTGGATAATTTCACCGTCACGTCCGATGATGGTTCTTTTATCGCACTTACCGTAAACAATGAAATAATAGGTACCGCTTACGGAACAGGGGATCCTGTCAATATTTCAATACCTCCGCAATCAGAGGGAGCAACTATGATAGTTACTATCACAAAAAGAAATTATTACAGGTATGAAAAAGAGGTGCCGGTTATCTCACCGGAAGATCCTTATTGTTTACATTTATCTCATACCGTAGCTGATGAAAATGAAAATGATACTTTGGAATATGGTGAAACTGCTTATTATTCTGTTGAGATGAAAAACTGGGGAAATACAGATGCAAGTGATATTGAAGTTACACTTTCAACCGATGATGATTATATAAGTATTACTGATAATACAGAATTTTACGGAGATATTATTGCACATGAAACAGTAACAATTGATAGCGGTTATAAAATCAAGATAGCTGCTGATGTACCCAATGACCACTCCGTCTTGTTTAACGTAAAAGCTACTGACGGAAATGACATTTGGAACAGTTGCTTTATATCAAGATTTTATTCACCCGTATTGACTATGGCCGAATACAATGTAATTGATACAACCGGAAACGATGATGAAAGAATTGATCGCGGTGAAACTGTAGATTTATCAATAGCAATAGCCAACAATGGAGGTGCTGAAGCGTTTAATGCTCTCGGAGAATTAGTAAATACCGATGAATACATCACAATAAATACAAATAATTTATCCTACGGTAATATTGGTTCGGGAGATACTATATATAAATCATTCTCTGTAACAGCTTCCGAATCCACCCCTATAGGTCATGAAACAACCTTTACTTTCGATCTAACAGCCGATTCGGGATTGTCGCTTAATAAAGACCTTATCTTTAATATTGGTCGCTATGATGCATTGGTTCTGGATCTCGATCCCGGTCAGCACTCCGGACCACAAATTAAAGAGGCAATCGAGTCATTAGACTTGAATGTGACCTACCTTACCAAATTTCCGGAAGATGATCACGATCTTACATTATACCGGTCAATCTTTACCGCGCTGGGAATTTTTTATTCAAACCATGAATTAACCACTAATGAAGGTAACCGATTGGCAGATTATCTCAAAAACGATGGTAATTTATATATGGAAGGGCGAACAACCTGGTTCGTTGATAAACAAACAAGCGTCCATCCAATGTTCGATATAGAAGCCGTTAGTGATGGCTGGTTTGACTTTATTACAGTATACGGCGAACCGGAAACATTTACCGAAGGAATGAACTTTGAATATGATGGAGAAGAACCAATCAATCTTTATTATATTGAACCTGTTAATTCCTCTTTTGTAATATTAAGAAATGAAGAGGGAAATAACGGATGTGTCATTGCAAACGAAACAGATACTTATAAAACCATTGGAGCAAACTGTGAATTTGGAGCACTTGTTGACGGAGAGGAACCATCAACAAAGAAAAAGCTGATGGAAGAATATCTGAAGTTCTTTAATGTTTACGATCCAACTGTTGGGATAGAAGAATATAATATCAATAATACAATTGATGTTATGGCATATCCTAATCCATTTATACAAACAATTAATTTTGACATTACAATACCGGAAACCTCAAATACAATCATCGAAATATTTGATATCCAGGGTCGCAAAGTCAGCACTCTTGTGAATAAAGTTCTTCAAAAAGGGGAAATACAAATAACCTGGAACGGTAAAGACATGAATGGTAACAAAGTAAAGCCAGGTATTTATTTCTATACTATTAATAATTCTGGTAAGGTTTACAGTAATAAAATCACAATGATCAAATGATCATTAAAGATAAATTGATAAAATGAAACTCAGGTTTTCTTTGCTATTATTAATAATTCTTTTCTTAATACTAAGTATTTACGACTGGGGTGTTGGTGATGATAGTAAATCCCTGCAAAAACAGAAGGAGATATTAATTACCTGGGTTGATAATAATATGTATTGGTTTAATATGGCCAAAAAAGGATTGGTCATGCTTAATCCTGAAACAACTGTTGAAAAAGCAATTTACACAGGAAATGAAATAAAGGCAAATAGCGTAAAAACATTATTTTCATCGGATATACCAGTTACTGATACTGACTCACGGCAAAGTGAAAATTCTGTTTTTGTTAATCCTAATGATGAGTCCAATTTACTGAATTCAAATAATTCAATGAACAGTAACCTTTATGGGGCTAATGATTTTTATTCATTCGACGGAGGAGAAAACTGGGACGGAGAACTACAGGGCGCAGGAACCAATAACAGTGGAGATCCTGTTGCCCTTATAGGTAATGATGGCAGATATTTTGTTGGTTACATCACCAGTACCGATCTGGGGCAGGGTGTTTCCTATTCAGATGATAATGGACAGAGCTGGACGTACAGGACTGTAGCTAATTCGGGAGGAGCTACCGTTCTCGATAAAAATCACATGTGGATAGATAACAGTCTGTCAAGTTCTTACGAAGGAAGATTATATGATGCCTGGACACCATTGGGGGGATACCATTCTAATAATAATCAGATTGAATTGTCTTATTCTTCAACAGGAGGAGATGAGTGGACTGAGCCCCAAAATATTAGCGAGGCTGTTTCTGCCAAGCACCATAACCAGGGTGTTAATATAAATACAGGCCCTGACGGAGAAGTATATGCCGTTTGGGCGATCTACGATAACTGGCCAGGCGATGAAAATGCATTGGGTTTTGCACGATCCTTCGATGGTGGACAAACATGGGAAGACGCCTTCAGGATCATTGAAAACATACGTGGTATAAGACTTACTGAAACATCAAAAAAAATGCGGGTAAATTCTTATCCCGTCATGACTACCGACCACAGCGGCGGCACATATCACGGAACCATTTATACTGTCTGGACTAATATTGGTGAGCCCGGAATAAATACAGGAAATGATATTGATATCTATATGATAAAGTCTTCCGATAAAGGGGATAACTGGTCGGAACCAATAAGAATTAATCAGGATGAAAAAGGACAGGGACACGAACATTTTTTCCCGTGGATAACCTGTGATAAATCCAATGGTGTTTTAAGTGTTATTTTTTATGATGACAGAAACGTTGATGAAAAACAATGCGAGGTCTTCTGTGCTAATTCATTTGACGGAGGAGAGCACTGGGAAGATTTCAAAGTAAGTGATGTTGCCTTCACACCGGAACCTATTCCCGATTTCGCACCAAGGTATTTTGGTGATTATTTAGGTATTACAGCAAAAAATGGTAAAGTTTATCCCGTTTGGACAGACAACAGGACAGGAAAAGCTATGTCATATATTTCACCCTACGAAATAAATGATATATTTCCTCCGACTAATTTAACAGCTCAGGTAGATAACGAAACAGGAAAAGTTGATTTATTATGGAGCTTTAATGGGGGTGAAGACTTCGAATACTTTAAAATTTATAGAAACAATGAACTGCTCGGTACAACTGTCGACACATTCTATACCGATCAGCTACCGGATTATGGTATTTATGAATACAAGGTTACTGCATTTTACAGTGAATACGGTGATTCTCCTCCGGCTGTTATATCAATTAAATGGGGAGATGCACAGATTAACATAAAACCGGATGAGCTATACACAATCTTAAAACCAGGAGATTCATCCATTAATACCTTTACTATTTATAACACCGGAGAACTTGAACTCACTTATAATATCATTAATTCGAAATCTGACATTAAAAAGCATTCTGATAATAATACAAATAACGGTAATGTATGGTTTCAGATACTTGACCCGGAAGGAACCGTCTCCCCTGCTGACTCGGCAAACGTACGTTTTAAAATGAATGCAAAAGAACTTGGTTTCGGAAATTTTTATGATAGTATTGTAATAATGAGCAATGATCCTGTACAACCTGAGTTAATCGTTCCTGTGCGGTTAATGGTCAGCGACATTGAAGTGGAATCATCTGCTGATCCGCAATCATTTTGCAGTGGTGAATCGGTTGATTTGTTTGCCGAAGCCTCGGGAGGATTCGGAGAATATTCATACAGGTGGTATTCTATTCCTCAGGAATATTCTTCTAATGAACAAAACCCATCATTTGAAAATGTATCCGGTATTTGGGCATTCGTTGTGGAAGTTACGGATTCATTGGGTTACATTACAGACACCGCTGAAGTTAACATATTTCCATTGCCGTTTATTGATCTTGGCAGTGATACAATCATATGTGCTATAAATAATATAGAACTGGATGCCGGAGAACACCCTGGTGCAAATTATCTCTGGTCAACAGGTGAAATAACACAAACCATTATTGTTGATACATCAAATAGCGGAATGGGAACTACCCAAATATGGGTAACCGTTACCAGCCAGTATCAATGCACTGCCTCAGATTCCATTTATATAACATTTATTGATTGTACAGGTATTAAGGAGTATGATGATGGAATAAATATTGATATATATCCGAATCCCAGCAATGGGATTTTCAGCGTATCATTTAACTTAAATAACGAGAAAACCATTACTATACAAATCATTGATCAGGCAGGTAACACCATTTATCAGAGAAACAATTTAATAATCAGTAAAAAATTCAGAAAAACTTTTTATTTTAATAATATTGCTAAAGGAATTTATAGTATTTTTATATTTAAAAAAAATAAAGAATTACTACTCTCAAAAAAAATAATTATAAATTAAACAAAAACATAAGTCATGAAACGTTTTTTACTACAACTGTTTACAATAAGCGCAGTTTTAACACTAATAGTAATCATCAATATTGCGATAAGTGATGATTCAAAAACTACTCAAACAAACACGGATGTTGCAGACACCCGTGTTGATAATAACGGATATTGGAAGAAAATGGCAAAACTAGGCCTTGCCGAGCTTAACCCTTTTGTACCGGTAAAAAAAGCCATATATACCGGTTCCAGTATTGAGGGACGAGGTCTTCTGGTAGATGATTCACCGGATGTATGTGTAACTGATGAAGATGCCAATGAAAGCGAAAACTCAATTTTTGTAAATCCAAAGGACAAGGATAATCTTCTTAATTCCAATAATTCAGGTGAAAATCCTGTATCCGGGGGATTTTACGGTGCCAATGATGTATTTTCATTTGATGGAGGTGATACCTGGGACGGTGAAATTGAGGGAGCAGGAGGTAAAAACTCCGGAGATCCCACCACGGCGATAGGTAGAAACGGCAGATGGTTTGTAGGATATATCAACTCAGGGTATGGTCAGGGTGTATCTTATTCGGATGATGAAGGAGAGAACTGGACAGCAGTTACTGTTTCCAGCGGTGGAGGAGCAATATTAGATAAAAACCATCTCTGGATAGACAACAGTACTTCCAGCCCTTATGAAGGAAATCTTTATGATGCGTGGACACCTTTGGGAGGTGGACATCAAAACGACTCTGAGATTGAATTATCTTATTCCGACGATAATGGTGAATCATGGTCCGCACCCGCAAATATTAGTTCTGCAGTAAATGCAGGAAGCCATAACCAGGGAGTTAATTTAGGAACAGGTCCCAATGGAGAAGTTTATGCTGTATGGGCTATTTATGATTCATGGCCCAGTGATGAGTGTGCTCTCGGATTTGCCGTATCAAATGACGGAGGTGAAACCTGGGAAGATGCAGTCAGAATTATCGAAAACATTAAAGGTATACGTACTTCGGAAACTTCCAAAAATATGCGTGTTAATTCATTCCCTTCCATGGATGTTGACATCAGCAACGGATCACACCGGGGAACCATTTATGTTGTATGGCCTAATATCGGTGAACCCGGAAAAAATCAACGTTCAGACATAGACGTATATATGATTAAATCAACTGATGACGGTATTACCTGGTCCGATCCCATACGGGTTAATCAGGATCCTTCAGGAGAAGGACATGAGCATTATTTTGCATGGATCACCTGTGATCCGGAAACCGGATACCTCAGCGTAATTTACTACGATGACAGAAATGTTTCCAGTACACAGTGTGAAGTTTATTGCTCATACTCATACGATGCCGGTGAAAGCTGGGAAGACATCAAAGTTAGTGATGTGGCATTTACACCGGCTCCTATTCCGGGTCTTGCAATGGGTTACTTTGGCGACTATCTGGGAATCACATCAAGAGGAGGTATGGTTTATCCCTGCTGGACAGATAACCGTTCAGGCCATGCGCTCACTTATGTGTCACCTTTCCAGCTTATTAAAGTTAATAATCCATATAACCTTGTAGCTGAACTGGACAATAAAACCGGTGCAGTTGAACTGAACTGGTCATTTAGTTTTAATGAAGGTTTCAAACACTTCAAATTACAAAAGGATGGAATAACCCTTGGCTATACTGATGAAACATTTTTTAATGATACATTATCTGATTACGGGATTTATACTTATTCCGTAATGGCAATATATACTGGCAATATGTACTCTGATACCATCTATAAAACAGTTCAATGGGGTAACGCTCAGGTATTTGCCGATCCTACCGTAATCTATGATACAGTTTGGACCGGTGATATATCAACAAAATATTTCATATTGTCAGATACAGGGCAGCTACCTCTTGACTATCGCATCAATCTGAAGAAAAATGATTCAAAGGGTATTTTAGAATATTGTTCAGCATCAGGTGGTTGTGGTTCCTATATAAGCTCTGTACAATTGGGTGACATCAACAATACTACAGAATGTAATAATTATGCTGATTATACAGACCAAACTACTACTATGAGAGTAGGAAATACATATGAATTAGATGTTACAAATGGAGCAGGTACCATATTTGATGTATGCGAAGTATGGATTGACTGGAATCAAAATGAAGATTTTACAGATGATTATCCTGTAAAAATCAATAATTCTCCTGGTGGAGGCCCCTACAGTGCTGAAATAATTGCCCCGCCATACGCTAAAGATGGTGAAACAAGAATGAGAATCCGCATAACACGTTTTGGTAAAGCAGGGCCTTGCGGAAATACCGAATATGGAGAAGTAGAAGATTATTCAATTAATGTGATTAACTGGATATCCATTACACCAATTCAGGATACTATTAATCCGGGAGACAGCACAGATGTCGAAATTACTGTAATAGGCGATAAAGCAGAAATTGGAGATCATCTTTTCGATATTATAGTCGAAAGCAATGATCCTAACAATCCAACATATAATATTCCTTATCACTTGTTGGTTGTACCTATCATGACTGAAGTTACTGCAACACCCAACGAGGTTTGCTCCGGCGGTACATCACAGTTAATGGTTGAAGCAATGGGCGGAACAGGTGATTATACATATTCCTGGACTTCAACACCAGAAGGATATACATCAACCGAACAGAATCCTGTATTTGATAATATTACTGAAACAACAACTTTTATTGTTGAAGTAGATGACGGAGAAAACAAGGTTACAAACCAGGCAACAGTAACTGCACATCCTCTGCCGGATGTGAATATTGGCGATCAGGTTAGCGTATGCCAAGGCAATACTTATGAATTCGACGCAGGAGCCGGATATGCCAGCTACTTATGGCAGGACGGATCTACAGGACAAACATTTACAACTGGTGAAGCCGGTACATACTGGGTTAATGTTACAGACGAATTTGGCTGCAGTAACAGCGATACAGCAATCTTAACAGTTAATCCTTTACCTGCTGTTGAACTGGGACCGGATACTGCAATATGTAAAAACCAAATTATAACTCTCAATGCAGGAAACGATGGAGATACTTACTTATGGTCAAATGGAAAAACTACTCAAACAATCCAGGTCGACTCCAATAGCTTCGGTGTAGGTATTAATGAAATATGGGTAGAGGTAACAGACCAAAACTCTTGCTCCGGTTATGATACAATAACTGTTGAAATTAAAGATTGCTACTTCGGCATTGATGAACTTCTTGCCAAAACAGATGTTCAGATATATCCTAACCCGAATAATGGTCAATTTGATCTTACAATCAATTCACCGGTTAGTCAGAACTTAAATATCAGCATCTATACAACCACAGGGGATTTAGTTATTAAAGAACACGATCTAAATATTAAAGGCTTATACAAAAAACAAATAAACCTTAATAAACAATCATCAGGAGTATATTCATTGGTTATCCAAAGAGATGAGTATTATAAATTGAAAAAGATCGTTATTTATTAAAGATATTCTACTGAAGAGACTGTTTTAAAAGTATTTATGATAAACTATTTGAATTCAAGATAAATTACTTTTAAAACAGTTTCTTTTTATTGCTTGGGATCTATCATAATAAATTAACCTTTTAAATAGCTTTCCTATGCAACTTTTTGATAGTAATTACTGTTTATATATATAGTAATCCTATCATGTCTTGAAAGATAGATTAATTTATAGGAGCAATTCTTTATCAATAATATTATTTACTGAACATTGAATCAAATGAAAAAACTAACAGGACTGCTCATAAGCTTAATAATTGTTAATCTGGCATTTATTTCAACTGCTCAGGAAATTGTTTATCCTGACAGTTGGGGAAAACAGGGTTTTTCAATTAAGGCACAAAGAGATAATGGTTTAACTATCAATTATTCATTAAAAAAATTCACAATAAATCCTGTAGAAATCAGGGGAGATAAACTTCAGAGCATTCTTCTACCAGGTCATTATCTTCCCAATAACGAAGGTGCTCCCGATCTTCCCGGTAGTGGAAGATATATTGCAATTCCTAATGGTGCGAATGTAACAATGAAAATCAGAAATCAAAGAATTGAAAGTATCAAAGACCTTGATATTATACCAGCGTTTCGCATACCAAAGGAATCCGAAAACCAACCTCTTGAATTTCTCAAGGATACAAATATCTATTCGCAGGATGCCTTTTATCCTGAACAGCCGGTTAAATTATCTGAAGTAAAAGAAATACGAGGTATCAATTCTGTTATACTTGGAGTTACACCTTTTCAATATAATCCCGTAACTAAAGAATTAATAGTATACAGAGATATTGAGATCGACTTAATTTATGAAGATGGAAGTGCTGCTTACGGAGAAGAAAGGCTAAGAAGTAAATGGTGGGATCCTGTAATTAAAGATGTTATCCTAAACAGTGATGTTTTACCAGAGGTTAATTATTCGAATAAATTACGAAATCCCCAAAATAAAGGTTGGGAATATGTTATCATAGTACCTGACGATCCAAACTTTATTGCATGGGCTGATACATTAAAAATGTGGAGGATCAAACAAGGCATCAAATCAACTGTGGTTACAACAAAAGAAATTGGAGGTAATACAATAAACGACATTCAAGAATATATAACAGATGCTTATTACACATGGGATATTCCTCCGGCAGCTATTCTTTTGCTGGGTGATCATGGTACCTCAGGGAATACTATCACTTCTGCCAATTGGGGTAGTTACTGCATTTCTGACCATGTTTATGCTACCATTGATAATGACAATCAAGCGGATGTAGCTATTGCACGCATTACTGCAAGAGATAATGATGAGCTCGAAACAATGATCATGAAGATAATTGAGCATGAAAAAGATCCACCGGTGGATTCCGGTTTTTACAATAATCCAATTACCGCATTAGGATGGCAAACAGAAAGGTGGTTCCAGATATGTGCCGAAACTATAGGAGGCTATTTTAGTAAAATCCATGACAAAGAGCCTGTCAGGATAAATGAAATATTTGATGGAGACCCCTCAACAGACCCATGGTCGGTTGCTCCGAACACATCAACGATTCTGAATTACTTCGGTCCCAATGGACTGGATTATATCCCTGAATCTCCTACCGAACTTGGAAACTGGACAGGCGGAAATGCCAGCATGATCAATAATGCGATAAATGACGGAGCATTTATTATACAGCACAGAGATCATGGTAATAAGATCGGCTGGGGTGAACCTGCCTATTATATTAACAATTTATCAGGATTAAAAAATGAAGATCTGATTTACGTATTTTCAATAAATTGCCTCACCGGCAAATTCGATTACAGTGACGATTGTTTCGCTGAGGTTTTTCACAGACATCCACATGGAGCTTTAGGCCTTATAGCAGCTACTGAAACTTCATTTTCATTTGTAAATGATACTTATACATGGGGGTTATACGATCATATGTGGACAGACTTTTTGCCGGAATATGGTACAAATCCTGAAACAAGAGGTCTTCTGCCCGCATTCGGAAATATTGCAGGTAAATATTACCTCGAGCAGTCAAGCTGGCCTTACAATACGGAACTGAAAAATGTGACATATTACCTTTTCCATCATCATGGCGGCGCTTTTTCAACACTATTTTCAGAAATGCCTCAAAACCTTTCAGTAGAACACGACAGTATAGTTTTGGCCTGGGTGGACTACTTTGTAGTAAAAGCCGATGAAGGATCTACAATAGCTCTCACATGCGAAGAGGAAATAATAGGCATCTGTGAAGCAAATGATGATTACCAGGAAATTCTGATTACAGCAAAGGATACCTCTTCAACGATTAATCTCACGGTAACTAAAACCAACCACTTCCGTTATACAAAAGAATTACCGGTCAGATTGCCCGAAGGACCTTATGTAATTGCCGGTTCATATGAATTTACCGATATTGGCATAGAGAATGAACAAATTGATTACGGTGAAAATATTAAACTTTCCTTGAATGCAATAAATATTGGAACTAATGATATTGATGATATTGAAATTACAATATCTTCAGAAGATACAAACATATCTATAAATGATAACTATGAACAATATGGTATAATTGAAGCACAGGACACAACAGTTGTTCAAGATGGTTTTTCATTCGAAGTAGCTGAGAAAGTACCCGATGAACATACCGTAATTTTTACTGTGTTAGCAACTAATGGTGAACATACATGGAAAAGTCACTTTTCAGTAATGCTTCATTCCCCTGTACTTGAAATGGATGATTTCACAATTTCGGATCCCCTTGGAAACAATAACGGAAAGCTCGACCCGGGTGAGGTAGTTAATATGCTTATAAGTATTAATAATACTGGTTCCTCTCCTTCTATTGAAACTAAAGGATTTCTTAATACCAGTGATGAATATATTAATATTACTCAAAATGAAATTCCCTACGGAGAAATACCTCCAAATAATAATGTAATTCAATCTTACGAACTTCTTGTCGAACCTTTGACACCTGTCGGGCATAACACAAATTTGGAATTCTCCGCAAACTGTGGTTCAATTCAGCAACTAAAAGAAACCATATTTTTAAAAGTCGGTCAGGTACCCATTCTTGTACTGGATTTTGATCCAAATAACTCCTCAGGACCTATAATAAAAAACACAATTGAAGAAATAGGGATTCCGGTTGAATATACTAAAAACATTCCCGAAGCCGGACTGAGAAAATATAATACGATCTTTGTTTGCCTCGGAATATTCAGCAGCTCAGGAACAAATCATATACTTAGTTCACAGGAAGGCAATGATCTGGCCGGTTTTATAGGTATTGGAGGCAAATTATATATGGAAGGAGGAGACACCTGGTTTTGGGATGATCCAACAGCAGTGCATCCTTTTTTTAGAATTTATGGTGCCGATGATGGAACAGGCAATCTGGATACATTGATAGGTCATCCCAAAACCTTTACAGATAGCCTTAGACTTTTTTATTCAGGAGAAAACGATTTTATAGATCAAATTGAACCTTTGGGCAGTGCCTTTAAAGTAATAAGTAACAAATCACCTAATTTCGGATGTGCAATAGCTTTTGATGGTACAACATACAAAACCATTGGAGCATCATTTGAATTCGGAGGAGTTGAAGATGGCAAATATACAAAAACAGACCTGATGGACAAATATCTTCAGTTCTTTGAGTTTACAGGAGCTCCCGCAGCACCAGGTAAACCAGAAGGAGCTATTCGGATTTGTAATGATGATTCAAGTTTTACGTATTTCACTCATCCGGTGCAAGATGCAGAATATTATACCTGGTCGGTTGAACCAAGTGAAGCAGGAATGGCAGTCGGCTTTGACACCCTTGTCACTATTGATTGGAATGAAAATTTTTATGATACCGCTATAGTTAAAGTATTCGGAATGAATAAATCCGGTCCCGGTGAACTCTCCGAAGGACTTGTTGTAGCTGTTCACCCGCAAATACCATTACCTGATGTAAATCTTGGTGAAGATACAACCATTTGCTCTAATCATAATATTTGGCTTTGCCCGGCACCAGGATATGATAAATATCTATGGAATGACGGATCAACAGATGACTCATTACTAATAGATTCAACAGGGATTGGAACAGGAACAAAGAAAATATGGGTTGAAGTCGAAGATAAATATGGATGTTATGCTTATGACGAAATATCGATTACATTTACGGATTGTCAAACTATTGATGAAATTCTTGCAGATAAATTATTTAAAATTTATCCTAATCCTTCCAAGGGCCAACTTTTTATAGAACCCACTAAACAACTGGATGATCCTGTTAGCTTTTGTATCATTAATACATTAGGTGAAAAAGTATTAAACTGTATACAAACCGATTTTGAGGAGGGAAAATTTATTATTGATCTGTCCGTTTTAAATGAAGGGATTTATTTTGTTTTAGCCAAGAGCAAAAATTTCAAATTTTATAAAAAGGTCGTCATTAATAATTAAACTTTTTAACTGTTATTTATAATGTTTATAAATTTAGAATGCAGGTTCTTTACTGTTGTTATATATGAGTATTTTCCTATATATTGGCGCGCATTTTAAAAATTATACTGTAATATTTTTATAATAAATTATGAATTAATAACTTTGTAATAAATTAAATAGATCAAAAAAAAAAGCCATGAGAAAACAATTTACATCTTTAACGAGAATCATAGCTAAACTATCACTGCTACTGGCTACTACTATTTTTATATCAAATATTTATGCTCAGGACTATAACTATAGTGATAGTTGGGGCAAGTCTGGTATAATATTAAAAGGACAGACTAGAGCAGGAGTAAATATTAATTATTCAATCAATAAGTTTAGCTTAAAAGACTTTGAGCTAAAGGGTGAGGCAATGAAAAATGTGACCTTACCGGGAAGTTTTTTACAAAATGATGAAGGGGCACCGAATTTACCTGCAAAGAGCAGGTATATTGCTATTCCGCAAGGTGCAACAGCTGAATTGGAAATCACAAACATGCGCACTGAAAAAATTAAAAATGTTAATATTGCACCAGCACCGCGCATACCTTTGGAAACAGATAACGGGCCGCTTCATTATGAAAAAAACAAGGAAATCTATGAAAAAAATGCTTTTTATCCGGCTAAGCCGGTCATACTATCTGAACAAAAGCAAATAAGAGGTGTTGATGTTGTTATCCTGGGGATTACACCATTTCAGTATAATCCGGTAACCAAAGAATTAATTGTTTACCGTGATATTGAATTACAGGTGAATTTTAAAGGAGGTAACGGACATTTTGGTGAAGACAGATTAAGAAGTCGTTGGTATGATCCAATGCTTTCCGATATGCTGATCAATTATAAGTCATTGCCAAAAATAGATTACCACGAAAGAATACTTAATAGTCGTGATGAAAGCGGATACGAATACCTTATAGTTTCACCTAATGGAGAAGAATATCAGAGCTGGGCAGATTCTATAAGGCTATTCAGAATCAAGCAAGGTATTATCTCCGGCGTTGTAACCCTTGAAGAAATAGGTGGCAATGATGCTAATCTATTGGAAGAATATTTTGATAACGCTTACAATAACTGGGACATACCTCCTGTTGCTGTACTTTTAATAGGTGATTACGGAAGTTCAGATGAAAACAGTATTACATCACCTACCTGGAATGGTTACTGTATATCTGATAATATCTACGCAGATGTAGACCATGATGACTTGCCGGATATGTCGTTTGCACGTATAACTGCCCAGAATGAAAGTCAACTGGAGTCAATGATAACTAAATTCTTGGATTATGAGCGAACACCACCTGAAAATGAAGATTTCTACAATAATCCTGTTACGGCTATGGGATGGCAGACTTCAAGGTGGTTCCAGCTTTGCTCTGAAATTATTAATGGTTTCTGGGAATACAGCCTTGATAAAGAACCTGTCAGGGAAAATGCTATATATTCCGGTAGTCCCGGTTCTGTCTGGTCTACTGCCACAAATACACAGGAAGTAGTTGATTATTTCGGACCCGACGGACAAGAATATATACCTGAAACACCTGAACATTTGGATGATTGGGGTGGCAATGCTCAACGTCTTAATAAAGATATTAACTCAGGTGCTTTTATGATACAGCACAGAGACCACGGAAGTGTGACAGCATGGGGTGAACCGGCATATGATGTAAGCGATATCAATAACCTTTATAATACCGATCTAACATTTGTAATGTCAATTAACTGTTTAACAGGCAAGTATAATTCGTCAGGCGAATGTTTTGCCGAAAAATTCCACCGTTATACACATGATGGTGAAAATTCCGGAGCACTCGGTATAATAGCTGCCTCTGAAGTTTCATATTCTTTTGTAAACGATACATATGTTTGGGGAATGTTCGATAACCTCTGGCCTGATTTCATGCCGGATTACGAGTCCACACCTGAACCCAGAGGTATTAAACCAGCTTTTGCTAACTCTGCAGGTAAATACCACCTGGAGCAATCAAGCTGGCCATATAATGAGCAAAACAAAGTACATACCTATTATCTGTTCCATCACCATGGAGGTGCTTTTCTTACAGTTTATTCGGAAGTACCACAGGATCTTAACACCGATCATATGGATGTAGTCCTTGAAGGTAAGGACTACTTTACAGTGAAGTCTAATGAGGATTCAGACATCACATTAACGGTTGGTGATGAAATTATAGGTAGTGGTGTAGGTACAGGCAGCCCTCTTGACATATCCATAGAACCACAGAAAGAAGGCACAACCGTAGACCTGGTAATAACAAAACAGAATTA
Source organism: uncultured Bacteroidales bacterium (assembly GCA_964550205.1). GTDB lineage: Bacteria > Bacteroidota > Bacteroidia > Bacteroidales > JAIOZK01 > JAIOZK01. The sequence goes on from CAZJYD010000002.1 coordinate 69,280, forward strand.
TTACAGATATGTTAAACATTTGCCTGTAATTCAACCTGATGAAGCTTATTGCCTTTACTATTCACACTCATTCAGCGATACATCAGGTAATAATAATGGATGTGCTGACTATGGCGAATCGGTTAACATGACAATCACTCTTGAAAATCTTGGACTTAAGCCTGGAGTAAATATTTCAACAGAAATTACAACTTCAAGCTTATATATTACATTAACCGACAATAATGAATTATATGATTCAATTCCTGCTGACGATACTGCTTCTATGCCAAATGGATTTTCTTTTGACGTTGCCGATGACGTACCGGATATGTCAAATGTAAATATTGAGGTCACAGCCTCTAACGATTCATCAGTCTGGGAAAGTTCTTTCTCTTTCAAAATACACGCACCTGTATTTGAAGTTAAAAACCTGGCAATAGATGATTCGGAAAAAGGAAATGATAATGGACTTATGGATCCAGGTGAAACAGTAGATATACATATTTCCACTCTTAACAAAGGTCACTGTGAATCAAATAATACTGTAGGCTCAATGGAGATGAATTGTCCGTACATACTGGTTGAAAATGACACCTATGATATTGGAACAATTGGATTGCTTCAAAGTAAAGATGCAATATTCACAGTTACAATTGATTCTGCTGCCCCTCCAGGTTCACTTGCTTATATAGATTTCGAGGTGACAGCAGGCAGCTATAACGATGACAAAAGTTTTACCGAGGAAATTGGTACACTTTATGAGGACTGGGAAACAGGTGACTTTTCCAAATTTAACTGGCAATTCGGTGGAGATAAAGATTGGAAGATCAATTCTACATCTTATGAAGGAGATTATAGTGCAATTTCCGGTAAAATAGGAAATAATCAAAAAACTAAATTATACATCACTACTACAGTTAACCGTGATGATTCCATTTCTTTCTATGTTAAAGTATCATCTGAGTCGGGTAGAGATAAAATAGAATTTTTTATTGATGGATCCAAGCAGGATGATTGGTCAGGAATTATGGATTGGCAACACGCAGTATTTCCGGTTACCAGCGGCGATCATACATTTAAATGGATATATTCAAAAGATGATTATGTTTCATTGGGAGATGACCGTAGCTGGATAGATTATATAATGTTCCCCCCCATGCCTGTGCTCTCTGCATTTGCCGGACATGATGATAATTCCTGTAAAGGTAGCAATTACCAATGCGATGGCGTTGCAACTAACTATACTTCTATTGAATGGACAACAAATGGTACAGGTTCCTTCGATGATCCTGCAATTGAGGATCCTATCTATATGCCAAGTCAGGAAGATTTTGACAACGGACAGGTTAAGCTCACCATGACAGCTGAGGATGGACAGGGTAGTACCGATTCAGACTATATGATATTGACATTTATTACCGAACCAGAGGCGCCTGATATGCCATTCGGACCTGAGTATGTTGACGTATATGTAACTACTCATTCTACTTATGAATTAAATCCTGTAGACTATGCCTCTTCGTACGAATGGTCAATCGAACCCGAAGATGCAGGTTCTACTTCCTCAAATGCAGATACAGCAGTTATTGAATGGAATACCGAATATCTCGGAACTGCCTATATCAAGGCAAAAGGAATTAATGAATGTGGAGAAGGAGAATGGTCGGAGAGCCTTGAGGTAACAGTAGATAATACAGTTAGAATACCTGAACAATCAGAAAACAAAAATATTATTATATATCCTAATCCTTCAAAAGGTGTCTTTAATATCGAAGTATATCCTGAAACACAGGAAAAGATAATTATTAATATCTTCAATACAACAGGTACTTTGATTTATAATGAAACAAGAGATGCTACTGACGGTATTATAAAATCCGAAGTCGATCTGAGTAGCTTCTCCAAAGGATTGTACTTTATTAAAATTACAGGGACTGAAACAAATTACTGTAATAAACTTATAGTTAATTAATAGTGTTTTTAACCACCAAAGCCTGCTTTTTTTAAAGGCAGGCTTTTTTTATTCCTTTTATTTTTCGTAGTTATCCGATTATCATTATTCTTTTAATTTTGCATACTAAACATACGAATAATGCTATTTAAAAGTTAATACTAAAACTAAAACCACTATGCAAAGATTGTCAGGTATTATAATCGCCATTTCTTTACTTTTTTCACAACTAAGTTTATATAGTCAGCAACCAGAAAATAACAAAGATACCATTATCATTAATTCGGTTATCGATGCCAATTCTCCTATCATCAGCACTTTAGACAGCCTTGTGAATATTAAATTTTTTAAGGATACACTTTTTTCAACCGATTCATCCGTACTAAATAAATATGGTTTCCCTTCCGACTCTGTTCCTGTTTATCCTGACTCTGTTTATAAGAAAAGGCTGGAGCAGCTTAATAAAACAACACCTATTGAGCTTACATATAACAAAACAGTAAAAAATTTCATTCATCTTTATTCAATAAAAAAAAGGGATTTGACCTCAAGGATACTTGGACTGGGGGAATTATATTTTCCTTTATTTGAAGAACAACTTGATAAATACAATTTGCCTCTCGAATTAAAATACCTTGCCGTTGTTGAATCCGCGTTAAATCCAACTGCCGGCAGCAGAAGAGGTGCCAAAGGCCTGTGGCAGTTTATGTACCATACAGGTAAAACTTATAATCTTAATGTAAATTCACTTATTGATGAGCGTTATGATCCTTTGAAATCATCCATTGCAGCCTGCCAGCATCTGAAAGATCTTTATGATATCTACGGAAACTGGTCACTTGCCATGGCAGCTTACAATTCGGGAGCAGGCAATGTTAACAAAGCAATCAGAAGAGCAGGTAACATTGCCAGTTATTGGGCAGTATGGCCCTTTCTGCCCCGTGAAACCCGTGGATATGTACCGGCTTTTATCGCAGTATTATACGTTATGAATTATGCTGCCGAACATAATCTTTATCCTAAAGATCCTGGAATTCTCTACAAGGGAATTGATACCGTAATTGTTAGTCAACCACTTTCATTTGACCAGATAAGTGAAATGCTAAAAATAAAAATGAAAGATTTAAAATTTCTCAATCCCCAATATAAGGTCGAAATAATTCCGGCAGGAGAAGGTAAAAAATTCTCATTGCGCCTTCCTGTTGAGTTCGCAGGTGATTTTGTCAGTAATGAAAATGCTCTTTATCAATACAAATCAAAAAAAGGAATAGAAAGAGAAAAACTATTAGCCGAAATTAAAAAAGCACAAAGCAGAAAAGTTCACATTGTAAGATACGGAGAAAACCTAAGTTTAATCGCCGAAAGATATCATTGCTATGTAAGCCAAATAAAAAGATGGAATAACCTGCGCGGAAATACAATTTATCCGGTACAGAAATTAATTATCTACAGCCCTTTTGATGATGGTTACAAAGCCTTCTATTCCGAAACCACGGATGACAAAAAGTTTATTTATTATACAGTTAAAAGGGGCGATACTCTTTGGGAAATTGCCAGGCAGTACGATGGTGTTACAGTTACTGAAATAAAAAGACTTAATAATATAAGAAACAGTCACCGCATAAGACCCGGGCAAAGGATTAAACTAACTGTTTCAGGATAATATTAAGCAGAGAATAGTTTTTGTAAGTTTCACATTATTAAATACAACTATAAATTAAATTATTTTATAATGAAACTAATAAAATCATATCCGGCCATAATTTCATTAGTTGCTTTTGCTGTTACAATTCTTTTTCAATCCTGTGAATTTGAGAAAAAGGGATTACCTTATTCAAAAGGAAAATCATCTGAAATTCTGGTTGTAACAAATAATAAAGCACAATGGAAATCAGCCATAGGTGATACTATTGTCAATTTCTTCTACCAGCCAATACCCGGCCTGCCTCAGCCTGAGCCTTCTTTTACCCTGGTTAATATACCCGAAGAAGCGTTTACCAGTATGTTTAAGAAACAAAGGGAAATATTAATCGTAAATGTCGATACAAAATTTAAAAAGCCCCAGATCGAACTTCGGGAGAACCTGTGGGCAAAACCACAGCAAGTAGTTAAGATATCCGCACCAACAACAGAAGGATTTATTGAAGAGTTCCAAAAAAACAAAGATTTAATTTTTGATCTATTTATCGAAAAAGAAAGAAAAAGAATTATCAACACATACAAATCATTTTCAAATGCTAAACTAATAGCAAAACTTAAAGAAAAATTCGGGATATATCTGGCAATACCAGGTGGTTTTAAAATATCCAAGTCAGCAAAGAATTTTATGTGGATAAGAAAAGAAACACTCTCTTTTAGCCAGGGATTGCTTATTTACTTAGAGAATTATATCGATACTAATCAATTTAACTATGATCATATTATTTCATGGAGAAATATTACTACAAAGCGTTATGTACCCGGCCCTTCAGAAAATTCCTATATGATGATCTCTGACGAGGTAATAAAACCCGAAATAAAAGAAATAAACTTTAAAGACCGTTATGCGGTTAAAACTCACGGTTTATGGAAAGTTTATAATGATTTCATGGGTGGGCCATTTATAAGCTATACTTTACTTGATAAAAGAAACAACAAACTACTTACTATTGATGCTTATGTTTATGCACCAAGCGAAAACAAGCGTGATCTTGTAAGGCAGATGGATGCTATTATTCATTCGCTAAAATTTGTTAGTAATAATTAGTTTTCAGTTTTTATATAAGTAGTTTTGATCCAACCAAAAGGTCTTTTTTCCCTTTTAATGATCTTACCTTCTTCGTATTCCCCAACTTTTGTAGAATCATTAGGATTAACCCCATCCAGCTTAATGAATATATCATCACTATACAAAAACCATTTACCACTGAATGTTGCACCATCCGTAATAATATTCATAGTTTTATCTTGAAAAAATTCAAAAGACAGTGATCTTTCCATTTCAACACTTTGGTTAATCACTTCATTTGAAACTTTTGTAGTATCAGCATCTACTTCAACATCCTTAACTTTCCATAAGCCAAATATTTCTTTTTCGGATGTGGAACAAGCAGCAATAAGAATCATTAAAATTAATAAAACACTTAATGATTTTAAATTCTTTATTTTCATTTACTTTCTTTTTTGTTTAACCACAAAGATAACAAATATGAGCTTTTTCATACATAAATGCAATTTCAAAACAATGAAAAAAACAATAATTCTAATTATCGGAATATTTTTTATTAAATTGCTCACCGGCCAGGTAATTTCAGAAACCACGTTAGCCGAATGCCGGAAAAAATCAGTTGAAAATTATCCACTCAAAGACAATTTAAATTATCTTGAATCATCAAATACTTTGAAAATTAAATCACTTAATAAAAATTATTTCCCGGGTATTAATCTTTCAGGTCATGCAACCTATCAATCCGAAGTAACTGAAATTCCTATTGATGTACCCTATATTGAAATACCACAAGTTCCAAAAGACCAGTACAAAATCGCTGTTGATGTTAGTCAGGTTATTTATGACGGCGGTCTAACTGAAAAACAAAAAACATTGGAGAAAATGAGCCTGGATATTGAAAACAACAAAATCAATATTGAGCTGTATAACTTGAAAGAACGTGTAAACCAAATATATTTCAACATCATACTTCTTAAAAAAAACATAGAAATACTTGAATTAGTTAAGGAAAATCTTAAATCAAGGTTTGATAATCTAAAAGCCGGCGTTGACCATGGTGTTGCCTTAAAAAAAGACCTGAATGTATTAAAAGCAGAAATAATGAAAACAGATCAAAAGCTTGAAGAAATAAAAATCAGTTTAGTCTCCCTCATATCAACCATGGCCGAGTTAACTAATGAAAAATACAATGAAAACACAAAGTTTTTGATCCCCGAACCTACTATGAGCTATGATTTAGTGACAGATAAGCGGCTTGAATACCAACTCTTCAGTTTACAACAAAGTAAACTTATATATTCCAAAAAAATGATCACAGCCAGATATCTGCCAAAATTCTATGGTTTTGGTCAGGCAGGTTATGGTCGTCCCGGACTAAATATGTTATCGGATGATTTTAGTCCTTTTTATATAGTTGGTGCAAAATTAAACTGGAAACTATGGAACTGGAACCAAAGAAAACAAGATAAACAGGTTATCGATATACAAAGAAATATCCTTGAAAAACAAAAAGAAACTTTTGAAAAAAACCTCAGGATCGATCTCATGAATAAAATGGCTTCTGTTGAAAAATACGAAAAGCTTATCGAAAAAGACAATGATATTATTGATCTGCGTTCGAAAATTGTTGAATTTGCTTCATCACAACTCGACAATGGAATAATCACTTCAACAGAATACCTCACGGAGTTAAATGCCGAAACCAAAGCAAAGCTAAATCTGGAACTTCATAAAGTGAAATTAATTAAAGCAAAAATTGATTTTATATCAGCAAAAGGAAATTTATAATAAGAAAATCATCAAATTATGAAAACAAGGTATATAATTTTTATTTTAATTCTATTAACCGCATGTAACACTAATAATGATAAATCTGATGCGTATGGGAATTTCGAAGCAATTGAGATAATTGTTTCTTCCCAGGCAAATGGTCAAATAATGAATTTAAATATTGAAGAAGGAAAAGAACTAGGTTCATCAGAAATTGTAGGTTTCGTGGATACCACCAAACTTCATTTGCAAAAAGTTCAATTACTAAGTAGTAAAAAAGCAATATCTTCTAAAGTCAAAAGTATCAACTCGCAGATAGCTGTTCAGGAACAGAAGAAGGACAATCTACTTGTAGATAAAAGACGTATTGAAAAACTATATCATGACGGCGCTGCCACAGAGAAACAGCTTGACGATATTAATGGAGCTATTAATCTTGTCAATAAGCAAATCGACGCGACAAAAACACAACTCTCGTCTGTTTATGATGAAATCAATGCAATTCAGGCACAAATTGAGCAAATCAATAATGCAATTGAAAAATCTCTTATAGTAAATCCCATCCATGGAACGGTACTTACAAAAATTGCTGAGGAAGGGGAAATCGCAGCATTCGGTAAACCGATCTATACAATAGCAAATCTGAAAAAGTTAATACTTAAAGTATACATTGATGGGGCTCAGTTGCCTGATGTAAAAATAGGACAGGAAGTTGAAGTTCTTGTTGATAAGAACAAGGAAGAAAATCAAGAGTTCAGAGGTATAGTTACCTGGATATCGAGTAAAGCCGAATTCGCCCCAAAAATCATTCAAACTAAAGAAGAGCGGGTTAACCTGGCCTATGCAGTTAAAGTCATGGTTAGAAATGACGGAACACTTAAAATTGGTATGCCCGGGGAAGTAAATTTTTAACGAACACATAAAAATAGGTATTTCCCTATTTGGAAGAACATCTTATTGGACAAGAGTAAAAAAATAAATGGTCCATGCATATGAGATCAATAATCAATGTTGTAAACCTTTGTAAAAATTATAAAGATATTACTGCCCTGAAGGATATAGATCTTTCGGTGGAAAAGAATGAAATATTCGGTCTTATTGGACCCGATGGCGCGGGTAAAACCACCCTTTTCAGAATACTGGCAACACTTTTAATTCCTGATAAAGGACAGGCAACCGTTAAAGGATTCGACGTTGTTAAAGATTTTAAGGCAATAAGGAAGGAAGTCGGTTATATGCCGGGAAGGTTTTCGCTGTACCAGGATCTTTCAGTTGAAGAAAACCTTAGGTTTTACGCCAAAATTTTCAACACCACAATTAAAGAGAATTACCATCTTATTAAGGAAATATATCAACATATTGAACCTTTCAGGAAAAGACTGGCGGGCAGGTTATCAGGTGGTATGAAACAAAAATTAGCACTTTCCTGTGCTTTAATTCATAGTCCGGATGTTTTATACTTAGATGAACCCACTACAGGTGTTGATGCTGTTTCGAGAAAGGAATTCTGGGAGATGCTAAAAAGCCTGCAGCAAAAAGGAATTACTATTCTCGTTTCCACCCCATATATGGATGAGGCAAATTTGTGTGATCGTGTTGCATTAATGCAAAAAGGAAAAGTATTGTCTATTGATCCTCCTGAAAGGATAATTGAAAATTACAACCTCCCGCTTGCAGCAATTACAACCGATAAAATGTACGAGCTGATCAATGATCTGAGAAACTATGACAAAACAAACTCTGCTTTCAGATTCGGAAACACAATTCATTATACAGCAAAGGGCGATAAACTTCCTGCAAATGAATTATATGAATATCTTGATTCAAAAAAACATAGCGAAATCAAAATAAAGGAAATTGAACCAGGTATTGAAGATTGTTTTATGGCACTCTTAAAGGAAGGATAATAATGACTGAAAACGGAAAGTACATTATAGAAGTTGATGGATTGGTAAAAAAGTTCGGTAGTTTCACAGCCAATGATCATCTGAGCTTCAAGGTTAAAAGCGGTGAAATATTCGGCTTTTTGGGCGCAAATGGTGCGGGAAAGACTACAGCTATGAAAATCCTTTGTGGTTTATCATCTCCTACAGCCGGGAAAATATCAGTTGCGGGATTCAATGTTTACAAACATCCGGATAAAATAAAAGAAAGTATAGGCTATATGAGCCAGAAATTTTCTCTTTACGAGGATCTCACTGTTAAAGAAAACTTCAGATTCTATGGAGGCATTTACAAGCTTACAGGAAAAGAAATTAAAAATAAAACAGAATTTTATCTGCGAAAACTAGACCTTGAGCATGCTCAGAATCAAGTCCTGAAATCATTGCCTTTGGGCTGGAAGCAAAAACTGGCATTTTCCCTGGCAGTAATGCATGAACCGAAAATCGTCTTTCTTGACGAACCAACAGGTGGTGTTGACCCTATTACAAGACGACAGTTTTGGGACTTCATTTATGAAACAGCAAACAACGGTATTACGGTATTTGTTACAACACACTATATGGATGAGGCTGAATATTGCGATCGCGTTTCTATTATGGTGGATGGCAGAATAGAAGCATTAGACAGTCCTCAAAGGCTGAAATCAAAATTTAATGTAGAATCGATGAATGAGGTCTTCCTGAAACTGGCACGGATTTAAAAATTTAAAAAATGAAGAGATTCTGGTCATTTGTTATAAAAGAATTCTATCACATTTTCAGGGATATAAGAACATTACTGATTTTGTTCGGATTACCGGTTGCTTTAATTCTTATATTCGGATATGTAATAACAAATGAAATCAAAGATGCCAAAATAGCTATTTACGATCCTTCAAAGGATGAAATAACAAGTGACATATCAAAAAAGCTTTTGTCTTCGGGTTATTTTATACTTGCCGAGAACCTTTCATCGATACAAAATGTTGAATCGGTATTCAAATCAGGACAAGCAAAAGAGGTAGTAATTTTTGAAGATCAATTCGCTAAAAATCTTCACAGTAAGGGTGAAGCAAAAATACAGCTATTAGCTGATGCATCGGATGCAAATACTGCTAATCTGATAGTTAACTACACCCGGTCAATTATCTCTGATTATGTAAAAAAACTAAACTCAAACATTGAGGTACCATTAATGATAAAGCCTGAGGTGAGGATGGTATATAATGAAGAATTTAAGGGGGCTTATATGTTCGTTCCTGGCACTATGGCATTAATACTTATGCTTGTTTCAGCTCTGATGACTTCAATTTCCATTGCAAGGGAAAAAGAGCTGGGTACAATGGAGGTACTGCTTGTATCACCGTTAAGACCGGTTCAGATAATTCTGGGAAAAGTTACTCCATATGTAATACTGTCTTTTATTAATGCCATCTCAATTATTATGATGGGCTATTTTGTTTTTGAAGTTCCTATTGAAGGTAATTTAATTTTGCTTGTTGCAGAATGTATGCTTTTTATTATGCTGGCGCTTTCGCTGGGATTGCTTGTATCAACAGCAAGTAAAACACAACAAATGGCTATGTTTATTTCACTGTTTTCGCTGATGCTTCCAACTATTTTATTATCAGGATTTATTTTCCCAATTGAAAATATGCCCAAGATTCTGCAATATCTCAGTGTTATTGTTCCGCCGAAATATTTCATCACCATTATAAAAAACATAATGCTCAAAGGTACGGGGATGATGTTTGTCTGGAAAGAAACACTAATACTAATAGCTATGACTATATTTTTTATTGTATTGAGTATAAACAGATTTAAAGTACGACTGCAATAGTATGCGAACTATATTATTTATTTTACAAAAAGAGTTTATTCAGATATTTCGGAACAAGACCATGCTTCCGATAATTCTGGTAGTCCCTATTGTACAATTATTAATATTGGTTCATGCGGCTACATTAGAAATGAAAGAGATTGAAATGTATGTAGTTGACAAAGATCTTTCACCAATTTCGCGTACATTGGTTAATAAATTCCGGGGTTCACCATTTTTCAAAATAAAAAGTGCTTCTTTTTCTATCAAAGAAGGTGAGGACAAATTAAAAGAAAACAAAGCAGATATTATTTTGCATATCCCGGGTGATTTTGAGAACAAACTTTATCATGATAATAAATCAAAAATACAATTATTGATAAATGCAATCAATATCACCGCTGCAGGTCTTACCAATGCCTACGCAACATCTGTTATCATGGATTTCAATAAAGATATTATAACCGAAAATATTAATGTACTGCCTGTAAAGCCAATGAAAAACATCGACATTACTTATTCTTTCTGGTACAATCCCGGACTGAATTATAAAATATATATGTTACCCGGATTACTTGTAATACTCGTAACGATTATTGGTATGTTTTTAACAGCTCTAAATCTTGTAAGGGAAAAAGAAATGGGAACAATAGAACAAATAAACGTAACCCCCATCAAAAAATATCAATTCATTATAGGTAAATTATTACCCTTTTGGATTATTGCATTATGTATTTATGCAATTATTTCATTTAGTCTTGCTATTTGGAGCTATAGGAAAGTAGCCTGAAAGAAATATTTTATAGTCCAAATATCTCCGAGCAAACTTCTCCGGGCAGTGGTATATCATGTTCTACATAAAGAGTATCCTGTACTGTAAAAGTATATTCATACCATTCTCCGTCAAGGTAAATACCCATAACATACTCTTCGCCAATCTCAATACCACATAACTTACCCTTCCCCTCAACAAGCGAAAACCATCTGAAACACCAATCATCCCATTTTCTTACCCAGTAGCTCAATGTTGGTAGTATGATATAATCGGGATTACTTGCACAATAAGCAGAGATCTCGACATCTACTGTAGTTCCTACCTGTTCACTGAAAAAACGAATAGTTAATTCATCAGGTGCACAAAGGTCTTCTCTATGATAAAATTCCTTTTCAGTATATCTGTTCAGGCAATCATCATAAAAATACATATCTACCGGTATGCCCGCTGGAGCATTATATAATCTCACTTTTTCATCCTCACAAGCATACATATAAGTACTCCACATCAATGTATTATTATATGAATTCCGCACATCCACATTCCACCAATAACAATTACAGTAATATTCATCACTGACGAAATTAATTACCATACCTTCATCACAAATTACCGGCCACAACCAATCCCAGTTCCACCACGAAAGATGCCACATTTCAGTGCTTACAATATATTCTCCGCCTTCGGTATTAACCGTATCTGTTGCTTCATAATTCCATCTTCCATTATCAACATTATAACTCCAAACAGGTACTGTATCACCATCCTTAATGCCTCCTTTATTATCGGGATTGTACGTCTGCTCAGGTATCTTCATAGTCAGCTCCATGGGATTAATCATAACAGTATCAGCATAATCTCCGTCCTCATCAAGAATTTCAAGAGCAATAAAACCTGCTGAGAAGAAAATCACCTGCTGGTATGAACCATCCTGCATTCTAACATTTGTGTTTAATCCGCCGGGAAATACTCTCAGCGACTCATCTTCCATATTACTAAAATGTGTTAGTTGTACTTCTATTGTTCCACTTAAAGGAACCCCATACTCAGTTTGCAATATTGCTCCTTCAGGGATCAGGAGCTTTGCCATACCATTGGGTGTAGTAACAACAATATTATTCTGAATTTCTCCCGTAGAATTTGCGCTGCCGCTTTTGTCAATAATTCTTGAAACACCTTTAGGGGGATCACTAATGTTAACCATTCTTATAGCAAATACAGTTTTTTCTTTCTTTACAATCTCAACAGGTTTACTGGTACTTAAATAACCATCACAGCTTGTCATTAAAGTGAATTCTACAGGATCACTGGTAGTTGGTTCTATATTAGGATTTAAAGCCAATTCAATGAAACCATTTACAGATTTGTAAACGTTTTTCTTTAATCCGGTAATGTCTATAATTGATTTAGCATCCTTACCTCCTATTTCTATATTAACCTGCTTTTTATCCTGCAAACCTATTAATTCACCGGTAGTAGCATCAATGAATTTAACAGAGAAAGTGGTTTCGATTAGATCGTAGTCCACAATTACCTGAACTCCTTCGGTTGGATTTGTTACTTTCTTACATGAGTATATAATAAGAATAAATCCCGCAAGAAGTACGAGAGCTATTTGCACTATTGATATTTTTGACTTCATTGTTTTTTAGTATTAAAGTTTCCGTTTAGTAAATTTTAAAAGCAAGTTGCATCGCAATAACCGGATACAAATAAAAATCACTTAAATTATCTTCAATTATTTTCTCATTCTCTTGATTTGCCGTAGGAGAAATCATACCTTCTGCTTCAAGGTCAACTTTCGGTTTACCATGGTATAATACCCCTATATCAAAGTTAAAAGAAACTACTCTATAACCATAAGCAACCGGGCGGCCAAATCCCAATCCGATATACGGACATAGTTTGTTGGTCTTCAGGTTTATTGTCAGGCTGCCTGCTTTTTCCGGAGTAACATTTATATTGCCAATTGAAAAATCGTATGCAGGTTTTCCTGTTGCTGATTCATTTGTTAAATTATACATTAAACCTCCTGTAAAATGTACTCTTTTTGCCATATACCAATCAGCTAATAGTGAAATGGCGCCAAGTTCGAGATAAGAACTTGCATCTATATTCAAATCTTCATAAACAGCATTATAGTTATAATAAATATAGTTTGCTCCTGCTCTTAAGCTAAATTTTCTTCCCAATGTTTTCACGATCTCAATACCAGGACCCAATGTGCTTAGCTTAAGTGAAATTGCCACACCTGGCCGGAAAAACTCAATCCTTTCCGAATTATCCGGAACATCAGAATACAATCGTTGACATAACGAGCTAGTGGTAAAAAATAATATTAGCATACCACTTATTGCCAGGGTAATAATTGACTTTAAATTTTTTTTCATCTTTATCAATTAGTCAACATCAAATGTAGCTAATTATCTATGTTAAATCAATTAATTTCAAACAAAAATTTAACTGATATTTTTTTGTTCATATTGAAATTTAATATCTTTATACACATTACACCAAATTATCAGATTATGAATGTAAAAACAATTATTACAAGTACGGCTATCTTGTTTTTATTAATGGTCTTATTTTCCTGCAAAGAAGAAAACAAAGATCCCTGTGAAGATACAGAAGCACCTGATAAATCAATAACAATGATAGTTACGGTAAAGGTGGAGGATGAAACAGGTAATCCGATATCCAATGAATTTGTTGAGATAAAATTCGAGAAGCACCCATGTGGAGGATCAAGGTATACAGTTGAATTAATTGAAGCAAATACCGATTTGCAGGGTGAGGTAAAAGCAGATTCGGTTACAATAACTTTAAGTAATACGGCAGATGATGCTTTTGTAACAGCTACAGCACCAGATCTTAATTCATCAAAAAAATGGTCAAACCGAACTTATCATTATGATGATTTTGAAGATGGTCATACAGCAGACCTTTTACTGGTCATCAAAATTCAATAACATTCACATAATAAAAAAACCCGGCAGTACCGGGTTTTTTATTTTTATTCGTCGAGGAATCGTTTTTCTTCTTCATGGTACCCGAAGCTGAAACGGAGGAATCCGAAGCACATTGAGATCATAGGATCTGTTCCCTCTTTATCACTTTTCTTGAACACAGTAAGAATATCACGTGTTGCAAATCCTATTTCCCATGTAGCATTGTCATTGTTAACAGGCCTGAATGTTACTCCAAGGGGAATATTCCAGCCAAAATAACCTCCTGTTACAAAACCTGTTGATAACTGAACCCATGGTGATGGATCATACCTGGTTCCGAATCCGAATACAGCCTTTTTATAACCTCCCGGTACATCAGTTTTAAATGGAACGTAAAGATCGGTTCCCAGTTCCCAATGCTCATCGAAACGGAAGCTTGCTCCTCCCCTGAGATTTGTGGGTAATCCAACTTTCTTTTCATTTAGACCTTTCCATTCACCTACGTTAGTGTTATCTGAAATAATGTCTCCGGCTTCGCCAAAAATATTATAACTGCTTATTCCTGCAGAACGTATTTCATAAACATTAGGATTTTCGCCTTCATAAACATTACCATCCCATTTAATACTTCCGATATCATTAACTGCTAATGCAAGTCTCAATTTCTTCTGGATCAGGAAAGACACTCCTAAGTCAACACCAAAACCCAATCCTGCCGTTTTCAGGCCTTCGCCCTCCATTTGTGAAGGAGTTTCATTGTCTCCATAATCAACCCCATAGAGAGGACATAGCGCTTGGTATCCTATAGCCGTGCTTGCATCAGGTATATCAACATAAACCATTCCATAACCCTGTACAATTTTAAAGTCGACACCTGCATAAAAGTTGAAGTTTTCATTGTCGACCAGCTCCCTGCCGTATCCCAAGACATATTCATTGTACCAGATATGCTCCAGGTTTGAAGGGTTATATAAAACCGAAGTTGTTTTAGGATCTATGGCTTTACCGTATTTTCCTTCTTCATCCTGCTCTATTTCAAAATAAGTATCATCATAATAACCTAAAAATAGAAATCTTGCGGCTTTGTTATTTAATTTGCTGTCCCAATGTATTTTTGTCCTTATAGCAAAAGCAATACCACCGAATTTCTTTTTCTGGAAAGATATACCGAAAAGTTCATATGTAGCATGTCCAAGAAGCCTTGTATCAGTGAAGTTGTCAATTGCTTCTGTTCGGTCCGCGGGTATATTACCAGGAGTAGTAATCTCTGTAAACTTGGTAGCATCTCTTCCGAATAGATCATGGGTAACCTGATGCTTTGTAAGTGGTTCAGAATATACCAACAAACCCATCCCTGCCAGGCCAAGGTTCCAGTTATGAGCATTTCGTTTCCATCCAAGGTTTGCAGGATTAATACCAAGGCACTGGTAATCAGTAACCGCAGTTACTGAATATCCAGAACCTGTTGAAGTGAACGCACTGTATTCAAGTTGCGAATAAGCATAGTTTAATGATAAAACAAATGTCAGTAAAAATCCAATCTTTAAAGTTCTTTTCATAATTTTTGATTTTGGTTGAATGCCATCAAATATATGAAATAAATTAAGCCAATGCAATTCGATAGCATAATAAATACAAAATTTCATATTTATATATTGAAAAATGTTCAGGAATTTAATAAATTAGCTCTGTCATTAAAACTTTTAATATGAAAAAACAAATTGCAGCAGTAATTTTAGTAGCTGTTTTTTCAGTTGCATTATTACATGCACAGTCATCAGAAAATGTAAATGCTCAGGATACCAGCTTTGCCGACGACCAGCAGGCTGAAATTCTTTACAATGAAAGCATTGAATTCTACAATGATGGTTTACTCGATTCATCAATGAGAAACCTAAATACGGCAATAAGCCGAAAACCCGATTTTTATGAGGCTCTTTATAACAGAGGCCAAATAAAATACGAATTAAAAGACTACCCGGGTGCTTTGGATGATTATAATTCAGCACTTAATATTAAGGAAGCTGATAAAGCATATTTCGGCAGAGGTTTAACCAGATTGCAACTGGGAGACCTGAACGGAGCAATAGATGATTTTACTTCTGCCATCAATATCAATCCAAACTTTCCCGAGGCATATTACTACCGGGGAGGTGCCAAATTCAACCTGGAAAAATATCATGATGCCAAAGATGACTATACAAGGGCTATAAGCGTGAAGAACGATTATGCCTATGCCTATAACGACAGGGGCAGCGCTAACTGGAAACTGAGAAACCCGGAGGAAGCAAAAGATGATTATTACAATGCTACACTTTTTGATCCTACAATGAGTTTTGCCTTTAATGACCTGGGAGGCATAAAAATGGACCTAATGGATTATGAAGGTGCAGCCACAGACTTCAAAATGGCAATCAAAGTTAATCCTGACTATTATATTGCATACAATAACCTTGGTACCGCTCATTATGCATTGGAAATGTATCAGGAAGCAATTGACGACTATACAACTGCTCTTGATTTAAAACCAGAATATATACCTGCTTTGAATAACCGGGGTAATGCAAAATACAAGCTGAAAGATTACCATGGAGCCGTTGCCGATTATGATGAAGTTATCAAGCTTGATCCTGATAATGCTGACGCTTACCTGAACAGGGGCATATCCAAAGAAATGCTAAGGGATGATGACGGCGCCTGTGCCGACTGGGAAAAAACATTTCAACTGGGAATTGAAATTGCACAGGAATATTTAAAAACATGTAAGGAGGACTAAGCCATGAAAAAATTTAAAAATTTATTACCACTAATATTTATTTCATTTTGCCTGAATGCTTTTACCCAGGTCAACGTGGAATTTGAAAAAGAAAACTTTCCCAAAGATCAGCACAAAACCATGAAAGATATGGTTAAAGCTATTAAGGATGCTGATAAACTTCTTGAAGAATCCCCACCAAGGTATGCCGAGGCACTTGAGCTTTATCTGAAAGCAAATAACTTTAATCCAAACAATGCATTACTGAACTATAATATTGGCAAGTGTTATCTACATACCGTACAAAAAACAAAATCTATTCCTTATCTTGAATTATCATTAAAACTTGATCCTGATGCAGCAGCAAACACCAGGTACTTACTGGGACTTGCCTACCAGTATAATTATGAATTCGACAAGGCGATAGATCAATACAATAAGTACAGGCATACTCTTACACCTTTTGAAATAACGGAGTACGGACCTGTTGTCCAAAAGAGGCTGCAGGAATGTGAGGATGCTAAAGACATAGTGCGTAACCCGGTCAGGGTTTTTATTGATAATCTTGGAGGAGTCGTTAACACAAAATACCCTGAATATTCTCCTATAGTCAATGCAGATGAAACTATCCTGATGTTTACTTCCTGCAGGGAAGAAACAACCGGAGGTAAGATAGATCCTGTATATAATGAATATTATGAGGATATTTATATTTCCTATAAAGATGGGGAAGTTTGGACAGAGCCAATAAATCCTGGTAAACCTTTCAATAAAGATTCTCACGACGCAGTTGTCGGCCTTTCATCCGATGGTAAGTATGTTTTAATATACAAAGGCGACGTTAACAGAGGTGATATTTTTATATGTTATATTAATGAGGAAGGTGAATGGGAAAAACCCAAAGACCTGCCTGATGAGATCAATACCGATATGCATGAAACATCTGCCTCATTTTCACCGGATATGAAAATTCTATATTTTGTAAGTAATAAAGAAGGCGGTTTTGGAGGTAGTGACATATATATGGCTATGGTTGACCCAAAATCAAAGAAAGGTAAATTTAAGTTCGAAGATCCGGTTAATCTGGGCTCTGCTATTAACACACCTTATGATGAAGAAGGAGTATTTTTATGCGGTGACGGAAAAACAATGTATTTCAGCTCCAAGGGTCATAAAACTATGGGAGGATATGATATATTTAAATCAGAATTTAAAGATGGCAAATGGACAGAACCTGTGAACATAGGCTATCCCGTTAATACACCCGATGATGATGTGTTCTTTTCGGTAAACACCACCGGAAAACATGGATATTATTCTTCTTTTGAAGCAGATGGTTTTGGCAAACGAGATCTATATATGGTAACATTTCTGGGACCTGAAAAACCGGTCAAACATAAGTCGGATTATGAATATCTTGCATACGAGATCAAACCTGTTAATGAAACAGAACTGGAAGAAGAAGTTGATATCAAGGCCCTTGCAATGGTAACCATAAGAGGAAAAATCATGGACCAGGTAACTCAGGGACCTCTTGGTGTTCTGGTAGAAATATACGATAATGAAGAAAACCGCCTGATTGCACAGTTTGTATCCAATGAAAGCACGGGTGAGTATATTGTTACTTTGCCTTCCGGTAAAAATTATGGATTTGCCGTTAAAGCTAAAGAATATCTCTTTTATTCCGAAAATATAGAAATACCCCCCACAACCGTACCAAAGGAATTATATAAAGACATCTATTTAAAAAAGGTTGAGGTCGGAAGCAAAATAATTCTGAAAAATATATTCTTTGAATTTGATAAAGCCACACTCAGACCTGAATCCATACCTGAACTGGAAAGACTAATCAAGCTGCTTAACGATGTACCGACACTTAAAATCGAAATATCAGGACATACTGACAATATAGGCTCAGCATTATATAACCAGGAGCTTTCCGAAAAAAGAGCAAAAGCCGTTGTTGATTACCTGACTGCTAAAGGTATTGATGAAAGCAGATTAACATATAAGGGCTTTGGCTTCTCTCAACCCATTGCACCCAATGATACAGAAGAAGGAAGAGCCTTAAACAGAAGAACTGAGTTCAAAGTTACCAGTAAATAAAAGTCAATATTTTATTTTAATTTATTTACTTAAGTTCATAGTGTACTATTTTATATGAAAAATATTGCAGGTTATATAATAGTTTTTTCTTTAATATTATCGCTTTCTTCATGTAAAAACTATAAACAGAGAAAGACTGATGAAACTGTGAGCCATGAGGAAAAGCAGGAAGAAACACTTTTGCAGAAAATCGGGGAAAGCGGTAAACTCATTGCAGCAACCGATTATAACTCCATTAGCTATTTTGTATATCGTGGCGAACCTATGGGTTATCAATATGAAATGCTTAAACAATTCAGTAAATTTCTTGGAGTTGAACTGGAAGTGGTTGTAGAAAATGATCTGGAAACATGTTTTGAAATGCTGAATAACGACAAATGTGATCTTGTCGCAATGGGTTTGACGGTAACAAAAGAAAGAAACAAAAAAGTCGATTTTACCGATCCTCATACACAAACCCGTCAGGTTTTGGTACAACGTAAACCGGATAACTGGAAGAAAATGAAAACCTGGGATGAGGTAGAGGAAGCAATGATTAGAAATCCACTTGAATTGGGAGGCAAAACTATGCATGTTCAAAAGAACTCATCTTTTTATGAAAGACTTAAAAACCTGTCCGACGAAATCGGAGATACAATTTACATTATTCAAGATCCTGACAAAGAAGTGGAAGAATTGATACAATCGGTTGCCGAAGGAGAAATTGATTACACAGTAGCAGATGAGCACATTGCTTTGGTTAATGAAAAATATTATTCAAATATTGATGTAAATACTCCGGTTAGTTTCCCCCAAAAAGTTGCCTGGTCGGTTAAAAAAGGTAACGATTCCTTACGTATTGCAGTTAATAACTGGTTGGCTGAATATAAAAACACCCTGCTTTCGCGGATTATCTATAATAAATATTTTAAAAATCCCAGAACTGTTAACATAGCTCAAAGTGAATATCATTCGGTTAAGGGGGGAAAAATATCAAAATATGATCAAATAATTAAAGAAGTCAGTGAAAAATATGACCTGGATTGGAGATTACTTGCTTCACTGATATTTCAGGAATCCGGATTCAGACCCAATGTACGTAGCTGGGTAGGTGCATACGGATTAATGCAGCTTATGCCAAGAACTGCTAAAATTTACGGTATTGACACAACATCAAGCCCAAGGGAACATATTATTGCAGGGGTGAAATTCCTTAAATGGATAGACCGCAATCTCCCGCATGATATCGAGGAAGAAGAAAGAATAAAATTCATACTGGCTTCTTATAATGCCGGAATTGCTCATGTTTATGATGCTATGAGATTGGCGAAAAAAAACAATAAAGATCCTAACGTATGGAAAGATAATGTAGATTATTACCTTTTAAATAAATCAAAACCTAAATACTACCGTGATTCGGTTGTAAAATATGGTTACTGCCGCGGAGAAGAGCCTTACAATTTTGTAAATGAAATAATCGAAAGATACAATCACTATAAGAATGTAATTGAGGACTAATCACTTATTCCTATATTATTTATTCCGATTTTTCTCATCTAAAAAAATCTTACAAATATCTGTAACTGCTTCTTCCACAGTCCTGAAATCAAAATTCAGTTCTTTCCTGATCTTATCATTTGAGTAGTAATATTTGTTAAGTGCGGTTCTTGCATTATCTTTTGTGACAAAAGGAGGTTTACCGGTTATTATGCTTCTTATTTTTTCAACCCTCCAGGCAATATTCGCCAATAAGCTGTTAACCCTGTATTTTGGTGGTTCAATATCAAGTTTTTCAGCAGTTATTGACAGGAATTCTTTATAGGAAATATTTTCCGAATTCAATATAAAACGGTCGTTCACAATGTTGCTTTCCATCAGTACAATCATTGCTTTCGATACATCTCTTACATCAACATAACCATTCACTCCCGTGCTGTAAAACTTCAATCCGTCATAAACTTTTTTAAAAAATTCGGAACTTCCTTCATTCCATTTACCAGGCCCTAATATAATACTGGGATTTACGATAACCGCTTTCAAGCCTTCTTCTGTACCACGCCATACTTCCCTCTCCGATCCATATTTACTGATAGCATAAACAGAATTGTTTTTTGAGGTTTTCCAGTATGTCTTTTCATCAATATATTCCTCTGCTGAAGCACGGCCCAATGCAGCAATAGAGCTAACATGACAAAGCTTTTTCACATTATTTTCCAATGCTGCATTTACCAAATTCGCAGTTCCATCAATATTTACCCTGAATACTTCTTCCTTATGCCTTTTATCAAATGTAACCTTGCCTGCACAATTATAAACATGATCAACACCTTTCAATGCATCTTCAAGAGAAAATATGTCAAGAATATCCCCATCAATCCATTCAATTTTATTATTTAACTTCTCAGGATCATTTGTATAGTATGAAAATACTTTCTTAATGAAATTCAGATCACTGGATTTTCTCCTCAATGCCCTTACTTTTGTATCTTTTTGAAGAAGATCGAATAATAAATGAGAGCCCACCAAACCGGTACCACCTGTTACAAATATCATAATTAACAAAACTATTAAAAAACAGAATAATTATATTGCCAGCATTATTTATTTGAAGAAATATATCTTTGTAGAAAAATACCAAATAATGGACTTTATCAGGGAACTTAAATGGCGTGGTATGATCCACGATATGACACCGGGTACCGAAGAACAATTAAAAAAAGAAATGACTTCCGGTTATATCGGCTTCGATCCAACCGCTGATTCTTTGCATATCGGTAATCTGGCTACAATTATGCTTTTGTTGCATTTTCAGCGTGCCGGTCATAAACCTATCATTCTTGTTGGAGGCGCAACTGGTCGTGTTGGCGATCCCTCAGGTAAAGCACAGGAAAGACAATTACTTTCACCAGATACTATCCGGTATAATCTTGAAGGTCAAAAAAACCAACTGATGAAATTTCTTGATTTTGACTGTGGTGAAAACTTGGCTATTGTTGTAAATAATTACGATTGGTTTAAAGAATATAATTTCCTTGATTTTATCCGTGATATTGGAAAGCATATCTCAATAAGCTATATGCTGTCGAAAGACTCTGTTCAGAAACGTTTAGAAACAGGTCTTTCATTTACTGAGTTCTCTTATCAATTAGTGCAGGGATACGATTTTCTGTTTTTGTATGAAAACTATGGTTGCAAATTACAGATGGGAGGCTCAGACCAATGGGGAAATATTACAACAGGTACAGAACTGATACGCCGTAAAATAGATGGCGAAGCTTATGCATTAACAACACCACTGGTAACAAAGGCAGATGGAAGCAAATTCGGCAAAACCGAAGAAGGTAATGTATGGCTTGATCCTGAAAGAACATCACCCTACAAGTTTTACCAGTTCTGGCTCAACACAACCGACGAGGATGCTGAAAACTTTATAAAGATTTTTACTTTGTTATCTGAAGAGGAGATCAATGAATTAATTGCAAAACATAATGAAACCCCGCACCTTAGGTTAATTCAGAAAGCACTGGCAGAAGATATCACATCAAGGGTACATGGGAAAGAAAATCTTAAAAAAGCTGAAGAAGCTTCCCAGATACTTTTCGGTAAAGCTACAACCGAAATGCTGCATAAACTTGATGAAAAAACGTTTCTTTCTGTTTTTCAAGGAGTACCACAATATGATATTACACCTGAAGAATTAAAAAACAAAATCGGCATTCTCGATTTTCTGGCAGTCAAAACACAAATTTTCAAATCAAAAGGCGAAGCCCGGAGAATGCTGAAAGACAATGGTGTATCTATTAATAAAACGAAAGTAAAAGAAGATTACGAACTCTCAGAAAAAGATCTTCTTAACGACAAATACATTCTTGTGCAGAAAGGCAGGAAAAATTACTTTTTAGTGAAACTGACTTAGTGTTAACTGATCACAAAGAAGAAAAACAGTTTCTTATATTAAGTCAAGTTAGATTAAATATAAATTAAGCAATCCTGCAAATCGTTCATGTCAAAATTGTTAATTTTGAAAGAAACAATATTTAGTAAAATTTAGATTATAATGAACCAACCTTTAAAAAGTATTCCGGTTGTATCGGAAGGTGAGTTTTCTTTAATACAACCGATTGATATGCAAGCTTTTCGGGAACATAACCGTAAAAAACCCAAAACATTGATCGACAAGACAATGACGGAAAAGGAAGCAGTTAAACGCTTTGTCAATGATGGTGATTACATTGGATTTGAGCTATACGGAACAGTTCGTTGTCCTGTAAGCCTGACACGTGCACTGGTAAAGTCCGGTAAAAAGGATTTCAGGATTGCAGGACAGGGTGTGTATGAGCTTGATCTTCTTTTTGCTGCCGACCAGGTAAGGGAGATTGATTTTACATATATAGGTTTGGAAGTTTATGGTGTATCAAAACTTCTTCGTCGACGTGTAGAAAGCGGTGTCATAAGAAAAATCGTTGAATGGTCGAATGCAGCTCTGACATGGAGATTTAAGGCAGCAAGTATGGGGGTTCCTTTTGTACCAACACGTTGTATGTTGGGAACTGATACCCTGAAAAAATCATCAGCAAAAGTTATAGAATGCCCGTTTACAGGGGAAAAAGTTGCGTTATTACCTGCACTAATATTGGATGTTAGCTTTATTCATGTTAATCGCGCCGACATTTATGGTAACTGCCAGATAGACGGGATCAGCGGATTTGCCTTTGAAATGGCACGGGCCAGCAAGAATTTAATCATCAGCACGGAAGAGATAATTTCCACAGAAGAGATCAGGAAACACCCCGACAGGACTATTATTCCATATTACCTTGTTGATGCTGTAGTTCACGCACCTTATGGCTCATGGCCGGGAGAGATGTCTGGTATGTACGAACGCGATGAGGAACATTACCGTATGTTCATCAATTCACAGAAAACCCCGGAGGCTACTGATGAATATATGAAAGAATGGGTCTACGATCTGCCTGATCACCAGGCACTGGTTAATAAAATCGGATCAAAACGTTTAAAGGAAATTTCAATTTAACAGAATTCACTATGAAACAGGAATATTCACAATCAGAATTATTAATATGTCTTGCTTCCAGAGTTATGGAAGACGGTTCTACAGCTTTCATAGGAACCGGGATACCTATGCTTGCTGCCAGTCTGGCTCAGAGCATGCATGCACCCAATCTTATACCGGTTTTCGAATTTGGTGGTACCGGTGCAATACTGGAAAAACTGCCACTGGCAGTAGGGGATATGCGCACTTTCAACAAAGGGGTTGCTGCTTCAGGTATCTGTGATATCATGGAAACAGCCCAGCGCGGTTTCATTGAATTTGGCTTTTTGGGAGGAGCTCAGATCGATTGCTACGGCAACCTGAACTCAACAGTAATAGGAGATCATAAAACACCTAAAGTAAGGCTTCCCGGTAGCGGAGGCGCCAATGATGTAGGCTCTACATGCTGGAGAACCATCGCTATTATGCATCAGGATAATAAGCGTTTCGTTGAGAAGCTTGATTTTCTTACAACACCCGGATATCTTTCCGGACCGGGTGCCAGAGAGGAAGCAGGATTGCCAGCGGACAGCGGACCATACCGTGTTGTAACCAACCTGTGCGTTATGGGCTATGATGATGATACAAAACGTATGAAGGTCCTGAGTCTTAATCCGGGAGTTACTAAGGAACACGTTATCGAAAACACAGGATTTGAACTTTTACTGGCAGATGAAATAACTACAAATGAACCTCCGACTGAGAAGGAATTAAAGCTATTAAGAGAAAATGTCGATCCTGATGGATTATACCGGTAAATGATTGTACGATTGTCGATTTGGTGATTTTCGGTTTAGCGATCAGTAAAAACTTATTAAAAATCGTTTAATAATAAATCCCTAATTTCCAGCTTACAGCTTCTAACTTTCATATTCCCAACCCGATCCATCTTTGGAATCTTTAATAATGATATTCAGTTTCGCCAATTCATCCCGGATTTTATCCGAAGTGGCAAAATCTTTATTTTCTCTTGCATTCTGACGAATATCGAGTATGGTATTCATGAGTTTATCAACCAGCTCATCCTGACCGGCTGTTTTTTCTTCTTTCAAACCCAGAATATCATATGTGAAATTATTCATCACTTTTTTTAGCAATTGCAGGTCTTCTTTCGTCAAAGATGCTGTTGCATCATTTACTGAATTTATAATTCTCACCCCTTCAAAAAGCTGCGAAATAACGATAGGACCGTTAAAATCGTCATTCATCGCTTCATAGCATTTCTTTTCAAGTAACCTGATATTGAAATCGGACTTATCTCCAGGTTTAAGTTTTTGCAGGGTATCCATGGCTTGCATTAGTTTCTTCAAACCTTTTTCAGCAGCCTTCAAAGCTTCGTTTGAAAAATCCAGTGTGCTCCGGTAATGTGCCTGTAAAATAAAGAAACGTATTGTCATTGGGCTATACGCTTTTTTCATAAGTCTGTGCTTACCTGAAAAAACATCATACAACGAAATTGCATTACCAAGTGATTTGCCCATTTTTTGTCCGTTCAGTGTAACCATGTTATTGTGAAGCCAGTACTTAACAGGTGATTTTCCGTATGCAACTGTTGATTGTGCTATTTCGGCTTCATGATGAGGAAACAATAGATCCATACCTCCGCCATGAATATCGAATTCCTCACCAAGATACTTAACTCCCATTGCGGAACATTCAGCATG
This sequence comes from uncultured Bacteroidales bacterium, assembly GCA_964550205.1. Lineage (GTDB taxonomy): Bacteria > Bacteroidota > Bacteroidia > Bacteroidales > JAIOZK01 > JAIOZK01. The sequence continues at coordinate 94,711 of CAZJYD010000002.1, forward strand.
CCAGCCCGGAAATCCCTCACTCCATGGAGATGGCCAGCGCATGATATGCTGGGGTTGTGCTTTTTTCCATAAGGCAAAATCAAAAGCGCTTTTCTTTTCATCCTGACCTTCCAGTTCACGGGATTCGCTGATAAGGTCTTCAAGCTTTCTTCCTGAAAGAATGCAGTAGCTATGGTTTTTTGAATATTTTTCCACATCGAAATAGAGTGAACCATTCGTTAGGTATGCATAACCTTTTTCTTGTATCTTTCTTACCAGCTCTATTTGTTCAATAATATGACCTGAGGCATGTGGTTCGATGTTGGGTCGAAGTACATTCAGGGCATCCATGTTTTCATGATAACGATTGGTATAATATTGTACTACTTCCATCGGCTCCAGCTTTTCGAGGCGGGCTTTCTTTGCAACTTTATCTTCACCTTCATCAGCATCATCCTCAAGATGACCAACATCAGTTATATTCCTCACATAGCGAATCTTATAACCCAAATGCATCAGGTATCTGTAAATCAGATCAAATGAAACAGCCGGCCGGGCATGGCCCAGGTGGGCATCTCCATAAACCGTGGGGCCACATACATACATGCCCACGTGTGGCGGATTGACAGCTTTGAACTCCTCCTTTTTCCTGCTTAAGGTATTGGTTACAAATAATTTGTTTTCCATGGTGCAAAATTAAGAAAATTTGAAGATTGTTGCATTCTATAAATTTTACCGGTGCTCTGCACCTACTTATTGTGCAACGCATAATGTTGTTTCAATAAT
>CAZJYD010000002.1:95575-131357 GCA_964550205.1 uncultured Bacteroidales bacterium
TATTAAAATCAAACCAAAATATATTCATCAAATCACATTCCCTTTTAACCGATTAATGAATATACCTTTCAAAATACAAAAACCCGGTAACCAAAAAAGCTACAGGGTTTTTATTATGTCCTAGTGTATTTAACTATTTGATAACCTCCAGCTCTTTGCCAACCTTAACAAAGGCATCAATAGCCTTATCAATATGTTCCTGTTCGTGAGCTGCCGAGATCTGTACCCTTATTCTGTCTTTATTTCTCGGTACAACCGGGAATGAGAATGCAATGACGTAAATCCCTTCTTCAAGCATTTTATCAGCAAATTTCACGGCAAGGTTTGCACTATCGTCGAATTTACCAAACATGATGGGCACGATCGGATGATCTCCCGGAATAATATCAAATCCGGCATCGGTCATTTTCTTGCGAAAATACTTTGTACTGTTTTCCAGTTTATCCCTCAGTTCGGTTGTTGCTGAAAGCAATTCGAGTACTTTTATCGAAGCACCGACAACAGCAGGAGCAACAGTATTTGAAAACAAATAAGGTCTTCCTTTATTACGCAGCCAATCAACTATTTCTTTACGTCCTGAAACACAACCACCGGACGCCCCTCCAAGAGCTTTTCCGAAGGTAGTAGTGATAACATCCACCCGGTCTATTACATTTTTATACTCATGGACACCTCTTCCGGTTTTACCCATAAATCCGGTAGCATGGCTGTCGTCTATCATTACCATGGCATCATATTTATCTGCCAGATCACATATTTCATCCAGCTTGGCAATGTCGCCATCCATACTGAAAACACCGTCTGTGGCAATCATCCTGAAGCAGCAATCCTGTGCTTCCTTAAGGCACCTTTCAAGGCCTTTTCCCTTCTTACCGGTTGCTGGATCTTCTTCCTCGAAATCTCTCATATCACTATGGTTATAAATAAATCTTTGCGCTTTACAAAGACGTATACCATCAATAATAGAAGCGTGGTTCAGGGCATCTGTAATAATAGCATCTTCTTTAGTAAGCAATGGCTCGAAAAGAGCACCGTTAGCGTCAAAGCAGGATGAAAACAATATAGTATCTTCCATACCCAGAAAATCGGACATCTTTTTTTCAAGTTCCTTGTGAATATCCTGGGTTCCACAAATGAACCTTACAGATGAAAGTCCGTAACCTCTTTTTTCAATCTGATCATGAGCTGCTTTTATCAGATCAGGATGTGATGAAAGACCAAGATAGTTATTGGCACAAAAATTTAATACTTTATTGCCTTTAACAAAAATCTCTGCACCTTGCTCACTTTCAATGATTCTTTCATGCTTGTAAAGGCCTGCATCTTCTATTTTTGCAAGCTCTTGCTGTAAATATTCTTTAACTTTTCCGTACATATTTTTTCATTTTCATTAATTATTATATATTTATTTGTATTTATTAAATTTTTTATTTTTGTCCACTCCGGGTATAAGAAAACAAAAATAACAAAAAATAAATACTATGAAAAACATTTTAATTATTGGCACTGCGGGTCAAATAGGCTCGGAACTAACCATGAAACTACGTGATATCTATGGAAATAATAATGTAATAGCAGGTTTCCGGAAAACAATTCCCCCCGATGATGTAATGGAGTCAGGCCCTAACGAAAGGGTTGATGCTACAGAGCCTGAAAAGATCCTTGAAGTCATAAAGAAATACAATATTGATAGTATTTTCAATCTGGCTGCATTACTTTCAGCAGTTGCTGAAGAGAAACCCCAGGCTGCATGGAATGTGGGAATTAACGGTGTTTACAACCTACTGGAAATAGCACGTGAAAACAAATGTGCTGTTTTCTTCCCAAGCTCGATAGGTGCATTCGGTACTTCTACCCCACTGGATAATACACCTCAGGATACCATACAAAGGCCTGGTACTATGTATGGCGTAACAAAGGTGGCCGGCGAACTAATAAGTGACTATTACTTTAAACGTTTCGGTGTGGACACCAGAGGATTGCGTTATCCGGGTATTATATCCAATGTTACTCTACCCGGTGGAGGAACAACAGATTATGCGGTTGAAATCTTTTATAAAGCAGTTAAAGGCGAAAAAATGATATGCCCAATCCCAAAGGGCACTTTTCTGGATATGATGTACATGCCCGACGCATTGGATGCAGCCATCAACCTGATGGAGGCAGATCCTTCCAAACTGAAACACAGAAATGCCTTTAATGTTACTGCCATGAGCTTTGATCCGGAGATCATATATAATACGATCAAAAAACGTATCCCCGGTTTGGAGATGGAATATGATATTGACCCCGTTAAGAAAGAAATTGCCGAATCATGGCCCAATAAAATGGATGATACCTGCGCCCGCGAAGAATGGGGCTGGGATCCGAAATTTGATTTGGAAACTATGACAGATGATATGCTGAAGGTGATTGGGGAAAAATATAAGAATAGATTGATTTAGGTTGGATGATTGTTTGATTGAATGACTGAAGATATTGTTAAGGTATAAGCGTTTTTAAGTTAGTGGCTTACTAATTGAAGCCTGGAAGTAACAATTATGCAATCGTGTATTTGAACAATACATAGCTTCATTTCAGCCAACAAGGTGATTAATTCTTTGAACTTAATTCCCCAAATAGTTTCTTCGTATTGATCTAATACCCCTCATTCTGCTGAAAAAGTCCTCCGGAAAGATCAATTTCTGTTTGTGGTATTGGTAAAAATCCTTTGGTTGCTGTATTGAAAGTATGGTCAAATATCACCTGATCGCCTATATAATCCGGCCCTCTCACTCCGATCACAGTCAATTCGTCTGAGGCTACGTCCATTCCTTGCCTGATAACATCAAAATATCGAATTCCCTCAAGGGAAAGTTCAAGCCTTCTTTCCCATAAAATATTTTCTTTTGTAGCAGAAACACTTTCCAGTCCAACCCTTGACCTGACGCGATCCAAATATTCCTGTGCATTTGCACTTCCAAGTTCCGCAGCCATCAACAGTACATCTGAGAATCTGATTACACGATGATTGCAAGTTCTGTTGAGTTCAAACTGACCCCCTGCTCCCCAGTGTTCAGCATCAGAGCTATATTTCTTTGAATAATATCCTGTATGCTGATAGCCTTTGGTTAAAACGCCATCCAGGCTATCCTGGAAAAGTACGGTATAATATAAACGAGGGTCGCCTTCCAGGTCATCCACCAGTTTCTGACTAACCGTTCCAAAGCTCCATCCCCTGTTCCAGTTGTCTGAACCTGTTACACGTGGTCCCTGCATCTGGGCTGAGAGGTTACCCTCACCGCCACGAACGTAATTCCAGTCCCACCATTGCGGTGTATCACCATATGATATCTCAAATACGGATTCTATGCCGAACTCCCCTGCAAGCTTGAAATTCATCCGGTAATCCTCAAAAAGATCGTGACCGCTATTTTGGATCAGGTCTTCGAGATACTCAAGCGCTTTGGTCTTATTTACAATTACTTCACCAGCATCAAGGTTATCTCCATACACCCCGTTGTAAAACAAAAACACACGGGCAAGCAAGGCCTCAGCAGCCCACTTGCTTATTCTGCCAGCTTCTGCAGGAGGTATAACCTCAGGTAAATTGTTTATTGCTTCCACCAGGTCTTTTGCTATCTGATTGTAAACTTCCCTGGGGGAGTTTTGTTCCTGTTCATATTCCGAAGGTCCTTTGATCGTCTCCGTCAATAGCGGAATGTTCTCAAAGAAACGTATCTGTTCAAAATAGAAGTAAGCCCTCAGAAACTTACACTCAGCAATTACACGATCTTTGAATTCCCGTGAGGCATCAATATCTTCTATCTTTTCCAGGAGCAAATTCGCCCTGAATACTCCAATGTAGTTTTTAATCCAAATAGAGTGCACTATTTTATTTGTAGTTGGAATATTATAGGTGTTTAACTCATTCTCGTCCATGCCATCATTTGCGTCGGCCCCGCCTGCATAAGAATCATCTGAGAGAATATCAGCCATCACAATGAAGGGTGCCCATGAAACTCCGGGGGTGGATTGATAGCCAAGAACATCATAAACGGCAACAAGTGCCTGCATGGCATCTTCCTCAGTCTGATAAAAATTTGTACTCACTTCCTGATCAAGGGGCTTACGATCCAAAAACTCTTTCTTACAGGAATTAAGAAAGACGATAATCAGCAAAAAAACAACGGGATTTAATAATTCTCTTTTCATAGCATCAATTTTTTGAATTAAAATGTAATTGTAGTTCCAAACCGAAAAATTCTTGCCTGTGGGTAAACACCTCTGTCAATACCTATATCGAATGAACTCATTGCACCAATTTCAGGATCTGCACCTGTATAATTTGTAAAAGTTAATAGGTTTTCAGCAGAAATGTATAGTCGCCATCGTGTTACATTAAATTTTGATAAAATACTTTTAGTGATTGTATATCCAATCTGAATATTTTTAAGCCTCAGATATGATCCATCTTCTATATAAAGATCGGAGACACGGTAATTATTGTTTATATCAATCCAGGTATATCGGGGAATCTTATCAGATGTTCCTTCTCCGGTCCACCTTTCAAGTATTTCAGTAGTCCTGTTGGTATATCGCAAATCCTGGCGTTGCGACCCATTAAATATTTCATGCCCAAATGCGCCGATCATTAAAAAATAAAAATCGAAATTCAAATACTCAACGGATGCATTTATTCCCAAGGTCCAATCAGGCGTGGGATTTCCTATCATAGTCCGGTCATCTTCATTAATCACGCCATCATCATTAACATCAACAAATCTAACATCACCTGGTTGTGCATTGGGTTGCAGCAATGATCCGTCACTACCGATATGATTATATATTTCTTCTTGATTTTGGAAGATGCCGTCGGTCTCAAATCCCCAAAAGTAGGCAATCGGAAGTCCCTGTTCTGATCTCGTAACAAGTCCGGCAATTGACCAGGTGGCTCCGGGAATAATCTTATCATCGTTCCCGATATAAGTCATTTCATTTTTGTTGAAGGCTGTATTAATGCCTGCTGAGTAGCGTAATTTATCATTATAATGACGCCAGTTTATTGAAAGTTCTATTCCTTTATTCTGCACGCTGCCTACATTTGCGTATGGAGGATCGTTACCTACATGTGCAGGAATGGGTATTCTTTCCAACAAGCCACTGGTACGCTTGTTATAATAATCAATTGTAGCTGTGAGGCGGCTATCAAAGACTCCCATTTCCATTCCGATATCCAATTGTTCTGATTCTTCCCAACGTATGTCGGCATTTTCAATATATGATGGGGAAGCTCCGGTCATCCTTCCATCACCAAAAATATAACCCCGGCTTTTATCAATTGTTGATACATATTGATAGTTTCCAATTTCCTGATTGCCGTTGATACCATATGATGCTCTCAGTTTAATAAAACTTACAGGTTCCAGAGAAGGCATCCAGGGCTCTTCTGTTATTAACCAGCTAAGGCCAGCAGAGGGAAATGTTCCATACCGGTTATTGGATCCAAACTTAGATGATCCATCACGGCGGATAATACCTGTAAAAGCATACCTGCTTTTGTAATCATATGTAATCCTACCAAAAACAGAAAATAGTGATGAATGTGCTGCACCGCCTGTGGCAATCCAGGCAGTATCAGTAGCCATATTCAGATAAATATTGTCGGGATCAAATGTTGGGACTTTTGCATTGAAGCCGTCCAGATCCTCGTAATTAAACTCATTCGCTGTAGTACCAATAAGGACAGAAAACTGATGGTCATTTATTTTCTTTCTGTAAGTAAGTGTATTTTCCCATTGCCAGTTAAAATAACGGTCCATTCTTTTATACACTGAAGTTTTTTCTGTATTGTTCTGGGCACCATTAAGGTAGAAAAGGTCAGTATAGGAATCAAAATTGACATATGACAGGTCAATTCCAAATGAGGAACGATAACTGAGTCCTTTTATAAGCTCCAGCTCTCCGTAAAGGTTACCAACCAATCTATCTACTCTTGTTTCACCATTCTGAATTTCAAGAAGAGCCAGTGGATTTACAACTTCTGCTCCTACATATTCTGAAATTCCGTATACATTTCCGTCTTCATCCTTAACAACAGGCTCTGTAGAGTAGGGTGGTTGGGATAAAACATCCGGATTCTTTTCATATAAAGGTGTCAGTGGATCCATATTCAACGCGCTGCTATAAACACCATTAAAGGATTGATTACTCCCTATTCCTCTCCTGATAATGTATGAATACGCAAGGTTATTACCGAATTTAAATGCTTTTGTTACTTTATGTGTTGTATTCAATCTGGCAGTGATCCTGTCAAACTGTGACTTCTTGCCACCAATTATACCCTGTTGGGAAAAATAAGAAAATGAAGAAGCATAAGTTGATTTTTTATTTCCTCCTGTAACTGACAAATTATAGTTCATAATTGGGGCATTTTTCTCAAACATCAAATCCTGCCAATCTGTATTGTTTGCGGGAACTTCATTCATATCAAAGGGTTCTGTCAGTCCTGCATTCCTTGCCCCTTCATTCATTATCATTCTGTACTCATCAGCATTGAGCATATCAAGTGTCCTGGCAGGATTCTGGATACCATAATATGATGAAAGAGATACATTCATTTTACCGATAGTTCCTTTTTTGGTTGTAATCAATACAACACCGTTTGCAGCTCTTGTCCCGTATATTGATGCTGATGCTGCATCCTTGAGGACATCAATAGATTCAATATCTCCGGGATTAAGATAGTCGATCCCACTAACCGGAAGGCCATCAACAATATACAGCGGATCTGCATCACCGGTTGTTCCTATTCCCCTGATTCTTACTGTTGGTGCTTCTCCGGGTTGTCCTGAGAGCTGAGTTACCTGCACACCTGCTGTTCGTCCCTGCAAGGCCTGCTCAGCCCTTAATACAGGAATTTTTTCAATTTCTTTAGCATTCACTGTCGAAATCGCACCGGTAACAACTTTTTTCTTTTGGGTTCCATAACCAATTACGACAACTTCGTCAAGCTCCTTGATATCGGGGCTCAATATTATGTCTAATTCTGAACGGCCCTTAATTTCAATTTCCTGCGTTTCAAATCCGATATAAGATACAACTAAGGTATCGTTTTCTTCTGATACAGTAATACTGAAGTTTCCGTCAACATCAGTAATGGTACCGTTTGTTGTACCTTTTTCCAGAATTGTTGCTCCCGGGACGTACAATTTTGTCTCTGCATCCTTCACCTTTCCTTTAACAACATGCTGAGCCGATACATTAACAGCAAAGGAAAATAGTAAAAGGATTAAAGCTATAACAGTAATATTTATCTTCATTTTTTATGTATTATAATTCATTTCACTTATCTCATTGTAAAATAATGGATAGGATATTAATAAATACCCATTCTAAATCTATATGAAAATAATCAATTTATCTGGTCTTTTGAAAAACACGAACATAATCAACTTTCATATGTTGCGGAAAAACAGTTGATGCATTCGGATTACCGGGCCAGTTACCCCCAACGGCAACATTCATAATAAACCAGAACTCCTGATGGAATTCACTCATAAAAGGATCTGTAATTGATAGCTGATTATATATGTCATCATCAACGAGCCACTTGATATTGTTTTCGTCCCAAATGATACTAAAAACATGATACGCTTCTGCAAAAGAATCGGGAGATACGGTAATACTTTGCCCATAACTGGCATGTTCCTGGCCATCATCCCAGTGAGCTGTACCATAGCAAGTATTTTCAGAACCACCGATCATTTCCATGATATCAATCTCACCGCAAAAAGGCCATCCCACTGAATTGAAATCCTTACCCATCATCCACAATGCCGGCCACATTCCTTTCCCTTGTGGTAATAACGCACGAATATCAATCCTGCCATAGCGGAAAGATTGCTTTCCCCTGCTGATTAATCTTGCCGAAGTATAATCGCGACCTCCGAAACTTTCTTGCCGGGCCTCAATAGTAAGGACACTATCACTTACACTTACATTCTCGGCACGGTAATATTCCAGTTCATTATTACCCCATCCACAAAGATCCGGGCAACCATCTCCAATCTCAAAATCCCAATTTGACATATTGAGAAAGTTATCATTGAATTCATCTTGCCATACAAGTTGATACTCATCATACTCCAGAGGAGATATATATCCTTTGCTGAGGGGTACATCCGGAGGAGGACCAGCACCATTAAGTTTGATCGTCTTTGTAGACTTTATGTATCGTTCAGAAGCACCATAAGCCCTGATTACAATACTGTACTCACCTTTATCTTTAAAAGTGTATTCAAACAAGCCATTATTATTTATCTCTTCCGGTAATTCCTGTGTCCCCACATAAAACCAATACTCAACAGCATTCCTGGCTTCTGCCTGTATTATAACATTAAAGTTTTCATGATCAATTGATATTATTTCAATTATTAAATCATAAGGATCTCCAGAATTATCTAAACCATCATCCTTTTCGCATGAAGTGAACAAAAAAGTCAGGCCGACCAAGAACATGCCAGTATATTGAATAGGTTTTATCATAAAACAAAAAGGGCTATGAACATATAACGTTCACAGCCCCTTATTTCATATTAGTCGAATCTGAAATTTCTGATATAGAATGTGCCCTGGTCTTCATGACCTCCACCTCCAATAGATATGGCAAAGAAGTCAAGGTCTGCTCTTTCAAACGGAGTGTAACTACCTGCACCACCTGTAGGCGAGTCCAGACTAAAGGTATAAGTAACCCATTCATCCATAACAGTTGCTGTTGTATCATATTGAATGTGATCGGTCCACCATTCTTCAGTCTCACTATGCTCAGCAATAATTATTGAAATGCCTTTGGTCAATGAACCTGAATAATCGTTTGAGCTGGGCATATACACGTCAAGTGATACCGTCGTAAAATTATCAAACTGGATATCATACTCCATAAAGAATTGTAATTCCTGCCATGTTCCGTATCTGAAGTATTCACCAACATTGGTTGCACCACCGGCAGGATCAATAACCCCTATGGTGAAATCCATATTATTAGCAGCTGAAGCTGCACCATAAGCATGACCTGTATCCAAAACGACATAACTTGAGGGGGTTTCAAAAGTATTCCACATTTCATCAGGTGTCAGGTCAGGAAGATCTTCACCATAAGGTTCTTCTTCTTCAACTAATTCAGGTTCCAATGAAGGATCAGAATAATTAACATATACTATGGTCCAATAACCGCCATCTCCGTAATCGAAGTTAACAGTCATCAGATCATAGCCTGTTTCCTGAGTAATTTCAAGATCAAATGTTGTGCTTTCAACAGGTACAGTTGTTTCTCCGGTTGTTGTCAATTTACAAATACCAATCCAGGCTCCCAGTCCATTAATCGTAGCCTTTCCAATTGAGGGATCATAGGTAAATAAATGTGTTCCTGACAACCAGGCACTCACATCCACTCCGTCTTTATTTATCATATTCTCAGGAATGGCCTCAAAGCATATTTCATAATTCCATTGACCGTTAAACACACCATATTCTCCCCAGAATAATCCATTGTCATTAAATTCATATGTGCCATCATAATGGAAAGTAAATTCCTGAGTGTATAAGCAAGGTCTTGCACCGTCATTTTCCAGACCTGCCCACCAGCCGGCAGGATCATCAGGATTAGGACCAAGAGACATAGATGTTCCCACTCTGAATAATTTCCATGTTTTTGAAACTTCTCCGGTTAGCAGCTTATAAGCTTCTTCAGGATCCGTGATTGCAACATCCTGTGAATAATCTGCACTTTCGCCCGCATCATTTTTTGCTGTAAGTTTAACGGTATAATTACCTACTTCAGCATAAGTATGCACGGGGTTCTTTTCTGTAGAGCTTTCACCATCTCCAAAATCCCAGCTATATGAAGTTGCATTCTTTGAAAAATTCGTGAAAGTTACTTCCAGAAAATTGGTGGCACTAACCTCAAATTGGAAGCTTGCAATAGGTTTCTGATCAGACGGTTGATTGTCATCATCATCATCCTTTTTACATGAATTAAACATCACAAGGGATATTACTCCCAGTATTAATAAATTCATGAAAATTCGCATTAAATACTTTTTCTTCATAATATTTTGTTTTTAGTTAGTATGTGATTAAATTTTTAGTCTAAGTTATGGTGAGTAAACACCCAGAACAAATAAATCACATTCACAAAAACTCATCTTAGCCATCAGATGATTACATCATTAACTCAACATAATAACATGTAATATTCTCGTATTGTGTGATTTATGTTTTATCATATTAGTCTTTTTGATTTCTCATAAAATAAAAATATGTTTCATATCACCTGGATTTTAGACTTGTATTTTGTTGTAAATTTTTTTTCTCAGTACTATTTTCAGAATATTAATTTCCTGACTGCAAAGCGAATCAATATCGCCCCTTTTAATAAAGGCCTGAGTCTTTCCAGGATTTGAAAAAAGTTTATCATTGATGATAAGTTCTCCGATTACATATTCTTCAAGGTCTATTTTTTCACGGTTGATAAAACAAACTCTTATTCTTTTTTTTCCAAAAACAAGTTCTATGCATGCTTCCCCACTGTCATCGAATTGTTCTGCCATAAGTTTCGGTTCCAGCAACAGGTCTCCGCGCCTGCCTTTGATCCCAAAAACCTTTGTTACCAGAGTAAGCATAAACCACGTTGAGCTTCCTGTAAGGTATGCGTAAGCACCACGGTCTCCAGGCTCGAAGAAGGAGGGCAAACCGGGAAAAGTTTTGGCATTGGCCGAATCAGTAGCCAGCTTGTAAACATCATATAAAATCCTGTAGCCATACCTTGCATAGCCCTCCTTGTATAAACCGAAAGCAAGCATAATATTTTGCTGCATCCATTTACTTCCGTGTTCCTTATAACCATAGGTAAAACCTGTCAGTCTTCCGATATTCAGGTCAAGTGTCTTGAAATCCGTACAAAGCCGAAGCCCGGGTCTGTCTTCATCCCTCAGGTAGTAATCTGCCGAATGCAAAATATTCCTGATTTGATTGCTGCCTGCCGTTTCACACATCACCGCCATCACCTGAGAAGGCAAATCCATTCGCACTCCCAATTCATGATCCCCGTCAATCTTACGGCTGTTATTGTCATAATGACCATTAAAAAAGGAGTACCCTTCTCCGGTTGTTATCCATTCATTTTTAAGGATATGATCCTTTACATGCTGAGCTTTTGCCTGCAAATCATATATGAGCATGTTAATGCTAAAAGCTTTTTTCTTTCCCGAAACCCTGGACCGCACTTTTGAAAAATATTTATTCAACACCATCTGTTTCTTTTGGGGGCTTTTCAAAAGATCATTTTCATTATTAGAGGTATCGAGCAATATCGCGATCTCTTCAAGCATCCAGAGCTTTTCAATACCTTTTTCCTTCATGTTTTCCAACAAAGCAGCAAGGATTTTAAGATTATATCCATAGAAATGATGAAAGCATACTGATTCCCCCCTTTCGCGAGCCATATCATAGGTGTCATTCCAATCGGCACCTTCCAGGAGGAGGTTATTATGTTCACCCACATGATAATAAGATGAAAGTGTTTGTAAAAGTACGTGTTCAAACAAACTTCCCTGATATATTTTGCCGGAAGCATCAAGCTGCGTATTGCCCTGATCATCACTCCACTGATCATCTATCTTTGCTGTTCTAAAGCAAAATTGATCTTTCCAGTAAGGAATATCCCTTAACAATATGTCGAGGTCTCCGGTCTGATCAATGTAAAAGTTCAAAACGAACACAGGCCATGCCCCATGATCGCACCAGTACCTTGCAATATTGTTCCTGTCCGCTTTAAAAGTTCCTGGTTCCGTACCAATGATTGTAGCATTTGAACCGTCAATCCTGACTCCTTTGAAATTGTTAATAAGTTCATCCTTTGCGCTTTCCTGCTCCACAAGAAAAATGGCAAGCAGATCCTGCCAGAGATCACGCCAGCCTCTGCCACCTCTTCCATAGCCGAAATCAGGCAGGTAGGAATTACCAAAAACCTGCCTGCATTTAACCTGGTAAATGATCCATCGGATCCATTGATCAAAATTATGATCAGAGCTTTTGATGGAAATACTCCCTGTATAGTTTTTCCAGTAATTAAGGGTTTCTTCCATGCTCAATACAAGCTTATCAAAATCTTTATAATTTTTTAACAAGCTTTCGGCGTGATTAATTTCATCTGAAATACAGTGTAAAATTCCATAATCAACCGATTCCCCGGGAGCCAGCCTAACCTCTTTCCAGCGAAAGGCAGCTATAGCTTCCTGTCCGTTAATTTCAGAGTCCTTGCGTTTGGGTGCAGGTTCATTAAGAGCTAATGCTTTCGGATTCAGCAAAGATCCACCTTCACCAATAAAATCTTTCATCAGTACCCATTGATCATCGGCAGCATTACCTTTTCCGTCAAAAGCAAATACTGAATAAACAGTTGTATTTGGCTTGTGACCTGCTTCATAATGGCGGATGGCAGGTTTCACAAAAACACCTGCTTTTAACATTCTGGCTTTCTGGAACATACTTGTTACCTGGCGGTGGTCCCTGAAATTATCTGCACTCCTGCCATAAAGTGGAATGGCGTATGCAGGTTTAAATGTAACATTTTGATTCCCTTCATTTTTGATCTTAACCATCATTATCTCTAATGGATCATTGTTTGAGGGGATAAATATTTTTATCTCTGCTGATAATTGTAAAGTTACGTTTTTCCTTCGCAGGATGAACATCCCCGGGCAACCTTCCACTTCGTGATATTCTGCGGCATCTGACCATTTCTGTGATATTTGTGCTGCACTCAGGCCAGAAACTGACCATACTTTTTGCTTATCCTGCAATATCCAGAAATTCCTTGCTGAGGCACTTCTGTGAATTTCCTCGGTTACAAGTGGAGCAGTCACGTATTGATGAAAGGAAAGACAAATATCTCCCTTGAGTTCCGGATTGACATAAGATTTCATCCCGCCCGAACTCATCAAAGGGAAATACAACCTGGATACATATGCTGCTGATTTAGCAATAAAGCTTCCGTTGCCTTTACTGGTGAATTTCCATAAAGATTCCCTGTCACTGTTCAAGTTGTTATCGGTTTTTGAGAAATTTTTTCGTTTGTTATGCAATTCTTCCATAACTAAAGGTCTTCTTTAACATAAAAAGGAATATTGGCTGTGGCTGCATTACCATTACCATCACTGCCGTAAACAAACAACCTGTATTCTCCTTCCTGCTCAGGTACTTTAAAGGTAAGTTCCGAAGAAATACCCTCACCTGAAAATTCCCTGATTGTTTCCGGTGTTTGTTCATGGTCTCCTCCGAAACTCATTTGTTCTCTCACTACCTCTTTTTTTATTTCCCATCGGTATTTTAAATGATCCCCTTCGTGATCCGTAATGTAAACATTCCCCTTTGCATTTTGTCCGGCTATCAGGTAAACATTATCATAGGCAGAAAGACCGTTTAAACGCATGGAGTCCAATCGTGGTGCCCGGTTTTCGGGCCATGATTTGTTCCAGACATAATGCATTACGTCCACTGATTCTGTTTCTTCACCATTCTCAAGAAATATCCCGTACCAGGTAGGGGTACGCTCCTGTTTTTGTCCCCAGAGAAAAACAAAAGAACCAAGGCATTGATCCGTATTTGCCTCGATCACCTTTTCATAGCGCTCTTTGTATGCTTTTGCTTTTTCATGACTTGTTTGCTCAATGGGCCTGTCCCATTCGGTTCTCGCTACTTCCCAATGTCCTGTTGCACCCCATTCGGATATGATGTAGGGTCCTTCCCAACCACTTTCTTCAATGTAGCGTGGGAGATTCATTATATCACCATATATCTGAAAAGACAACAAATCGAGTTCAGGGCAGCGTTCCATAAGATTTTGAACGTCTTCTTTACCCGCTCCCGCCAGCATGGTTGTTACAGGGTGATACTTATCAATTTCATGGATCATGGCAGCAATTTCATTCACGGCATCCCAAACTTTTGGGTTTGTGCTGGCAAGATTCAACTCATTTCCAATACCCCACATCATTAATGCAGGATGATCCTTATACTTTATGACTTCAGCTTTTAAATAATTCAATTGCTTTTTTACCGCTTCCTGGTCATTATAGTCAAAGCCATGGCGTTCTTTACCCACTTCTAACCCCATACAAACCAATAATCCGTTCTGATAGGCTTTGTCCAGAACTTCCTCACCACTTTGTTTGCTATTTTCCGTTCTCCAGGTTCTGAATGAATTTCCACCATGTTCCGCCAAAGATTCAATATTTCCGAACTCGAGTCCTGCGCCTTTTACGTAAAACTCCGTATTATTACATAACAATTTATAGGCCCCATTCTTTTTCATGATATTTACCTTTACCACTTCCCGTTTGCTATAGTTTATTTCATTATATTCTATAAAAGCAAGGCCAGAAAAGGCAAGGATTAAAATGAACCCAATTATATTTTTATTTATATGTTTCATAAAGATCATTAGTTTTTCATTGATTGTTAATTAGTTTTTTTTCAAGTTTTTCAAGAGATATCCCTTTGGTTTCAGGTACAAAACGCACCGCAAAAATAAAAGCAAGGAATGCCAATATTCCATATATCAGGAATGTACCTGCCGATCCAATTATACTTAATTCCCAAGGGAATAAAAGTGTTACACTGAAACTCACAAGAGAATTGAAAAACCCCACGACCGAAATAGCAAATCCCCGAATATAATTCGGAAATATCTCGCTCAGCAATGCCCACATCACCGGACCCAAAGAAATCGCAAAAGCTGCAACAAATAATAGTATTGATATCAATACAATCACAGCATTAATACGCAATGTACTTTTAATGATGATGGGGCGTAATTCATCTATATCATGATCGCCAGGCAAAGCTTTAAATTCATTAAGCAACAGCTTCTCTGAATCGAAAGTGCGGTTATTCAATTCTGAAATATTTTCAATCAGCTTCTGTGAAACACCTGCATCCTGAAGTTCTTTATTCAATTGTTCATCAATCTCATAGTATGCCTGGTAGAATGCTATGCTTGTTGAGATTAGGGCAATTGCCATTAAAGCGGTTCCGATCATTAAAAGCATTTTTCTGCCTAAGCTGTCGATCAGGTATATCGCAAGTATGGTAAAAGTAAGGTTTGTAAGTCCGACGATAACTGCCTGCAAAAAAGATGACTCTGTCTCTCCTCCTGCCTGTTCGAAAATAGTTGGTGCATAATACATAATGGCATTAATACCGGTTATTTGCTGGAAAAAAGCAATAGCAAAGCCAATCAGCATGACAAAACGAAGTTTTTTACTGAAAAGCGAATTCCATTTAACTTTTTCTTTTTTACTTTCAAGACTTTGCCTGATCTCTGATATCGTTTGTTTGGCAAAATCCTTGCCTCCTATTTTCTGCAATGTAGATAGCGCTTCTTTATCCCTTCCAACACGGCAAAGCCATCGGGGGCTTTTTGGCACCATAAAAAGTAAAATGAAATAAAGCATGGCAGGTACCACTTCCACCCCCAGCATCCATCGCCAGTTGTTATCCCCTTCTTCCAAAAGGAAGTAGTTGGAAAAATATGCTGCGGATATACCAATTACAATATTCAACTGGTTCAATGATACCAACTGACCACGTTTATTTGCGGGAGCTATCTCAGCAATGTAAACAGGAGCTATCAGAATAGCTGCTCCCACACCAATACCACCCATTATCCTGGCAAAGATGAGCATTATATACGTATTGGCCAACGCAGAACCCAGGGCAGAAATAACAAATAAAATGGCAGTGATAATAAGAATGTTTTTCCTCCCGAAACGGCTGCTCAGAGGGCCTGCACTCAGGTTTCCCGTCATTGCGCCTAATATCAGGCAGCTTACTGCCCAACCAAGTTGTATCTCATTCATCTGGAAGTATTCCCGGATAAATGGCACAGTACCTGAAATTACTGCACTGTCAAATCCCAGAAGAAAACCACCCATGGCAACTATCAGTGATATTCTGTATGTAAAGATTTTATTGTGTTTCATATTTTATTCATTCTTTTAAATAAAAAGAAGTCTTGAGGTTAGCTTTTGAACTCCCTCCTACCCAGGCATTAAAAAGCCCCGGTTCCGTAATAAACTCATTATCATGATTATAAAATCCGAGATCATTCTTAGTGAGTCTGAATGTGACTTTATGAGTTTCTCCGACTTTGATTTGTAGACGTTTAAAACCTTTTAATTCCCTTACCGGCCTTGTCACAGAGGCTGTAATATCCCTGACATACAACTGCACGACCTCATCACCATCCACGTGACCTGTATTAGTTACCTGAGCAGAGATTACAATAGTATCTCTCATTTTATAAGTATCCCTGGATAGCTCAATACCGGAATACTGGAAACTTGTATATGACAATCCGTATCCAAAATGATAAAGGG
This sequence comes from uncultured Bacteroidales bacterium, assembly GCA_964550205.1. GTDB lineage: Bacteria > Bacteroidota > Bacteroidia > Bacteroidales > JAIOZK01 > JAIOZK01. Next base: position 111,994 of record CAZJYD010000002.1, read on the forward strand.
GTTCAAAGCCCACATCCAGGTAGTGATTTGTATTTCCAATGGAAGTCTGGAATGACCGTTCGGGAATATCATCAATGTGTATCCATGAACTTTCGCTTGCCGGTCTCCCTGAATTTTTATGAGCATAATAAATGGGAATCTGGCCGGGTGTATGCGGAAATGTAACAGGAAGCTTGCCCGATGGATTCCTTTTTCCAAATACAATATCCGAAATGGCAGGCCCTCCCATTATACCAGGATGCCAGGTATACATAACGGCATCTGCATAATTTGCTATTTCGCCAATTGCAAGTGGCCTTGGGGTCATCACAAAAAGGATCAGTGGCTTACCGGTTTCCGCCAAAACACGAATCAGACTTTCCTGTGCTCCCGGAAGATTTAAATAAGCGCGGCTGTGGGCTTCACCTGTGATAATGGATTCCTCTCCCCCGAAAAACAAAATCACATCAGATTTTGATGCGGCTACTTTGGCTTCATCAAACTGCTCCATACTATGATCTCGTGTATTCTGCAAACCCTTTACATATTGTATTTTCTCTTTTCCTAATGCATCTTTGAATGCAATTAATGGTGTTATGCTCAGGCTGGTATCACCATCAAATATCCAGGTGCCCAGTTGTTCGTATTTATCATTTGCCATCGGGCCAACGATACATAATTTAATATTTCTGTCTTCCAGTGGAAGGATATCATTCTCGTTCTTTAATAATACAAGGCTTTGCACTGCCATTTCTTTTGCCAGGGTTAAATGCTTCAATTTTTTTTCTTCAGAAAACAATGCAGGTTGAGCATACGGTTGCTCAAAAAGACCAAGCCTGATTTTTAATTGTAATATTTTACGTACTGCTTCATCAATTGCATTTTCATCTATCTTTCCTTCCTTCACCAATTCTTTCAGGTATTTCTTATAAGTACCTGAAGCCATTTCCATTTCCAATCCGGCTTTTATAGCTTTTAAGGCAGCATCCTTTTCATCTTTGGCATAACCATGAGTTATCATTTCCGGGATTGAATTCCAGTCGCTTACAATTATACCTTCAAACCCAAGTTCTTTTCTGAGCACCTGATTAAGAAGCCATTCATTACCTGTTGGTGGCACACCGTTCAATTCGCTAAAGGAGGTCATTACACTGCTAACCCCATCATCAATTAAACGCTTAAACGGTTTGAGGTGAACATTGTACAATTCCACTTCCGGAAGCATAACCGTATTATAATCCCGACCACCTTCTGTTGCTCCGTAGCCAGCAAAGTGTTTTGCACATGTTGCCATAAATGGTTTTTTAGGTTCAGGGCCAGTAAAACCACGATGGAAGCTCCTACTGAGAATACTTACCAGATAAGGGTCCTCACCGAAACTCTCGGCCATTCTTCCCCAACGTGGATCACGACTAATGTCAACCATCGGTCCGAAATTCCACCTAATACCGTTACTGTATGCTTCCAGGGCGGCAGCCTCTGAAGAGGCCCGGATCAGTTCGGGATTAAAGCTGGCTGCCATACCAATATTAATTGGGAAAATAGTTTTGTAGCCGTGAATGATATCCCGTGCAAAAAGAATGGGAATACCCAGTTCCGATTCTTCGACTGCCACTTTCTGTAAATGGTTGATCACATTAGGATCATTTTCATTTAATATGGAACCGATCTCACCCTTTCTGATTTTTTCCAGGTATTCAACAGTTATATTGCCTTCTGTTCCCTGTAGCTGACACATCTGACCAATTTTTTGATCCAGGCTCATTTTACTGATCAGTTTTTCAATCTTTATTTTTGAATAATTTGATGGAGATCTACTTAAACTCGCATCATGAAAGCCAAATCCGATTATAATAATCCCCAAGACGAGTAATATTCTTAAACCATTATTTTTTTTAGTTTTTATTAACATGCTTAATTTTAACCAGATAAAGTTTGAATCTTTTATTGTTAAACTCGTAAACAATAAAGGGTTTCGTAATTTAATTCGAAAGATAGCTATTGATTCATGCTGAAATCAATAATATTGACTCTTCAATAACTATACAATGTAGATTATTAATTACAACATTATTACATCAAACAAGAACTAAAATGTAGTAAACAAGCATGATAAGTGAGTTGAACCGGGATCAGATTTTTCATCGTGAGAAAACAATAAGTTAGTTATACGATACGACTAAGTTATTTGATGTGCGCCTAAATCCAATAATCGGTCAATAGGAAAAAATAAAATCGGTGAGATTTGTTGTACGGTCAAGGTTTAGCTTTTTTCGCAGTCGGTAACGGCTGATTTCCACACCCCTTGTTGAGATGTTCATAAGTAAAGATATTTCCTTGCTTGAAATATTCATTCTCAGATATGCGCATAGTTTTAGCTCCCTTGGAGTAAGAGCAGGAAATTCTGTCTTGATCCTCTTTAGGAATTCCTCATGGACATTTTCAAAATGCGTCTCAAATATCTCCCATTGCTTTTCATCATTTATTTCCCGGTTGATTTTTTTGATGATGAATTTAATATGGTTTTTAGTAACATCATCATTAATTTGACTCATCAACTGCTTGAGTTCTTTTTTCATATTATCAAGCAGTTTGTTTTTTTGTATAGTTTGAAAGGTTGAATTGGCCAACTCTTTATCTTTCAACTTCATCTGTTCCTGCAGCTTTTCATTTCTAAGCTGGATAATTTCCTTTTCTGCTTCAAGTGCATCCTTGCGAAGCCCTTCTTCAATTTCTTTAAATTGTTTCTCTTTATTACGTTCTGCTTCCCTTTTTGATCTTCTGATTTTCCTCTTAATAAAAATGAATAGCAGAACAAGGAACAATACCCCCATTACTAAGTAAATAATATAAGCTGCAAGACTCCTGAGTAAAGGCGGAGCAATTGTAAAAGAATAAGAAACCGGAGCAGTTGTAACACCATAAATATTTTTTGCTTTTACACTAAAAATATAAGAACCCTCATGCAGATTGGTAAATTCCCTGTTGTTTTCTGAATCCCAGCCTGACCATGAGGTTTCATATCCATTGAGAAATGTAGAATACTCTATTCGGGCAGGATTTTCAAAATCATTTGCCCCATAGTGAAAATGTACATTGTTATTCCTGTATCTTATTTCTGGTGAATAGGTATTTATCTTTTCAATCTTTCCCTTGAAAATCAACGAATCTTTATTTCCGATATCCACCTGACGAATGTAGGTCTTAAATGGTTTCTGATAATCTTTGGTATAGTAAGGATCGTAATGCACAAAACCACTCTCAACACCAAAAAAAACGTTCCTGTCATTAAATGGAAACACAAAGGGAAAACCACCTATAAAGCTACCATATAATTGTTTAAAAGGCACTGTAATATCAAGGTATGAGCCATCTTCCTGTAAACGGTAAACGCCTGCAGAAAAAGGGATAAAATACCAAATATTGCCTTCCGCATCCAATTGCAACTTGTCAAAATCCTTTTTACCTAATAATTCATTCAATTCCTGGTCAGGATAAAATTTTTCCGTTTCCTTATCAAAGTCATAAATTCCATTTTCAGTAGCAAAATAAATTTCTCCCTTATAATCAAATAAAGTTATTCCATAATCGGAAGGTAAACCACTTGAGGAATTATAAAACCTGGTTTGGACAGCACTGTCAAGTCTTTCGTTTAGTTTCAATCTAAAAACTCCTTTCAAACCATGACCTATCCAGATTTCTCCATCCCGGTCCTGTAATATATCCCGGGAAGATTCATTGAAGCCTTTGATTCGTCTAACAAATTTAATTCCATCTTTTCCTGATTTCAATAATATTAATCCTGAGTACGTACCACCAATTAAATAATCTGCTTGACCAACTAACTCAATATAGGTCCATCCACCATCAATCTCAGAAATATTAAAAGCCTCTTCACCTTCTATTATGAAGGTGCCATTATTGTGCCCGCATATCAGTTTTCCCTTGAGATTCTGCAGTCTCCATACCTGGCCACTTGTATTTTTTACCAGTTTAAACGATGGCTCTGGTAATTCTTCATTTTTAAATCTGTTCCAGTCAATAAAATAAACCCCCTGGTTTGTTCCAAGATATAACTTTCCCTTATGCAAAATTGCAGCATAACCTGAACTAAGGCCATCCTGATAAGAAAGATATCTCAATGGTGAATTGATTTCCACATAATCAATACCATTATCCAGCCCGAGCCAGAGATTTTCATAACTGTCAACTTTAAGGCTTAGAACCGTATTATTTTGCAAACCTTTTCCCCGGTGCAACCATAATTTAATATTTCCGCTCGTATCAGTAATGATCAATCCTTTTTGAATAGTGCCGAATGCAATGGAAGATTCCCCAATCCGTGAAACACTGAATATTTGCGTTTGTCTTAAAGTCTCCGAAAGCTCTGAATCCCATTGCTCCAGTTTACTTCCATCATAAAGAAAACATCCATTGCTTGCTGTGGCAATCAGTAGTTTCTTTCCTAATGGTAACATTCCCCTGACTTCCTTTCCAACCAATTCTTTCATTCCAATAACCGGAAACAATTTATCGAAAGACATTCTCATCATGCCTTCTTCCACATCCATAAGATAAAGCTCACCTTTTACATAAAATGAGAAATGAAATCTTGAGAAGGGTTCAATTATTTTTACCTCATTATTCTTAACAATGTAAATACCTACAAATGACTGGAAAACAATCCCTGATGAGGTAAAATGAATTTTCCATATTTCACCAAAATCCCTCTTATCTTCAGGTATCAGATCAACGAGAGAATGATATTGCATTGCTTTATCTTCATTCAATTCAAAATAGCCAAATTCATTAAAACCACCTACATAAATACGCCCGTTCTGATCAATTTTCAAACTTCTTACAATTGTATGATTTGGCAGGCGATAAAGTCTCCATATGCTTCCATCAAACTCCAGTAATCCATCATTGTTAGCAAAATACATCATTCCGTCAGGACTCTGGCCAATCATCCAGGTTTGCCGGCCCGCGTTAAAGTCTGATTTATTATATTGCCTTACGAGAGGAGTTCCTATATTATTCAGCTCGCAAATACCACTTTGAGATATGCCAATCAAACTAATGATCAATATTTTTATGAATGCTTGCCTCAAAATTGTCAATATTTTTAAGCTACTAATATACATTATTTTAAACTTTTCATATGTATAGCTATGTGTGATCCTTAACAAATATATGTAATCCCGCATTTTCTTACCTTTGCACCGATGAATATTGCAGCTTTAGTATCGGGTGGAGTAGACAGCTCGGTTACTGTTCCTATATTAAAAAAACAGGGGTATGAACCGGTAATTTTTTATATTAAGATAGCTATGGAAGATGTACCGGGCTTTATTAACTGTCCATCCGAAGAAGATATTGAGATTGTCACATACATTGCAAAAAAATTTGGCTGCCAATTCGAAGTTGTTGATCTTCAGAAAGAATACTGGGAGAAAGTTATTGATTATACAATTTCAACCGTTAAGGAAGGACTTACACCTAATCCCGATGTGATGTGCAACAGGCTGATAAAGTTCGGTAGCTTTAAAGAAAAATACGGAAATGATTTTGATAAGATCAGTACCGGACACTATGCTCGTGTTATTGAAAAAGACGGACAACATTATCTTGCCACCGCCAAAGACCGAAAAAAAGACCAGACTTATTTCCTGGGAAGAATCACCTATGAGCAGCTTTCCAGGGTAATATTCCCAATATGGAATATGGAAAAGAAAAAAGTCCGGCAGATGGCTGAAAAATTGAAACTTCCTTCAGCCAGCCGTCCCGACAGTCAAGGTATTTGCTTTCTTGGAAAGATAAATTATAACGATTTCATCAGGAAATATATCGGAGAAAAAGAAGGTGATATTATTGAGTTGGAAACCGGGAAAAAACTTGGTAAACATAAAGGATACTGGTTTCACACTATAGGCCAGAGAAAAGGACTCAAATTAAGCCAGGGGCCATGGTTTGTGGTTAAAAAAGATACGGATAATAATATTATTTATGTTTCACGGGGATATAACCCTGCTTCACAGTATGAAGAAAAAGTATGGGTAAAGGATTTCCGGTTTATTAATAATTTATCCGGAAAGTATTTTGAAAAAACACATTCAATAAAATTCAAGATCCGGCACACTCCGGAATTTACATCAGGAAAGATAGAAAAGATTAACAATAAATATCTGATACATTCAGATGAAAGAATTGCCGGCGTTGCTCCTGGTCAATTTGCAGTGGTATATGACAATGAAGAAAAAATATGTCTTGGAAGCGGTATAATTTGTGAAAAAGAATTTTAACTAAAAAAAGAACATCATGGAAAATTTCACACTTGAGCTACCCACAAAATTGCATTTCGGAAAGGATGTAGTAAATGATCTTGCGGAAGCTATTGATGAGTATGGCAAGAAAGTATTGCTGGTATACGGTAAGGGTTCAATAAAAAGGAACGGAGCATACGATGATGTTGTTAATCAATTGAAAAAAATAAATGCAAGTGTTACGGAATACTATGGTATTAAATCAAATCCCGTTTTCGAAGATGCGGATAAAGCAGCAGAGGCTGGACGTAAGAACAACGTAGATATTATACTTGCAGTTGGAGGAGGAAGTGTTATTGATACTGCCAAGGCGATAGCGGTTACAATTCCGGTAAATCATTCCTCATGGGATTTTTACAAAAAAAAAGAAACACCAAAAAAAGCAATTCCCTTGATAGACGTACTAACGCTGGCAGCAACCGGAACCGAAACCAATATGTTTTCGGTAATGCAAAATGATAAAACAAAATCAAAGATCAGTATAATAACTCCTTTAATCTTTCCTCAGCATGCCTTCCTGGATCCTAAATATACGATTTCGGTACCGGCAAATTATACGGCATACGGAATCGTAGATTTAATGGCACACAGCCTTGAGATTTTCTTTGGAAAAACTGAATCATCCCTTTCCGACAGGTTTGCTATTTCCATCTTACAGGAAGCTACAGAATACGGCCCAAAACTGATGAACAACTTGAACAGTTATGAACTAAGGGCAAGGATAATGCTGGCTTCAACAATGGCACTTAATGGTATTACTACCATTGGAAAAGGAAAAGGAGACTGGGGGGCGCATGCTATTGGTCATGTTTTGTCTGTTTTGTATGACATACCCCATGGAGCTTCTTTATCCATAACTTACCCAGCTTGGATGAAATTCCACTCTGATAAAGCAGCATCCAGGATAATCAAATTAGGCCAGCATCTGTTTAACACAAATGATATTGGTGAAACAATTGAGCAATTCGAAAAATTCTTCAAATCATTAGGAAGCCCTGTAAAACTCGAAGAAATGAACATCACAAGTAATAAAAAGGAGGAGATCATTAATTGTCTTATTAAGAACAGATCGAAAGGATTCTATTATGATTTCACAGGAAAAGATTATAAAGAATTGATAGGTATGATGTTTTAAACATTTTATGAGGCATAATTTTTGTATCATATATCCCTAATTATCAGATTACTATTTAAACATGGCGAACAATGGCAATGAAGGCGATAATTATCGATGATGACACCAGGGATATTCAAACCGTTGAAGCATTACTTGAAAGCATGTTTCCTGAGATTGACATTGTTGACACTTCAAATCTTATCGATGAAGGTTTCCAAAAAATTCATGAGCTAAAACCTGACATTGTTTTTTTAGATATAAGAATGCCAAGAGGCGAGGGCTCCGACCTTCTGGAAAGGTTCCCAATCAGACGCTTCGAAGTAGTAATAGTATCAGTTGCTGTTGAGGCCAAATCAATAAAAGAGAAGTTCGAGGCATTTGACATTGTAGAAAAACCTATCAATATTGATAAATTCCGTAAAACTATTTCGGAAGTTATTAAATACAGAAAGAATAATCCAGACAAAGTTTACAAGAATTTTCCTGACTATTAAAAAACTCTTATATTTCCGGTTTGATTATCTTTTTATAAATTTTATTAATTATCAGCAATGAATAAAATAAAAAGAAAGAAGGAACATTGAGGCATGTTGGTTTAACCCAGTCAATTCAAATGATAGCCAACCGGATCGGATGGCAATTAGAAAATACCGAAGACATTATTACTCCCGTTATTGCTGATACAGAAATCATAACCAAAAAAATTATAATACCTCAGGGATATGCAGCGGGTGTAAAGCAAATCGGCAAGGGATATATTAATAATGCAGAGAAAATAAACCTGGTTTTTAAAGCTGCTGTTAACGAAGTTGATCCCTATGATTCAATCTTAATTGAAGGAATCCCTTCATTCAAATCGGTTATTAAAGGTGGTATAAATGGTGATATTGCAACCGCTGCTATCGTTATTAATGCAATAAAGCAAATATTCAATGCTAAACCAGGTTTAAGGATAATGTCTGATATGCCTTTATTATCTTTTTGGTAATTATTAAAATTAAGTAATTTGAAGATTGTACTTTTCTATATATTTCTAATATTGACTTTGTAATAACTTATGTAAAATTTCTCTTCCGTGGCTCGGTAAAAAGGTATTACAATCAGAAATGTGCCTTTCGGCAAGGATGTATATCCGTTTTTTGTTTCCCATTTTTTCATCATTCACCCAGTGATTCAGAACCACTGGATGAGTCTTTTATTTATCTGCTAAGATTCAACTTATAAAACCGGTTTTCCACAAGCTCAAAAAGAAAGACCTTCTCGAAACCCGACCGGAATTCCCATTTACTTATTTTATTGTTTATGTTGAAATTCTTCCCCGGGTTGAGTTGTAAGGTCGTTATAAGAAGCCAATACCGGTCGTACTTTTTGGAATGATAAAACTTAAGCTTTTCTTCTTTTAGTTGTATGGTCTTTCCCAGGATCTCTTTGCTTAAGTCGTAAATAAGCAAGGTATTTGCCGGACTCCAGAAAGAAGTATTAAAATTTGGATTATAGATTATGATAAGCGAATCAATTATATCCGGCAGCTTTTCCCCGATGTGAAATATATGCTGCCTGCTTCTGTCGAGAGATTGTACAACTTTATAAATATATAAGGATAAAAAATCACCATACAATTCAATATCCTCTTTTTCTATTTCATTTTTATTGAATAAAAATTTAACATACAGCGGCAGCCTGCTTTTTTTTCTGAGCTTTTTACGGGTATAATCAACCAGGTAAGCTTCTTTAGACAAGACTTTATTGGGGCTGTATATTTCACTGTTGCCGTTATTAAGCCTGGTCAGCTCTATTCCGGTTTTCTTTTTACGGGGTTCTTTCAGGATAAAATCAGGAGATTCCGACTTTATGATCTTTCCCTTTGGAAAATCATCGTAAACCTCCCTGAACATCTGAATTATCAGTCTTTCTTCGTCAATTTTAGCAGATTGCATCCTGTACAGTTTAAAAACAAATATACAGGAATTAAGCTTAGGTAATTATTTTTCATTACTCATGACAAATACAGGATATTCAACATTGTTTATAAGGTCATTTGTCACGCTTCCGAACAGCAATTCTTTGATGCCTTTCTTACCCTCCGACACAACAGCGATCATATCTGCATCTTTACGTTTGGCAAAACTCTTTATTGTATCCTCAACATTGCTCTTATTTTCCTTGAATGTATTTATGGTATAATCATTGAACTTATTTGCTTCAGCAAGGCTACCCAGCTTGCTTACAGCTTCTTCTGTATCTATTTCATCATCCATTACATACAGGAAATGTACCTGGCTGTTAAACTCATCAGCAAATTTTTTCAGTTCATTAATTCCATGATAATTTTCATTATTGATATCAACTGCAAAAACTATACTTTCGGGGAAATAACCATCAACAGGCTCTTCCTTAACAGTAATAACAGGACAATCTGATACTTTAATCACATTCTCGGTATGAGTCCCGAATAAATATTCATATAATGATTTACTTCCTTTTGTCCCTATTACTATCATGTCGATATCATTTTGTTTTACATACTTATTCAATCCATGAACCTTATCTTCAAAATCAATTTCAGGTTTAATTGGAACATTATCTTTTTTGAAGTTATCAATCTCAATCTGCAGTTTTGCTTTATTAGTCTTAATAAGCTTCACCATGAAAAGATCAGTCTCGCCTCTTGGGGTTCTGGTAACATCAGCCATGGCAGTGAATGAGCTTCCCCTAACAGGGTAAATCATATTTAAAAGCGTTATTTCACCATTTACATGTTTGGCAAGGTCAACCGCTAATTTCAATCCGTTCTCAGCACTCTTGGTAAAATCTGTTGGAACTAATATTTTCTTCATGATTTTTATGTTTTTAAATAATTCGTAAAAAATACCTGTTTATTAATTAACACGCTAATGTCATGCCAGAGTGGTTGATATTATTAATAATCTTTGTAAATATATACACGGGTGGGGGTAATAAATGAATATAATAAAATAAGTTATAAAGAGCTTTTACTTATTCGTTTTCTTTGAAGGAAATATTTTATTAAATTTATTATTATATTGGAGTGATAATTGTAGAGATAATTCTACTATTAAAATCTGATTTTAAAATGTCAAACTCTGATAAAAAGCCTGTAGGTTTTAATAATAACTCAATTCCATTTTTTTTCGACAGAAGTCAAACCTTGCTTGTACAAATGCTCAGGAGTATTCCCAATGTTATGATATTCCTTGTCAACAAAGAACATCATATAGTAATGGGTGAAGGAGCAGAAATGAAAAAGGCAGGAATAAAGGAACAAGAAATAATTGGACAAAGAATTGAGGATATTTTTGACAAGGAAACCGCCCACGATCTGAATCCCCTACTGGAATTGAGCAATAAAGGTACTATTATTTCGCATGAGACTAATATAAATAGCAACTACTACCATATACAGGTAGTTCCTATAAGGGAAGAAAAAATAAAAGAAGTGATTGCAGGAATGGTTATTTTTGAGAATATTACAGAGGACAAGATCAAGACCGAAGCTCTAAAAAGTGCTAAATCAAAAGCAGAAAGATCGAATAAGGCAAAAAGTGAATTTCTTGCCAATATCAGTCACGAAATTCGTACACCGTTAAATACGCTAATTGGATTTACAGATCAATTGGTAAAGACCAAACTTGATGACAAACAAAGCAAATTTCTGGAATTCATCAGGGATTCTTCAAACCACCTGCTCTCGATAGTTGACGAAACCATTACTTTGTCTCAAGTAGAAGCAGGTGAAGTTAGTACTGAAGATAAAGCTTTTCTGGTAAAAGATGTCTTAGATGATGTTGAGAATATTCTGGGATTAAGGGCATATAAAAAAGGTCTTGAATTAAATTCGATCTGCACGCAACGGCTTGACAGGCCTGTGGTGGGAGATGATGTCAGGATAAAACAGGTACTGTTGAACATAGTAAATAATGCCATCAAATTCACAAATAAAGGTTCGGTAACAATAACTGCTGAAATTGATGAAGAGCATTCAGATTATGTTATAGTTAAATTCAGAGTTATAGACACAGGCATAGGTATTACAAAAGAAAACCTGAAAGCCATATTCAGGGAGTTTAAGCAATTAGACGCCGGAATAACCAGGCATTACGGTGGCAGCGGCCTGGGTCTTACAATTTCCAAAAAGCTTATACGCCTGCTTAACGGAAAGATAGAACTTGAAAGCGAACCTGATAAAGGCTCTGAATTTATCATAACCATACCTTTAAAAAAGGGCCCTGAAGATCTTAAAATAACCAAGAAAAAAGCAGTGATCGATCCTGAGGTATTAGCTGGGAAATCCATTTTGCTTGTTGATGATGATGAAATGAACAGACTTCTTGTCCAGACTATTTTTGATGACTGGGGTGTTGATTATGATATCGCGGTTGATGGCTATCATGCATTAAAGTTTATAGAAAACAAAAATTATGATATTGTTTTACTTGATATACATATGCCCGGTATAAGCGGCATGGAGGTAACAAAACATATCAGGGAAATGTATAAAGAAAGAAAACAACCAATTTATATCCTGGCGGTTACGGCCAATGTTATTAAAAGTAACCTAAAAAGATTTCTTGCATCCGGAATGGATGGATATCTTTTAAAACCTTTTAAGGAGTGGGAATTATTCGATTCGATTGTCAGATATATATTTGATGAAAGGACATTCACTAACAAATTAACAACAACTGAATCAGAATCTGTTAAGGTCGATATCGGGTCTGATGATAACTCCAAATATGATCTTTCTGAATTGAAAAAGACAACCAAAGGTAAAAAAACCTTTTTCAACAAAATGATAAATACCTTTATATTGAATGCAGAAAAGAACATGAAATCCATTAATCAACATCTTGAAAGGAAGGAATGGGAAGAGCTGGGGGAACTATCACATAAAATGATCCCTTCATTCAGGCATTTACAGATCAAGGATGCTGTTAATATCCTGGATCAAATTGAGAATTTATGTTTATACGAAAAAAAATATGGCACAATACCTGAGAAGGTAAACATATTGAACGAAGAAACATCACAAATAATTAAGCAATTAAAAAAGGAACTGTAACAATAATATTTTACTATGCTTTATGAAAAAGATCCTTGTAATAGACGACGACACTTATATTTGCACACTTCTTGAGAATTTTCTGCAGGAAGAAGGATACCATGTAGAAACGGCATTTACAGGTAGCAAAGGGCTGAAGAAAATAAAAGATCAGAATTTTGATCTTGTATTATTAGATTACCGGCTTCCGGATAGTGATGGTATGGACATATTGAAAAGCATTAAAAGGCTTAACAGTACAATGCAGGTTATTATTATTACAGCTTATGCGGAAATTAATTCTGCAGTAAAGCTTATTAAAGCCGGTGCTTTTGATTATGTGACCAAACCCATACGGCCTGAAGAAATGTTATTGCTAATAAAACAAGCTCTAAAAGACGGCCGTAAATCAAAAAGGCGGAAAGGTTTTGAAAAAGATTTCATCGTAGGTGCCAGTCCTGAGATGAAAGAATTAATGCGTATGGCAAAAATAGTGGCTCCCACAGATATGACAGTTCTAATTGAGGGTGAGACAGGTACAGGAAAGGAATATGTTTCACGGGCTATTCATTATAACAGTAAAAGAAAAGAACAACCTTTCATAGCGGTCGACTGTGGTGCTATACCTTCTGAATTAGCCAATAGTGAATTGTTTGGGCATGTTAAAGGATCATTTACAGGAGCCATTAAGGACAAGATGGGCTCATTTGAAGCAGCTCACGGAGGTACCTTGTTTCTTGATGAAATAGGTAATCTACCATACGAAGTTCAGGTGAAATTATTAAGGGTTTTACAGGAAAGAACACTGAACAGGGTTGGAGAAAACAAAGATATACGTATTGATGTAAGAATAATTGCTGCAAGCAATGAACCCCTGATAAACATGGTCAAGGATAATAAATTCAGAGACGATCTTTATCACCGTATTAATGAATTTAAAATAAAGGTAGCCTCGCTTCGTGAAAGGCCTGATGACATCCTGGTATTTGCCGATTATTTCAGGGAAATAGCCAATGATGAACTTGATAAGTCAATTGAGGACTTTAGCGATGATGCAAAAAAATTACTTTTAAATTATAAATGGCTCGGCAACCTCAGGGAATTGAAAAATGTTATTAAACGTTCAATACTACTTTGCGAATCCGCAAATATTGAAGCCAGGCATTTACCCGATGAACTGTCGAAAGAAACCCCTGTTATAAACAATATAGCCAAAAAGAAATCGGATATTAACCTTAAAGAGGCTTCCCATCAGGCAGAGCGGCAGGTGATAATAGATGCCCTGCATAAAGCCAATTTCAATAAATCAAAAGCGGCTAAAATACTTAATATTGACAGAAAAACCCTTTACAATAAAATAAACCAGTTAAATATAGATACCAGCCATATTTAGTAATTAAATCTACATAATATTGTAAAATATTATCCACACTTCTACATAAAGGCTATTACAAATCAGTAAAATACATTGCTACATCTTTATGATACCTTTGTTTAATCAGCCTTTCATTTATTGCATTAAATAATAACACTTTGGCATGTTATTGTATCCTTATTCATAAAACATATAACAAGGAGTATTAAAAATGTTTATGATGCAAATGCCAACCAAAAAGGAGCTTTTTAAAAGAAATCCATATAGTAAAAGGCCTGTTGATATTAATGAAGACAGCAGGGAATATACGATAAGTATAGCTATACCCGAAAATACCGAAGATAACACCAAGGTTAATGTTAAGGGAGAGCTTCTTCACATTGTAGTAGGAAAGAAAAAGATACTCGGTCATGAAAAGGAAAAGGTTTATGAACGCTATTTTAAACTTCCCAATAATATCGACTCAAGGTATATTTCTGCAAAAATTAATAATGGAGTATTAAATATAACGATACCTAAAAGCAATATACACAAAAACAGAATTATTTAAATCTTTTATATTATGAAAAATTTAAACAGCAAAAAAAGGAAAATAAAATGGATAAGATGGAGGAAATCCCTGAATCTGTTTCCAAAAGATACCAGGAGGCAGAACAGAACCTTAATAAATTAGAACAGGAAATAAAAGATTGGGGTGAGACTAAGAAAGATAACTGGGATGAATTTAAGAAGGGATTTTCAGATGGGCTTGAAAAATTTCAGGAAAGCATAAGCGACCTCTTTAATAATTAGTATCACCCATTCACACTCCACATAACACCCTGTCCCGGATACAAACAGGATTTATAATCCGAGGTATCCGGGATTAATTTTTTAAATATATATGCAATTTCTTATACATATCGTGCAAAAATTTCTACAGACAAATACAAATAATAAATCAAAAAGCTTACAGATCAATAATACATCCTGTTAGTAGCATTTGGCAGGATTTTTTCAAATACATAATCAAAACAAACAAAAAAATTTAAAACTATGTTACAGTATTACGAACCAACAAATGAATTGTCAGAAAAGACCAGAGATATAACAAGGGTTCTGATAAGTTTGAAAGAAGAGATTGAATCGATAAACCGGTACGGACAGATAATTGATACAACATCTGACAAAGAGCTGAAAAAGAAACTAACCCAAAACAGGGATGAAAAGATAGAACATGCATGCAGAGCCTTAGGATGGCTCAGAATGAATTCAGATGCATGGGATGAAAATTTACAGGTGCATTTTTTCAACAAGGAAGAATTAAGTGAATTGGAAGATGTTGAAAATACAGAAAGTGATCTGGGAATTGAAAAAATTAAATCAAAAGCTCAGAAACGTTATGATGAATTATCACATAAGCTTTCCGATTACAAAAATAACGTAATGGATCAAATGGATGAGGTGCCAGATATTGTTTCGGAAAGGTACCAGGATGCAAAGAAAAAACTCAGTGAGCTGGAAAGTGAAATGCAGGAATGGAGTACGGCTACAGGCGAGAACTGGAAAAAAATCAAAAAAGATGTTTCAGGCAGAATTAAAAATCTGAGAAAGGATGTAAAAAATCTTTTTGAAAAAAAATAATATTAGCTTTGTAGTTGTATACTAAATAACAGGATTTTTTATTATACACTTAAAATTATAAATTATGTCTCAATATCATGAATCAACAGATGAGCTATCGGGTAAAACCAAAGACATTACAAGAGCCCTGATAAGCCTGAAAGAAGAAATAGAAGCCATCGACTGGTATAATCAGAGAGTCGACAGGGCAGATAATGAAGAGCTTAAACAGATCCTTATACATAACAGGGATGAGGAGGTTGAACATGCGTGTATGGCCCTGGAATGGCTGAGAAGGAATATGGATGCATGGGATGAAAATCTTAAAACCTACCTGTTTAGTGAGGGTAGCATTACCGAACTGGAAGAAGGTGAAGAACACAATAATGAATCAGATAATAAGGACCTTGGAATAGGAAAAATTAAATAAAAGGAGTAAAAACCATGGATTTACTTAAAAAACAACTAGCCCCAATAACAGATGAAGCATGGGAAGAAATAAATGACCAGGCAAAGGAAGTATTTACATCGGATCTGTCTGTCAGAAAATTCGCTGATGTTGACGGACCTCATGGCCTGGATATGGGTGCGATTCCCGTTGGAAGAGTCGCAATACCTAAAAATCAGGAAAGCAAAGATCTGCTTTACGGCATTCAGCAGGTACAACCACTTATCGAAATACGTTCGGCTTTCAAGCTTGAATTATGGGAGCTTGATAATATTGAGAGGGGTGCAGCCGATATTGACCTTGAACCTCTCGAAAAGGCTGCCAGAAAATTAGCAGCTTTTGAAGAAAATACAATTTATGATGGTTTAAAGAATGCTAACATTAAAGGTTTAAAAAACAGTTCTGAACATCAGCCGTTGAAATTTCCGGATGCACCTTCAGGTATAATGAATACAATAACGTCAGCAGTTACTAAACTCAAAACTGCATCTATAGAAGGACCTTACAGTCTGGTATTGGATGCTGATAAATGGGAAATAATAGCCTCTAATGTTAATGGCTACCCATTACGCTTCAGGCTCGAAAAACTTCTTGGAGGATCAATCATCCTGGCGCCTAATCTTAAAGGAGCTATACTGGTTTCCGAAAGAGGCGGTGACCTCAAGCTTACTCTCGGACAAGATATCTCAATAGGTTATGAGGCACACGACAGGAATGAAGTACAGTTGTACTTTACGGAAGCATTTACCTTTCAGGTTATTGACCCGGCTTCCTTCGTCGTGCTGAAATAAATAAGATAATCTTCAAGTTTTTCAGACATTCTAACATCATCGAACTGATAATTACCTTTGTGGTACTGAAAGTATCTCGCTTATCGTACTGTATTTTAACTTATCTTCATTTTCAGGGGCTATTATAATATCAAGTATGGTGCTTTTTTTAAAAGCCTCCGGTGCCAGCTCATCCATCCAGCTAATTACTTTCTTACCATCAATAAAAATATCGGTTGAAAAATTATAATCGATGTAAATTTTTTGTGTAACATTTTACTTTGGTTTTTTTATTTTTTGAATATTTATTCTTTTAATATCTTAAAATAGCATTTGCCTTATTGGCTGGCTCGGGCATTTCATCTTCTTCAAGCAGATAAACAGCACCGCCCTGTAAAATAGTTTCTATTGCTGCAACATTCAGCAAGTCTGCATTGTGGGGTATCTTTTCTTCTTCGGTGTGTATCGAATTCGTTTTCTTTTCGAAAGTACCCCACAAGCTTGCTTTGTTTTTAATAAAAAGCGTATCTACCCTTCCGTTAATAGCAGCCGGAATTATTACTTCTTCCTTAAAGGAAGCTTTTCTGTTACTGAGTGCCTGTTCAAAGCTATCTATCTTTTCAACTTTATTTTTTTCAAAATGTTCTTTTAGCAAATCCATAGCTTCTTCATGCAGCATTATTATATCTTTATGCTCAGGATTACCCTTAATGTATTCGTCGCAGATATATCTGTAATTGCTGGCTTCTTTATATATGGGAACCAGATAATCTACTGCTGCAATCACCAGAGGTGCTTGTTTATCGTGTAATATTTTCATAATTCCTTTATCAACAGCCCTGAAAAACTTCAGTACCTCTTCTTTCTTTTCATCTTTTCCTTCACCATGTCCGTGAAACATAGTTTTTTCAGAACCTGACTGGCCTTCTCTGAACTGCAGGTATTTTTGCTTATAATCAAAACCTACCGCTTCTTCAAGACTTTCCGGTAACAGGTCTTCTACTACCAGCTCAATTATCTTATATGGAAAAGCCTGGTAAAATCTTATGTCATGCAAACTGAGAGATAAGATATAAAACTCATCTCCGCTATTAAAAAGAGGTACCAGTGGTTTGAGGTAAAAATGATCAGCGACATAAATATGTTCTTCAAAATGAACAGGCACCTCATAGTAACCGAAGAAATCTATGCCAATAAATACTGCCAGTCCATCGGATTGATGTTTCCAGAATTCCGGATTTTCCAAAAGACCATAGGCAGGTTCCAGAAAGATGTCAATTTCATTATCAGTTAGCTGATAGTTCTTCAGTTCACTTTTGGCTTTTTTAAGCTGGTTTTTAAACATTTTCTCATCTACGCCTTCCTTCACTTCCTGCCCGGCTCTGTGAGCAGGTATAAAAATACTCAGGCAATGGGGATTGTGAAATTCAGCCAGCTCTTTAAATCTTTTAACGTCAAAATTCATTTCAGATCATTCTTTATTTGGTTGATTAAAAACTATAATAGGTAAATCTGTTTCCTTGATCAGTTTTTCAGTTGTGCTTTTACTGAATAGGTTTTTCCAAAAGCCTTCATTTTCTTTTAGCAAAGCAATCATATCGGCATACATATTTTCGGCATTCTCTGCAATTCCTTTGGCTACTTTTTCAGATGGCATACTGATAACTTTTATGTGCTTATAACCGACCTTTTCGCTTACTATCTCGCTAAATCCTTTTTCTTTCATCCTTTCCTTAAAGTCGGGATTATCAGTAATATGCATTGCCATAATTTCAGCATCAAATCGCCTTCCAAAAGCCGAAAGTTCTTTGAGAGAATCAATATCCTCTTCCTGGAAATCAGTTGCATATAAAATACGTTTGATTTTTTTAAATTCGGCCTGCGGTGAAACAACTATAACCGGTGATGATGAACCTTCAACAATAACATCAATTGATTCGGCAGCAATTCCGGGAACTTTATCCTCTTTACCCTGACCTGTCAATAACAGGAATTCCGTGCTTTCCTTGTTAGATTCCGCGGCGACAACGCTAACATAAAAACCCGGTCTGATGCTATCTTTTATGTTAACATCCCTGGGCTTACTGTAATCCAATTCCTTTAAAATATCATCGAATTTTTTACGTGCTGCATTTTTTTGCTCCTCGATATTTGGCGGATATGATATGGTTTCAACCGGATTTATTTGTCCGTAACTCGGATAATCAACATGTATAACATGAACCAGTTCAACATCAAGATTCAATTCATCAGCGAGAAATATTCCATATTGAATAGTATTCCTTGTATTTGCAGAAAAATCTACAGGTATAACAATATTTTTTGACATAACTTTTTCCTTTTTTTAGTGATTATTAAAAGAATATGCCAAATCCAGACCAATTCAGCAAGGATAGTATTATCACTGATTATCCTTTGAAATACAGTAAAATGTTAAAAAGGATAGAAAATTATTGTGAATTGAACTCTACACTCATTATGGGGTAAAAGGTTTCTGTGTGAAAAATATTCTACATATTGTAGCATTCGGTTTTCAGAATTTTATTTTAAATCCTGCCAAGCCATCAATACGGGTAAAATTTATAGTTTCGTTTATTTCATTAATGGTAACTTATAAAAATCCGCCATCTTCGGATAAAATATAGGTTTTATTAAAAGTTCTTTATAAGTATTCAATTCAGGTATATCAGT
>CAZJYD010000003.1:0-83768 GCA_964550205.1 uncultured Bacteroidales bacterium
CTAAACCTCTTCCCGAATATATCAATTCCACCTTTCCACATACCCGGCTCCGATTCCCCTAACCAGATGAATTGCTGAATATGCCCGATGGTTTTGAAACCGCAATCATGAAAAAAAGAAACCGCTTCTTTATTTCTTGCCACGGGTTTTACATATAAACAAAGTATATTATATTTTTTGGCCTTTTTAATTGCGTATTGCACCAAATGCTTTCCGATTCCTTTTCCCCTGTGTTTTGGTAGTTTCTTATTTTTATTTGGGATGTCATATTTTAAGACTTTTTTCTTGCCTTTTGCAAATCTTTCCAGAAGGCTTTGTTAAGAAAGCTTTTTTCATCCAGGCTGCATAATAGCTCATACATTGGTTTGGTCACTGTAAAAGCCAGAATATCGGGAGGTAAATATTTCCGCATGGCAATGTCCATTGAACCTATAATAGCCTCCGGTTTATTGAGGTCATTAAAGCAGGGCAAAAGCATCCCGCAGCCCGAAGCGAAGGGAGCTGATACAATTGGCGGATCATTAGGACCTTGATGATAATAAGCACCTATCACAAAAAGGCTGAGCTGATCGGGATTAACGTAAAAGGTCACTGATTTAAGTTGATCATAATTATAGTTCTTTAAAGGTCCTATTACAATATTGGAATATTGTGGTTTGTATGGAGTTGATTTATCTATCCATTGTCCCATAAGATCTCCGGAAGCTTTTAATCCTTCTTCTCCACAGAGAAAATCGATGTATTCTTTTCTTGACCGTGTTTCAAGTCCGAAAAGGTAAGTGCCTATACCGCCACAGCCATGGTTATCAGCAGTAAGATGCACACTTTCATTTTTAAGCCAGCGGTTGAAAAACATAAAAGCACAGGCCCAGCGTCCGGATGACGGTTTTACTAATGGCTCAAAGTAGGACGGATTTGGGGTATCATATAAACCGATTATCGGGTATTGCAGCCCGGTCTTTTCAATTAAATAACTACAATCTGGGATCATAATGATTTTATCATGACATTTGACAGACCAATTCAAATCTAAGCAATTTTTCTAAAAAACACACAAAGCCATGAATAATGAAATTCACCTTTTACTTTACACCAGCTGATATTCGAATTAATAATCAGATTAAATCAAATGTATGTTCCAAGAATTATTAAAATGGATAAAGTGGTAAAAATCAGCGGATAATATATTCTTCCCCAGGAACAAACTCATAAGCACCCAGGTCTGGGCTTGATGTACGGCTGTTGCCATTGATATCGAACGGGACGCTTTCTGCTACATTGACGTTTCCTGTATCTCTTGCCGGTGAAAGGCTGTCGAGATTGTAATTATTGTTTTCGTAATTGACGAAAAGAGGATCTTCATTTTTTATGCAATCGATATAGTTTTCACCTGAAAGATTCAAATCTGTTTTTAGCAGAGCATGATCAAAAGTGAAGGTGAATTCGGCATCATCGTTTATATCGTATTCTATTTCTTTTTCATTTTTTCCGTAAATAATGCAATTACCAAAATAACTGCTCAGGTCAAAAGGATGTTTCACCTCATTTGTATCGGTGTAATAATTATTAATGAAAAGGGAAGGGGTTTGCCTAACTGACATATTCCAGTAGTTGGCGAAAGTGCATTGCTTAAAATCATAATTGCCACCTAAAGTGAGAGCAACACAGTATGCACCGCAGTTGGCTGCTACAAGATTGCTTGCTTCAATATTATAATACCTGGTAAACAATCCCATCCCGGTCATGTTTTTTATGATAGTATTGCTGATTATAAGGTTATTACCCATTTGCTCCTGAAGAGTTTCAGCTTGTATACCAATAAAACCGTTCTTGATTATTGCATAATTGATTTCGTTATTATTGCTTCCTTCATTTATCCATATTCTGTCCCATTGCCCGGGCATGTCATCATAACTCATATCCAGCCTGGCTCCCTCGAATGTTACCGGTTCTTCCAGCGTTCCATTGACTTTCAGCGATCCACCCTTGTATATCCATAATCCCCCGTTATTATAAAAATGGATTTTTGCACCAGCCTGTATCCTCAGGATCGCGTTGGAGTCGACTACGGCATATCCATAAATTAGAAAAGGTTTAAGATTATCCCAGGTGGTGTCGGAATATTCTTGTGCAACAATCTTATATGGCGGCAATCCTTCTACGTGGTGGTCGGGTAAGATATAATAAGCATTTTGTCCCCAGGCTACAAGGTCTACATCCTGTATGTTGTCATTGGTATTGAAAATAATCTGGTCGGTTATAACAAAGGGAGAATATTCATCATTGGGATCAACGGTAACCTTAACGAAAACATATATGCTGTCGTTGGCCTCGATGTCAATATCATTGATTGATGTTCCGGGTACACCGTCAACATTTATTCTAAACATCGATGCCTGACCATTTTTTATTGATATGTTAGAGATACGGATCCTTTTATCGTTGCGGTTGTATACGATTAACTGTTTAGTGACCGATCCAACAGTAGTAAATACCGTATCGAAAGAAACCGAGTCGGTGGAAAAAGATAATTTTGCAGAAGGATCAGTTGTGATCTCATCATCTTTCCTGCAGGAAGAAAATAAAATAATTAATAGTGTGATTATTATTAATGAAGGTAAAATAGTTTTCCTTAATAGGTATATCATGAATTTTTAATTGGTTTTCAAAAGTAAACAAATCACCTTTGAATACGTTGTAATCGGGGATTTATTGCTATTTTCTGATTAAATTAATCAGCAAAGTCAGGATAAGACTGATTATTATCATTGAAGTGATAGGAATGAATATCTTTCCACGGGTGGTTTCTATTCTTATGTCGCCGGGCAGTTTGCCAAACCAGTTCAAAATCCCCGGGGCAAAATATAATATAATCCCGATAACTACTATTATTAATCCTATTATTATTAATAAACGTCCCATTGTTTTTTTATGAGGTGATTTGTATATTATATTTTAATAATAACAGTATAATGATAATGTTTAAAATACAATATACGATAGTTTTTCATAATAGCTTTTTTATTTTAGCAATAATAATATTGTATGATTTGTTGTTATTGTATTAAATTTATTAATATGATTAAAACCGGGATTTCCTTTATTTTTATTTTGATGTTTTCGGCTTTCTTATTAGCAGGACATGATGTTTCTTCACAGGGGTATATGGAAGAAGAAGAAGAAGAAGAAGAAAAAGAAAAACTGGAGAACAGATTTATTATCGGTGGGGACTTCGGCTTGCAGTTTGGTACTATCACATTAGTCAATGTATCCCCTATGTTCGGATACAGAATAACAAAGAATTTCATGACCGGATTGGGTTTTATGTATCAGTATTACAGTTGTAAGGATCATCCCTATTATATGGATTACCAGACCAATATTTATGGCGGCAGTATTTTTGCCCGTTATTATATATGGAATGATCTGTTTGCTCATGCTGAATATCAGTTATTGAGTTATGAACCGCCGGATAAGGATAAACCAGTTAATGTTAATTCATATTTAATAGGGGCAGGATACCGCCAATGGATTAGCAACAAATTCGCTGCAGTAATTATGGTTTTATTTAATCTGAATGAAAATATGTATTCTCCTTATTCCAATCCAATTATCAGAATTGGTTTTCAGGGAGGCTTATAAAATGTTGAGCAAATAAATTTATTTCTCAGGAATTTTCTTTAGCACATCCAGAGTGAGATCCCAAAATTTTTGAACGGTTTCTATTTCCAGTCTTTCATCGGGTGAATGGGCTCCTTTTATAGTGGGTCCGTATGATATCATATCCATTCCCGGGTATTTATCGTCTATCAATCCGCATTCGAGGCCGGCGTGAACAGCAAGTACTTTGGGTTCCTGTTCGAAGAGCTTTCTATAGGAATCGGCTGTTATTTCAACGATTTTTGAATTGGGATCGGGAGTCCATCCGGGATATCCACCTGATTGCTTGATTTTAGCTCCTGCCAACTCAAAGGTAGCGCTGACCATGTCGCAAACATCTTTTTTTGCTGATTCAACTGAGCTGCGCTGGCTGGTAGTGATCTCAATTTCGTTTTCTGATGTTTTTACAGAGGCAAGGTTAGTGGATGTTTCTACAAAGTTTGGTATTTCGGCCGACCAGGCTATTACACCATGCGGACAGGCATATATGGTGTTAAGCAGATTATCTTGTGTGGTTTTATTGATTAAAAATACTGGTTGCGAGGTTTCCGATACCTGGGCTTTGAGTTTCGGTTCATTGATTTTATATTCTTCCCTGACTATTTTATCGAATTCTTTTACATAATCAATTAATTTTTGTTTGTTCTTTTCGGGCACAGTAACTATAGCAGATGCTTCCCTGGCAATTGCATTTCGTAATTTACCCCCGTCATATTTGGATATACTTAGATCCAAATTCCTGGCTGCATTCCAGAGCATTCGGTTAAGGATCTTATTAGCGTTTCCTCTTCCTTTCTGAATGTCGTCTCCTGAATGTCCTCCCTGCAATCCCAGAACACTGATAACGAATGCAGAATGATCTTTAGGAACTTTTTCTTTTGAATAGGATATGTTGATAACAGTGTCAATACCACCGGCGCATCCAATGAAGAGTTCACCCTCGTCTTCGGAATCAAGATTCAGGAGTATCTTGCTTTTAAGAAACCCGGTTTCTAAACCAAAAGCACCTGTAAGCCCCGACTCTTCATCTATTGTGAATAAACATTCAATAGGTCCGTGTTGTATATTATCAGATTCGAGGATGGCCAATTGTGCCGAAACTCCAATACCGTCATCAGCTCCAAGGGTTGTTCCTTTAGCTTTTACCCATTTACCGTCGATATATGCCTTTATGGCGTCGTTATAAAAATCAAACTTAACATCTGAATTTTTTTCACAAACCATATCAATATGACTCTGGAGGCAGACCATTTTACGATTTTCCATTCCTTTTGAGGCAGGTTTCCTGATCAATATATTTCCTGTTTTGTCCTTTAATGTTTCAAGATTATGTTTTTCACCAAAATCACAGATATACCTGGCAATTTTTTCTTCATGTTTTGATGGTCTTGGAATTTTTAGTATTTCAGTAAAATAATACCAAATTCGCTCCGGCTTTAATTTTAGCAGCTTTTCATTCATGATTGTTTTTTTTGATATTTTGCTGCAAAATTAAATTTTTTAGGGCAGGTCATTAAGCTAAGCTAAAAATTGTTTTGCTTTATTAAGTATTTGTAAACGTGTAATCGGTTTTACAATATAATCATCACAACCTGCTTTAAAAGCTTCTTCTTTATCGTACATTGATGAATACGATGTTATTGCAATAATGGCAATATTATTTCTTATTTTCTTGATCTTTTTAGCAGCTTGAAAACCACTGATATCAGGTAGCTTTATATCAAGAATAACGAGGTCGATATCTTTGTATTTCTTAACAATATCGATGGCTGTTTCTCCTGTTGTAGCATGTAATATTTTTACACCTGTTGGTTTTAAATATTTTTGGAAAATATAAAAATCAGCATAATTATCTTCGGTTATTAATATTTTTTTTGAAGATAATGTTGTTTTTTCAGGTTTAGGACGATCAGTTATTCTTTCATCCTGTTTTATCTCCTCAGGCTTATAGGGTATTGTGAAATAAAAGATGGAACCTTTGTTGTTCGTCGATTCAACCCATATTTTACCTCCCAATGCTTCTACAAGGTTCTTTGATATTGAGAGGCCAAGTCCGCTACCTCCGTATTTACGTGTATCTGTTTCCTCTATTTGCCTGAATTGATCGAAAATAATTTCCTGCTTGTCTTTTGGTATTCCAATGCCTGTATCCTTAACGTAGAATAAAAGATCTTTTCCATTTTGAAGTTTATAACCAAACTCTATTTCACCTTTATAAGTGAACTTTACTGCGTTGTTCAGAAGATTCGACAGAATATGCTTAACCCTTATGGGATCTGTTTTAACGGAAGCTTTGTTATTATCGAGCTTTTTGCTGACCTTAATTTTTAGTTCATTCTTATCTTTACTTTTTTCAAGAATCTTTGTGAAATCTTCGTATAGCTCATCACAGATAGTATTAATATTAGACGGTTGAATTTTGATCTTTATTTTACCTGTTGAAATTAGGGAAGCGTCAAGTATATCATTTATTATGTTTAACAGGTTGAGCCCACTTTCATAGATCATTCTCAGATATTCCTTATTCTGGTCTTTTATTTCATCATCATCATGAAGTAATTCTGCAAAACCAAGAATACTGTTAAGCGGGGTTCTTAGCTCATGTTGCATGGTCGACAGAAAAGTTGATTTCAACTTGTCTGATTCCTGAGCTTTCTGCAAGGCATTTTTTAATTGCTGTTCTGCGAGTTTTCTGTTTGTTATATCTTCTACAATACCTTCATAGTATAATTCATTACCCTGAGCGTCGGTAACAAGACGTGATGACTCGGAAACAATTATTTTATTGCCATCTTTGGTGGTCCAAATGGATTCAAGCGATTTAACTTCCCCCTTCCTTCCTATCTCAGCTTTAAATTCTTTTCGGGTCATCCTGTCACTTTGTGTTTCTTCTTCCAGGTTAAGTCTGTAAAGTTCGTCAACTGATTTATATCCTAACATTTTGGCTACTGCACGATTGGCAAATAATATTTTACCTTCAGGTGTGGTACGGTATACACCCAAAGGAACTTGTTCAACCAGATTAGAGAATTGTTTTTCTTTGTCCTTAAGTTCTTCCGATTGTTTATTGTACTGGCCTTTTAGATCTATATTAAGTAATTTATATTGCCTGGAAAGTTTTTTATTTGTCCGGAATCGATAATAAAATAAAACAAATATAACAACCACAAGAATAATAAGGGTCAATAGTATGATTAACTGCTGTTGTTTTTTTTCAAGTTTTAATTGTTGAATTTCAATTTTGTTCTGATTTTGTTGAAGTTCATATTGTGCCTTTATCTCACTTAGCTCCTTGGCTTTGCTCTCTTTTTCGAGAGAGTCATTTGTTTGGTTATATTTTATATAGTAATTAAGTGCGTTGTAGAAATCTCTTTGTTTCTCAAACAATTGATAAAGTCTGTAATAACAATTGGCAATGTATTGTTTGCTTTTTGTTTTTCTTAACATTTTCATACCGGTTTTATAATATTTGAAGGCGCTGTCATATTTATCCATATAAAAATAATTAACGCCTATATTAACGTATGAACTGCCGGTAAACATTATACAACCACATTCTTTTCTTGCCTTTAAAGCTTTATAATTATAATCCAGCGATTTTTTAAGTTCTCCCATAAGTTGATATACATGGCTAATCCTTGTTAAAATAGTCCCCCTGATACGATTATAATTGTTTTCTATAGATATTTGAAGTGCTGTTTTATAATTATCCAGAGCGGATTGCAGGTCCTGAATTTTAATATAATAATCGCCTAAATCTATTCTTGTATTTACCATGCCTTTCTTTTTTTCATAAAAAGAAAAGAAATATAATGCCTGCTTAAAGTAATGCAGTGCTTCCAGATATGATCCTTCTTTTATTAACAGGTTCCCTGTCAGTTCATAATTGTATGATAGCAGCTCATGGTGATCTGATTCTTCGGCAATCTTACGGGCATTTTTAAGATACTCATGCGCATTTTCATAATCCCGGATCAAAGTGTATAAACTACCAATATAGTTTTGTGTATAAATAATACCATATGTATAGTCGCGTTTTTTGCTAATATTCAATGCATCGAAAAGTATCTTTAATGCTTGTTGATATTTATTTGCATTAGCATACGTATTGGAAAGTTTAACCATGGTAATCACCCTGGCTTTAAAATCTTTTAAGCTGTCAAATAAAACCAGACTGCTGTCGTAATAGGCAATTGATTTATCATAATATCCGGAATAATAAGTGTTTAAGGCATAGTTTCTATATGCTATTGCTAATTCCTTTTTATTATTGAATGAATTTGCCAGTTGAATAGCTTTCTTGCTATATTTCAAAGCAGAATCAATAGAAATATGTGAATATTCTTCAGCCAACTGATTTATTATTTTCACCTTTTCAGTTTTATCAGTGCCCGGTAATAATGATTTCAGACTATCAGTTTTTTTTGTTTGGGCGGTAAGCGTAGTTATGCTGAAAATAATAATTGGTATAAGAATACTATTAATGATTTTCATTAGAAAGATATTTATTAAAAAGAATAAATCAGAGAAATACTAATTCAAATATAAACAAATCTATATTAAAATGACATAATAATTCAAAATTCAATTGCCCTGCGATCTTTTGATCCTCTTATAGCTAATATCTCTGAAGCAATTTCCTCGATAGGTTTACTGGTTACTTTTATTGTTGACCATTTGGGTTGCATATTATATATTTTGTGGGCAAAGATCAACTCACGTCTCACATAATCAAAGTCTGCATAGCTACCGGTTTTATTTCCGAGTACTTCTTCTCTATACTGACGAAGTGTGGAAAGATGATGCGCATTCGTTGTTAAACAAAAGACATACTCAGGGGGTATTTCAAATAATGAAACAGGTGGTTGAACATCCAGTACAATAGGAATATTGGCAACAAACCAACCTTTAAATGCAAGATAAATACTTAGAGGAGTTTTAAAGGTTCTTGAGACACCTACTAAAACAATCTCCGCTTTTTTTAATTCGTGATCGCGCATTCCGTCATCATGTTGAAAAGCGAATTGCATAGCATCAATGCGTTGAAAATATTCTTTATTTAAATGGCGGAATATGCCTGGTTTTCCTGAAGGGAGGTTGGCAAAAATATTTGATAACCTGGAAAGTAAAGGCCCCATCAAATCAATTGTTTCAACATTGTTTTTTCTTCCTTCCCTTATCATTGAATGCCTTATATCGTCTTGCACAAGTGTATGACAAATAGTGCCTTTTATTTGTGCTGCTTCTTTAACAACTAATTTTACCTGATCTGTATTTCGTACGTTTTGCCTCAGATGAAATCTTGTGCTGACATCAGGAAATTGCACCAATGCAGCATTTAGTGCCTGTTGTGCGGTTCTGCCGGTGCCGTCCGATACTATGTAAATCTCATGCATAAAAAGTATTATAGATAAAAATATCTGATTATATACTATTGTAGAGTTTTTAGTTTCTTAATAGTTTCTGAAGGATTATCTGAACCAAAAACCGTATTGCCGGCAACCAAGACATTTGCACCAGCTTTAATAAGTTTTTTTGAATTATCTTCGGTTACACCTCCATCCACTTCTATCATGCATTTTGAATTGTTTTCAATAATGAGATTTTTTAACCGGCGGATCTTTTTATATGTTGTTTCAATAAACTTTTGACCACCATATCCCGGATTTACTG
The DNA here is from genome assembly GCA_964550205.1 of uncultured Bacteroidales bacterium. Taxonomy (GTDB): domain Bacteria; phylum Bacteroidota; class Bacteroidia; order Bacteroidales; family JAIOZK01; genus JAIOZK01. The sequence continues at coordinate 9,334 of CAZJYD010000003.1, forward strand.
ACATTATCAAAACAATATCTGTCATGGATATAATATTTTCCAGCAAGTTAACCGAAGTATGCGGATTAATGACAACACCGGCTTTTACATCAAGGGATTTTATTTTTTGTAGAGTACGGTGAAGATGAGCACATGCCTCATAATGTACAGAAATAATATCAGCTCCGGTTTCAGCGAATTTTTCAAGATAGCGGTCGGGTTCGGTTATCATCAGGTGGACATCAAGTGGTTTTTTGGCATATTTCTTAATGTACTTTAATACAGGAAAACCGAATGAAATATTAGGAACAAATACACCGTCCATTACATCGATATGGAACCAGTCTGCCTGACTGTTGTTAACCATTTCAATATCATCACGGAGTCTTGAAAAATCTGCTGATAAAAGCGAAGGTGCTACCAAATGATCCATATTAAATTGTTTTAGGATCAAAAATATAAAAAGTATCTTAAAAATACTATAACGATAATAAATATAAGTATCAGGCCTTTATGTTCTTTAATTCCAGACTTTGATCGTATTCAGGATCATAGTTATCAGGATCAATACCATTTTCAAGTATTTTATATCCTTTTGAATTTCTTCCTGTTTTTACAATATTTTTTCCTTCACAAGCACTAATACCCGTCCATTTGCAGTTCTGACAATGCTGTGTGCCGTTTATCTGTATTCCCCAGCATTCGTCCGTTGAAAGGTATGATGTGTTTATTTTACGCATGATTATTTAATTTTTTGCAAAAATAATTAAATTAGCAAACTATAGAAAGCTTGTAAGATTAATATATAAATGAATTGAATTTGTTTTGTATGTTAAGGTATTATTGGTTAATAAAAAACTAACTATATATGTCAAAAAGAGTTTTTATTGTAACGGGAGCATATGGCGCAATAGGTCTGTCTATTGCAAGAATAATTGCTGAGAAAGATCATAAAGTTATATTAATTGGAAGAAATGAAGAAAAACTGAAAAAGGTAAAGGAGGATAATATTAACAGAACCGGCAACAGTGAAATAGATTATTTTGTAGTAGATCTTTCAAGACCTTCATCGATCAAGAAATTAGCTGAAAATTGGAAAGGCCCATTACATGTGCTGGTAAATAATGCTTCAGCCACTCCCCGTGAAAGGCAGGAAACACCTGACGGAATAGAGGTACAATGGGCAACAAATGTTTTGGGTTATTTTTGCATGATGCACTATATGCACAAATATATGCATGATGTTGATGATGCAAGAATTGTAAATGTTGCCAGTTACTGGGCAGGCGATCTTGACCTTGAAGATCCTGAATTTAAAAAAAGGTATTATGACAATGATATAGCCTACAGGCAGACAAAGCAAGCAGACCGGATGTTAACTGCAGCTTTTGCAGAAAAACTTAAGTCAACGGGGATCACTGTCAATGCTGCACACCCGGGAGATGTAAAATCCAAGCTCAGCGGTAATCTTGGATATGGAGGCCATGAATCTCCCGATCAGGGTGCAGCAACACCGGCATGGCTGGCGCTTTCTCCCGATTTGAAAAACATTACTGGAAAATATTTCGAACATAAACAGGAAGTTGAATGCAGGTTCTCACGAGACAAATATGAAGTTCATCGGCTTTATGATTTGTGTATGAAGTATATAAGTGATTCAAAAGAAATCATATTTGTTTTGAATAAAAAAATAAAAAAATGAAAAAATTCTTATCTGCTATTAAAAATGCTATTTTGGTATTAATAGTAATTATTGCCATATTTTCATGTGATGTTTTGCAGCAGGCATCTGAATTGCACACATTTACAAAATGCAAATTCCGTCTAAAAAGTGTTGATGATATTACACTTGCAGGAATTAATATTCAGGATAAGGAAAGTTTTTCTGATTTAACTTTATCTGATGCAGCAAAGGTTACGCAAACATTGCTTGGCGGAAGCCTGCCTTTATCATTTACATTGAACATAGAAGGTAAAAATCCGAATAATAAAAAAGCTGCTTTAAATAAGTTGGACTGGATATTATTTATTGATGATATTGAAATGACAAGCGGAACTAATAGTGAACGGGTTGAGATACCTGCAAATAACGGAACCGGAATATTACCTTTATTTATTAATATCGACCTAAAGAAAGTCCTTTCAAAAGAAACCCAGAGCTCATTACTGAATTTCGGATTTAATCTTGCCGGAGGCGGAGGCAAACCAACCAGAATTATGGTAAAGGCCAAACCAACTGTTTATATTACAGGTCAGCCGATTAAATACCCCGGTTATATAAAGATACGGGAGGAGTTTTCTTCAGATAATAACAAAAGCACAAATGAGATCAAATTGTAACTAAAACCTCTTTTTACCAGATTAAGAACTACCAACTGTTTTGTTAAACTACAAAATTTGATACTCTGCTCTGAAATCAATATAACATTTTATAGTTTTTCTACAATCCAATTACTATTAATCCATAATTTAATCACTTCAACATTTGGAAATTTAGAATGTAAAACCTTCTCGCACTTATCAATCTGTTGAATATGTATATCTTTCGAAACAGGATTGCCGGCACAATCATAATGTCCGGAAATAAAAATAATTTCTGATCCGTGTTTATTTACAGAAATTGAAATTCGATTTTCTATGGATTCCATTAACACGGCATCTGAATTTTCTGCTATAATTTTGCAAGGTCCTGGTTCAGTAATTGCATCAACATATTTAATATTATATTGTTTTTTTATAAAATTGATTAGAGGCTCCTGTATTCTGCCATCCATGCAGTGTATTGATGTTCCGAATTCCATAATATTTGATTGGGTTTTTACTTATTTACATTTGACTAAGACAGCAAAGGTACTATTAGTGAAAATTTCGGCAACATTACATAATTATTTTTAATCATTCTAATTTATGGTTTTTTAATACCTTTGCATCAAACGATAAATGAATTAAGCAATTGAAGCGGCTTATACGACATCAGGTATTTCAGCTCATTTCAGATGTAGCAGCAAAAATGGGTGTTGATGCATATGTAATTGGCGGATGGGTAAGAGATTTGTATTTAAAGCGTCAATCAAAAGATATAGATATTGTTGTTATAGGCAGCGGGATAAAATTAGCCAGGGAGGTTGCTAAGAAAGCCAAAATATCACCGCCTGTGTGCTATAAGAATTTCGGTACTGCAAAACTGGATTACGATAAATTGGAAATTGAATTTGTGGGTGCACGAAAGGAATCTTATCGAAGCAGTTCACGCAAACCGGTTGTTGAAGAAGGAACATTACAAGATGACCAGAACAGGAGGGATTTCACAATCAATGCCTTGGCTTTCAGCCTGAATAAGAATAACTTCGGTGATTTGATCGATCCATTTAATGGAATAAAGGATCTTGATAATAAAATAATCAGAACTCCGCTTGATCCTGATATTACTTTTTCTGATGATCCGCTGCGTATGATGCGGGCAGTTCGCTTTGCTACTCAATTGAAGTTCACTATTTTTCAAGATACCTATGAGGCTATAAGAAAGAATGCTGAAAGAATTAGTATTGTTTCCAAAGAACGTGTAATTGATGAGCTTAATAAAATAATTGAGGATGATAAACCTTCGGTTGGTTTTCGGCTACTGTTCGACAGCGGATTGCTGAAACTTATTTTACCCGAGATGTGTGAATTATATGAAACTGAGTACATCAATGGTAAAGGCCATAAAAATAATTTTACGCATACACTTGAAGTTCTTGATAAAGTTGCTGAAAAATCTGATAATTTATGGCTAAGATGGGCAGCGATTTTACATGATATTGCCAAGCCTGCAACAAAAAGCTTTAATCCCGATGTCGGTTGGACCTTTCATTCTCATGAGTTTGTGGGAGCCAAGATGGTATCTCAGATATTTAAAAAATTAAAATTACCACTGAACGAAAAAATGCGATACGTTAAAAAATTAGTACAACTGCATTTGCGTCCTATAGCATTGGCTGAAAAAGATGTCACTGATTCAGCCGTAAGAAGATTATTATATGAAGCCGGTGATGATATAGAAGATCTGATGATTTTGTGTGAAGCTGATATTACATCTAAAAATCCTGCCAAGGTCAAAAAATATCTGAATAATTTTAAATACGTCAGGAAAAAACTTAAGGAAGTTGAAGAAAAGGACAGAATACGCAATTGGCAACCTCCTATTTCAGGGAATATTATTATGGATGCATTTGGGATAAAATCAGGCAGAGAGGTTGGTATTATCAAGAGAGCTATAAGAGAAGCCATTCTCGATGGTATAATAGATAATGATTTCGACGAGGCTTTTGATATTATGAAACAAAAAGGAAAAGATTCAAATCTTAAATTGAGAAAAACAAAAAAAGACTTTATAGAAGAAAAGCATCTGTGGCTTCATGAAAGAGATAATGATAAAACGGATCGTGATAATAAAAGCAAATAATTCTAAATTAATATTAATCCTTCCGGATGACTTATAAACAGAAAAAACTTATCGTAGTTATTGGACCCACGGCTGTCGGTAAAACTGCGCTTGCAATTAAACTCGCCCAAAAGTTTAATACTGAGATCATATCAGCAGATTCACGGCAGTTCTACAGGGAAATGAAAATTGGTAATGCATCTCCGACACATGAGGAACTAAATTCTGCTAAACACTATTTTATAGGACATTTATCAGTTACGGATTATTATAATGCTTCAAAATTTGAAAATGATGCATTGAGTGTTCTCGATATAATTTTTAAAAAATCAGATTATGCTTTGATGGTTGGAGGCAGTGGATTATATATTGATGCAGCCTGCACAGGTATTGATGAATTACCTGATGTGGATACGGGTCTCAGAAATGAGATCAGGCAGCTATATAAGTATGAAGGGATAATCTGCCTTCAGAAAGAACTGAAAAGACTTGATCCTGAATACTATGATATTGTTGATAAAGCCAATCCCAAACGATTAATGAGAGCAATTGAAATATGCAGGGCAACGGGTAAGAAGTTCTCAGAATTAAGAAAGAATGAGAAAAAACAAAGAGATTTTAGTATTATCAAGATAGGATTAAATATGGAACGGGAAATGCTTTTCGATAGAATAAATAAAAGAGTTGATAAGATGATTGAAGATGGTTTGGTTGAAGAAGTTAAATCATTACAAAAGTTCAGGTCTCATAATGCTTTAAATACAGTGGGTTATAAAGAAGTTTTCAGTTACCTGGATAAAGAAATATCTTTTAAAAAGGCTATCGGGAAAATAAAAACAAACACACGAAGATATGCTAAACGGCAGACGACATGGTTTAAGGGAGACGATAGCATTAAATGGTTTCATCCTTCTGAATTGGATAAAATCATTGAATATTTACAAGATGTTTAATAATTGTATCTTTATTTATATTTTATAAATTTGGCAAAAATAAAATTATGGATATTCATGAATTAAAGAAAGAGGTTGAGAATTGCACAAAATGTCCCTTACACAGAAACCGAAACAATACAGTTTTTGGGAGTGGTACGTATGATGCAAAGATTTTTTTAATTGGTGAAGGTCCGGGAGCTGATGAAGACAGATTAGGAGAAGCATTCGTAGGAAGGGCGGGTCAGTTACTTGACAAAATTCTTGCGGCATGCAATTTCACACGTAAAGAACATGTTTTTATTGGTAACATAGTTAAATGCCGCCCGCCTCAGAACCGCGCACCTTCTCCTGAAGAAATGGCAAGCTGTTTACCTTATCTTGAGCAACAAATTAGTTTGATCGATCCTGTAATAATAATTACATTGGGTGCAGTTGCTTTAAGGGGTCTTATCGGCGGTAATCCGAAAATAACACAGGAAAGGGGAAAATGGCAAATATGGATGAACAGATATGTTATGCCTACTTTCCATCCGGCAGCATTATTAAGAAATCCAAATCTGAAAAGAGATACATGGGAGGATTTTAAAAAAGTAATTGTGAAATACAGGGAAATGGTAAATTCAGACCATTATTGTGAGTATGTATGATTATGTTTTAAGTGATATCTGACCAGTCCCTGAATGGGATTCCTTTCAATTTTACCAGGTTTTAGCTGATGCTTATTTAATACTTCTTTTAACAAGGCACTGAAGACAAATGCAATAGAACCAACAAAACTAATATTAAGAATATTGTGTTTTGGATACACGATGACCTGATTAGTAAGGAATTTTGTAAAAGATTTTTTAACAAGATCTTTGAAAAAGACTTCATGAATATTTTCTTTAATGAAACTTGTAAAAGATGAAAGAAACTGTACCGGTGTTGCCTGATTATATGTTTTATCAAGTATTTGTTCAAGCTCCAAATTATATTTATTTTCAAAGCTGCTGTGGATTTTTTTAGGTAGTTGCTTGTTCAGATAGGCTGTTAGCAGCTTTTTACCGAGATCTGCACCGCTCCCTTCGTCACCATACATATAACCGAATGAAGGTATATTATCAACAATTTCTTTTCCGTTATAATGGCATGAATTGGATCCGGTTCCAAGAATGCATGCTATTCCTTCCTTATCTCCAAAAAGTCCACGTGCTGCTCCCATAAGGTCATGTTCTATCTCAATGCGGGCTTCAGTAAAAAATTCTGATAATGCGTTATCAATAATCAATTTCTTTTTTATTGTAGAGCAACCCGAGCCGTAGTAAAATACCTGGTTTATTGATTTTTCCTCCAATACCGGAATTATATCCTTTTCAATTATATTACTAAGTACCTTACTGTTCATATAATAGGGATTGAATCCCTGTGTTTCGAAATATTTTACCAACCTGGATTTATCAACCAGTCCCCAGTCGGTTTTTGATGAGCCACTGTCAACAACTAAAATCATATTAAAAGAATATTTTGGGTATAAAAATAATAAATCCAATGGAAGCAGCTGCAATTGCCGCAATTAAAACAGCACCGGCTCCTATATCCTTGATTATTCCTGCTTTTTTATTATGTTCAGGACTTATCATATCTATAAGATTTTCAATGGCTGTATTAATAGCTTCGACGGAAAAAACTAAGCCGATTGAAAAAACTATCAGGCACCATTCAGTTAGATTTATTTTGTAAAGTATGCCGAATAAAATTGCAATTGAGGTTAATAATGCATGAATCCATGTATTGTGCTGGCTTTTAAATAATATTAGTATTCCCTTAAAAGCGTATTTAAAACTTTTGGCTCTTGCTGTTAATGTAAATTTATTTTGCATCAGATAACATTATTATGATGAATAATGATTAATAAATTTATGAAATTATAATAAATATTAAAAATAATGTATATTTGAAGGTAATCATTTTCAAGGAAAAATTATAGTTAAGTGACAAGTAGTAAATATACAAATAATGAAATTCTGGAGGGGATTATTAATAGAAATGAAAAGATAGCAAAATATCTGTACGATAAAATATTCCCTGCAGTGTATAAACATATTAGCCTCAATAATGGAAACAAGGAAGATGCATTTGATGTTTTTGAAAAAGCCTATTTAATTGTTGAGAAGAAAATAAGAAATGATGAGTTAGTGCTATCATGCAAATTCAGTACATATTTTTTTAGTGTATGCAGAAATGTTTGGTTTAATGAGCTTAGAAAAATGAAAAAGGAAATATTGGATCACGATGTTATTTTTGAATACCGAACATCTGATACACTTAATTATATTGAAAGGTTGATTGAGTACGAACCTTATTATTTATATAAAAAACATTTTGAAAGGTTATCGGAATTATGTAAAAAATTATTATCAATGGCTTTGGAGAAAATTCCATATGAAAGAATTGCAGCTAAACTTAACTATTCTTCTGCAGGTATGGCAAGAAAGAGAAAATATAAGTGCAAGAAGAAGTTACTGGAAAGTATACGAAAAGATCCTCTTTTTACTGAATTAAATAATAGCTGAAAATGAATTATGATGATTATGATATATTAACCGATAGATACCTTAATGATGAGCTGAATAGCGATGAAAAAAAGCAGTTTGAGGAAAAGCTAAAAACTGACAAAGCTTTAAGGGATACACTTAGGTTACACAAGGATGTAGATTTTGTTATTCAAAGCAAGGAATTATTGAAAAGCAGGGAAATGCTTGAAAAGATAAGGAGAAAAAGAAATTTACATACCTCAACACCATATTTATTTTTCTATAAGCATCCTGTATTATTAGTAGCCGCTTCATTATTGATAATCATTGGCATTGTGTTTTTGATATTAATAAGTGTGAAACAATCACCTAGACCCGAAACAATTTTTAAAGAATATTACATGCCATTTGAAATGGTCAATAATATTAGGATAACCGGTGATATTGGTTATAAGGATGATTTTTATGAAGCGCTTAATTTTTATAAAGAAGGTCGATATAATGAAGCTGCTGAAAAGATCAATGTTATTCCGGAATCATATATGGTGAGTGAAAACAGCTCTTTAATATTTTTATCAGGACTTATCAACATTGAAACAGATAATATTTATAAAGCGGAGCAATATTTCCTTATGGTATTAAAATCTAATGACAAGAGATATTATCATCATGCCCAATGGTACCTTGCATTAATATACCTTAAAGACGGAAAGTTAGAAGATGCTAAGGTGATATTATTCCATATTATTGATGATAGAACATCTTATTTGACAAAGGCATATAAAATTTTAACCAGGCTTTGATATGCTATGATTATTTGTATGGGCTTTGTTTTTCTTAATTCTTAATTCTTAATAATTACTTTTTAACAGACAGAACTTGCTTTACCCTGAAATCTTTTATTCTGCCTTTACTTTGTCTTGTATGGTGATATTTTATATCATAAAAAAAGTCGACATAATAAGATAATTTTTCTTTCAGGTCTTTCCGGTTGACTAAGTGTTGTATCTTATCTGTTTCATAAAGTTTGTCTGTACACACAACATTTCTGTCAACTTCAAAACCTGCACCTGTAACCACTCTTGGTCCGGCAAATTCTACGAGGCCGCCTTTTTCTGCAATTATCATATCTCCTTGTGTTACATAACTGGCATAAGCTCCTCCTGTTGTAGGTCCTGTTATAACAGATATATACAGTATGCCTTCTTTTTTCAGGTCTAACAGGGCCATATTCATTTTTGCCATTTGAGCGAGCGACATAGTGCCTTCGTTCATTCTTGCTCCTCCGGAAGCACATATAGAAATAAAGGGATGTTTGTATTTTATTGCGAAATTAATTGCCCGTTTAAATTTTTCACCAAAAACAGCCCCAAATGATCCTCCAAGGAATTTAAGATCGGATATCACAAAAACAACCTGTTTCTTATTAATTTGTGCTGTACCTGTTACCAGGGCCTCTTTTGAAAAAGCTTTGTTTTCAAGTTTTTCTAAAGCTTTTTTATATTTACCAAAATTATATCTTTCACTGCCAACAAGTTTCCTTATCGTTAAATCGCTTTCTATTTCCTGGAATGTATCTTTATCACAAACTTTTTCTATCTGGTCTGCCATACATAAATAATCGCCTTTACCACATTTGGGGCATGCATAAAAATTGTCTAAAAATTCCTTATATGAAACATAACCACATCCTCCGGCTACCTTGAAAATATTTTTTTCAGGATCCCATTCTTTTTCACACTTATACAGCTCGGTATCTTTGATACCTTCTTTTTCCAAATGGGCCCTTATTAAAAACAATGTATGGAAATCTTCTCTTTCGATATCAATTCTTTTAAACTCTTCGGGTATGCTGCGTTTGATTTTTCTTTTAGAAAGTTTATCAATGGTATCAACAAAAACTCCATAATTTAATACCTTTTGCCTTCTTTCAAACAGCAGTTTTTCCAATGTTTTTTTTCTAATCTTTCTATTGTTTTTGGGTGTTGAGGGTATCCATTTATTTAGTGTTTCGATTAGGGTCTTTTTTATTTTATCTATTGTAAAGTCATAATCAGTATGAGCTGCTGCTTCGGGCTCCGGCAGTATTTCATCTATCATTCCGATTTCTTTTATATGCTCTGCGTCGGGGCGTAATATAACCAATGAGTCGTTTAATGTGTCTTCTAAATCTTCTCCTTCGGCTAATCTTCTGTGAAATATTATCCTGCTGCAACTTTCAGGAGCTATAACCGAATAAAGTGCATTCTCAAGCATAAAACTCTTATCGGCTACCTGTAAAGCAAGAGCACCACCACTGCCGCCTTCACCAATAACATAAGATATCGTGGGAGTTCTTATTTCACATAATTTGCTTATACAATCCGAAATCAGGAAAGATTGCCCCCCAAGTTCGGAATTCATTGAACTATCACCACCGAAAGTGTCTATGAATGAAATAACGGGCATCTTATTTTTTTCAGCCAAATCCAATACATCTAAGGCAAATCCATAACCTTTGGCTGTTATCATTCCCGTAGCTTTACTATTTTTACCTTCCCTTTTCTTTTCCTGTCCAAGTATAATACATTTAATCCCGTCTATATTGCATTTGCCTGCGATCAATGATGGATCAGGTGAACCAAAGTAGGTAATCTTTTTAAAAAGCCCTTCTATTATATCGGAACTTCTTATTCTTTTGGGATGCCTGACTAAATCATAACGGTGTTTATAATCTATTATTGATGAATTTTCTTTCGTATTCATATAACTAAAGTTTATATTTCCAATAAAACTTTAAAACGGAATAAGAACTCACTATTTTTAACAAAAAAGCCAACGAAAAAAAAAGCAAGTTATAAAAAATAATTAAAATGAAGTTATTAAATATGTTTTTTGAAAAAATGCAAATTTAAAAAAATCAACATACATCATATTACAGCCTTGCATTATACACATACATTTTTTATTTTTGAATTAATATATTGCGGAAGTAGCTCAGGGGTAGTCCGCCACAGGTCTATCCCAAGCCAAAGGACGCGGGTTCGAATCCCGTTTTCCGCTCAAAATCACAAAATATGCAAAGGGTATACACTATAGGGGAGACGGTTTATGATATAATCTTTAAAAATAACCAACCAATAAAAGCCGTTGCCGGAGGTGCAATGCTGAATACCTCAGTAAGCCTTGGAAGACTTGATGTTCCGGTGTTCTTGATTAGTGAATATGGCAAAGACATGATTGGTGATTACATCAATAGTTTTTTAATTGATAATGGTGTTGGAATTAAATACATTTCAAGGTTTACAGGTGGCCAGTCAGCCTTGGCTGTTGCATTTCTGGATGATAATAACGAAGCTTCATATGAATTTTATAAAATCTATCCTGATGAAAGATTAATTCAAAAGTTGCCGGATGTTGAAAAAAATGATATTGTTTTGTTTGGGTCTTTCTATTCATTGCAAAAAGCTGTTCACAAAAAAATTATTGAATTTGTTAAAGAAGCTTCTGAGAGGGGTGCAGTAATTATTTATGATCCTAATATCAGATTACCTCATAAGGATCGTATCTCAGAATATAAGGATTTTATTTATGAGAATATAAAATATTCACACATAGTGAGGACTTCTGATGAAGACATATTTACTATATTTAATGTTAAAGGGCCGGAAAGATCTTTTTCATTGTTGAAGAAAATGGGATGCAATATTCTGATATACACTATTAATAAAAGAGGCGTGTGGTTGATTACAGATAAAATGCAAATGAAATATAAAGTACCACAAATAAATCCGGTAAGTACCATCGGGGCTGGCGATAGTTTTAATGCCGGAATAATATATGCTCTTATTATAAATGATATAAAACATGCTTTACTTTCTGAAATAAGCGATAAGGGCTGGAAAAAAATTATAGAAAAGGGAATTGATTTTGCTAGAGATGTATGCTTGTCTTTTGATAATTATATATCTGAAGAGTTTGTCAAATCAATAAAAGTTTAAATGATTTTCCTCGCCGCCTTTTTCAGATAATGATAATCGAGATAGTACATGATTTTTATTGAGAAACTGTTGGTTGCAGGCGATTCGATAGTATTTCTTAAATTATCAAAGAAATTTTCTTCTATTACATCTTTTTGCGTATAGATTGCATTTTTCCAAACCAGTAAAAATTCACTTCCGGGAGAGAAGTTCCACTTAAATACCATATCAATATTAAAAGCATTAAAACTAAAATTTTCGTTTTCTGAATAATTATTTTTTCTGAGATCACCATCAGGAAGCAAGTCATAGAATTGATTGTATTTTGTTTTTACCCAGTAATGGCGGAGGCGAAAAGATAGTGATGATTTATTTGTAAATATATAAACTGTGTTTAGTGTATTTGTAATATTGAGAATATTTCTTTTTCCGAAAATGATTTTTTCATCGCCCTTGTAAGTGCTGTCCGTTACGTATCCAAGATTATTTATTTGTTTGCTGTAATCAAAATTATAGCTAATTGTCAGATTATCGTTTATTCGATACCTGGGTCTCAATCCTGCCCATTGAGTGGTTGATTTGTATTTATCTCCGTAAGCTACCCCATAATTAACATCTACCACGAATTTTTTCCTGTAATCAGGAGAAAAGAAAAAACCGATCCAGCTTAAAGGCGGTTCTGCAAAATACCACCCATCTACTCTTGGTTCATAATAATCGTGACCATCAAAGGGATGTGCACCGAAATTTGATCCGAAAGTAAGATAGTTTTTAAAGGTTACCCTTGTTCTAAAGTCGAAACCAAATTCTGTATATTCCCTTGGTGCATAAAGGCTTGAATACCATATATCTAAATCATTGTACCATTCATTAACAATCCAGAACGGATCGTAAATATTATATTCCAGTTCAACATTGTGGGAAAATTCATTATTGTTTCTGAGAAATCCTAGGTCGTTCGGATCATATTTATCGTTTTCAACATTTTGAGAATACTCAGCTAAAAAATTACCGCTTATTTTACCAACAGAAGCATTATATTTAAAGCCTACATCAGGCTTGTTGTTATTAGAATATTTTTGACTGACATTGATATGACCTTTAAACTGGTATTTGTTTTTTTTATTTCTTAATTGCCAGTCTACACCGGTTACATTTGCTGTTTTATGGTTTATACCTCTAAAAACATTTGTATTATAGAAACCAATAGAAGAATTATTATTTAATGATTTATCAAATACTATCATGTTGTAATTTGTAAGGGGTTGTGTAAGTATTTCTTTTTTCTTGCCCGCAGAGTCAATAACTTTTGCGTGGGAAGCAGAAGTTATAGCATTAAAAAATCCTATGCCAAGGTTATTACCAGTTTTACCTGAGATTTTTACAGCATTAAGCAACTGGTTTTTTTGGGGGTTTTCAATAATACTATCCTCAGCATAAGTATTTTTTATATCCTCATAATCCTGAGGTTTATCACCTATCCTTCTTGTATAAAATACACCATGTCGTTCGAAGAGCTCGGTGCCTTCAGTAAAAAAGGGACGCTTCTCGCTGTAATAAATTTCAAATGGGGAAAAGTTAAAAACAATATCATCAGACTGAACCTGACCGAAATCCGGTATAAGAGTAAGATCTAGTGTAAAGCTTTCATTTATTCCGTATTTGAGGTCCATTCCCATGTTATAAGAGGGTGTCCATTTTTTTTCTCCGGCTTTTTGTTCAATATAACCTGAAACATAAGGGAAAAATGAAAGACGCAGGGGAGGAGTAATATTTTCAATACCAAGTAATTCTCCCTGCTGGTTAATGAATCCCGATTCCTTTACATCGATAAGATTCCATGAGGTATGTTGCCTTAGCCTTCTGATATTTCTTATTAAATTCATTCCCCATGTTTGAACTACCTTTTCAGGAAATCTAAGGGCCGAATAAGGAATTTTATATTCCACAGACCATCCTTCCTCGTTGATATTAACAGCGCTATACCATACGCCATCCCATGATTCATCTTCCCATCCGGAAATATTAGCTCTCATATCAACCTGAACTCCCGCTGCTGTTATAAAAAAACCATATGCTGTTTGTGCATCATTGAAAGGATCAAGATAAACTCCAAAAAAGTCATCATTCTCTATCTGGTCTCTTTTGGTTAGTTCAACGCATATACTATCAGGATTTGGATCATACATCAATGCTGCTAAGTAGATGGCATCATCATCATAAATAAACTTGACTTCCGTATTGAAAATAGAAGGCTCTCCGTTATAAGGCCTGATCTGAACAAAATCTGTTGCTACAGGAATACCTTTCCAGACCGTATCATTTAGGATACCATCAATATGGGGAGGTGTTTTTGTTCTTATTGCTTCAACATGCTTTTTCTGGTTTTGGGCAAAAGTTATTAAGGTTGATATGATAAGTATTGATGTGATTGTATATCTGATACTACTCACGCAATATAATATTATGAATTAACACCTGATCATCTTATAACTTATATAATAAAGGGATATTGTACTATGTGGATATATTATATTTATCCGGACATTAGATCGCTGTATAGGCCATAATTTTCCTTGTCAAAGCAAACGAAGTATATTTTATCCAATTGATCATTAGAATTAATGAAATCATTTACGGTATTAATTGCAACTTTTGCAGCTTGCTCTTTGGGATAACCGTATACTCCTGTGCTTATATTTGGAAAAGCCAGTGTTTTGCAATTATTTTCTGCAGCAAGCATCAGGCTGTTATAATAGCATTTTTGCAAAAGCGTATTTTCATTATTCTTTCCTCCATGCCATACAGGTCCTACTGTATGAATAACATATTTGGAAGGTAAATCATAACCTTTGGTTATTTTAGCTTCACCTGTATTGCAACCATTAAGAGTTCGGCATTCATCAAGGAGTTTTGAACCGGCTGCTTTGTGAATGGCCCCGTCAACTCCTCCGCCGCCTAATAATGATTTGTTGGCTGCGTTAACTATTGCATTCACCTTTAGTGTTGTTATGTCTCCCTGAATAAGCTCTATTTTTGTTTTCATGTTATTCATCTACTTTTCTTACAATTAATTGCGAAGTTGAATATTTTATTACCTTGATCTTTTCACCCTGCATAATATATCCTGAAATAGCCGTTGCATCGAATATTTCATTATCAATTTCAACTTTACCTGCCGGCCTTAAAACTGTTCTTGCAATTCCTGTTTTACCTATCATAGTTTGATATACCGTATCAGATGATGTATAGCCGTTTTCTTTTTTCTGAACATCATCAAGAGCAAGATGACCAAAAGTCGTAGTAGTAAACATTTTCTTTGTTAAAAAATAGGAGGCAATGATAGCAAGAAATATTGCTATGATCACAATAAAAAATGATTTGATTATTCTGTCAAACTGAACATTTGAAAAATCAAATCCTACATTACCAATAAGACTAAGGGTTAATCCTGCGATTATTAAAATGATGCCGGAAATACCGGCTACCCCGAAGCCCGGTATAGCAAATATTTCAACAGCCACCAGTACAATACCGACAATGAATATTACTATTTCCCAGTGATTGGCAAGTCCTTCGATATATAAAGGAGCAAAGTACAGTAAAGCTGCCAGTATTGCTGCAATTGAAGGAAATCCAAGACCGGGGCTCTGAAGCTCGAAATAAATACCTCCAATGATTATCATAATGAGCAAACCGCTTATTACCGGATTTATCAGAAAACCAATAATTTTATCAATTGGTTTTAGTTCCTGCTTGATGACTTTATAGTTTTTAATTCCGGCCTGATTTAGAATCTGGTTGATGCGATTTACTTGTCCTTCGCAAAAACCGTATTTAATAGCTTCACTGGTTGTGAATGTAAGGACTTTTCCCGAGTCACTTATACCTGGTATGTACATATCAGGATCAACCATAGCCTGAGCTATTTCCGGATTCCTTCCTTTTGTTTCTGCTGTGGAACGCATAAGTGAACGCATATATGATTGATACTTGTCGGGCAAAACTTCACCCTTCTGGTCCACGACTGTGGCTGCACCTATGCTTCCACCTGGCCTCATATAAATGCTATCGCAGGCTATAGCTATAAGAGCGCCGGCAGAAGCAGCATTATTATCAATAAAACAATAAACCGGAATATTGGATTGTAATATTTTCGTTCTGATGGAATCGGCTGATTCAAGCATTCCGCCATAAGTATTCATATGAATAATGATAAGATCGGCATTGGTGTCTTTTGCCTGTTGAAATGCTTTTTGAGTGGTGTGCCAAACAGGCGGTGCTATTTGTTTTTTTATATCGAATTTGTATACTATTGTTTTTTTATTGACAGGCTTTTCCTGTGAAAATAAGAATTGATGACAAAAGTTAAATACTATCAAAAAGATAAATATTCCTGTATTTTTTATATTTTTTTTCATTAATGAAATATTTGATATCAATTGATTTTTTGATCTCTATGCATTTTAACATATAGTTTTTTCCATGCTCTTCTTTTCCAGTAAGTACGTGTCCAGTATTTACCCCATCTGATATTCGTCCATAATCTTTCATGAAGGTAATAAAATAATAATTTGGCAGCTACTTCAATAGCAGTAATATATGAAGCATTTTCGAAAACCTGCGCCAGTGTCTGATCAGTAAACCTTCTGAAAACGACAAAAACAAGCAGGAAGGTAGTCAAGGATGCAATTATTCTCCAGCTTATTGATTTTAAGACTGACCTTATCGGTGAATCTTTGTATTTTTTAGAAACAACTTCTGTATTACTTTTCACGGTTATTTAATGCATTTAATTTAGTGGTAATTTAATTATTTATGAACTTTTAGCAAAATAGTTTTTAATAAAATCCATTATTTTGTCATAAATGATGGCATTGGCAGCTACAATTTCCTTTCCGAAAAGAAAGCCCGGACTACCTGAGAAATCACTAAGTTTACCACCAGCCTGTTCTACAAGAATTGATCCGGCAGCTACATCCCACGGATTAAGACCGTATTCATAAAATGCTTCAAACCGTCCACATGCAACATATGCCAGGTCTAATGCTGCTGAGCCCAGTCTCCTTACCCCACGTGAATCCTTAATTAATTGCTTGAATAACTCAATGTATTTATCAATATTACTATAATCGGAATAGGGGAAGCCGGTAGCTATAAGGGCTTCGTTGATTTTGGAGTTTTCCGAAACTTTAATGGTATTCCTGTTTAAGAGTGCTGGACCACCTTCCCATGAGTAAAAGCATTCCTGAGAATTTACTTCATAGATTACTCCTGAAATGATTTTATTATTTTTCATTAGTGCAATACTAATGGAGAATAAAGGTAATCCATGAATGAAATTAGTAGTTCCGTCAAGAGGATCAATTATCCAGTTAAATTCCTCAGCCTTTTCAAGCTCCTGGTTTTCCTCCACAATAAAGCCGGCTTCAGGAAGGACTTTCGAAAGTTCCGAAACCAGTCTGTTTTCTGATTCCTTATCTACATAAGTTACGAAATCGTTTTTACCCTTTAATTCAATATCGGTATATTTCAATTTATTAACTTCGTCCTTGATATAGCTTCCAACGGCTCTTGACAGATTACAAACTTGTTTTGTCAGCAGTTCAAGGTGCATAGCTTACTCCGTTTTTTTAAGTTTTACTTTCTTATATCTTCTTCTGAAATAAATTATTCCTAATATACCCAAAATTACTAAAACAACGGATATAATTTCAGCTTGTGTTATTTTAAGACCGAAAATAGTATATTCGGTATTTATTCTTATTTTCTCAATAAAGAATCTTTCAATTCCATTCAATATCAGGTAAATTGCAAAAAGCATACCCGGAACCTTCAATTTTTTCCTTATTGACCAGAGAATAATGAAAAGGATTATAGCTATGGTAGTTTCATAAATCGGAGTTGGAAATACTGGTTCTGCGAGTTTATAGCAATATTCTCCGGTACAGCCTTCAATAGGCACGCCTTGTTTTAAAACATTATGAGGATAGTCATATGACCATAACCAATCAGGTATCCAGCTCAGCCAGTCGGGCTTTGGACTTATATTTATAATTCCCCAGTCACCGTCACCGGAAACCTGGCATCCTATTCTGCCAATACCATAGGCTATCATAAGTGATGGTGCAGCCGAATCGGCCAGATGTACCCAGGGGATTTTGTTTTTTTCGGCATACCATACAAGAGCAACTGTGGCAACAATGAGACCACCATAAAATGTTAAACCGCTAAAGGAGAATAATGATCCTATGGGATCAGCTATAAACTCACTCCAGTTTTCCAACTGATGAAATATTTTTGCCCCGATAATGCCGGCGATGGCAGCTATAAGAATTATGGATCCTGTTAATTGATAAGGGTGAACATCTAACTCTATATATTTGGGTTCTTTTAGTTTATTTTTTTGTTTTTTCCAGAATGTGTATCCGGCGCTTGCTATTCCTATTACCAGTCCTCCAATCCAGCTGCCTTCCCTGGAAAATATAAATTGCTGGGGATTATTTGCAAAAGAAGAATAATCAATAAAAATTCCAACTATCTTGTATCCAATGATAAAACCTATTATTGCCGAAATCACCAGATCATATACAGATGCGGGTTTTCCTTTTAATACCTTTTTTTTATGAGGTTTAAGTATTTTCTTTTTTTCTTTTCTCTTTAACTCATAATACAACAGGTAACCTGCAATTAGAAAAGCCAGTGCAACAAAAAAGCCATAGCTCTGTATCGGCAGATTAATATTCGTACCGAAAACATCGTTTATCAGATCACTAAGCTTTGGATACATATGATTTGATCTTGTTAATATGGCAGGCAAAGTTAATTTTTTTAATAAAACTGAAGAGTGATCGTTTGGAAATTAGGGAGTGTTTGTTATTGGTCAATTGTCATTAGTCATTGTGTTATTAGTCATCATGGTCAATCATTAATTGTGTTTTATCAATTTATTTATTATTTTTATAAAATGGTAAAATTGCAACAAATATTCTTATAGAATTAAAAATCACTAAATCGGAAAAGGAAAAGAAAAATTGGTCAAGTTACTTAGTTTGGACTAATTTATATAAAGTATCGCCTAATATAAAAGGAAGAAATCCTTCAAATCCCAAATCCATCCCCAAAGCACTACAGGCTTCAATGGGTGTTCGATATTCGGATATCAATAACAGTTCAACGATTTAGTATTCTATCACTATATTTCTGAAGTATTATACCACTAACGATCAGCAATAATCCAATAATAGTCGAAAGCAGGATATGCTCGCCTACGGCAAAGCGAATTATTATCAGAGCGATGAAGGGCGACAGGTAAACCAGGTTGCTCACTTTGGCAGTGGTGGAAGATAGCTTTAGTGCCTTTAACCAGATTACATAGGTTATTCCCATCTCAAAAATTCCGATATATAATGATCCCAGCAATCCTCTTGTTTCAGGAAAATCTATCTTATAAAAACAAAGTATTGTTATAAGGATATAAATGAAACCAAAACAAATATTCAGGAAGATCTTGATAACATCATCACGCTTATCCTTTACATTGAATATCCAGAAGAGCGACCAGAAGATTGCGCTTCCTACAGCCAGGGCAACACCGAAAGGATCAGAAAATTCAAGTTTCAATACTCTTCCATGAGTGGAAATGACAACGATTCCTAAAAAACTTAATATAATAGCAATCAGGCTCAGCCAGTTGATCTTTTGCTTTAGTATGGGAATTGAAAGGAGTACCAAAACTATGGGCCATGTATAGTTTAGAGTTCCTGCTTCCTGTGCCATTAGTAATGAATAGGCTTTGAACAAAACAACGTAATAAAGGAAAGGATTAAGAAGTCCAAGAACAGCTGATCTTCCCAGGGAGCTTAATGTAATTTCCCTTAGTAGATGTAGTTTCTGTTGAAGACTCAGAATAGTAAACAAAATTATAATTGAAAAAAAGGAAGAGAACAATAACAGATTAAGAAAATCGGTATACCTTAAAGTAAGCTTGAAGGCTGAACTCATTGTCGACCAGAACATAACAGCAATAATTGCCAGAAGATATGCTTTGGTTTGATTTGTCATATTGTTTTATTTTATTTTTGCCCAGTCAGGAAAAACGTTCACATCGATATCAAAGACATACCTGCCCAGAAAATAAACTGCTATGGTAACTACAATCACTCCCAATATATTTAATATCAATCCTGTTTTTGCCATATCCGCAATTCTCAATTTACTAGAACCAAACACAATAGCATTGGGAGGCGTAGCAACAGGTAGCATAAAAGCCATTGATCCGGCCAGTGTTGCAGGGATCATGAAAAGCAGGGGATTTATATGAATAGTGGTTGCTAATCCCGCAAGAATTGGCAGCATCATTTCAGTAGTTGCAGTGTTTGAGGTCAATTCGGTTAAAAAGGTCATCATAAATGTAATTGTCAGAACAGTAAAGACAGGATGTATTGCTGCTACCCAGTTCAGTTGACTACCAAACCATACAGACAGCCCCGATTCCTTAAATCCTGTAGCAAGTGCAAAACCGCCGCCAAACAACAATACAATCCCCCAGGGTAGTTTTCTGGCGGTTTGCCAGTCCATTAAAAAATTACCTTTAATATTTTTTGAAGGGATAAAAAACAAAGGAACCGACATCATAATAGCAACGGTGCCGTCATTGATATAATCAGGAACTGCAAAAATATTTGCCCATCCGGGAATTACAAATTTGCCAAATGCAATATCTGATCTTGTCAGCCAGAGTAATGCAAGTATTATAAAATCAATAAAAACAATTTTTTCCTCATACGATAATTTGCCTATTCTTTTGTATTGTTCCCTGATGGCTGATGAATCTATGGTTTTCCATGATGTGGCATCGGGCTTGAATCGTATGTATAAGTAAAACCATACAATTGTCAAAAAAACAATGCTAATGGGCAAAGCAAAGAAGAACCAATGAGCAAAGGAAATTTCAGGTGCATCAGGGAAATATATCTGGAATATTCTTGCAAATGATAAATTGGGAGGTGTACCCACCAGGGTGGCAATTCCACCTATGGATGCGCTATAAGCAACTCCCAGCAGCAAACCGATTGAATATTTTGAAACATTTTTTTCTCCAACAGATTCTTCGAGTTTTGAGATGATGGACATAAGTATGGGAACCATCATCATTGTTGTAGCTGTGTTGGATATCCACATTGAAAGAAATGCAGTTGCTACCATAAAACCCATTAATATCCTGCCGGGACCGGTTCCAATAGTTAATAATATCTTCAATGCAATTCGCCTGTGCAGATTCCATTTTTGCATGGCAAGAGCAACAATAAATCCTCCAATAAATAGAAAAATAACATGATTAAAATATGTGGCGGAAACGTTCTTACCATCCATAATTCCCATAAGTGGAAATAATATTATTGGTAAGAGAGAAGTTACTGCAAGCGGAACAACTTCGGATATCCACCAGATTGCCATCCATAATGCCGCAGCCAGCGTGTATGTAACTTCCGGTTTATCTGGTTCCAGGTTCAAAAACAGGGTAACAATTAAAAAGGCTAAAGGTCCGCTTATAAGTCCTGTCAGCCATCTAATCGATAAATTAGAAAGGTCTCTCATGTTGATTTTACATATATATGGAAAATGCGAAAATAAGAAATCCTTATTGATATAATAATTTTTATCAAGTAATTAAATGGATAACAGAGAATTTCCTAAATTTGCGTTTTCTATTAAACAGCAAGAAAATGAAAAGGTTAGCAGTAGTTGCGTTAGGTGGAAATGCATTATTAGAGGCCGGTCAGAAAGGCACCATAGATGAACAGGAAGAAAATGCCTATAAAACAGCTGAGAAACTATTGGTATTATTAAAAAAGGATTACAATCTGGTTATAACTCACGGGAACGGACCACAAGTTGGAAATATTATGCTTTCCAATACTGCCGGGAAAAAGCTTTATAATATTCCGGAAATGCCTCTTGATATTTGTGTTGCTTATTCACAGGGCTTCATTGGTTATATAATAGAACAGCAACTTAGAAATGTTCTTAAGGCTAATGAAATGGACAGGGATATTATTTCGATTATTACACAGGTACTTGTAAATAAAGACGATCCGGCATTTAATAATCCAACCAAACCTGTTGGTCCCTATTATACAAAAGAAGAAATTGAGAAAAACGCAAAAACATCAAAAGGTACTTTTGCAAAAGATCCAAAGAGTAGGGGATACAGAAAGGTTGTGGCTTCGCCCAAACCCCTGGTAATATCAAATACTAAATCTATTGAAAAGATCGCACGTGAGGGACATATAGTAATAGCTGCAGGTGGCGGCGGCATACCTGCATTTTATGTAAAGGAGAATAAGCTTCAGGGGATTGATGCAGTAATTGATAAGGACCTTGCTTCGTCGTTACTTGCATTGAAAATAAATGCTGATAAGTTTTTCATGTTAACAGATATTCCAAAGGTGTGTTTAAATTTTAATACACCTAAAGAGAAAAAAATAGACAGAATGAACATTGCTGAGGCAAGACAATACCTTGAAGAAGGACATTTTGCAGAAGGCAGTATGGCACCAAAAATAAGGGCAGCGATTAATTTTGTGGAAAGTAGCGGTAATGATACTATTATTACAAAAACTACCTTGCTTGGCGTTGATAAGGGGGGAACCAGGATTGTGATGGTGTAGAAATTAAAATTCCTGTTTCAAATTCCAAAATACAAATTAATAAATACCTTTATATTACCATCTCTTCCTTCCACTTCTTATATCATTAAGTTTCTTAATAAGAATTTTCTTAAACTCTCTCTCAGCTTCAAAAAGCCTGACTATTTTCTTTGGTGGAAGGATGTTTTTCAGCCTGAGATAGTACTCTTTCTCAATATCCAAAAGTTTTTGGGCATGAATTATCCTGGCATCAATAAGTTCTTCAGCTTCTTCATCGGTGATGATTTCAAAGTTAGACATTAGTATATGGTGTTTTTCATGAAACCTTTTATTTTCTTCTCTTGTTTGCTTATTATATTCATTATATACCGGCCAGAAGACCTGTGCTTCTTCAGGACTTAGATCAAGCTTTTGGGTTATGAAAGCGATTTTCTGACTTTCAATTTGTTTTCTTTTTCTTTCCAGGATTGGAAAGTTTTCATCCTCAATCTGTGTGTATGCGAATATTGCTAAAAAAGCTAACAGTATGGTTAATATTCCTGTTTTATATTTCATTTTATTGAATTGATTTTAAAGTTCATACAAAATATCATTAGTTATATCATCCTCTAATAAATAATCAATAATGACATTTTCCTCCTTGTTAGTGGAATTTATTTCTTCATTGTTTTTTTCATATAATTCGTTAAATAAAACGAGGTCTTCTTTTGAACTGGCTTCATTAAGCAAAGCGCTAATAAGTTCTTCCTCAGAAAATTGGTTAATGAATTCAGGTTGCATAATATATGAATCTGTATAATAATTATCTGTGTAATTATTATTTAATGATTTATCCGAACTTGTATAAATTAAAACAGATCCTAATACAAGTGCAATAATTATTATAGCTGCTGCTGCATAAATTACTTTTGTTCCTGGCAGGTACAGGTAATTTATTTTTTTATCTTTTTTATTTATTCTGTTAATTATCTTATCAGGCAATTGATCAAAGTAACCTTCCGGAACACTGAAAGGATTCCTTTTAGAATATTCCGTGAAAGATTGTTTATTAAGCTTTTTATATTTTTTTTCTTTTGCCATTTATATTTCTGTTTTGTTTATTTTGATCTTTTAGTTTATCAAAGGTTTAATCTTCTTTAATATGTTTTTCGATTTTTTTAACAGCCAGATGATACGATGCTTTCAATGCTCCAACAGAAGTTTTCAGGATTCCTGATATTTCCTCATATTTTAATTCATCGAAATATTTCATATTAAATACTAATTTTTGTTTTTCGGGCAATTGCATAATTGCTCTTTGTAGTTTTTCCTGTATTTCATCACCATTGAAATAATTATCATCAGAAATTGAATCAATTAATGATTCGTTGAAATTATCCATCGAGAATATGGTTCTTCTTTTTTTTCTTTTTATGAATATGAGAGCTTCATTTGTGGCGATCCGATATATCCATGTAAATAATTTTGATTCTTTTCTGAATTGAAAGATGTTTTTCCAGATTTTAAGGAACACCTCCTGGGTAACATCATTGGCATCATCATGATTAATTACAATACGCCGAACATGCCAGTAAACGGGCCTTTGATATTTTTGTATCAGTAGTTTAAAACCTCTTTCCTGACTTTCAATATTTTTAATTAATCTTAGTATTATTTCATCAGCAGGAAAAGTCAACTTGACTGCTTTTTTTATTTGACTTCAGAAATTGGCAATAGTTTAAAACGTTATACTAATATCGCATATCTATTATATCAACATCAGAATGTTTAGATTCATTAAAGTTGAACAGTGTATCGCTTATTTCAACATCAGGTTTAAACTGGTTAATTTGATATGCATATGTTGATCCGCTGTTATCGTATATAATAAAATTGTGTATAAGTTTTTTGTTCTTATCTATGCTTATTTCGATTTTGGAATATGTTTTTCCCTCTTCAGGTTTTAGTTCGATAATTTCCAGTATGTTACCATTATCTTTTTCCTCACCGACAAATTTCGATTTGTATTTTTCGTTGTATTTATTAAGCAGGTTAGTAGGTGTTATGGATTCATCAGATTCCTCAACAGAATTAATCATAACTTCCTGATCATCCAGAAGATAAGTCCATACTGTAGTTCCATCACATATTACTATCTGGTTTGCCAGGTTTAACCTGTATTTGTCACCTTCAACGGTAATTGACCCATCCTTGCTTTCATCAATGCCTGCATCTTCATTTTTCATACTGTAAGTAAAATCCACCTTAAAGTTATTATAACTATTGGTGTTATTTATCACTGAATCAAGTATTTCTGTTGCTTTCTTATCTCTTTGAGAAAACGAATAAGTGCAAATCAATGTAAGTGTTATTAATAAAAGTTTTTTCATAATCAATAATCGTTTTTATCCAGGTCTTTAAGATATTGTTCTAATGCAAATTCGTTTGCTACTTTAACTTCGCGTGCTTTACTTCCTTCAAAGGGTCCTACTATGCCGGCTGCTTCCAATTGGTCAATGATTCTACCGGCCCGGTTATATCCAAGTTTTAGTTTTCTTTGTAATAAAGATGTGGATCCTTGTTGAGTTTGTACAATTAGCCTTGCTGCTTCTTCAAAGAGTTCATCCCTGTCATTGGCATCAATTTCACCGGCAGCTTCTCCTTCTTCATCCTCGTATTCAGGCAGATGGAATGCATTGGGTAAAGCTCTTTGAGAACCGATATATTCGGTTATCCTGTCAACTTCTGATGTGTCAACATATGCACATTGGAGTCTTAGTAATTCTTTTCCAGTTGATAATAACATGTCACCACGACCGATAAGCTGATCGGCTCCTGATGAATCGAGAATAGTTCTTGAATCGACTTTTGAGATAACCCTGTATGCAATTCTGGCCGGGAAATTAGCTTTTATGGTACCTGTGATGATATTGACGGAGGGCCGCTGGGTAGCTATGATAAGGTGGATACCGATAGCTCTTGATAACTGGGCAAGACGTGTGAGGGGATTTTCAATCTCTTTTCCCGCTGTCATAATTAGATCAGCGAACTCATCCACAACTAATATTATATAAGGCAGGTACCTGTGTCCTTCAACAGGATTTAATTTACGGGCGATAAATTTATCGTTATATTCTTTTACATTTCTTACCTGGGCATCTTTCAGAAGATCATAACGGTTGTCCATTTCAATATTTAATGAATTCAGTGTTTTGACCACAGTCCTGGTTTCGGTGGCAATGGCTTCTTCTGTATCCGGCATTTTGGCCAGGAAATGCCTTTCGATCTTTGAAAATAGCGACAATTCAACTTTTTTTGGATCAACCAATACAAACTTAACCTGGGCGGGGTGTTTTTTATAAAGCAGTGATGTGATCATTGCATTTAACCCAACCGATTTACCCTGGCCTGTTGCACCTGCTATTAAAATATGGGGCATCTTAGTAAGATCTACAACATAAGGTTCATTGGCAATTGTTTTACCTATTCCTAAAGGTAATTCGTTTTTTACCGAATTAAATGTATTTGATACCAGTATCGATTTTAATGAAACTATCTCTGGATGTTGATTTGGTACTTCAATACCTATTGTGCCTTTGCCGGGAATAGGTGCAATTATCCTGATCCCTAATGCGGCAAGACTCAATGCAATGTCGTCTTCAAGATTTTTGATCTTGGAAATACGAATACCCGGGGCCGGAATAATTTCATAAAGAGTAACTGCCGGACCAATAGTTGCCCTGATCTTATTGATTCTGATTGAATAATGATCGAGTGTTTCTACAATGCGGTTTTTGTTTGTGTCGAGTTCTTCCTTTTGTACCTTAATGGTTGATCCGTCATAATCATCCAGCAGATCAAGAGGCGGTATTTTATAATGAGGCAAGTCTAGTGTTGGATCATATTTCGTATTTATCGCTTTATGCCCGGTTTCCTGATCCGATGTGATGGTTTCTTCTTCCGGGGGTTTTTCAATAGTAAATTCAATGTCTTTATCTTTAGTATCTATATTTGATCCAGTGTGTCCGGTGGTTTCTTCAGGATTATCCACATTGGGCTTTTCAAAATCTTCATCTTCTGTAACAGAAAATTCTACAGTATTGTATTTATCATTATCCTGTGGCTTTGTCTGGTATTGTTGTGTTTCGAATGATTCCTTTTCTTTGGTTTTTGCTTTCTGTATGCGTTTCTTGATAAAGTGAGGGAAATTGAAAGTAATGATAATAATAACCAAAAGAATAAAGAATAATATGAAGCCTGTTCCTATCTTTCCAAGAATAGCTTCAAGCCACTGCGATCCTTCGTATCCGAATACACCACCGAGTATTGCCAGATCGGTGTTTTTAAACATGAATCCAAAAGTCAGGGAAAGCCAAAGAATAAAGATCACACTGTATTTAAAGGTTTTCCATAATGGCAATATAGTTAGGTTGAGTGCGAGTTTAAAACCCAAAACAAATAAAATCAATAAAATAAGAAATGATGATATACCGAAACAATTCTTGATTAGCAGATTAGAAAAAAAGGCGCCAAGGTAACCAGTCCAGTTATGGATTTCTACTTTACCACTCAGGTCAGGGAAAACGCTTTGCGAGATTTTATCATAATCAATCCACCATGTAAAAAAGTAGGAAATAAAAGCAAATAACAAAAAACAGGAAAAAAGAATAAGAAAAAAGCCCAGAATTTTTCTTGTTTTTTCTGAATTTGACGACTTTTTCTTACTTTGAGAAAAAGCCCTGTTTTTCCTTTTCTTTTTTATATTTTTTCTGTCTTTATATGTATTTGCTTTCTTAGGCATTTATTTGTTTTTACTGTATAACAAATTTATAAAAAACAAGTGATTCTGAAACAGTAAATAAAAATCCTCTGCCCTGAGACAGAGGATTTAGCTGTTATTATTAATCTGATATTTTAACCTCCGAAGTTTTGCTGAAATTCTTCCTTTGTCGTTTCCTTGTAATCTTCCGGAATTTCAAATGTTTTGTCCTTAATGTTTTTCTTTTTAACACTTATTGCGCTGAATTTCATGCTCATATTATTTTTTTCCATTTCATATTCAAGCATCATGCCCTCTATATCTTTAAACATGGCATTGCTTGTACTTATATTGTCGGTATTCAATTCATCTGTGTAATAGACAGTAAAATCAAAACTACTGCCGGTTTTTTTATCTTTCACATGGACAATTGCTTTTTTACATTCATAACCTGCAATTATCTTGGTTTCTGTTGTATTATCCACCTCGGATTCATAGTTTTCCAATTCCTCATCATATTGATCAGCTCCTGTGTGAATTGCAAATTTTTGTCCCATCATGTCCAAAAGACTGACTGAGGTTTTGTCTTTTGAATTAAATATGGTAGCCTGCATGCCCATGCCGGTGCTGACTTCCGATTTGATCATATGATCTTTTATATAAACAGTTGCTACTTTTGGCAACATAGACATGGTTTGTGCATCAAAATCACTGTCAGGATAACTGATCTTATATGTGATTATACCTTCAAAAGGTTTATTTCCACCTAAAGTTGTGGTTGAGAATGCAATTAACAAAGTGATAATTAATACTGATGTTTTTAAGATACTTTTCATGATTTATTTTTTTGTTTTATTATACAAAATTACGGGGTTTATAATTAATAATGCCCTAATATTTTTATTAATTTATTAAACGAAACATTTTATTAAATCTGATCTTACCACCGAACAGGGGCTCGTTAGGATCAAGAGATAACCATACAAATACAGCTTTGCCAACGATATGGTTTTCCGGAACAAAGCCCCATACTCTTGAGTCGGCTGAATTGTGGCGATTGTCTCCCATCATCCAATAATAGTTCATTTGAACTATATATTTATCCTTTTCTTTTCCATTAATAAATATCTTTCCGTTTTTTACTTTGAGATCATTTTCTTCGTATGCATTTATTATTCTATCATAGAGAAAAATATTTGTTTTATTTAGCTCAAGTGTGTCTCCTTCTTTAGGTATGTATAGAGGTCCGAAATTATCAAGATTCCAATGGTATGCAGAATCATGAGGGAATACACTTGGATCCCATTTTCCGTCTTCATGAATTATTCTCTCAACTGAATGAATATTTGTAAACCGTTTTATTTTTTCAACCGCATCATCAGTAAGAGTAATAACATATTCACCGGGCCTTCCTGTCATCATTTTTTCTGTGATTCTCATTCTTTCAAGGACTCTTGGATTAATTCTCGTTCCGTCTGTTTTAACTATGTAATGAAATTGCTTTTTACCCGGATTAATGTTTTTTACTCCGTTTATATATACAATTTGATCGATGATCTCTAATGTGTCACCGGGCAGACCTATGCATCTTTTAATATAATTTTCCCGTTTATCAACAGGTCTGGCAACAATTTCCCCGAAATTCCTTTCGTCATTTAAGACTCTTTTTCTGCCGTATTCCCTTACCAGACTGTAATAACTGATATTGCTCTGAAATTTTAAGGAAACCGTATCTCCGGCCGGATAATTAAATACTACCGCATCATTATGTTCGATCTGTCCAAATCCGGGAAATCTGTAATAAGGTAATTTGATCCATTCTACATATGACTTTGTATCTTTAGTAAAAGGTAGAGTGTGATGAACGAAAGGAAAAGACAAAGGAGTGTTGGGGACTTTTGGCCCATAACTGATTTTGCTGACAAAAAGATAATCACCCACAAGAAGTGACTTTTCCATAGAGGAGGTTGGTATGGTGTATGCTTCTATTAAAAATGTCCTGATTATTGTAGCAGCTATAACAGCAAATATAATTGCGTCTACCCATTCTCTGACAATATTTTTCTTCCTCTTTGGACGTTTTGAAGGATGGAGATATTTTTCTTTTGATGATAATCCCAGGTAAGGTAAATAGAAAAATGGAAAGATTACTGCTAATGCCTGCTGACCTAATCCGAATTTATTGAAGCATTTCAACATTTCAACAATCATTAACATAAATACAAATACATTAATGAAAGGGATTATCAGAAAAATATACCACCAAAGTGGCTTATTTATTAGCTTAAGCCAAATATATAAGTTGTAAAAGGGAATTAATGTTTTCCATCCTGGTTCTCCTGCTTTCATAAAAACCTGCCATGCAAATACACTGGGTATGGTAAAGCTTACTGGTAATAAAATAAATAAGAGTAGCATATTAAAAAATTTACTTTAGATTAACGGTGAAATTGTAAAAGTATGACATATTATTGTTAAAAAAATTTGAATTAAGGATTTGATCTGATTATTTTAAAATCTAAAGATGTGTATCCATCAGAAATTCGTATCAAGTAAATTCCATTGGATTTATTAAAATATTTACCAAATAGATTATGAAGATTTATTGAGTGAGTTTCTTTGATAACTAAATTGTTAACTGAAGATAGTTTCCTGCCTTGGATATCGAAGAGTTGAATTAATATTTGGCGGGGGATATCCGTTTTAATAGAACACATCAACTGGTCATAAAAGGGATTTGGATAAATTTTAGCAGTCATATTATTATTGACAGGCTTAGGTTCTTTAATGTTTACTTCACCACCTCCGTTTTTCGTATGAAGAATTAACCCATTTTGTCCTACTATCCATCCTTTATTGTCATCAATAAAAAATATATCGTAAAGGTTATTTATTCCTAATGAATCCAGCAGCCAGGTAGTATCACCGTCTAAAGCATAATGCAATCTTCCTGATGCAGAGCATGCCCATCCGATTGAATCGTTTTTAAAATATAAAGAATAAAAATAGTCGTAATAATCAAACTGATGTAATTTCCATGTTTCTCCACCGTCTTTTGTCGAAAATAACCTTCCAATGCTTCCACCTGTCCATCCATTCATCTCATCTATGAAATAAACACAGTTTAATGATGAGTATTCTGGTAAACCGTTTTTGATTACCCAGGTTTTTGCAGTGTCAGTAGTTTTTAATACAGTTGAATCATCACCGACTATCCATCCTGTACCTTCGTTGATGAAAAATAAGCCTTTGAGCAAGACATTAAATGTGTCAGAAAGCAGCCATTCCTCACCGCTGTTTTCGGTTTTGAAAATACAACCTTTGCTTCCTATTGCAATACCGGTTAACGAATCAATAAAATATATCTTTTGCAGGCGGTATTCATCCGTTTCAAATTTTGTTGTCCATTGTGTCCCGCTATCGTTTTTATTTAAAATTGAGGATATGGTGATTATTGTTTCCCCTAATGAATTCATGGAATCTTTTTCAATGATCATCCATTGGTTATGGTCACTTAATATAAGTAAGTCTTTTATGTTTTGGTTTTCTGAAGTCAGGCTGTCGGTTATCTTCCATTGCTGCCCGCCGTTTGTTGTGTGCAGTATTGATTTGCTGCCTGCAATCCAGCCATTCAGGGTATCAGTAAAAGCAATAACGTGCAGGTTTTCTGTAACACCTGACGTTTGTGCAGTCCAGCTCGTATCAGGAAAAGATGTTTGTGCCAGAGAAGAGCTATTAAGGCTAATCAAAATTATGCAAAGAAGTAAAAATAGATTTTTCATATATATATTTATTACTGATATCTGACGGCAAAAGTAACAAATGTATTGAATATCTTATCATGCATATAGCATTGTTATTTTAAGATTGTGTACCTAAAATTTGTAAACCAGACTTATACCGGGGGTGAAGCTTGGTTGAAAATAATGTTCCCTTGGTATTGATTTAAACCGTAAGGATAAATCCTCACTGATGTCGTAATCAAAAAGGTGGGCATCAACTGCTGCATCAAGAATGGTTAATATATACCATACCCCTGTGAGAATATATGTTAATTCAAGATTTCGTCGGTAATAGTCCCTTCCGCTTATTAATTGATCTTTATTGTATTTATAAATGTATTTGTTGTCGATCGGAAAAGATGTATCACCTTTGGTAACATAATCATATGCATCGCGGTACTCTATATATTCTGTGCGGTTAAAAATGATGAAATATGTAAAAACAGCAAATCCGGCATAGACTATTGGTATTTTCCAGTACTTTTTATTGTATACCTGACCTAATCCGGGTAATACCATTGCATATAAAGTTGCTTTATGAGGCGAATGTTTTTTGAATATTACTGTATCATTTGCCGTTTCAGTTTTCTTCTGTGCGTTAGCTTTTGAATGGAAGCCTGCCAGATTTATTAGCAAGCAAATAATAAATACAAATAATGATATGCTGGATACGGTATTATTTCTCAAGAATTTTGAATTACCGGATATTTTATTTATCCGCAAATCTTCTTGACTATTTTTCTTTGATAATGTTGATGATCCGTTCAAACTCTTCATCTGAATTGAAAGGAATAACGATTTGTCCTTTGCCTTTATTATTTCTTTTTAGTGCTACATTTGTTTTTAACATGCTTTGCAAAGAACTTTGTATTGTTTTGTATTGATCGGGTAACGGAGGTGGCTTTTTGGGCGATTTTGTCTGAATATCTTTTTTATTATAATCTCTGACCAATTTCTCCACTTCGCGCACCGACAATTCATTAGTTATAATCTGATCCAGGATATAGTTTTGTCCTTTTTCATCTTTCACATTTATCAATGCCCGGGCATGCCCCATAGTTATTTTTTCATCCTTAAGGGCTAGTTGTATTTCTGCGGGTAATTTAAGTAGTCTGAGATAATTGGTTATTGTAGTTCTGTTTTTTCCTATTTTATCGCTGAGTTTTTCATGGGTAAGTTTACATTCTTCGATAAGCCGGTTGTAGCTTATTGCAATTTCTATTGAATTAAGATCTTCACGATGTATATTCTCAACCAGGGCCATTTCAAGCATTTGTTCGTCGTTGGCTACTCTGATATAGCAAGGTACTTCTTCCAATCCGGCAATTTCGGCTGCTTTTAACCTTCTTTCTCCTGCTATTAGCTGGTATTTTTCATATCCCAATTTTCTCACTGTAAGAGGTTGTATGATACCCTGTTCGGAAATAGAATCAGCAAGCTCCTGTATTGATGCTTTATCTATTTTATCTCTTGGTTGAAAAGGATTTGATGATATTATACTGATATCTATATCTGCAACGGCTCCAACAACATAGTTGCCGGAAATATCTTTTGAAGTAATATCTGTATCTGGGCTGGATAAGATAGCTGAGAGTCCTTTGCCGAGTGCCTTCTTTTTATTGCTCATTAGTTATATTTATTTGTTTATCAGATTGATTAACGTTAGTCATATCGTTTTTTTGTAATATTTCCCTTGCGAGGTTAAGGTGATTAATTGCACCTGTACTTTCGGCATCGTGCATAATAATTGTTTCACCGAAGCTGGGCGCTTCGCTTAGACGTGTGTTTCTGTTTATTATAGTATCAAAAACAATTTGTTGAAAATGAGTTTTAACTTCTTCCACAACTTGTCGGGATAATCTAAGGCGCTTGTCATACATGGTTAGCAAAATACCTTCAATATCAAGATTGGGATTAAAACGGGTTTGTACTATTTTAATTGTATTTAAAAGCTTACCTAATCCTTCCAGTGCAAAGTATTCGCATTGTACAGGAATTATTACCGAATCAGTAGCAGTTAATGCATTAACAGTTATAAGGCCCAGAGAAGGAGAGCAGTCAATAATAATGAAATCATAATTTTCTTTAATCTTTTTTATCACCTTACGCATCATTTTCTCGCGGTTCGGCATATTTATAATTTCAATTTCTGCCCCAACCAAATCTATATGGGCAGGTAAAATGTCAAGGTTTGGTGTGCTTGTATTTAAAATAATATTCTGAGGATCAATATCATCAATGACACATTCATAAATGCTAGTCTTGATATTTTTCGGATCAAAACCCAGACCCGCAGTGGCATTGGCTTGTGGATCCGCATCAATGATTAATGTTTTATATTCAAGAACCGCAAAACTTGCTCCCAGATTAATTGCGGTTGTGGTTTTACCTACACCACCTTTTTGATTTGCTATAGCTATTATTTTACCCATACCGGTGATTTATAATTATTTACTAAAAAAGTATGATTCCATTGATTACAAAAATAAAATAATTGAAGTAATTTTTTTTATTGTTAAATGTTAAGTTATTAACTGAGAAAGGTGTTTTGTTAATAAGTTTAAAAAAAAGCTGCCTTATTTACCAGACAGCTTAATTTTCAGGTTATTTTATAGATTATTTTATTGATTGCTTTTTTTATCTTCAAATTCTTCCTTACCAGATTTATCTTCAGGTTTTTTTTCACCAGATTTAGCTTCAGGCTTTTCCTTATCAGTTTTGCTTTCGGTCTTTACCTCTTCGGTTTCCTTCTTGGTTTCCTTGTCGAGGTCTTCAAATTCAACTTTAGATACAGGGTTTTCATGCTCTTGTTCAGCTTTTTCCGGCTTTTTGATTTTTTCTTCGGTTTGCTTTTCTTCTACCGCTTCCCCTTCAGGTGGTTTGCCATTTTGAATGAAATAGATAGTGTCTTTCATCCCATTTGTGAATTTTTCAAAATCTTCTTTGTAGAGGAACACTTTATGTTTTTCGTAGTAAAATTTCCCCTGCTCATTATTAAATCTTCTTTTGCTTTCTGTGATCGTTAAATAATACTCGCCCGATCTTGTAGATTTCACATCAAAAAAATATGTCCGCTTTCCTGCTCTTACAGTGCGCGAAAAAATCTCTTGCCTTTTCGGTTTCTTGTCAGACTCTTCCATTTTACTATTTGTTGATTAATAATTCCTTACTACTTTATACGCAAATATATAAATATTATAAAAATTTCAAAGGAATATGCAAGGAGATTTAGCTTTTTATGCATATTATTGGATAGGTTATATTATTTTTATTACTAATGACAAATAAATATGTTTAATGGTTGCATTTTTTTAATTAAGTAAGTAAATAATTTAGTGTATTTTTGCATGTATATTGTTAAATCTATAAGTTCATTTACAATAGATGTTAAGTAGAAGACACTTAAGAATAAAGGTGTTACAGTTGATTTATGCTTTTTGCCAGTCAGACAATGATAATCTTGATCTTGGCGAAAAACAGCTGTTAAAAAGCATCGAAAAATTATATGAACAATACATTTATATACTTACTTTCCTGACCGGCATATTCGAATTTGCTCAAAAACGCATTGAAGAAGCCAAAAAAAAGTTTTTACCAACCGAGGATGATTTGAATCCGAATACAAAATTCATTGATAATAAATTTATTAAGCAAATTTCTGATAATAAATCATTACAGAAGAATATTGACCGTTATAAAATTAACTGGAATGATGAAGAGGGGATGATAAGGAATATCTATCAGGAAATAAAAAATAGCAAGGAATATAGATTATATATTGAATCTGATAGTGATTCATATAATGAAGATAAAGAAATTGTTATTAAAATATTAAAAAAGTTTATTTCTGAGTATTCCAGACTTGAGTTGTATTTTGAGGACAGAAATATTTATTGGGCTTCGGATTATTTTATTGCTATATGGATGGCGATTAAAACTGTAAAATTATTTGATGAATCATGGGATGATGATAAGCCCTTGCCCTCAGCATTAAAAAGCGGTGAATCTGAAGATAACGAGGACAAAGATTTTATTATTCTTTTGTTCAGAAAAACTATTTTAAATAGAACTGAATATGAAAAAATGATAAAGGAGCGTGCCATGAACTGGGAATTGGAAAGGATTGCCACCATGGATAAATTAATACTTATAATAGCTATTGCAGAATTACTCGAGTTTTCTTCAATCCCTGTTAAGGTTACGCTCAATGAATACATTGAACTTGCCAAATTGTTTAGTACCCATAAAAGCAGAATATTTATTAACGGAATACTCGATAAAATAATTTCCGATCTTCAAAGAGAAAATAAAATAGTGAAAAAAGGCCGTGGCTTGATGTCTTAATCTATTTACTTTGAATACAAGTTCCCTTATTATGATGATCATGTGCAGGAAATTGAAAATTGGATACTTGAAATGTCTGCTTTCATTAAATGTATCACGTAAGATGATCTTGTTTCGTTAAGTTACAGCATTTCGGTAAATGATCCTGTTATTTGTCAGCATCCCGACATCGATTTTACACAACTTCATCTGTATAATTGGAAGCATTTTTGCGAACATCAATACGAACCACCTGACATTAATGGTAAATTGATAAATAAATACCAGAATAAAGGAAAGCATAATATTGTATGGCATGCAAACAAAAATAATAATCATTTGATCCGATCAGGTATGTACATTATTGAAATCAGAAAACCGGATAAAAAATCTTTCAGCAAAATTATTTATACTTATTAATAATTCAGTAATGGAAAAAAATGTATACTTGTTCTGATTATTATTAAACAAGATTAAATTCACAAAAACCAAATAAAATGAAACAAAATTTATTATCAATTACGGGAATTCTTTTTTTAATTTTATTATTATTTGCATGTGATTGCATGCAAGGTACAGGCCCAGTTATTTCCGAAACCAGGGAAATTAAGCCTTTCAATTCGATTGAACTGGATATAAATGCGGAAGTGTATTTAAGCAATGACACCACGTATATAATGAAGATCGAAGCTCAGGAAAATATATTAAGTCACTTAAGAACTGAGGTTAGAGGAAACAGATTGGAAATCGATTTTGATAAAGGTTGTTTTATTGACTACAAAAAGGTGATTATTTATTTATCAACTAACAAATTAGAAGAGATTGAGATAAACGGCTCGGGAAATATTATTGGAAAGGATGTGTTCAATACAGAAAAAATTGATATTGAAATTGATGGCTCCGGCGATGTTGATCTTCAACTGGTCTCGAACAAAGTTGGAGCGTCTATCTCGGGTTCCGGTGATATTATTCTTAAAGGAACAGCAGAAAAGTTTAGAGTTGATATTTCCGGATCAGGAAAGGTAAGGGCTGAAGAACTCACTACGTATAAAACTGATATTGATATAAGCGGATCGGGTGAATGTTATGTATATGCTCATGATTATCTCGACGTTTCTATTAATGGAAGTGGTGATGTAAAATATTCAGGAAGCCCTGAATTAAGAACACATATAAGTGGTACGGGTACAGTAAGCAAAATGGAAAGATAATTATAGTTTATTCATTTAATTTTATCTTCTTCATTTCGAGAAGCATTTTCAATACGTTATCAAGCTTTTTGTTGTTAATAGGCTTTGGGATGAAATCATTCATGCCTATGTCAAGAAATTTCTGCTTATCCTCCTCAAAGGCATAGGCGGTAACTGCAACGATGGGAATATCAGGATCGTATTTTTTGGATGTGCTGCTTCTGATTACTTTTGTTGCTTCTACGCCATCCATCTCTGGCATTTGGATATCCATGAATATGACATCAAAATTCCCATTTTCCAGTTTTTTAATGGCTTTTATACCGTTTTCAGCAACTGTACATAAGTGACCTCGCTTGCTGAGTAACCTAACAATGAGTTTTTGATTAAGTAAATTATCTTCAGCTATTAAGATATTTAGAAAATCAGATTCGGATAGTGTTTCTTCTTTGGGGTTTTTGCTATAGGTTGTAGATGATGTTTCTTTTTCTATTAAAGTATTAAATGGAAGAATGAAGTAAAAATTTGATCCGGCATTAGTTTCGCTGTCCACCCAGATCTTTCCGCCAAGTTTCTCCACAAGATTTTTTGTTATTGATAAGCCTAAACCGGTACCACAGTATTCTCTTGTTTTTTCAATATGTGCCTGCGAGAATGATTCGAAAATAGAATCCATTTTTGTTGCCTCTATCCCGATACCGGTGTCTTCAACTGAAAACTGCAGTCTTATCTTATTTGATTTTTCTTGCTGTGCCTGATTGAAATTTACCCTGATGAAACAACCTCCTTCCTCAGTAAATTTAATGGCATTTCCTACTAAATTGTATAAGATTTGTTTTAAGTGTATTTGATCAACTGTTAAGTTTACGGGAATTTTATCATTTATCTGGTAGTCAAGTTTAAGTTTTTTCTGAACAGCTTTGGGATTAAGCGATTGAATTACTTCTTTAATTGTATCTTTTACATTGAATTTTTTTTGCACTATCAATATCTTTCCGGCCTCAATTTTTGAAAGGTCAAGTATATCATTGATGATGTCCAAAAGATGAGTTGATGAGGATTTAATAATATCCAAATATTCTTGTTGTTCTGCATTAAGTTCTGTATCAAGGGTAAGATCGGCCATACCTATTATATTATTCATAGGTGTTCTGATTTCATGGCTCATGCTGGATAAAAATTCGCTTTTGGCTTTATTGGCCTTTTCTGCTGCTTTTTTTGCATTAATAAGGGTTTTTTCAAGTTTCTTGCTTTCAGTTATATCCCTTGCTATCCAAACAACATAATGTTTATTGTTTTTAGTTATTTCCGTTAAACTTGTTTTTCCTTCGAACCATTTAAAGCCTTTCCTGACTTTTAACAAGTACTCATATTTTTGCGATTTGCCAGTCTCTATGGTTTTTTTAATAACGTTCATACCGTCTTTGGCAAGATTTACCGGAAGGATATCAATAATAATTTTACCAACAATTTCTTCAGTAGGTCTGTACAACATATCTTTATCACTGGCAAATACATTAATAAGATAACCGTCTTCGTCAAATAATATACCAAGGTCAGGCATTGCATCTGTAAATGCTTTAAGGAGTTCCTTCCTGAGTTTTGATTCTTCTTCTTTGTTATTGCTGATATCACGACAAATAATAAATAATTTTTTAATATTAGTGTTCTTATCTGATATTATTTGAAGTGCTTCATCAGCAGATTTTGCAGTTATTATGTTAAATTCAGAGCCGGGTAGTTTTGATTCAAGGTCTTTGGTTGTTATGCCTTTTTCTTCTACAATAAGAATGGTTTTCTTATTCATGTCGATTCCCTGGATATTTAAAGAATTTTGCTAATATTGATTTTGTAAAGATACTTACTATTTCGTAAATCAAATTATATTATTAATCATAATTGAGATATTTTTTCGTTAACCTTTTTAATTGTTATATAAATATTGAAATACGCAAAACAGTGAAAAATTATTTAAAGCTTTTAATCCTCTTCTTTATAATTACACAAATTATTAACAGCAAGTCATTTGCACAAATCGGTGGAGATAATACCTATGAATTTCTTAATCTTTCCAATTCTGCCCGTATTGCTTCTATGGGAAGTAATTTCTTAACAATAAAAGACGATGATATTACATTGGCACTTGCAAATCCTTCTCTTATCAGCAATGAAATGAATAATCATTTTGCATTAAGTTTTGTCGATTATTATTCAGATATAAATTATGGTTTTGCTTCTTATTCAAAGACATTTCCCAAGATTGGTTCGTATGTTGCCACTATGCAATATATAAATTATGGAACATTTGATTGGACAGATCATACTGGTGAAAAGATAGGTGAGTTTACAGCCCAGGAAATGGCTCTGAATATTGGCTGGGGCAGGACACTCGATTCAAACTTTTCCATAGGAGCAAACTTTAAAGCCATTTATTCTTCTTTCGAAAGTTATAGTTCATTTGGAATTGCTGTTGATGTTGCTGGAACATATTACCATCCCGGATCCAGATTTACCGCCTCGCTGATTGCAAAAAACATAGGATTGCAGCTTTATTCCTACAATACGGGAAACAGTGAAAATCTTCCTTTCGAGATACAATTGGGTATTTCACAAAAACTTTCGCATACTCCATTCAGATATTCAATCCTGTTTACTCATCTTGAAAAATGGGACCTGACCTATCCTGATCAACGAATAGTTACTAATAATTCAGAACCTTTTGAAGATTCCGACGATGAACAGACTGCTGTGGGTGATTTTGCTGATAAATTTATGAGGCATATTGTTATAGGTGGAGAAGTAAATATATTCAAGAATTTTTATGTCAGGGCGGGGTATAATTACAGAAGAAGGCAGGAGATGAAAGTTGAATCCAAGCTTTCAACTGTTGGTTTTTCATGGGGCTTTGGTTTCAGAATATCCAAGTTCCATTTTAGTTATGCACGTTCGGCATATCATTTGGTAGGATCTCCGAATTATATTACCATTACAACTAATCTTTCTGATTTTATTTCAAAAAAATAACATTACTTCATTAGAAATAGATTAGATTGGTATTTCTAATGGAAGTAAAGAACTCTGTTATTTTGGTTATTTTTACAAATTATTATCCTTTAAATCATGAAAATTTCTATTGAGAAAAGTGCGGGTTTTTGTCCGGGAGTAATAAATGCGATAAAAATAGCGGAAGAAAAAATCAGGCAGCAGGGAAAATTACTTTGCCTTGGTGATATTGTACATAATCCTGAAGAGGTTGAACGACTCAACAGTATTGGTTTAAAAAAAATAGAACGGAAAGATTTAAATGATATACGATATTCAGAATTGTTGATTAGATCACATGGTGAACCGCCTGAAATATATAAGAGAGCAGAGAAAAATTATAACCGTATTATCGATGCAACCTGCAAGGTGGTAAAAAGCCTTCAGCATAAAGTTAGAAAGGCATATTTGGAAGTAATGGATAAAAATGGGCAGGTTGTTATATACGGAAAAAGAACACACCCTGAAGTTATTGGATTAGACGGGCAATGTGATTATAATGCAATTATAATTGAGGATCTTAAAGGAGTGGATAAAATAGATCCGGAGAAACCTATAAGGTTATTTGCACAGACAACTAAAAGCCCTCAGGTATACAGGCAAATTGCAGATAAGATATTGGGTTTAACAAAAGGAAAAAATGATGATATAAGGATTGAAGAATCGATCTGTAACTGGATGATAAACAGGAAAGATGATCTTAAGAAATTTGCAAATGATCATGAAATGATCATTTTTGTTGCAGGAAAGAAAAGTTCAAATGGTAGGTTTCTGTTTGATATTTGCCGAAAGGAAAATAAAAATTCCAGGTTCGTATCTTCACCGGATGATTTGAGAAAGGAGTGGTTTGAAGGAATTAAGGATGTGGGTATTTCAGGTGCAACATCAACACCGATGTGGCTGATTGAAAAAATTGCAAAAAAAATCGATAAGTTTTAAAATGTATTTACGTCAACTTTCCCTTACTAATTTTAAAAATTATGATAATGCAAAGCTTGAATTTTCACCCAAGATAAATTGCGTTATAGGCGATAACGGAGTAGGGAAGACAAATTTGCTTGATGCTATATACTATCTTTCATTTTGTAAAAGTTTTTTTAATCCTATTGATACTCAAAATATAAAACACGAAAGGGATTTCTTTGCTATTCATGGTAATTATTTGAGAAACGGAGATATAAAAGATAAAGTTAGCTGTATTCAAAAACTAGGTGCGCGTAAAACTTTTAAACTTAATGATAAAAAATATGACAGACTGGCCGATCATATTGGTTTGCTGCCGCTGGTGATGAGCTCCCCCTACGATCGTGACTTAATTAACGAGGGCAGTGAAACCAGGCGAAAATATATTGACAGTGTTATTGCCCAGTTTGATAAGATTTACCTTGATGACCTGATCAATTATAATAAAGCTTTGATGCAGAGAAACGCATTGCTTAAAAAGTTTAATGAACAGGATTATTTTGATCCTGTATCACTGGATATATGGAGTGAGCAAATGATCGATATTGGAAAAAAAATTTATAAAAAGCGTAAGAACTTCATTGAAGAGTTTATTTCTCTGTTCCAATATTATTTTGATTTTATTTCGGAGGGAAAGGAAAAAGTTGATGTTTACTATAGTTCGCAACTTCATGATAATGATTTTCAGGAATTGCTTAACAGTTCAATAGAAAAAGACCGGATTGTCAGGTATACGACTGTTGGAATTCATAAAGATGATATGGACTTTATAATAGATAAATTCCCGGTAAAGAAATTTGGTTCTCAGGGGCAACAGAAATCATTTGTAATAGCCATAAAGCTGGCACAATTTGATTATACAAAAGATATTAAGGGAATAAGACCAATATTATTATTTGATGATATTTTTGATAAATTGGATGATAATCGTGTTGAACAATTAATTAAATTAGCAAGCGAGGATAATTTCGGACAAGTTTTTATTACTGATACTCAAAGACAAAGAATAGAAAGACTTTTAGGCAAGATAAAGATAGATCATATAATATATAGAATATCGAATGGTGATATTATACCCGAATAAAAATTAAACAGGTTATAATGCAAAACTCAAACGATGGTATTTTAAGGGATATAATAAAGGAGATGCTAACAAGCTATCATTTAGAAAGTAAACTTGATGAAACAAAAATTATGAATGCCTGGGATAAAGTTGTTGGTAAGGTTATCTCAAAGCATACAAAAAAATTATATATAAAAAGGCAAAAACTTTTTGCAGTGATTGACTCACCTGCATTGAAAAATGAGTTGAACTATTCAAGGGAGAAAATAAAACAGCTACTAAATAAAGAAGTTGGAAAAGAGGTAATAAAGGAAATTATCTTTAATTGATCCGTTTAATATCCACACCCATTTTTCTCAGTCTTTCATCAATATGTTGATATCCCCTGTCTATTTGTTCTATATTATGAATGATACTTTCGCCTTCGGCAGATAAGGCTGCTATTAGCAAAGCCACTCCGGCACGAATGTCTGGAGAAACCATTTCTATGCCCCTGAGCGGATGTTCTCTGTTCAGACCTATTACAGTTGCACGGTGGGGATCGCATAAGATAATCTGAGCACCCATATCAATTAATTTATCGACAAAGAACAATCTGCTCTCAAACATTTTTTGGTGTATGAGAATGCTGCCTTTTGCCTGGGTAGCAACAACAAGTACAACACTTATCAGATCGGGGGTGAATCCCGGCCACGGTGCATCAGCAATTGTCATTATGGAACCATCCATGAAGGTTTCTATTTCATAATAGTCTTGTTGAGGAATGACAAGCTTGTTGCCTGTTTGTTTGATAGTTATTCCGAGTCTTTTGAAAACTTCAGGTATCAGTCCTAATGTGCTGATATCAACATTATTGATGGTTATTCCTGATTGCGTCATGGCAGCCAGTCCTATAAAACTGCCAACTTCAATCATATCCGATAAGAGCTTGTGCTTGCAACCTCCTAATGATTTAACACCGGTAATCTTGAGCATGTTGGAACCTGTTCCTTCTATCTTGGCTCCCATTTTAGTTAGCATATTGCATAGTTGAACAATATATGGTTCGCAGGCTGCATTGAAAATTATCGTTTCGCCCTTTGCAAGGACCGAAGCCATAAGCATATTTGCTGTTCCTGTTACCGAAGCTTCATCAAGATGCATATATGTGCCTTCAAGATGAGTGGTTTTAATGGTATAACATTTGTTTTTATGGTCAGATTTAAAATTTGCTCCAAGTTTTGTTAGCCCTTCAAAATGTGTGTCAAGTCGTCTTCTGCCTATTTTATCTCCGCCGGGATGAGGTAAATATGCTTTTCCAAAGCGTGCAAGAAGAGGACCAAGTATCATTATAGAGCCTCTTAATGATGAGGCTTTAGTTTTGAAATCATTAGTTCTGAGGTAATCAAGGTCAATGTTTTCTGCAGTTACGGTATATTCGGATTTTGATTTCTTTTCGATTTTAACACCCAAACCGCTTAGCATTTCCAAAAGCCTGTTTATATCACTTATATCGGGTAAATTGCTGTAATGTACAGGTTCATTTGTTAGCAGGCTAGCACATAATACCTGGAGAGCTTCGTTTTTAGCACCCTGAGGAGTGATCTCACCTGTAAGCTTTTTTCCTCCAATGATTTTAAATGAACTCATGACTTAATTATAAATCCGGATAATTATTTAAAATCAGATTGCCGGATGTTATATTTATATAAATCTGGTTATGCCATGAACTATATGTTCGACGACATTCTTCTTTTGTGATTATTATTTTTACTATTTGAAATATTTTTTTTGTTAAATCTTCTTCTCTTCGTCTTGGCAAGAATTTCGGAGGTGCTGTTTAGTTGCATTCCTTCTTTAATTTCAAGTTTACCATGAGAAATAGATTTGAGATGCTCGTTGATCAAATTATCACTTACTGATTCCCTGTTCCAGCTTAGATATGATTTTTTCAGATGGTTGGCTATCGCTTTTATCAATGCATCCTTTTCTTCACCATCCTTATATTCTGCAGCTTTCTTTATAAGCCTTTCAACATTTTTTCCATAATACCTGAACTCGATGTCTTCTTCCTTATATTTTAATTGCTTCGGTTTTTCAGTTAAAATATCAGGTGAAGGTTTGGGATAAGGTGAATCAACATCAAGCTTGAAATCTGAGATAATGAAAATATGATCCCAGAGTTTTCTTTTAAAGTCACTCGTTTCCCTGACATGAGGATTCATCTGTGCCATAACATGAACAATAAGATGAGCCATTTCATTTCGCTTTTTCTTGTCTTTTATCTTAATAGCATATTTGATCAGTTTTTGTACATTTCTACCATATTCGGGAATGACTAATTGATCTCTTGTGGTGTTATATTCCATGATTGATAATTAGGTTATATTTATATGAATGAATAATTAATTGCTCGCTCCTTATTTATACTCTTTTGGAGAGTTGTTTATACAATTAAACCGTACAAATATACAAATTATTTTATTCAATGATTTTTAGTTTGGCAAATTTCAATAGCAAATGTTTTTGCCCTATCCCTGCAAAAAAGACTATGGCTTTTTTGTTTGCTCCGTTTCCTTCTATTTGCAGCACTTTACCTTTTCCAAATACAGGGTGCTCAACTTCCATTCCTGTTTGAAGCGCATTAATGGTATTTATTGTTTCGGATGAATCTGCGGATGAATGCTGAATATTTTTAAACCTGGTAAAGTTCTTTTTTTTGATCTTTGAAATATCTGATTTGTAATTTGTTTTATTATCCGAACTATGTTCTTCAATATCTGATTTGTGTATCGATGCTTTTTTGACCGCATCAATGTATTTTTCTTGTACTTCTTCAATAAACCTGCTTGGCTCGCAAATAGTAAGATTACCCCATTTATATCTGGTTTCCGAATATGATAATGTAACGCTTTTCATTGCGCGCGTTAGTGCAACATAAAATAATCTTCTTTCTTCTTCCAGATCATCACGAGAGTTTAAAGACAAAATGGAGGGGAAAAGATTTTCTTCCAGACCTGAAATATAAACATACGGAAATTCAAGTCCTTTGGCCATGTGTACCGTCATTAGTGAGACATAGTCGGTATTTTCCTTATCATCTTTATCGGCGTCGGTAAGTAGAGCAACCTCCTGAATGAATTCATCAAGCGTGCGTATGGAGCTTTTTTCATTTTCTTCTTCAACAAGTTCTCTTTCCTTCTCAGTAAATTCCTTGATAGCATTAAGTAATTCTTCTATGTTTTCATATCTGCTGAGACCTTCAGGGCTTTTATCTTCGTAAAGTTG
The DNA here is from genome assembly GCA_964550205.1 of uncultured Bacteroidales bacterium. GTDB lineage: Bacteria > Bacteroidota > Bacteroidia > Bacteroidales > JAIOZK01 > JAIOZK01. The sequence goes on from CAZJYD010000003.1 coordinate 54,163, forward strand.
TTTTAACAATCCTGTTGAAGAAGCAATATGTTTTGCCAGGTCATAGGCATTCTTTTTATTAAGACCGGCGGCAAAACTATTGATCATAGTTGCGAATTCATCAATTCTGTTTCTTGTTGGCGAGCTTATGTTCAGGTTAATATTGTTTATTTTGTCAATAATCTCCCAAATGGTTTTATTTGTTTTATGTGCTTCAACAATAAGTTTTTCAATAGTGGTTTTGCCAATTCCTCTTGACGGATAATTTATTATTCTGAGAAGAGCATCTTCATCTCTTGGATTTATGACCAGCCTGAAATAAGCTAAAAGGTCTTTAACCTCCTTGCGGTTGTAGAAAGATAGCCCCCCGAAAATTCTGTAGGGAATATTTAACCTTCTTAATGCTTCTTCTATTGCCCTTGATTGAGCATTGGTACGGTATAATACTGCAAATTCCCCGTTCTTTAGCTGGTAATTCATTTTATTTTCAAATATGGAATTTGCTATTATTTTACCTTCTTCTCCATCAGTATTTGCTTTAAGAATATTTATCTTGTTGCCATGATCATTGTCAGTCCAAATTTCTTTGTAAATCTGACGTTTGTTATTATAAATAACACCATTGGCAGCACCTACTATGTTTTTAGTTGAACGGTAGTTCTGCTCCAGTTTAAATATCTTTGCATCAGGATAGTCATTCTGGAAATTAAGGATATTTTGGATGTTTGCTCCGCGAAAAGCATAAATGCTCTGAGCATCATCACCTACAACACATATATTTTCATTGTTCGCTGCCAGTGTTTTAACTATCATATACTGTGCATGGTTGGTATCCTGATACTCGTCAACAAGAATATATTTGAATCTCTGTTGATATTTATAAAGCATATCCGGAAAATCACGCAACAGGATATATGTGTTAAAAAGTAAATCGTCAAAATCCATTGCAAAAGCTTTCCGCAGCCTGTTTTGGTATACCGTATAAATTTTGCCCATCATGGGTTTTCCTGCTGACTCATCAGCACTTGTTATTTCAATACTATTATTATATTCTTTTGCAGAAACAAGATTGGTTTTTGCACTTGATATTTTTGTCAATACATAATTGAAAGGATAGATTTTATTATCAAGATTATATTCTTTGATAATCGATTTAATCATTCTTTTGGAATCATCCGTATCATAAATTGAATAATTATGAGGGTAGCCCAGATGATGTCCCTCAACGCGCAGAATTCTTGCAAATACAGAATGGAATGTTCCCATCCATACATTTTTTCCTTCCGTGCTGCCAATGAGTTTAATAATGCGTTCCTTCATCTCACGTGCAGCTTTGTTTGTAAAAGTTAAAGCCAGTATGTTAAAAGGATCAATACCCCGTGTTAGCAGATAGGCCACTCGGTAAGTGAGCACACGGGTTTTACCCGATCCTGCACCGGCAATTACCATTGATGCTCCTTCGGTATTGACAACAGCCTTCTGTTGCTCTTTATTTAAGTCTTTTAGAATATTTGCCAAAACAAAAACGTTTATAATGCAAAAGTAATGTTTAAATTTTAATTTAATTTTGGAGATAGGACAACCTGATATTAATTTATATTGTCTTCGAAAGTATAGGATTGATATTAATAAAATTTAATTGATTATGAAAAAAATAACACTTATAATAATACTTGTGTTTATTTCTGTTCCTTTGGTCATAGCTGATAATATCAGTAAAGAAAAAGCGAGAGAAATAGCAAAAAATGTGTATTACCAGAAAGCATCTTCTTTTAAAAAGGTTAAATATGAGGATATCTCATTTTCAGATAAAATAATTAATGCTCATGATAATGAGAGTGATTTGTTTTATGTTTTTAATCTGGAAGATGAAAATGGTTTTGTGATTATTTCAGCAGATGATGATGTTTTTCCTGTTATTGGTTATTCTTTTGAGAGCACATACAGTGGAAAAGATTTACCTCCTGCATTGGAAAACTGGTTGCAAAAATTCAAAAAACAGATAAAATATGTAAAAGAAAACAATTTAGAAGCAACAAAGCAAATCGAAAGTGCATGGGACAAGTACAGCAAAAATAACGGATCATCTGTTCGAAGTACTGCAGGGCCACTAACTCAAACTATGTGGGATCAGGATTGTTATTACAATGAACTATGCCCTGATGATTATTACGGGGCATGTGGTCATGCCCGTGTTGGTTGTGTTGCAGTTGCTATGGCTCAGGTTATGAAATATCATAATTATCCCCCACAGGGTACAGGGTCCCATGGCTATGAATCCGATTACGGTTATCTTTATGTAGATTTCGGATCAACAACATATAATTGGGATGCAATGCCTGACTATATTACAAGTGATAATTTTGAAATAGCACAAATAGGTTATCATTGCGGGGTGGCTGTTGAGATGATGTATGGTCCGAATGGCTCAGGTGCCAGTTCAGAAAATGTTGGTCCGGCTCTGATTAATTATTTCGGATATTCTCCGGAAGCATCATTGGAATATAAATCTGATTATAATGACGATGAGTGGAGAGATATGCTAATAACCGAGATCGATGAAAAGCACCCTATGTATTATAGCGGGTATGGTGATGGCGGTCATGCTTTTGTCTGCGACGGATATCAGGATGAATACTTTCATTTTAACTGGGGATGGGGAGGATTGTATAACGGATATTTCACTGTTGATAACCTGCACCCCGGAACACATAATTATTCTTACTGGCAATCAGCATTAATTAATGCACAGCCCTCCGAAGCTCCCTCAGTTGATTTTACAGTTAATACACAGGAAGTTCTTACCGGAAGCAGTGCGAGTTTTACAGATAGTTCAAAAAATACTGTTACATCATGGTCATGGATATTTGAAGGAGGGACACCTTCAACCTCAGATCAGCAAAATCCGGAAAATATTTTTTATAACATTGAAGGAACTTACCCAGTTAAACTTATAGCAACAAACTGGAATGGAAGTGATACTTTAACAAAAATGAATTATATTGCAGTAACTGATAATGCATTACCAATTGCTGAGTTTGATGCCGATAAAACCAATATATGCCTTGATAGTACAGTTTCTTTTACAGACAAGTCATTGAACTCACCGTATACCTGGCACTGGGAATTCGAACCTAATACGGTGACTTTTATTGAAGGAACCGGCTCCTATTCACAAAATCCTGTGGTTCAGTTTAACGAAGCAGTAGCTTATGCGGTAACCTTAACAAGTACTAATCAAAATGGTAGTAATTCGATAACAAAAGAAGAACTGATCAATGCAGGAGGTCTGCCATTACCCTTTACAGAAACATTCGAAGTTGCCAATTTCAAAGATCACTGGACAATCGAAAATCCGGATGACGATATTACATGGGACGGATATTATAAGCTGTCAGGTAATTTACCCAGCCGTAAAGCTGCATGGGTGAATTTTTATCAGTATGATGAAATAGGCGAACGTGACAGGCTTATTACACCAATACTTAATTTTAAAGATATGGAATCGGTTGTTTTGAGTTTCACACATGCATATGCATATTATAATGCTGATAGATACGACTCTTTGATTATTTTATTATCTGATGATTGTGGAACCACCTGGAAAAGAGTTTTCGAAGCAGGAGATGATTTTGCCACACACACCAACACATATGATCCTTTCGTGCCTCAAAACAAATATGACTGGTGTGGTTATGGTTATGGTGATGATTGTCATGAAATTGACCTGAGTGAGTGGATTGGAGTACCAAATGTAATGATAGCATTCGAATCATATAATGGTCATGGTAATATGATTTATATTGATGATGTGGTAATTACAGGCGAACCGATTATTGATATTGATGAAAGAGCAATTACGGGTTTCTGTGAAATATATCCTAATCCGACAAGTGGAATTATCAACATTAATCTTAAAGGTAATCTGAAAGATGCAATAGTTAAAGTATTTAATGTCCAGGGCCAGCAAGTATTTTCGGTGGAATTAAATAAATCACCTGTTAAGCTTGATCTTGGTGAATTAAATAGCGGAGTGTATTTTATTCAGGTTATCAACGGAGAAAATTTCAATATGCGGAAGATTATTAAGAATTAGCATCATATGAATTAAAATAATGCTTTGTTATTTTTAATAAGAAAAGCACAAAGCCTTTTCTTAAAAGAGAAAAGGTAAAAACCCTGTAATATTTATTGCTATTTATAAATTAATTCATACCTTTGCACCTCTCAAAATTGAGAGATTTTTAAATAGCTGAAAAGTAGAGGGAACCTGATAAATTGAAACAATTATAGGTTTCCACATCGGTAAAACCTGGTGTTATGTTTCAAATTTTCTTGATCCCTCCATTTTTTTAGCAACATTTTTAAATTAAATATAAATTAATTAGGTTTTTCAATTATTATTTGTATTTTTGCAAGCTCAAAAAATGAGCTTGTTAAATGTTCTAAAACACTTGATATGCCAACAATACAGCAGTTAGTTAGAAAAGGAAGAAAGAAAACAACAGAAAAGAGTAAATCACCTGCTTTGGACAGATGTCCTCAGAGAAGGGGTGTTTGTGTGAGGGTGTATACAACAACACCAAAAAAACCAAATTCTGCCATGAGGAAAGTGGCAAGGGTGAGGTTAACCAATGGTAAGGAAGTTAACTCATATATACCCGGTGAAGGACATAATTTGCAGGAGCATTCTATAGTATTAATAAGGGGTGGAAGAGTAAAGGATTTACCAGGGGTAAGATATCATATTATCAGGGGTGCACTTGACACATCAGGTGTTGAAGGAAGATCGCAGAGAAGATCAAAATATGGTACAAAACGTCCGAAATAATTAAGTTAACAAAAAATATCAATACTAATAAATGAGGAAAGCGAAACCTAAAACCAGAATGATTCTTTCCGATCCAAGGTTTAATGAACCTATGGTGACGAAATTTGTAAATAATCTTATGTTAAAAGGGAAGAAAAATAGTGCTTTCAAAGTATTTTATGACGCTATAGAAATAGTTTCGGAAAAGACCGGCGAGAATGGATTGGATGTATGGAAAAAAGCTCTGGCTAATGTTACACCATCATTAGAAGTTAGAAGCCGCAGAATTGGTGGAGCTACATTTCAAATTCCTTCTGAAATAAGGGCTAACAGGAAAATGTCGATAGGTATGAAAAACATGATAAAGTTTGCCAGAAAGCGTCATGAAAAAGATATGGAACATAAGTTAGCAGGTGAGATTATGTCGGCATACAAAGAAGAAGGAGGAGCATTTAAAAAGAAAGAAGATACTCACAGAATGGCTGAAGCTAACAAAGCTTTTTCACATTTCAGGTTTTAAAATAACCGTTTATAATACAATATGAAAGACAAACTGACATATACAAGAAATATTGGCATTATGGCTCATATCGACGCGGGTAAAACCACGACGACAGAGCGTATATTGTATTATACCGGAATCAATTACCGTATTGGAGAGGTTCATGACGGTACAGCCACAATGGACTGGATGATACAGGAACAGGAAAGAGGCATTACAATTACATCCGCAGCAACAACTGTTTTCTGGGATTATAATGACGAGCAGTACAGGATTAATATAATTGATACGCCTGGTCATGTTGACTTCACGGTTGAGGTTGAACGCTCACTCAGGGTATTGGATGGAGCTATTGCCATATTTTGTGCGGTTGGTGGCGTTGAGCCCCAGTCTGAAACAGTATGGCGTCAGGCTGATAAATACCGTGTCCCAAGAATCAGCTATGTTAATAAAATGGACAGGCAAGGGGCTGATTATTTCAGGGTTCTGAGCGAGATCAAAGAAAAACTTGGCACAAAACCAATTCCAATACAATTACCTATTGGTTCGGAAGATGATTTTTCAGGGGTTATAGACCTTGTTAAAAACAAAGCAATAAGATGGGACAGCAAATCCTTGGGTGCTAAATATTATGAGGAAGAAATACCGGAAGAACATATAGAACAAGCCAATGAATACCGCAATCAAATACTTGAAGGTGTGGCTGAAGAAAACGAAGATCTGTTTAATAAATATTTGGATGATCCGCAATCAATAACAGAGGAAGAGATTCTCAGTGAAATTCGCTCCGGCACCTTAAATTTAAAGATAACACCTGTTCTTTGTGGAGCTTCATTGAAAAACACCGGCGTTCAAAAACTCATTGATGCTGTTACTGCTTTCCTTCCTTCACCATTAGATGTACCTCCTATAACAGGATTAAACCCATACACCGAAAAAGAAGAGCAACGCAAAGCCAATTATGAAGAGCCTTTCAGCGCACTTACCTTTAAAATTGCCACTGATCCTTTCGTAGGCCGTGTTGCATTTTTCAGAACATATTCCGGAAGAATGAAATCAGGTACCCAGGTTCTCAATGTTAATACGGGTAAAAAAGAACGGATTGCTCGGTTGTTACAAATGCATGCTAACAAACAGAAAGCATTACAACAGGCAGAGGCTGGTGATATAGCTGTTGCTGTCGGCTTCAAAGAAATTCGCACCGGTGATACATTAACAGATATTAAGCATCCGGTATTACTTGAGAATATTCACTTTCCTGAGCCTGTTATAAATATGGCCATTGAACCCAAAAAACAGGACGATATTGATAAACTGGCTGTCTCTTTGAAAAAACTTGCAGAAGAAGATCCTACCTTCACTGTCAGGATTGATGAAGAAACCGGACAGACAATTATTAATGGTATGGGTGAACTGCACCTTGAGGTTATCCTTGACAGGTTGAAAAGGGAATTTAATATTGAAGTAAATAAAGGAAAACCACAGGTAGCTTATAAGGAAGCTATAAAGGAATTAGTAGAACACAGGGAGGTTTATAAGAAGCAAACAGGTGGCAAAGGTAAGTTTGCTGATATTTTAGTGGAAGTGTCACCACCGGATGATGAACAAAAAAAAGGTTTGGAATTCATTGATGCTGTTAAAGGTGGTAGGCTTCCCAAAGAATTTATCAGAGCTGTTGAAAAAGGATTTAAAGATGCAATGTTTAATGGAGTGCTGGCCGGCTTTCCGATGTTTAATCTAAGTGTAAGATTGCTTGATGGCGAATACCACAGCATTGACTCGGATGCACTTTCATTTGAAGTGGCTGCTGCAAAATCTTTTAAGAATGCTTGCCTCAAAGCCAAACCAACGCTTCTTGAACCGATTATGAAAATTGAAATTATTACTCCTGATGAATATATTGGTGATATTACAAATGATTTAAACAAGAGAAGAGGTCATATCGAAAATGTATCCTCAGGATTGAGCGGACGGATGATAAAAGGTAAAGTGCCACTGTCTGAAATGTTTGGTTATGTTACCATATTGCGTACATTAACTTCAGGCAGAGCAACATCAAACCTTGAATTTTCTCATTATGAGGAAATTTCAAAAGAAATAATTGAAGATATTCTTTATAAAATCAAAGGATATGTTCCAAGCTATTAATATAGAATAAATAAAATCAATTGATATAAAGTGAGTCAACGAATTAGAATAAAGTTAAAATCATATGATCATAATCTGGTTGATAAGTCAGCCGAAAAGATCGTGAAAACAGTGAAGACGACAGGGGCAGTGGTAAACGGGCCTATTCCTTTACCAACGAATAAGAAGATTTTTACTGTGAATAAATCAACTTTTGTTAATAAGAAATCACGAGAGCAATTTGAGCTAAGCTCATACAAAAGATTACTTGATATTTACAGTACAACTTCTAAAACAATAGATGCTTTGATGAAGCTCGAACTGCCCAGTGGAGTTGAAGTTGAGATCAAGGTTTGATAGAGCAATAATTTGTAAGGTAAAAAAGATAAAACATGTCAGGATTAATAGGAAAGAAAATAGGAATGACGAGCATCTATGATAAGGATGGGAAAAATATACCTTGTACTGTAATAGAAGCAGGACCTTGTGTTGTTACACAGGTTAAAACTAGTGATAAAGATGGATATGATGCTATACAGCTTGCTTATCAGGATAAAAAAGATAAGCATACCTCTGCTGCACTTAAAGGACATTTTGATAAATCGGGTGTAAGTCCTAAACGTATTATTAGGGAATTTACAAGATTTGAAAAAGGACATGAAAAGAATTTTGGAGATGTATTAAAGGTAGACATTTTTGTTGAAGGAGAATATCTTGATATCGTGGGAATATCAAAAGGAAAAGGATTTCAGGGAGTGGTAAAGCGTCATGGTTTTCATGGTGTGGGAGACATGAGCCATGGTCAGTACGACAGACAAAGGGCACCAGGTTCAATAGGTGCTTCATCTGATCCTTCAAAAGTATTTAAAGGTATGAGAATGGGTGGAAGAAATGGAGGAAGAAGAGTTAAAATGATCAATCTTAAAGTAATGAAAATTATTACTGATAAAAATATACTGATTGTTAAAGGAGCTGTTCCAGGTCCTAAAAATTCATATGTAATTATAGAAAGATGGAGTTAGCAGTACATAAAATTAACGGGGAAAAAACTGATCGTAAAGTAAGATTAAAAAAATCAATCTTTGGCATTGAACCAAATGATAACGCAATATATTTGGATACAAGGCAATATCTTGCAAATAGCAGGCAAGGTACCAGTAATACCAAGGAAAGGAATGCTATAACCGGAAGCCGGAGAAAAATAAAAAGACAAAAGGGTACGGGAACGGCAAGAGCCGGAGATATTAAGAATCCTATCTTTAGAGGAGGTGGAAGAACCTTTGGACCAGAACCAAGAGATTATGGTTTTAAATTGAACAAAAAACTTAAAAAGATTGCAAGAAAGTCAGCCCTTTCTTATAAAGCAAAAGACAAAGAAATTGTAATTCTTGAGGATTTCAAATTTGATGAGCCCAAAACAAAAGAGTATACAAAGGTTCTAAAAAATTTAAAATTGCTTGATAAAAAGTCTCTGTTAGTATTAAAGGAAAATGATGTAAACATTTTTCTTTCAGTGAGAAATATTAAAAATGGTAAGATCACATTGGCTTCAATGCTGAATACTTATGATATCTTAAATGCAAATAGTTTGTTAATACCTGAAAGTTCTTTAAAGGAAATAGAAAAACTATTTGACGAAAGAAAAAAATAAAACTGAAATTATAAAATGGAAATTTTGTTAAAACCATTAATAACGGAAAAGATGACAAATAGGAGCGATAAGCTGAATCAGTTCGGTTTTATTGTGCATAAAAATGCAAATAAGCTCCAGATCAAAGAAGCTGTGGAAGAGCTGTATAACGTTGAAGTTTTATCAGTTAATACCATGAATTATAATGGAAAAACAAGTATGCGTTATACAAAAACAGGCATTGTATCAGGTAAAAAACCTGCTTATAAAAAAGCAATAGTAACCTTACCTGAAGGAGAAACAATTGATTTTTATAGCAATATATAGAATTATTAAATAATGACTTTAAAGAAATATAAACCGACAACACCAAGTCAGCGCTATAAATTAATAAGCGCTTATGATGATATTACTGCCGACAAACCGAAGAAGAATTTACTGGCCCCCATTAAGAAAACAGGTGGCAGAAATAATCAGGGAAAGATGACAATAAGGTATCGAGGTGGTGGTCATAAGAAACGTTATAGAATAATTGATTTTAAGCGTGATAAAGAAGGTGTTAAAGGTGTTGTAAAATCTATTGAGTACGATCCAAACCGTACTGCGAGGATAGCATTAGTTGACTATACTGATGGTGACACAAGATATATTATTGCGCCCCATGGGCTAAAAACAGGTCAGGAAATAATATCTGGCAAGGATGCCTCACCTGACATTGGCAATTCTCTTTATTTGAGTGATATTCCATTCGGTACTATAATTCATAATATAGAATTAAGGCCTGGCCAGGGTGGTAAGATGGCAAGGAGTGCAGGATCTTATGCACAATTGTTATCACGTGAAGGTAAATTTGCAATAATAAAAATGCCTTCCGGTGAAACAAGAATGATCCTCCAAAAATGTAAAGCAACTGTCGGAATGGTTTCCAATATTGATAAAAGTGTTGAATATTCAGGAAAAGCAGGTAGAAGAAGGTGGATGGGACGCAGGCCGAGAACCCGTGGTGTTGCTATGAATCCGGTAGATCATCCTATGGGTGGTGGTGAAGGAAGAGCATCAGGTGGTCATCCGAGGTCAAGAAAAGGATTGCCTGCAAAAGGATATAAAACCAGAAAAAGAAAAAAAGATTCAAACAGATATATCATTGAACGCAGAAAGAAGAACTAAATAATTATTGAAAAATGGCTCGTTCGGTAAAAAAAGGACCACACATACATTATAAACTTGAAAAGAAAGTACTTGATAATGTAAATTCAGGTAAGAAGTCTGTTATCAAAACATGGTCGAGAGCATCTATGATTTCACCAGATTTTGTAGGTCAGACCATAGCAGTGCATAATGGTAATAAATTTATCCCGGTATATATAACTGAAAATATGGTTGGACACAAATTAGGAGAATTTGCACCAACCCGTATATTCAGGGGGCATGCCGGTCAAAAAGACAGAGGTAAAAAATAAGGATTCAAAATGGGAGCAAGAAAAAGAATCAGAGCAGAAAAAATTAAAGAAGCGAGAAAAAATCAATATATAGCTCGTTTAGGAGACTGTCCGTTGTCGCCACGAAAAGTAAGGTTAATGGCTGATTTAATAAGAGGTAAGGAGGTAAATTCAACATTGAATATTCTGAAGCATTCACCGCAATCGGCAGCAGGCTACCTATACAAACTTGTACTTTCTGCTATTGCTAACTGGCAGAACAAAAACGAAGGAGTACGTGTTGATGAGAGCCATTTGTACATTAAGGAAATAACAGTTGACAGTGCCAGGATGCTGAAAAGAATCCGTCCTGCAGCACAGGGTAGAGCTCACAGGATAAGAAAACGTTCGTGCCATATTACAATAAAACTTAATTCAAAAGAGGAAGTTGCAGCAGAAGAAGCAGCAGCAGAATAAACAGATAAAATAATTAAATAAATATTAATGGGACAAAAAACAAATCCAGTAGGACTAAGATTAGGAATAATAAAAGGATGGGATTCCAATTGGTTTGGCGGGAATAATTTTTCTCCGAAACTTATTGAGGATGATAAAATAAGAAAATATCTCAATGCCCGTCTTTCCAAAGCAGGAATTTCTAGGATCATAATTGAACGTGCTCTTAAACTTGTTACAGTCACTATTTATACAGCTCGTCCCGGAATTATTATAGGAAAAGGAGGACAAGAGGTTGATAAGCTAAAAGAAGAGCTAAAGAAACTAACAAAAAAGGAAATACAGATTAATATATCTGAGGTAAAGCGTCCTGAGCTGGATGCGACAATAGTTGCTCAGACCATTTCGAAGCAGATTGAAGGAAGAATTTCGTTTCGCAGAGCAATAAAAACTGCCATAGCATCAACTATGAGAATAGGAGCAGAAGGAATTAAGGTGGTTATATCAGGGCGTTTGGGGGGTGCCGAGATGGCACGCACAGAACAATACAAGGAAGGGCGTATACCCCTGCATACATTAAGAGCTGATATTGATTATGCATTTACCGAAGCACATACCACCTATGGTAGAATTGGTATAAAAGTATGGATTTGTAAAGGCGAAATTTATGGCAAGCCAGAAATAGTCCCTTTCGGTATAGGGTCGAAAAAGCCAAAAAGAGGTCCAAGAGGACGCAGTCCTCGGAAAAGAAGATAAGTAACCGTTATAAAATAAACAAGATACTAAGTAAATGTTACAACCGAAAAAAACAAAATACAGAAAGCAGCAGAAGGGTCGAATGAAAGGTAACTCCCATAGGGGTTGTGAGTTGGCGTTTGGTTCATTCGGTATAAAAGCTTTGGAATCGTGTTGGATTACAAGCAGGCAGATTGAAGCTTCCCGTCAGGCTATATCACGCAGTATGAAGCGTGAAGGTTTATTATGGATAAGAATATTTCCTGATAAGCCGGTGACAAAGAAACCCGCTGAAGTTAGAATGGGAAAAGGTAAAGGAGCGCCCGAATATTTTGTTGCACGGGTAACCCCTGGTAGAATAATATTTGAAATCGATGGAGTACCTATTGAGGTGGCAAGAGAAGCATTAAGGCTTGCTTCACAAAAGCTTCCGATAACTACAAAGTTAGTTGTAAGACATGATTATGTTCAATAAGATTTAAGTGATATGGAACAAAAAGTAATACAAGAATTATCTACAGCAGAATTAAAAGAACGGCTTGAAGAAGAAAGGAAACAGCTTATCAGGCTGAGGCTTAATCATGCTGTTTCACCATTGGAGAATCCAAACAAGATAAAGGCATATAAAACAATAGTTGCAAGAATGCTAACAGAACTTAGAAAAAGAGAACTTAAGGGGGGAGAAGAAAAATCAAATGAAGATGAGCAACAAAATAACAAGTAATTAAAAAATGGAGAGAAACTTAAGAAAAGAAAGAATAGGTTTGGTAATAAGCGACAAAATGGATAAGTCCATAGTTGTGCAAATTGAAAGAAAGGTAAAGCACACAATGTACAAGAAATTTATTAAAAAATCGTCCAGGTTTACTGTTCATGATGAAAAGAATGAATGTAATAAAGGAGATAAAGTTCGCATTATGGAAACCAGGCCGCTTAGTAAAAATAAATGCTGGAGATTAGTTGAAATATTAGAAAGAGCTAAATAATCATGATACAACAAGAATCAAAATTAGCTGTTGCAGATAATAGTGGTGCAAAAGAGGTACTTTGCATAAGAGTATTGGGAGGTACAAAAAAAAGGTATGCATCAATAGGAGATCAGGTGGTTGTTACTGTTAAAAGTGCTTTGCCATCAGGGAATATTAAGAAAGGTACTATAACAAAAGCTGTTATAGTAAGAACAAACAAAGAAATTAGGCGCTTTGATGGTTCATATATACGCTTTGATGATAATGCTTGTGTTATTTTAAACAATACAGGGGAAATGGTCGGGACCAGAATTTTTGGACCTGTGGCAAGAGAATTAAGAGACAAGCAATACATGAAAATTGTTTCACTGGCACCTGAAGTGCTGTAGAAAAATTTTTGAAAATGCAAAAGAAACTGAATATAAGAAAAGGCGATAATGTAATGGTGATATCTGGTGATTCCAAAGGTCAGCAGGGAAGAGTTCTTTTTGTCGATCCAAAAGATAAAAAAGTAATTGTTGAAGGAATAAATATGGTATCAAAACATACTAAGCCAAATAATGAAAATCCGAAAGGTGGAATAATTAGTAAGGAATCACCAATTCATATATCAAATGTTATGGTTATTGATTCTTCAGGAAAACCAACAAAGGTTGGAAAAAGAAGCAATACAAAAACAAATAAGTTAGTGAGATATTCGAAAAAATCCGGGGAGGAAATTAAATAATGGATTACAAACCGAGATTAAAAAAGAAATATAAAGAAGAAATATTGCCTGCACTGACTAAGCAGTTTAACTACAAGAATAAGATGCAGGTACCTAAATTGGTGAAAATATCACTTAACCAAGGTTTGGGAGATGCTATTGTTGACAAGAAAGTTATTGATACCGGTGTGGATGAAATGTCAAGGATAGTTGGACAAAAAGCCGTACCAACAAAGTCGAAAAGAGATATTTCAAACTTTAAGGTAAGACGTGGTATGCCAATTGGTGTGAGGGTAACATTGAGAAGAAATAAAATGTATGAATTTCTGGACAGACTACTTGCTGTTGCTATCCCTCGTATAAGAGATTTCAGGGGTATTAATGATAAAGGTTTCGATGGAAGAGGAAATTATACAATGGGAGTTTCTGAACAGATTATTTTTCCTGAGATCGATATTGATAAAGTAAAGAAGATAAATGGTATGGATATTACTATTGTTACAACTGCAAAAACCGACCAGGAAGCAATGGCTCTTTTGAAAGAATTTGGATTACCTTTTAAGAATCAAAAATAATAAGATATTATGGCAAAAGAATCGATAAAAGCCAGAGAAATAAAAAGAAGAAATCTGGTAGAAAAATATGCAAAGAAAAGAGCCGAACTAAAAGCCAAAGGCGATTATGTTGCATTGCAGAAGTTACCAAGAAATGCTTCTCCGGTTCGATTACATAACAGATGTCAGTTAACCGGTCGCCCAAAAGGCTATATGCGACAGTTTGGGCTTTCCCGGATCAATTTCAGGGAAATGGCACTCAAGGGTTTGATCCCGGGAGTGAAAAAATCAAGTTGGTAAATAATAACTAAATTATTACGAAGTAATATAAAAAATAGAGATGATTACTGATCCAATTGCAGATTATTTAACGCAGATAAGAAATGCGATTATGGCAAACCACAGGGTGGTTGAGATACCTGCTTCTAACATGAAGAAGGAGATGACACGTATACTACATGAGAAGGGTTATATACAGAATTATAAGTTTGAAAAAGATAATAAACAAGGCATAATTAAAATTGCATTGAAATATCATCCTGTAACTAAAATGTCTGCTATTACAAAAATTCAGAGAGTGAGTAAGCCGGGATTGAGAAAATTCGTTGGTGCTGATAACTTGCCACGAGTTTTAAATGGCTTGGGTATAGCAATTCTTTCAACTTCCAAAGGCCTGATGACTGATAAGGAGGCCAGAAAGGAATATGTTGGAGGTGAAGTAATATGTTATGTTAGTTAATTTAAAGGAAAAGTCATATGTCAAGAATAGGTAAATTACCGGTAAAAATGCCTGATGGAGTGCAGGTGGATGTATCCGATAAAAATGTTATTACAGTTAAAGGTAAGCTGGGGGAACTCAAACAAACTGTGGATCCTTGCATTACTGTTAAGGTTGATGATGGAAGTGTTATTTTGGAAAGACCATCGGATCTGAAACGTCATAAGGCATTGCATGGATTGTACAGGTCTTTGTTATATAATATGGTTAAAGGAGTTTCTGAAGGTTATAAGATCGTTCTGGAGGTCATAGGAGTTGGTTATAAAATACAGGCAAAAGGACAGATACTTGAAATGTCTTTAGGACTGTCGCACAATATAATCTTTGAATTACCTCCTGAAATAAAAGTAGAAGCTCAAACTGTCAGAGGCAAAAATCCGATTATAATATTAACCTCACATGATAAACAATTAATTGGACAGGTGGCAGCAAAGATAAGATCATTTAGAAAGCCCGAGCCATATAAAGGCAAAGGTATTAAGTATGAAGGTGAATATATTCGTAAGAAGGTTGGTAAAGCAGCTGCAGAATAGAAAAATAAATTATTTGATTAAGACTATTAATTTTTAAAAGTCCGAAACAGGATGAAAAAAATAAAAGATAAAAAGAAATACAGAAGACTAAGGATTAAAAGAAGGGTCAGAAAAAGCGTATACGGGACTGCTGATCGACCGAGGCTAACTGTATTCAGAAGTAATAA
Source organism: uncultured Bacteroidales bacterium (assembly GCA_964550205.1). Lineage (GTDB taxonomy): Bacteria > Bacteroidota > Bacteroidia > Bacteroidales > JAIOZK01 > JAIOZK01. Next base: position 69,526 of record CAZJYD010000003.1, read on the forward strand.
CCAGATTTACGTTCAGATGATTGATGATTTGAAAGGCAATACACTTTTAGCTGTTTCATCACTGGAGAAAGGAATTTCAGAAAAGAAAGTAACAAAAATAGAACAGGCAAAACTGGTTGGGGAACTTGCTGCTGAAAAGGCAAAGGAATCAGGTATTACAAAGGTTGTTTTTGACAGAAACGGGTATTTATATCATGGAAGAGTCAAAGCATTGGCGGAAGCTGCCCGTAAAGGAGGAATAAAATTCTAATTATTATGGCAAATGTTAACATAAAAAGAGTAAAATCGAGCGAGATAGAATTTAAGGATCGTCTTGTTGGTATACAACGAGTTACAAAGGTGACTAAGGGGGGGCGTACATTCAGCTTTTCTGCAATTGTTGTAGTAGGTAATGAGAATGGTGTTGTGGGTTATGGTCTTGGTAAAGCAAAAGAAGTAACTGCAGCTATTGCAAAAGGTATTGATGATGCAAAGAAAAATCTTATTAAAGTTCCGGTTTTAAAGGGAACACTGCCACACGAACAAATAGGAAAATACAGCGGAGCAAGAGTATATATTAAACCTGCTGCACCCGGTACCGGCGTGATAGCAGGAGGAGCTATGAGAGCAGTTCTGGAAAGTGTTGGAGTTACTGATGTATTGGCCAAATCGAAAGGATCTTCAAATCCACATAGCGTTGTAAAGGCTACTATAGACGCACTATCTAAAATGAGAGATGCTTATACGGTAGCTCAGGTCAGGGGAGTTGAACTTGAGAAAGTATTTAACGGATAAAGCAATAATAAACGATGGATAAATTAAGAATTACCCAGATAAGAAGTAGCATTGGCAGGCCCAAACGCCAAAAAAGAACTTTAGAAGCATTGGGCTTGAGAAGGATGAATCAGTCTAATGAAGTTGAGGTTAGTCCTCAGATAAAGGGTATGATTGATAAAGTAAAGCATTTATTAAAAGTAGAAGAAATTAAGTAAGTTATTAAACAGAATATCGATATGGATTTAAGTAATTTAAAACCACCAAAAGGCTCTGTAAAAAAGAGAAAACGCATCGGAAGGGGTGAAGGTTCGGGAAAAGGAGGAACTACCACCCGTGGGCATAAAGGAGCAAAATCCAGATCAGGATACAAACGGAAAATTGGTTTTGAAGGAGGACAGATGCCCCTGTACAGAAGAATACCCAAGGGAGGATTTAAGAACAGGAACCGTACCATATACAGGGTAATTAATCTGGATGTATTGCAAAAATTAGCTGATGATAAAAAATTAACCAAGATCGATCATAAGGCATTGTTAAATAACAGTTTGGCATCGAAAGATGATCTTATTAAGATATTAGGCCGTGGTGAATTAACATCCAAACTTGATGTAAGTGCTCATGCATTTTCTGAGAGCGCAAAAAAAGCAATTGAAGAACAAGGTGGTAGTGCAACAAAAATTAAGTAATTAATGAAGAAATTAATACAGATAATAAGGAATATATACAAAATTGAAGATCTCAGGCAAAGGATCCTCTATACCCTGGGTATTATTTTAATATATCGACTGGGAACCAAAGTTGTTTTACCAGGTGTTGATCCAAATATTCTTGCTAATGTTTCTGATCAGGGTGGTGGCGGTTTGGTTGAATTATTGAATATTTTTTCCGGAGGTGCATTTACTAATGCCTCAATTTTTGCTCTTGGAATTATGCCTTATATATCTGCTTCAATTGTCGTTCAACTTTTAGGAATGGCCATTCCTTATTTTCAAAAATTACAAAGAGAAGGAGAAAGTGGAAGAAGAAAGATTAATCAGATCACAAGATATTTAACTGTTTTGATTACAGGATTTCAGGCTCCTGCATATATTGGTACCATGATAGTTTCGCGATTACCTGCTGAAGGAGTTACACCTTTTTTGCCAGGGGGGTCTCCATCCGGATTTTTCTGGATATCATCAGTAATTATTCTTATTTCCGGAACCATGTTTATTATGTGGCTGGGTGAAAGGATTACTGATAAAGGTATTGGAAATGGTATTTCTTTGATAATTATGATAGGGATTATTGCACGATTGCCATTTGCGCTTGTAGGAGAGTTTGTTTCTAAAATGGAGGAAAAAGGTGGCGGACTTGTATATTTTGTTGTTGAGATCGCCATACTTGTTTTTGTAATTCTGGTAACCATTCTTTTGGTTCAGGGAACAAGGAAAATACCGGTTCAATATGCAAAAAGAATCGTTGGAAACCGTCAATATGGTGGAGTACGACAGTATATTCCATTAAAAGTAAATGCTGCTGGTGTAATGCCTATTATTTTTGCACAGGCAATTATGTTTCTTCCGCTCACAATAGCAGGATTTGCTACGTCAGATACATTAACAGGTTTTGCAGCGGCATTTACAAACATTAACGGATTCTGGTATAATTTTGTAACCTTTGCTTTGATAATACTGTTTACTTATTTTTATACTGCCATTACCATGAATCCAAACCAAATGGCAGAAGATATGAAAAGAAACGGAGGTTTTATTCCCGGGGTTAAACCGGGTCGCAGGACGGCCGAGTTTATAGATACAATTATGTCGAGAATAACTTTACCCGGTTCTATTTTTCTGGGTGTTATTGCTATAATGCCGACATTTGCCAGGATGATTGGGGTCACGCAGCAATTTTCACTATTCTATGGTGGTACATCGTTGCTGATTCTTGTGGGAGTTATTCTTGATACTTTGCAACAGATAGAAAGTCATTTATTAATGAGGCATTATGATGGACTAACTAAATCAGGAAGAATAAAAGGAAGGTCTTCGATAAGTGGCATGGGATAAAATAGCTTGATAATGATATTTATTAAGACAGAAGAAGAGATTAAATTATTAAGAGAAAGTTCTTTACTTGTTGGAAAAACACTGGCCGAAACAGCCAAATTAATCAAACCTGGTATAAAGACCGAAAAACTCGATAGGGTTGCTGAAGAATTTATCAGAGATAATGATGCTGTTCCAGGTTTCAAGGGGTATCATGGATTTCCATATACTTTGTGCGTATCAATTAATGAAGTGGTTGTACATGGTTTTCCGTCTGATCGTGAATTGAAAGAAGGTGATATTGTTTCGATAGATTGTGGAGTTAAGAAAAATGGTTTTTATGGGGATTCGGCATATACTTTTGCTGTGGGTGAAGTAGATCAAGAAAAAAGTTTATTGATGGAAAGAACAAAAAAATCTTTATACCTGGGTTTAAAAATGGCAGTTGTAGGAAAACGTATCGGAGACATAGGTTATACTATACAATCTTATGTTGAAAAGTTCGGCTATGAAGTTGTTCGTGACTTGGTTGGTCATGGATTGGGCAGAAATCTACATGAAAAACCGGAAGTACCGAATTATGGCAGGAGAGGAAGCGGCGTCAAATTAAAAGAAGGTATGGTTCTTGCTATTGAGCCAATGATAAATATGGGGATTAAGGACGTTGTTCAGGAAAAAGATGGCTGGACTATAAGAACTGCTGACAGAATGCCTTCGGCACATTACGAGCATGATGTTGTGGTTAGAAAAAATGAGGTAGAGATTCTTTCATCTTTTGAATTTATTGAAGAGGTTTTGAGAAAGGAAAATACTTAAAGCAATATATATGGCTAAGCAAAAATCAATAGAACAGGATGGAACAGTAATTGAATCATTAGGCAATGCTATGTTTCGTGTTGAACTGGAAAATGGGCATATTATAACAGCCCATATTTCGGGAAAAATGAGAATGCATTATATTAAAATATTACCTGGTGACAAAGTAAAGCTTGAAATGTCACCTTATGATTTAACAAAAGGAAGAATTGTTTTCAGATATAAATAAACAATATTAAGTGATGAAGGTACGAGCATCTGTAAAAAAAAGATCAGCAGACTGCAAAATTGTTCGCAGAAAAGGCAGGGTATATATAATTAATAAGAAAAACCCTAAATTAAAACAAAGACAAGGTTAGTTAATAAATAAAATATTATAAGCTATGGCAAGAATAGCAGGAGTAGACATACCACGAAATAAAAGAGGTGAGATATCTCTTACCTATATATATGGTATTGGAAAAAGTAATGCCCAGAAAATACTTGATGAAGCGGGCGTTAATAGGGAAAAAAGAGTTCAGGAATGGACTGATGATGAACTGACAAAAATACGCAATGTTATAAATGAAAGCTACAAGGTAGAAGGTTCCTTGCGTTCTGAAGTGCAGATGAATATTAAGCGTTTAATAGATATAGGAACTTACAGGGGTATCAGACATCGTCAGGGATTACCGGTGAGGGGGCAAAGCACAAAAAACAATGCCCGAACGAGAAAAGGAAAGAAAAAAACAGTAGCAAACAAAAAGAAAGCACCGAAAGGTTAAAATTAATATTAGAGTAGTTTTTTAATACAAATAAAATATGGCAAAGACTACAAGAGGCTCAAGAAAAAAGATCGTAAAAGTTGATCCTATTGGAAGAGGATATATAAGTGCATCCTTTAATAATATCATTATTACATTAACTAACGATAACGGTCAGGTGGTTGCCTGGTCATCAGCAGGTAAAATGGGGTTTAGAGGATCAAAGAAAAATACCCCTTATGCGGCACAGATGGCTGCTGCGGATTGTGCCAAATTAGCCTATGATATGGGTATGAGAAAGGTAAAGATTTTTGTAAAAGGGCCAGGCGCAGGTCGTGAATCAGCTATCAGAACTATTCATACCTCAGGGGTGGAGGTTACAGAAATAAGGGATGTAACTCCTTTACCGCACAATGGTTGCAGGCCGCCTAAGAGAAGAAGAGTTTAATTAATTAAAATTTAAGAAAAAAATACCTATGGCTAGATACACAGGTCCAAAAACTAAGATTGCAAGAAAGTTTAATGATTCAATATTTGGATCAGATAAAACACTTGAGAAAAAACCATATCCGCCAGGACAGCATGGTGCTTCAAAAAGAAGAAGAAAACAATCTGAATACGGCGTTCAGCTTCAGGAAAAACAGAAGGCGAAATACACTTACGGTATTTTAGAAAAGCAATTCAGGAATATTTTTAAACAAGCTACCAAGAGAAAAGGGATAACAGGCGAAAACCTGCTTCAATTGATCGAAGCAAGGTTGGATAATGTTGTGTATCGTCTGGGTATTGCCCCATCACGCAGGGCTGCAAGACAGTTAGTTACACACCGACATATAACAGTGAATGATAAAATAGTTAATATTCCTTCATATACTTTAAAAGAAGGTGATATAATTGGAGTAAGAGAAAAATCAAAATCCCTTTATGCAATTACACAGTCATTAGCTATGCGTAGTAATAGATATTCGTGGCTTGAATGGGATGAAACCAAAATGGCGGGTAAGTTAATGAATTACCCTGCACGAGAGGAAATACCGGAAAAAATAGAAGAGCATTTAATAGTTGAGTTGTATTCTAAATAATTAATTCGTTTAACCAAAGAACAATACAATATATATGGCTATACTAGCATTTCAACAACCTGATAAGGTTATAATGAATGAGTCGGATGAGTTCAAAGGTACATTTGAATTCAGACCACTGGAACCCGGATTTGGTATTACAATAGGAAATGCCCTTAGAAGGATCCTATTGTCATCATTAGAGGGATATGCTATTACCTCAGTAAGAATAGAGGGCGTTCCTCATGAATATATGACAATCAAGGGTGTGATCCAGGATATCACGGAAATAATTCTCAATTTAAAAAAGGTTCGTTTCAAACGTCAGATCGAAAACGAAAATAGCGAACAAGTACATGTTGTAATCAACGACCAGGAAGAATTCAGAGCAGGAGATATCAATAAATTCTTATCTGTTTTCCAGGTTTTGAATCCTGATGTTTTAATTTGTGAGATGGATACATCGGTTAAATTGTCCTTGGATCTTACTATTGAAAAAGGAAGAGGTTATGTTCTTTCTGAAGAGAATAAATCTCTGAATGCTCCTATTGATACTATTCCAATTGATTCAATCCATACCCCGATCAAAAAAGTCAAATATGATATTGAAAATTACAGGGTAGAACAAAAGACTGATTATGAAAAGCTTAATATAGAAATTGAGACTGATGGATCAATACATCCTAAAGAAGCATTGAAAGAAGCAGCCAAAATATTAATTCATCATTTTATGTTGTTTTCCGATGAAAAGATTACAATTGATACGGAAGAGAAAACAGTAGCTGAAGAATTTGATGAAAATTCGCTTCATATTCGTCACTTATTAAAAACTAAACTTGTTGACCTTGACCTGTCAGTGAGAGCATTGAATTGTTTAAAAGCTGCAGATGTTGAAACATTGGGAGATCTTGTTGCATATAATAAAAATGACTTATTGAAATTCAGGAATTTTGGTAAAAAGTCCCTTGCTGAATTGGAAGAGTTGGTAAAATCTAAAGGACTTGAGTTCGGATTAAATACAGCGAAATATAAATTAGATAAGGAATAGAAGAAATGAGACATCGTAAGAAAACAAAACATTTGGGAAGGACAAGAACACATAGAAGAGCCATGTTAGCTAATATGGCTTCTTCTCTAATTATACACAAACGAATACATACAACATTGACTAAGGCTAAAGCACTTCGACCTTACATCGAACCTTTAATTACACGTTCAAAAAATGATTCAACACATTCCAGAAGAGTTGTTTTTAGCTATCTTCAAAATAAAGAGGCGGTTACAGAACTGTTCCGGGAAGTATCTCAGAAAATTGTTGGCAGGCCCGGTGGCTACACAAGGATTTTAAAGACAGAAAATCGTCTTGGCGATAATGCTCAGATGTGCATGATTGAACTTGTAGATTATAATGAAAATCTGCTTGCCGATGCTAAGGAAAGAAAATCAAAAACAACAAGAAGAGGTGGCCGAAGAAGAAGCAGGAAGAAAACAGATAAAGCCCAAGCACCAACAGATACAAAACAGAAAGAAGAAGTAGAAGATGTCAAAACTGATATTGAAGAACCAGAAAAAGAAGCAAAAGATAAATCTCAGTCAGAAGAAACTCTCAAGAATAAGAAAAAAGACAAAAATAATGAGTAGGATATTAAGTATACACGCACGCCAGATTCTTGATTCAAGGGGAAATCCAACAGTTGAAGTTGAAGTGCTAACCGAAAATGGTATTATGGGAAGGGCATCAGTACCTTCGGGTGCTTCCACAGGAACGCATGAGGCTGTTGAGTTACGTGACGGTGATAAAGGAATATATAAAGGAAAAGGTGTTCTAAAAGCTGTGCAGAACATTAACAATACCATTCGTGAAGAACTTAACGGATATTATATAATTGACCAGAATGAAATTGACCAGCGAATGATTGATCTGGATGGTACTGATAATAAGTCTAATCTGGGAGCAAATGCAATACTGGGTGTTTCTCTTGCAGTTGCAAAAGCAGCAGCTGAGGAAACGGGACAATATTTATATAGATATATTGGCGGTATTAATGCCAATACTTTACCGATTCCAATGATGAATATATTGAATGGTGGTTCGCATGCTGATAATAGCATCGACTTTCAGGAATTTATGATAATGCCTGTAGGCGCTAATTCATTTAGAGATGCACTTCGCATGGGTGCTGAAGTTTTTCATAGCCTCAAAGATGTATTAAAGAAAAATAAGTATTCTACTAATGTGGGCGATGAAGGTGGTTTTGCTCCTGATATAAAATCTAATGAAGAAGCTATTAAGATAGTTCTTGGTGCTATTGAAAAAGCTGGCTATAAACCAGGAGAAGATATATATATTGCTCTTGATCCGGCAGCCAGTGAATATTTTAATGAAGAAGAAAATGTGTATCATCTGAAGTGGTCGACAGGAGATAAACTTAAACCCAAAGAAATGGTTGATTTCTGGAAACAATGGGTTAAACAATACCCAATTATTTCTTTGGAAGATGGTATGGCGGAAGATGACTGGGATGGATGGAAATTTCTTACTAAAGAACTCGGAGATAAAGTTCAGTTGGTAGGTGATGACCTCTTTGTTACAAACACCAAACGTTTGATGAAAGGTATAGATATGGACGTTGCAAATTCCATACTTATCAAAGTTAATCAAATAGGCACACTGACCGAAACTATTAATGCTGTAAATATGGCTTATCGTAATGAATATACAGCAGTGATAAGTCACCGATCGGGAGAAACTGAAGATACTACTATTGCAGACCTCTCAGTTGCGTTGAATACAGAAATGATTAAAACCGGATCTGCCTCCAGGTCAGAGAGAATAGCAAAATATAATCAACTTTTAAGAATTGAAGAATCTCTTGGCAATATTGCCAAATATCCGGGTAATGATTTTAAATATGCCAAATAAATGGTACATTATATTCATTATAAAGATCCTAATTCAAATGAAATAGATAAAGAATTAGCTGCTATCCCAAAGTGTCCGGGTACTTGTTTTTTTATAGATATTGTTGGCTCAACTCGCATAAAATACGAATCCGCTATAGAGGAATGGGGAAGAAAACTGAATAATACATTTAACTTCATTTCATTACTTAATGAATTTCCGGAAAATGTTGTCAAAGGAATAGGAGATGAAATAATGTTGTTCATCCCGGATGAAGAATTAAAAAAAAAGACCGGCTATAACGATTATTTTTCACTATTGCATGAAATTTATGCTACACTTGATAACATAAAGCATTATCCCATAGATAATATGTTTATGCAGTGCAAGGTAGCTATTCATTATTGTGTGGAAGTCTATAACATCACTTTTATTGAAGGTGCAAATGATTATTTTGGCAAAGATATCGATCTTACTGCACGTTTTATGTATAAAGCCAAAGGTAATAGAATCGTGCTGAGTGAAGTATTCTATAATAAAGTAAATGAAGATTTCAATAGCAGATATTCAAGATTGGCAAATACATGCTATGAAAAAATATCCGGGAAATATATAGAAGACTTTAAAGGTGTACCCACACATACAGAATATCGTATTATAGATATTTAACTATCGACTCCTGATTATTAGAATTAATTGTTAACCATAAACATTTAATTGCCTGATGGTTTATTTACTTCATTAAATACCCTTACCAAATTACCACCCCATATTTTTTTGATCTCCTCTTCCGAATATCCACGGTTATATAGTTCTTTTGTTATATTCTTCAGATGGCTTACATCATAGCAATCTTTTAATGCACCGCCACCGTCAAAATCAGAACCTATTCCCACATAGTCGATACCAATAAGATCAACAATATAATCAATATGGTCAACCAAATCTGATACGGTAGCTAATTTAACGGGATACTTTTTATTTATATCATGCCATTCTTTTCTGGCTTGCTGATATTGTTTTTCAGTGATATCTTCGAAATTGTTGTATTTTTTTCGCAATGCCTGATATGCACTGTCCCTTTCCGGATTGGGTTCGGGCTTTTTTACATAACCAGTGTATAAACACATTTGTATAACACCTCCTTTTTCTGCTAATTTCTTAAGCATATCATCACTAAGGTTTCTGGGGCTGTCGCACAAAGCTCTGGAACATGAATGTGATGCAATCACAGGGTCTTCTGATAATTCTATTACATCATAAAAGCTGCTGTCGGAGATATGGGATACATCTATCATTATACCAAGACGGTTCATTTCTTTTACTACTTTCTTGCCGAAATCACTCAAACCGCCATGTTCATCTTCATCGGTTGAACTGTCACAAATATCGTTATTATCTGTATGACACAAAGTTATATATCTTACACCCCGGTCATAAAATTCTTTAATATTATTAATATTATTCCCTATAGGATAGCCGTTTTCAATACCAATAAAAACAGCAATTTTACCTTTCTTTTCCAGTTTCATGGCTTCTTCTGGTGTAGTTACGATTTCTGCTACTTCAGGATATCTGTTGACATTTGCATAAATTGAATCTATAATTATTAAGGCTTTTTCTTTTGCCTTGATATTACCTTCCTTGGTTCTTTCTTCCTGTTTAATGAAAGCTGCGAAAAATATAGCATCCAGGCCACCTTCCTGCATCCTTGGGAAATCTACCTTGCTGCTTGTTTCTTCCGGGCTGTGTTTTGTATTAAGATCATAATCAGACCTTGTGAACCTGAGTGGTGTATCTGAATGAGAATCAATAGTAAAAGCTGTTTTATGAATTCTATCTATCCTTTTTGTATCTGATATGTTATTGCATCCTAATATTAATACAAGTAATAATATGAGAAAAAATAATTTTTTCATGATTAACATTGTTTAATATGATCTAAGCTATTAATAATCGTTATTAGTAAGAACTCCAGGTTGAAAGACCCTGGTTTGTAAATTCATATCTTTTTATTTGTCCGCCAAATTTTTTAAGGGCTTCAATCACCTTGTATTTTGTATTACCCGGACAATATATTATCATAAAACCTCCGCCACCTGCTCCTGAAATCTTACCACCTGTGGCGCCTTTATCTATAGCGGTTTGGTATATTTTATCGATCATAGGATTTGTAATGTCTGGGGCCATTTGCTTCTTAAACTTCCAGCCAAAATCAAGTATTTCACCTATTTTATCAATATCCCCTTTTAGTAATGACTCCTTCATCATAATAGCTTGTTCCTTAAGTTTTTGCATGGCCTTAATTGATTTGACATTTTTACTGGTTACACTTTTTTGTTGCGATTCAATTATCTTTGAAGAAAGCCTGCTTGTTCCGGTATAATATAAAATCAGATTATGAGAAAGTTCAGAAATATATTCGTTTTTTATCCGGAGTGGATTAACGATAACTTTGTCATTATCATAAAATTCCATAAAATTAACACCGCCGAAAGTTCCTGCATAATGGTCTTGTTTTCCACCTGACATTGACAGATCAACTCTTTCTATCTCATAAGCCAGATGAGCCAGGTCATATTCTCCCAAAGGCAGCTTTAACCATTCTGCAAAAGCGCCAAGAATAGCTACTACAAGAGTTGATGATGTACCCAGTCCTGAGCCTGCCGGAGCGTCCACAGAGGTAACTAATTTAAATGATAATGGTTTTTTAGTGAAGTTCTTTACAATTCTGTTGTAAACGCCTTTATGAAGCGTGAGCTTGTCATCTATTTCCAGATTGCTTTTGCTGTTGAGGGTAATTATTTGTTCCTTATCTACCGACTGCAAAATAATCTTACCATTATTCTGGGGCACAATCGATGCATGTGCAAACATGTTGATAGTAGCGTTAAGGATGGCTCCTCCGTAAATATCAGAAAAAGGTGAAACATCTGAACCTCCTCCGGCAAGGCCGATTCGCAAAGGTGATTTACTTCTGAATACCTTAAATCTTGCTTTATTGTTAATCACAGATTTGGATTTACCGCCGATATTTTTTTTTACCATCAGTGTTTTGTCGTTTATAATTATTAGGGATACACAAGTTTGGATTGCATCTTTATTAATTAACTAAAAATATATTACTATACTAACCAATTTCTTTTTCTATGGAGTATTTATTACCATGGCTTGATGAACGCGATAACATTTCTGCCAAAAATCCCCCTACAAATAGCTGTGTTCCGATTATCATTGCAAGTAAGCCGAGATAAAACAACGGACGCTCAGTCATTTTGTATTGCTCTAAAAAGATTTTTGTGATCGATAAATAAAGTGCAATACCGAAACCAATTATAAACAATATTGTACCAATGGTTCCGAATAAGTGCATGGGTCGTTTTCCGAATTTGCTGATAAAAATGATAGTTAGTAAATCCAGATAACCTTTTATAAATCTGCCGGAGCCGAACTTTGTCTTTCCGAACTTGCGTTTTTGATGATGAACTACTTTTTCTCCAATATTATTAAATCCTGACCATTTGGCTATTACGGGAAGGTAACGGTGCATTTCGCCTGATACTTCCATATTTTTAACAAGGCTCTTTTTATATGCCTTTAATCCGCAGTTAAAATCGTGAAGTTTAATACCGGTAAGTATTCTGGTCATTTTGTTAAAAAATTTAGAAGGCCATCTTTTTGTGATTGGATCATGGCGTTTTTTCTTCCATCCTGATACCAGGTCAAAATCTTCTTCCTTAATCATGCGGTATAGTTCCGGTATTTCATCAGGACTGTCCTGTAAATCGGCATCCATGGTAATAACTACATCTCCTGTGGCTTTTTCAAAACCTTGGTTAAGGGCGGCGGACTTACCATAATTTCTTCTGAATTTTATCCCTTTTACCTCAGGATGTTTTAAAGATAGTTTTTCAATGATGTTCCATGAATCATCGTTACTTCCATCATCAATAAAAATTATTTCATAAATAAAACTATTGGATTGCATTACATTTAGTATCCAATCATGCAATACCTTGATAGATTCGTCTTCATTATACAGTGGTATGACTACAGATAGATCCATTAATATAAGTATTAAGCAACGGTATTACCGAAAGGTTTTTCCCTTTTGATGAATATTGCAACAATCAATGACAATACAAGATTAATAATTGTTGTCCAGATAAGTGAAGTTATTGCAATGATAAAGGGAGTTGTGAACCTTCTTGTCATACTTATTGCTTGTTCTATTTCTGAATCAGAAAGTTCGGAACTTTCATACATCTGTTCTTCTGTTTGAAGAATAATATTTTCTATCAATGCGGGGTCTAATTTATATAGTATATACCAGAAAATACTTAGCAATATTGTTGAGAACAAGCCTACCAGAAATCCTGATCCGAATGCTTCGCTGTAAGTGGAGTAACCTTCATTATATATATCTCTGTATGTTTTTGCTCCCCAGATAATACCCCCAAGCAAAATGGCATAATTGAAAAGGTTAAGGTACGATTCGCGACTTAAAGCATCAAACAGGTAGATGACAAGATTGAAAATTATCAGAATACCACCGACTATCAATCCATAGTTCAATGACATTTTCCACTTTGGTACTTTATTTTCCATTTTTCGATGATTAGGTTAGTTATTTAATGCAAACTTAGTAAAATAATTTCTTATTTTTTGATTATTGATACATATTCAAATAGAACAGTTCAATAATAATAAGGAACCATTTTGCTAACGCACAACATTTTTGTATCTTTGCAATCGGGTAAGTCTTATACGACCAGCTCCTGCTGAATTCCCCCAGGTCCGGAAGGAAGCAAGGGTAGGCGGTTGAGCGGTGCGATATAAGTAGCTTACCCATTTTTCGTAAAACTCAAATTTCGAAAAATTTTATTTATAGAAACATTATAGCAAACTTAATTTGAACGAATATGTTATTAAAAATTCATCCGGATAATCCCAGCTTGCGTCAGATTAAAAAGGTAGTTGATTGCCTTGCTAATGGAGGTATTATTATATATCCTACTGATACCATATACGGTTTGGCATGTGATATTAACAAACCGAGAGCAATTGAAAGAATTGCACAAATAAAAGGAACTAAAAAAGAGAGAGCGGATTTTTCATTTATATTTTATGACTTTAGTCAGCTTTCGGAATATACTATGCCTTTTGATAACCAGGTTTATAAAATAATGCGAAAAACATTACCCGGTCCTTATACATATATATTAAATGCAAATAATAAAATTCCCAAGATTTTTCACAATAATAAGAAAACCATTGGTGTGAGAATACCCGACAACAAAATATCAAGTGAAATAGTAAAAGAATTGGGCAATCCGATAATGACAACCTCTCTGCATCATGAAGATGAGATAGTAGAATACCTTACCGATCCTGAATTAATTTATGATAAATACAAAAAGATAGTTGATATAGTAGTTAATGGCGGTACGGGTGATAACGAACCTTCAACTATTATTGATTGCACAAAAGATGAAATACTGGTGCTCAGAGAGGGCAAAGGTGAGATCGTGTAAATGGAATTAGCTGGCATTATTTATGTGACATGATAAATATATGAATAATGCAAGTTACCCTTGTGTATGTTGGAAAAAGTATCTAATTTTGCACCTTCTTTTAAAATTAAAAATGATTCGGTAGCTCAGCAGGTAGAGCAACGGCCTTTTAAGCCGTGGGTCCTGGGTTCGAATCCCAGCCGGATCACAATAAAAAGCCGGGCATGATATTGCCTGGCTTTTTGTTTACTCAGAAAACCCAAGCTTGCTTGAGGTTTTCTGAGTAAACAAAAAGACAAGCGAGCATAGCGAGCCTGCTTTTTATTGTATCCCCCCAATCAGGGATCAGCGAAGCTAATCCCAGCCTAAAACCCAAGCTTGCTTGAGGTTTTCTGAGTAAACAAAAAGACAAGCGAGCATAG
>CAZJYD010000003.1:83868-113458 GCA_964550205.1 uncultured Bacteroidales bacterium
CGAGCCTGCTTTTTATTGTATCCCCCAATCAGGGATCAGCGAAGCTAATTCCAGCCTAAACCCAAGCTTGTTCGTGGAAATTTTACTGTGCCGGATAATAAATTCCTGCATCAGGACCAAGTGGTAATCCCAAATACAACCATGCTATCAGCAGAATAGTCCAGATAATAAAGAAAGCTATTGAATAGGGCAACATTGTAGCAATGATGGTACCTATACCTGATTTAGGTTCATATTTTTCAAAATAAGCTATTATTAAAGCAAAAAAGCTCATCATTGGTGAAATGATATTTGTAACGCTGTCGCCTATTCTGTATACTACCTGTGAAAGTTCAGGTGAATAACCCATTATCATAAACATGGGAATAAATACCGGAGCCAATATAGCCCACTTTGCAGAAGCACTACCCATGAGCATATTAATAGAGGCTGCTAAGATTATAAATAATATCATAAGTGGAATAAGACCTATCCCTGATGATGAGATCAGCCCGGCACCCTTTATTGCAAGTATAACTCCAAGATTTGACCATTTAAAGTATGCAACGAACTGGGCAGCAAAAAATACAAGTACAACATACATAGAAAGGCTTTTTATCGAGTCTCTCATACCATACATAACATCGGCATCATTTTTGAACCTGCCTGAACCGAATCCATAAGCTAATCCTGTTAATCCGGTTACAAGAAAAAGTATGGCAATAACATCCTTAATTAATGGGGTTTCTAGCAGGTTACCCTCTTTAGGTCTGAAAAATCCATTTTCAGGTATCAAGCCAATAAGGATTACAATAAAAATAATTATGAAAGTTATCAAAGCATATAATAAACCGCGTTTTTCTTTCCTGTCAAGTCTTTCGATGCCTTTTTCATCATCATGTTTTCCTGTGTATTTCCCTAACCTTGGCTCAATTAATTTTTCGGTAATAAGTGTTCCAATAAATGCAATGAAAAATGTCGATACGAACATGAAATAGTAGTTTGCAGTTGGATTGACAGAATATGCGGGATCAATTATTTCTGCAGCTTCGGTTGATAAACCAGCAAGAAGAGGATCTATTGTTCCAAGCACCAGGTTTGCGCTAAAACCACCCGAAACTCCTGCAAAGGCAGCAGCCATACCTGCAATAGGGTGCCTCCCTACTGCATAAAAGATCGTTCCGGCCAGGGGGATTAGTAGCACATACCCTACATCACTAGCGATATTTGAAAGTATGCCCGCAAGAACAATAACGAAGGTCAATAAATGTTTGGGAGCAGATAGTACAAGTAAGCGTATTAAAGCACTAATTAAGCCGCTGCTTTCGGCAATACCTATACCCAGCATAGCTACAAGGACTATTCCCAGCGGGGCGAAGCTTGTAAAATTCTCTACCATTCCGTCAAGTATGCGGTGCAATCCCTGTGTGCTGAGAAGATTAATTGGTTTTATAAGTTCATTGGTTGCAGGATTAACAGCATCCATACTAAAAACAGAAGCCAACCATGAAAAGACCAGCGCCAATAAAGCCAGTCCCAGAAAAAGTGTTGCAGGATGAGGTAATGCATTGCCGGCCTTTTCAATTATGTTTAAGAATGTGTTAAATAATCCGGTTTTTTTTCTGTTTTTCTTTTTAAGCATAATCACATCCGATTAGATAATAAAAACAGCAAAGCTAAATATTCTTTTATGAACATAGGTGTCTGATTTTAATAATTAATAATTTATACTTTGGTATTATGTGAGATTTAATCTATTTTATTTATTTTTAATCTTAATTTAATAATTACAAATTTCCTGTCATGAAAACAAAAATTAATCAATTAATTGTCTTTACTGCTATATTCCTTGTTATTGTATTTATCTGTAATACAACGGGATTAGCGCAGAAAATAACCCGTGAAAACGGATTAATGACAATCTCTTATTCCATGAAAGAAGGAAATGTTTCAATGACCATTCCGGAGAAGCTTTGTTCAGGAACCCGGATAAGTGGACAAGTAGTTTGCTCACCTGATGCTGAAAAAGGAAGAAAGCATGATAAACAAAAGAAGATATTGAACTTTTAATTGATAATGTGGAAGCTGATATATTGGCAGTGAGTGAGACTGAGATATTTTACGTATGTCCTGATGTTTCACCAGGCAAAGCGGAAGTGAGCATTCAAACGGATGAAGTATCAATTAGGCAGGAAATAAATATTGTACAGCTTGACTTGTCAGTTGGTAAAGCCTCGTTATTTCCTGAAGAGCAGACTTCTCTTATTGTGAGGGTTAGCGGACTGGAAGATATTCAGGAAGATATAGAGGTAACACTTATCAATGAGTCAGTTACTGTTATTACTATGGAAGGTGGTAATAACCAGATTATTAATATTAGCCCTTCTGTAATAGGGGAAAAAGGCGAATGGGAGAGAACATTATCAATTAAAGGTTTGCGCAGGGGTAATTTTGCGATAATGGCTGATATTAGTCTTCCTGAGGAACAGCCGGAAGAAATATCCGATCCGCAGCAGATTGTCGACTGCGATATTGATGGTTATCCCGTACTTGTACCTGCTGAGATTTGTGAGCAATTGCAAAGAGATTTGCCACCGCAGGAGGAATCTCCAGCAGAATATCCGCCTCAGGAATATATTGAGCTTGAAATTCCTGAAGTACCTAATGTAGTTGAATTGGGAGAGGAGATTTTAATTAATTTCAAACCAGATGAAGGTTTTCTGCCTCACAGTGTTATCTTTTATATTTATGATGTTGCTGATGGACTAATAGAAGCAACTATTGCGGATACAACACCTGAAGATGGATATGGTTTTAGTAGCGAACTTGGCGAGGAAGCCGGAATATATGCTATTCAAACAACTGTAATAAGCGGAATGAATGAGCATTACCGTACAACTGATTATGTAATACAACAGGAATCGTTACCTGGGGGTATTGAAATAACTCCTGAGTTAATGTCCTTTAATACAAGTATAAGCAATGTTGATGCGGCTGCTGAGAGGCAAAGGAACAGGATCAGAGAACTGGAAAGGCAAAGGGATGAAAACAGAAGAAGAGCAAGAGAAGAAGATAGCGATGCTTATGAGGATGCACGTATAGTCAGGCAACTGGAAAGAATTGATAAAGTACTTGAAAATACCGAAGAAGCATATAGTCAGAAGTTGCGAAAACTTCTTGATTCGATAGTCAGGTTTCCACCGGTTCCTGATACTGCAAAGCTAAGGGCTCAGCTTAACAGGATTCAGCAAGCTCTTGATGCATGTAATGATCAGCTTGAAAGGCTTAAGCAGGAAAAGAAAGATCTTGAGAAAGAATTACCTGATGCTGT
Organism: uncultured Bacteroidales bacterium; assembly: GCA_964550205.1. Lineage (GTDB taxonomy): Bacteria > Bacteroidota > Bacteroidia > Bacteroidales > JAIOZK01 > JAIOZK01. The sequence continues at coordinate 87,179 of CAZJYD010000003.1, forward strand.
GCAAAAAAGATTGGATGCATATCATGAGATAACAAACCTGCTGCGAAATTCGGGATATGGTTTTGCATCTTACAGGAAAACGAACGATAGCGGTGATCTTGAATATAGTTATGGTTTAATACTGCAAAATGGTAGTGGTTATGATTATTATAAGGGAGCATTACCAGTTGAGATAGCATCTGATGTAATGGCTCAGGAACGCTTAATAAAGCAATTGAACCAGCGTTGCCGTGAGATACGTGAACGTCTGGCTGAATTGCCAGATATAATAGAGTCGGTTCAGGATGAATGCGACCGCTTGAAGGAAGAAGTTAACAAAGCAAGAGAAGCACTTAATGAAGCCAAGAACCTTGCCGGTCAGTATTCTCACCTGCACTTGCAGCGAGATGAGCTGTGCAGGCAAATAAAAAACCTGCTTAACAGGCTTGTATTGTGGTGTAATAGAAATCCTGACCTGTGCTCATTCAAAGAACAACTGGAGGATTTTCTTGATGAATGTCCTGATGACACATTGCAGGTCAGAAGGTTTTGGAATATGTACAATCGTTTACTAACATCAAAACAAGGGGTTGAGCAGGAGCACCGGGAAGAGGCTGAACAACATAGTGACAATGCTGATGAATACAGAAAACGGGCACAAGCCAATGAAGATGGTATTGATGACGCTAAGGACGAACTGGAGGATCTGGCAGAACAGAGACGAAGAATACAAAGGCAACGTGCAGAAGCAGCCCGACAGGCAGCACAAAGACAAAGAGAAGCTGAGGAAAGGGAAAAACAAGAAGAAATTGACTGCCTTCGCAAGTTTGCACAGTGGATTGCTGACAATAAGGAACATATTGATGAAGATAATCTGGATGCACTAAAACCAATAGTCGATGGAATGAGAGCATCCGCAAAGGTAACTGCAGGAATCGCCAAAGGAATGGCTACAGGCGGTAATATGGCAGGAGCTACTTTATCAGGACTGGCTTCCGGATTATTTAACCTGGGAGCTTCATTGTTTTATGGATGGGTACAGTCAGAAGCTCAGGCAGCAGTTAAGAAAATAGCTGATAATTACGTTATGAGGCTTTTGGAGGCTTCATTGCTTAATGATAATCGCAAATGCGGAGTTATCGATCCGAAGGGGGCTACAAGCTATTTCTTTTTCCGTAAGGGAAACAAACTATTGATATTCAGGATTAGTGCTACTCATGGATTTGAGTTCCTGGGTGAGAAATGAAAATGATATTTTAAAGGAAAGGCAGACTATTACTTCCTGATAAGTTTAACAGTATGATTATCATTATTAGCATTCACACTCAGAAAAAATAAACCGGCTGATTGCACATTGCTGATATGGTTTTGAATATTAATGGATATTTGATGCGATCCTTTATTCATGAAACCATCATATGCAAAATATACTTTTCTTCCCAGTATGTCATATAAAGAAATTATGACATGACCTTCTTCAGGATTATTGATGTGAATGCTGAAATGATCACTAAATGGATTGGGATATACTGAGTTGATTAAGTTACTATCGTTCGTTTCATGAACAGTACCGGTTCCGGTTCCTATAGCTGGATTTTCAAGCCTGACATCTGTGTAGATATGATACTCTCCCGGTTGAAGGGTTATGGTTTTATTGTCAACGGTAACATTTAATGAATCGCCGTAAAAATAATCATACCACCAGCCTGTATGTTGAAACTCAGCTGATATTGATCCTTCTTCAACATCAAAGTTGCCGATTATGCATACATTCATCCCGGGATCATTTAATTGAATTTGTTTCATTTTTCCACCAACATCCAGATCATAATCATCGGTTCTGAAAACATCAAAGTTATTCTTAAGATAGATCAGCGACGAGAATACATCGTAAAGATATTTTCTGCGGTAATCCTGGTAGTAATCCCAGCGAACTGGTTTGGGTCCTAACCTTCCGTTGTAATCTATTGAGTAGTCATAACCCATCTCACCGAATTGCCAGATCATTTTGGGTCCCGGTACAGGTATGAAAAATGCTGAAGCCAATGCTATTCTTTCCAATCCGATGGTAGTATCTTTAATATTATAATTACTTGAAGAATTTCCGTAGGTTATATTTTTATACATCAATCGCTCCTCATCGTGGCTTTCCATATAACCCACAACATGAGGATATTGCCAGCCTCTTTTCTGATAGGATATCCATGAAAAATCTGACTTGCCCCCGGAATTATATCCCATAGTAGCTTCATTATAATTATGGTTAAGATTACCCCACAATAGAATACCGTAATCAGCAAGCTCTTTCTCTTCGGTATTTTCAGCCAGATGCTCAAAAATCACTATGGTATTGGGATTTCTTTTCCATATTTCATCGGTCATACGTTTTAATAGTGCAATGCGGTCTGCGTCATAATTGCTCCCCCACGGATCATCAGGGCCCTTAATATTATTTCCGATACCCTTGGTAAAATCAAACCGAAAGCCATCTACCTTATATTCGTTGATCCAGAAGCTGTTGATACTGTCGACTAATTGTTGGGTGTATTCGCTTTCATGATCAAAATCATTTCCCCAATGAGCATCGGGATTTGTAAAATTATGTTCGCGGTTGTACCATGGATTTTCTTCAGTGGGCTTGTCACCGTCGAAATAAAGTTGTACAAAGGGTGATTGATCGTATGAGTGATTCAAGACCATATCTATTATTACAGCAATATTTCTTGAATGACATTCATCAATGAATTTTTTCAGATTGTTTTTGGGACCGTAATATTTATCCGGTGCAAAATAGAAAGATGGGTTGTATCCCCAGCTACTGTTACCTTCAAATTCATTTATGGGCATTAGCTCTATAGCTGTTACACCCAGTCGCTCGAGGTATCCCAGTGTATCTATTAAAGATTGATAAGTATGTTGGCTGGTAAAATCCCTGATAAGCATTTCGTAAATGACCAATTCTTCCGCATCAGCAGGAACAAAATTTTCAATCTGCCAGGAATACTCCTCCTGTGCAGTTTGCAATACTGAGGCTATGCCTGTGGTTTTTCCCTCGGGATATTCTATCAGACCGGGATAAGTTTCGCCAGTAATATATTTATCGTTCCACGGATCACTTATCTTTTCGGTGTACGGATCAGCTATTTTTATTTCTCCATCAACAAAATATTGGAAAATATATTCTTTTCCAGGTGTCAGGTTATTGATCTCAATCCAGAATTTTTCTCCATCAGGTGTCATTTTCATATAGCCGGAATCATCAGTTTCCCAATTATTAAAATCACCCATGGTGAAAACGTACTCCTTACCGGGAGCCAATAAGCATAATATAACCGTACTGTCATCGATATAATTGATCCCGTTTCTTATACCGTCAGGTAATTCTTCAATAGTTACTTCATCCCTGACATAATAATAGAAAGAATCAGCTACCATTCCGGTGTCGTTTGCTGCAATGGCTTTTACCCAGTGTTTGCCAAAGGATTCGACAATTATTGTATCCGTTAATATTTCATCATATGTATATGATATCAATTCATCATCAAGGTAAAGTGATATTGAATCAGCGTAACTGGCAGCAGCTTTAACTGCTATTGTATCTTCCGGTTTAGCAATAATAGCCTTTTGATCAGGTACTTCAAAATAGACGTATAATCCCGCTTCGTACACATCTGCAAAAATGTCTCCCCAGTCTTCGGTTTTTCCTTCAAGGTATCCACCGCCTACAGGTTCAGCACTGCGGAATACAAACGCCATTTGATAAATATCTTCATTTGGGGGAACTCCATAATAATCCCTGATAGACGGGGCGATCTTCAGAGTATAAAGGTCATCACCAATCCTTGTTAGTTTAGTATCATCCGTGTTTTGGCCCCAGTCTGTTTTAACATATTTCCAGTCGGAACCTGATGAACTTTCACTGGTGATTACACCTGTATGGGCATATACATCTCCCTGGTAACCTTCCAGGTCTCCATTGCCAAGTATGGCATTAAAAGTGATAACAACAGAATCCTGATCGGTGGGAAACAATGGATCGGTGGTAATTAGTTGTGCCTGACTATAAAACAGGCCAAATAAAAAAACAAACACAAATGCAGATATGAATTTCCCGGATTTCATAATTTTTATATTTAATGATATAACAAAATACATGATCAAAGATCATGCTTTAACTGCAAAAATATCAATAATTTAATAAAATTTAACAATTGTGGAATCAATTCGTTAAAAAATATAAAAATAGATTGTTTGGTGTTTATTTGACATTAGAACTAAATTGTTTGTTCTAATCAAACTTAATCAATTTGTTTTCGATTTCCGGATATATTTTGTCAATTCGTTTTTGTAGTTCAATTGTTCTACTTATTGATGTGATTATTCTACAATAGTGTCTTGGATCATTCATCTTTCTATTCTTTCTGTCTTTTAAATATTTATAAAGGACTTGATAGCCGCCAATATGATAATTCCATAAATCAGGAGATACATTATCGAAATACTTATCATTGTTTATGTATATACGCTTTTCATTTTTATTAAAGACAACTTTTTTAATTATGTCATTTTCTGATTTCCCCTGATATTTTGAAACAGGATTATCAAGTATTTTGCTTTTCAGAAGGTGCAGATCAACTAATTTACCACCGTACTCAGCTATTTGTTTAAATACTTTGTATTCTGTTGTGAAAGGAACTCTTGGAAAATCGATTTTTAAAAACTCCGTATACTTTTCACGATACAAATTGCTATAAAAAATCCCGTAAACATAATAAAGTATTTCTTCAGGGGTAAACTTTTTATTATAGGTATAGTTCAAAGTTTTGCAAAGGCGTTTATCAATATTTGGTGTTCTGTTTTTACTATCGTACTTAGTTTCTGGCTCAAATAAAATCATTGCCTGGGGATTTGTTTTTTTTAAAGCCTGTTCTTTGTATAAGTATAGTGGGAAAAGCAATTCTCCACCACGATAGAATAAATTAAAATCAATTAGGTTTTCCGTGATATAAACTAAGTTCCATAAATGTTCTAAACCTACAACTTGGCCAGCTCTACCAATTGCCAGACCAATATTTGGTTTTAACATATGTTGCATTATATCCAGAATCGGACGTTCAACTACCCATTTTGAATAATAAATATATCTGATATCAAATGGGCGATATGAAATTTTTGTAAAGTTTCTTTCCCAATCCTTTTCTTTAGCTGATTCGCTTCTAAATTTTGTTAATTTAAAAGTTGAGGTATCTTTCAGACCATATGCTTCCTTTAACAATTTCTCATCAAATTTCAGGTCTCTGAATTGACGAATTCTATTCTTTAAAGTGTTACTTTCAAAATCTATAGCAAATTTATCTCTTGCAGTAACTATACCGACATTATTTACAGGAAAGATATCATTTATCTTATACCATTGAAGATAATTTATAATGCTTGATGTTTCTCTGGGAACAAAAAAGTACCAAGGACTTTTAGACTCAATTTTCTTATAATTTTTTTGTATGTAATTATTTGAACCTAACCATTCATATTTCACTTCACGTAAGCCATACAGGTTGTGATGAAAAACATTACATCCCTTTTTATCTTTATGTTTTATGAAAATTGAAATTGCTGTCCCTTGCCTTATATCAAAAACGTTTTCATCTTTACTACCATCAGGGCAAGTTTCTTTCTTAAGGCTATTTCCGTGAAGGTCCAGTATATATATTTCATTGAATGTTTTCATAAGGCTTTGGCGCATTCCTCTGAAAGTGGGATTATCAAGGTAGCTATGATTGGTAATCATACCAACAATTCCCCATCCGTTTTTGTGAATTTTCCATTGGGCAAAACGTAAGAATTTCACATAATCGTCTTGCAACCAAAGTTTCCTTTCTCCCAAGGGTTTTCCATCAACTTCATAATAACTAACTGCACCATCAATAGTTTCTTTTAAAAGTTTTTCAGTCCAGTCATTGATATTTGAAGAAATTCCGCTATATGGAGGATTACCCATAATAACCAAAACCGGTTGATCTTTCTTAACTTTTCCTGCCAAATGACTTTCTTCACTCAATGAACTTAAACCAGGTATGCTTATTTGTTCCAGATCCTCAATTTCAAGAGTATTGGTAAGATAAAGTTTAAAACGTTCCTCATTACCTAATCTGTATCCCATTTCCTCAAAAACAAAACTCATCTTTAAATGACCTATGGCATATGGAGCCATCATTAATTCGAAGGCATAGAAGTTTTGAAGTAATTGATTTCTAATAAATTCTGATTTTCCACCTTGACCATATTTTTCTGTAAATTCGTGTACAGCTATTTTAAGGGCTTCGGCGGGAAATGTTAAAGTTCCTCCTGCTGGATCAATGACGGTTACATGCTTACCTGCAAATCCATCTGAAATACTAAAATGTGTTTTCAGAATTTTATTTATTGAGCGAACGATATAACTTACAACTGGTTCAGGTGTGTAATAAACTCCTCGTTTTTCTCTTATGGAAGGATCATAAGCAGACAAAAAAGTTTCATAAAAATGAATGATCGGATCTTTACCTTTTCTTTCACGGTAATAATCCTTAAGAATTTTATTAACATCAGTAACTTTCAGAACCTCTGATATATCATCAACAATAATTTTTAGAGATTTTGGGGGTTCTTCCAAAGAGATGAATTTAAAAACATCGCGTAATATTCCTATTGTATTTGGAATATAACGAAAAGCCAGCTCACGGTTAAAAGAGTCATTAGAACGCGTCCGGGCAGCAAAAAGCCCATAAGTAATTGTTTGAGAATAAAGATCGGCAAAGGATTTTTCTGTAAGAGCTGCTATAAGATATTTTTTAAAAGCCTCATAAAATCCAAGTATTGATTTTTTGCCTTTTTTCTCCTCCTCGGCTAGTTCTATGCTTATTACTTCATCTCTTAAAAAACGTGTACGTTTGGCTAGCTCAACAGCTAATACTTTGGCGCTACGGACATGAGGCAATGAATATGAAAAAAAGTTTTTGAATAAATCATTAAATTCTTCTTCATTTTCAACAGGGGGAGTAATTTTTATTTTGTTAGCAATACTGTACCTGCCAATTGATGTTTTTTTCATTAGTTCTCCATCACGAAAAAGCCGAAATTCATAAAAGTTAGTAAGTATTAAATTGGGAAAAGTATTTATATATCTTATTAATTGATCTGATTCCTGTATACGGCTTAGATTTGTAATAGAAGGATCTTTTGCCTCTATATAACCTGTAACATGATTCTTACCGTCCCAAATACGAATATCAGGATTGCCAGCCTCTGTTTTTTTTGGAAGAATTGTAATATCTATATTCTTAAAATTGTTTTCAATTGCTAGTTTCCTTATTAAGGTATCAAGGTGAATGTAGTAACTTTCTTCTCTGGCATCTTCTTTATTAATTAACTTTTGTATTCTTTCTAAATACTCTTTTAACATTTTATGGATTTAGTTATACAAAATAAACAATTATTTATACGTATAATATCTTAATTTCAAAAAATAACTAACAATTAAGTATTTAATAATTTAAAAACTTGTGCAACTCACATATGAAAATCAGAGAAGAGATTTTTATATATATTAATTATTGTAATAAAAAAAATAGATAAGCCCAATAAAAAACCCGGCCATTGCTGACCGGGTTATGATTTTTTTAATATCAATAAAATTATTCTTTAACGAATTTTGCTGTCTGAACACCATCCGGATAATGAACAGCAACAAAGTAAATACCATCGGTAAGTTCTGATGTGTTAATTGTTACAGTTTCACTGGAGAATCCTTCAATAGTTTCAACTACAGCACCCATGATATTATAAACTTCAATCTTGCTAATATCATTCATATCTTCAAAGAAAGTAATATTAATGAATGACTGGCATGGGTTAGGATAAACTGATACAACAGGCCCTGCAGCTATATCGTTAATTCCAGGATTCAGTACTGCCCAGATGTCATCAACTGTCATGGTTGTGTCAACGGTCAGTTCACGGTTGGGATCGCCGTCCCATTCACCATTATCCCAGCTTGGCACATCATTAAATACCATAAAATACTTATACTGATAATCTCCTTTATAAAGTAATACGTCCTTAGAATATATTACTTCTCTGCCACCAGTTACGAGTTCTTCCATTTTCCAGTATTCAACAGAACCTGGCTGAGCCCATCCGGCAAAGCTACCTGACATGTATATATCTGTAGTATCAGGTCCGAATTCTGCATCAGTCATATCTACATTGAAAGTAACTGTGAATGGTTTATTTGCCCATACATTTTCAAGAGTTGTTTCTGCAGTTAGAACAGCAATTCGATTTGGGTCGCCTGGCCATTCACCATTATCCCAGCTAGCTTGATCGTTATAAATAAAAAAATACTTATACTGAATAACTGTATCCCCATCAGGAAATTCCTTAGTATAAGTATATATGTTAGGATCAACAGGATCAGGGGTTAACATATAATCAGGATTTGATCCTGGCTGTTCCCAGCCTGCAAAATCCCCGGCAATATAAACATCAGTGGTGTCCGGACCAAATGGAACACCTGTCATGTCTACATTGAAGGTCACATTGTATTGAGCCATAAGGCCAATTGTAACAAAAAAAGCCATTAATAAAAGTGTAAATTTTTTCATAATAATTAGATTTTAGTTAACAATTAAATTATTTTCATAATATATTATATTATATGGATTCCGATTAAGAATCTCAATCTCAATTCAAAAATAATTTATTTTTTCATTATATCAAAATATCGTAATTTCTTTTTTATTGTGATATAATCGTATACGTCATAGTACGTAAATTTGCTTCTATCATATATTCTCCTGCAGCGCCTGGTGCGGGTATATTAGTTGGGTCCGGCACACTTTCTGTCGGTCTGTAAACAAGAGTTCCTGTTTCACCAGTACCATCTTCATCGGTTCCCCATTGCGGTGCCCATTCGCCAAGCACTTCAAGGAACTTCATTCCACCATCTGCATTTAAAGTTGTAACAAGAGTGAATTTAGTCAGGGTATCCGGATTTTGTACAAACGGAATACCATTTGCATTATCCCAGCCTGCTGTTGTTGCATCACCTACCAGATAAAGCTCTCCTGATGTTAAAAGAGTTTCATATTCCAGACCGGCTGTATCTGCAATGATGTAATAGTTACCCTCTGTATCACCAACCGGTATAGCAAGAGGATCCGGCACTCCCTCGTCAGGTCTGTAAACCAAAGGACCTTCTTCGGCGGTGCCTGATTCGTCAGTACCCCATTGTGGTGCCCACTGTCCAAGGTTAGCAATAAATTTAATGTAATGATCAGCTCCCGGAGTCAGGTGCTCAACAATAGCAAATTCTCCCTTTTCAATATGGGTCATTTCAAGGGCTGCACTATTGTCCCAGCCAACAGTCGTGCCATTACCTAACAGGTATATTGGTGATATTGTAACTACATCCTTATAAGGTCTAATGTTGAGAGTTATCACATCCGAATACACATAAGTATATTCTGTTTCATTATTTATGTATGATAAAACACGGAATGCAATATCTGTAGCTGAATCTGTCGGAACTTTCATAGCTATCAGATTCTGATTTATTCCTCCTATTTTAAATGTATATGCAACAGTATCGGTTGCAACCAGATTCTTTACATTTTTAAAATTACTGTCGGCAATATCCATTTGTACCGAATATTTTACTGTTTCAATATCTTCCAAACTATATTCGGCAGCAGTCCATTGAAAAGTCGTAAATACATTTTCCGCGCTATCCTGTTTAAGAACGTATGCCGAACCATCGGCAGGTTTAGTGATAACCGGTGCCTTGGTAAGACTCATATCCAGGACAGGTTCAGCTTCTTTTTTCTCACAAGAGAATAAGAAAATCATCCCGGTCATTAATATAAATATCAATTTTATTTTTTTCATAACTATGTAAATTTTAAGTTCTTAATATCCGGTATTTTGTACTAAGTTTGGATTAGCATTGATATCTGAAGCCGGTATGGGGAAAAGATTATATTTATCATCAGTTCCTATACCTTCTTTAACTTTGCCTTTCCATGGCCACAGATATTCACCGCCTGTGAACAGGCCGTATCTAATTAAGTCTGTTCTTCTTTGGCATTCCCAGTAAAGTTCGCGTGCCCTTTCATCCAAAATAAAATCAAGTGTCATTTCACCCGGGGTGATATTACCTGATTCATCTCCGTATGCTCTTTCTCTGAGTGCATTGATATAATCAAGTGCGTTAGCCAGATCACCATTTCCACCTCTTTTGGTAGCTTCAGCATACATCAGGTATACATCTGCAAGTCTGAACATGGGGTAGTCAGTATCCACAAAATCCAGGCTACTACCAATAGAATCCTGAGAGGTAATATTTTTCCACTTGGTAATGGCATAACCTTGCTGGAAGTCGGAAATATCATCAATTTCAAGAGTTTGACCTTCGGTAAAGAACATTGCTCTGGAATCTGTGTCTCCGGAAGTATCATCGAATTTATTAACAAAAGCGCTTGTAACCCTCAGGCCACCCCAGCCTCCTGCTATGCCAAAATCTTCAGGCTTCATATCACCACCAACAGCAGCATGTATAATGAAATCAGTTCCACCATAAGTCGTAGTTCTGATACCATCAAAATTAACAGTGAATATAACTTCTTCCCGGTATTCATTTAGCTTGCCATTATCAGCGAGGAACAGATGGTCGTAATCAGGAGCAAGAGAATAACCTGCATTGATTATTTTATTACAATATGTGATACATTCATCAAAATAGTTGGCTGATTCTCCAAGATAAACATTGGCATTCAAATATAGTTTTGCAAGCAACATCCATACGCAGGCTTTATCTGCCCTGCCATATTCATTTTGCCTGGCATCAACCATAAGATTTTCAACTTCCAGTAATTCTTCTTCTAAATAATTGAACAGAAATTCCTGATCTTTCTGGGGTGGGAAGAAGAATCCAACCTTATCTTCTTCTGTAACAAATGGTACATTGCCAAATACATCCAGGGCATGCCAATAGCTTAATGCCCTGAGCCAGCGGGCTTCTGCACGGTAATATTCTATATTCTTTCTCAGGTTTCCGCTTATTCCACGTTCGTCAAGTTTTTCATCCGAAGATTCTCTGATGTATTCATTGCATGAAGTGATCTGATAAAATATCCTGTAATAGAATGCGGCAATAAAAACATCACTGGAACCCCAGGTTTGCCAGTGAAAATCCTTGATGGTTTGGTCATCCCAGCTTATTACAGCTTCATCAGTTGGAAATTCCTGGTGATACCAGTATCCGCGCAAGTACTGACCAAAACCTTCGTCAATACCGCTTATATCAGGATTACCGGCAGGACCATCCTGGCCTGAAACCGCCAAACCTGCGTAAAGCTTTGCTAAAAACTGCTTGTAAGCTGCCGGATCATCAAAAACAGTTGCAGCAGTTGTTACATCAGGATCGATTGGCTTAGTATCCAGATCCTTACTGCAGGAAGAAAAAATTAAGATCAATCCTGCAATTATCAATGTTATATTTATTGTTCTTTTCATAATTATTTCCTTTTTTTATTAAAACTGAAGATTTATACCAAAAACATAGCTTCTTGGACGTGGGTAAATCCTGTTATCTATTCCCAGATGAATTTCAGGATCCAAACCTTCGTAGTTTGTTATTAAAAATGCGTTGTTTACTGTAAAAGATAAATGCAGATTTACATATTCTTTTAATTTGAAAAGATAGCCCAGTGTTATATAATCCATTCTGAAAAATGAGCCGTCCTGAACATAATAATCAGACAGATATTGTGGATTTACAAAATCCGTTTTTTCCACTGCTGTTGAAACATTGCTTAAGTATGGACCTTCAGGGCGATATAATCTTTGATAGACTGCATTTTCAGATTCCACGTTATTGTAAACGTAATTGCCGAAGTTAGCACGTCCTGAAAATGAAAAATTCCAGTTTTTGTAGTTTATCCTGGAGGAAATCCCGAAGATAAAATCAGGAGCAGGGTCTTTATAATGGTACCTGTCGTCATTAGTTATTTCACCGTCGCCGTTTCTGTCTACATACATGCCTTGTATGGGTTTACCATCTGCATCATATACCTGTTCATAAACAAAGAATGAGTATGCCGGATATCCAACAGTATGCATTTGTACATTATTACCAACACCGCCTGAAATACCCCCTGTTTCGTAACCCAGATAATCCGGATCATCAGTTGCTGTTAGTTTGGTAATCTCATTTTCGTTATAGGTTGCATTAAATCCAACTTCCCATGACATGTCATCAGTAATAACCGGTCTTGTGAAAATAGAAAACTCCACTCCTTTATTAACAAGATCGCCGATGTTGGTCAGGATATAATTTGTAAAATTGGTTCCTGCAGGTACCGGTATTATATTAAGCAAATCCTTTGTTTCACGGTAATAAAAATCTAGGGTACCGTAATATCTGTCTTTTGCAAAGCCATAGTCAAATCCTATATTAATTGTTGAGGTTTCTTCCCATTTTATATTTGCATCATAACCTTCCGGCCGTATTGTATAATAATAAGTATTACCGAGAAGATAACGTGCATCGGGTTGACTAAGTGTATATCTTGCCAGGTAAGGATAATCTCCCTGACCTATATTCTGCTGGCCTGTTATACCATAGCTTAACCTTAATTTTAACTGTGATAAGATATCTACATTTTTCATGAATGATTCCCTGTGAATTTTCCATGCAAAAGCTACTGATGGGAACCATCCCTGTCGGGTATCTTTCGAGAACCTTGATGTGTTATCATTTCGTAATGTGAAGGTGAGTAAATATTTATCATTTAAGGTATAGTTAAATCTTCCGAAATAAGATAGCAGGTAATATTCTGTAGGATCATCAATAGTGTCAGTTAACTCCGGAGTATTTGCCACGTTAGAGTTTATTGAATAGTTTTTTCTCCAGAAGTGTTGCCATGAATAACCAAGCATAAGGTTGATGTTACTGCTTATTTCGTCAATGTCTTTTACGTAGTTAACATAGAAATCCAATAGTTCGTTCTTTTTTTCCTGCTCGTACATATTATCAACTCCACCGCCATACTTGGGATCAAATTCAAAAGCTGCATCTTTAGGTACGAAAATAGTGCCATCACTTTTTGAATAGTCATATCCCAAATTTAAATTGGCTCTTAATTCGGGAAGAAAGTGAAATTTGTAGTCTAACTGAGCATTGCCGACAAAACGGTTTACGTCTGATTCATCCTGTCTTTGTTCAAGTAAGGCAACAGGATTTGTTGTGGCCAGATCCACCGGTTCACCGTTAGCTTGTAGCCATGCATAGTAACCACCATAAGCGGATGTATCGCCATGGACAGGTTTAGTCGGATCCATCTGTATTGCTGCACCAATAGCCCCACGGTCTGCGAATCTGTTTTTGATGAACATTCCTTTGGCATTAATATTTACCTTGAGGTGATCATCAAAAAAAGTTGGATTTAATGAAGCAGCTAATGTGGTTCTTTTAAGGTTATCGGTTTTTAGTGTACCGTCTTCATTTGAATACCCTACTGATACTCTAAATGGTAATACTTTTAAAGCTCCTGTAATGCTCAGGTAGTGGTCAGTGCCAAAAGCGTTTTTAAAGATTTCATCATGCCAATCAGTGCTGGCGTTACCCAACATATCTGTACGGTCAGGATATCTTTCACGTATTAATTGCCTAAACATGCCTGTATCATATACTTCAACCATTTTTGTAGGTGTATTCAATGAGACCTTACCTGAATAACTAAATTTAAGAGGAAAGCCAAGAGGCATGCCTTCTTCGGAAACTCCTTCTTCAGCTTTTTTTGTGGTAATGATAAGTACTCCGTTCGAAGCTCTGGATCCGAAAATAGCTGTTGCAGAAGCATCTTTTAATACTGTGATGCTTTCAATGTCGTTTGGATTTAGAAAGTTCAACGGATTTCTCATACCGGAGATGCCTTCATCATCAACAGGAACTCCATCAATAACAATAAGCGGATCATTGCTTGCCTGAAGTGATGAACCACCCCTGATACGTATAGTAGTCTCACTGCCTGGAGCTCCACCACCATCCACTATCTGAACACCGGGTACTTTGCCCGAAACCAATTCTGTTGGCGAAGTAATTGACCCGGCATTGAATTCCTTTGAATCAATGGCAGATACTGATCCGGTTGCATCATCCTTTTTCTGCACACCATAACCAATAACCACAACTTCTTCAAGTGCTTTAGCTGTGGGTTGCAAAGTAATATTGACTGTTGTATTTGGCTGAACCAAAATTTCTTTTGTTTCATAACCAATATAGGAGAACACCAATGTAGTATTAGGCTCAACCATAATTGAGTATTTACCATCAACATCTGTGATAGTTCCTGTGGTTGTGCCCTTAACAAGAACTGAGGTTCCGGGAAGTGTACTGCCATCAATGGCATCTGTGACGGTTCCCGTTACCTCTCCTCCCTGGGAATAACCCGTCGTGTAGATTAATATTAACATCGACAGTATTACCAGGAATTTAAAAGATAGATGTTTTACCATAATAACTAGTTGTTTTGTTTATAAATATATTTATGTTTATAATTCAAATATAAATGTTTTTTACAAAATCCTGGCATTTTAATGATAATTAATTAATGAATTTTATTTGGCGCTGAATATAAGATATTTCCAGGGTGATAAACTTAATTCTACTGATTCCCCCAATTCATAGTCTTCATCGCTGAAATAGTCATTATAACTACCGGATATGCTTTCAGTATTTAATTGTATATTCCGAGGTTTATCGGAAAGATTAAATATACCAAGTACTTTATTTTTATCCTTTTGCCGGTATATTGCAAAAACTGATTTATCGTTAGTTGTTTCAATCCGTTTCCAGTCACCGCCTTTTAACCCATTCCATAAAGCAGGATTTTGTTTTTTAAGTTTATTAAGTTTTGTATAAAAGGATTGTAATTTGTAATTATTCCATGGAATGCTGTCTTTTTCAAAAAACTCCAGACGTTTATTCATGCCTGCTTCCTGTCCGCTGTATATCAGAGGCATTCCCGGAACTATATATGTTAAAACAGCAAAAGTTTTGGCAGCATCGCCCATTCTTTCATATACTGTTCCATTCCAGGAATTTTCATCATGATTGGATGTAAAATGCATACGATAAGAATCTTCAGGAAAAACTGAGTCATTCTTTAAAAAGTATTCATAAAGCTCATTGGCATTGGAATTGCCTTTTGCAATTTCATTCATCAAATGATGCATTTCCCAGGTGTATGTCATATCAAATGCTTTCTTATGATGTTCGGGCTCTTCAGATTCTGCAAGCATAAAAACAGGTTTAATGCTATCGAGTGATGAACGCACATTATTCCAGAAGTCAATGGGAACCATGGCTGCAACATCACATCTGTATCCGTCAATATCAGCTTCTTCAATCCAGAAGGTCAGGGCATCCTTCATATAATGGCGCAATTCAGGATTATCATAATTCAGATCAACTACATCTGTCCAGTCAAAGGGTGATATAAAATTCCCGGCTGAATCTTTTGTATACCATTCAGGATGCTCCCCGATCATTTTGTTATCCCATGCAGTATGATTTGCCACCCAGTCGAGGATTACATACATTCCCATACTATGGGCTTTATTTACCAAAGAAATTAAATCTTCCATAGTACCGAATTCAGGATTTACACCATAATAGTCCTTAACAGAGTAATAGCTTCCCAGAGTTCCTTTCCTGTTTTTCTCACCAATTGGGTGTATTGGCATTAACCATAGAATGTCTACTTCCATATTTTTTAACCGGGGCAGATGTTCTTCAAATGCCTTGAATGTTCCTTCGGGAGTGTATTGCCTGATATTAACTTCATAAATATTGGCATTTTTACTCCATTCGGGATGGTTGACTTTGCTCACACCTGTGTTGGTTTTACCTGGTGAGTTTTCATTACAGGAAGGTAAGAATATTGCTGAAATCATAATCATCAAACAACAAATTAAGGCTAAGTGAATTTTCTGATAAGTTTTATAATAATACCTGGCTGCTTTTCCTTTATCAGAAAAAGTATGTTTTATATTTCCCGAGTTATCTCCGGAATTTAATTTATTCGAATTGATTTTTTGTATGTGCATTTTATTTCGGTTTGTTTATTTGTAATTTTTATTGTTATAATTTCTGTTATATTTTTTACGGGAATTAAATAATAGATTTCTCCCTCAAAAATTTCGCTAAGCTCAGTTTTTTCGGTCGAAATGACATTTAACTTTCAATTAAGGGGGAGGCTAAGGCCGTCTCAAAAGTTTTTGATTACCTTGTATAAAAAATCATAAAATAATGAATAACAAAGTATCATAAAAAGCGAAATAGAACAAGGAATTAGCAAAAAAATAATTTTACAATCTTTGGCTTTTGAGACAGCCTTAGCCCCACCCACATCCAATAAATATTTAATTTTTCTAGTCATATTGAGTGAAGCGAAATATCTAATTTGCAATATATGATTTTTATATTAATCAGTCAATATTTCAAAACAAAAAGGTTCTAAAACAACAGTTATATTATTTTTATTTTGTTTTAATTCACCATTAAAATTCGTTTTCAGCTTAGTATTTTTAAACCTTTCGGGTATGGTAAAATTAATTGTCTGTTCATTATCTGAATTATTGAATATTGCAATACCGATTTTATCGAAATATGTTCTTGAATACACGTAAACCTCATCCCTGACCAGAACAGGTTCAAAATTGCCATATATTAATTCGATATTATTATTTCTAAGCTGAAGGAGCTTTTCGGTAATATCTTTTGTTTTCTTTTCCTTTTCCGACAGATTTTCAAAACGCATCATTCTTCTGTTATCAGGATCATTGGCTCCGGGCATTCCAAATTCATCTCCATAATAAATAACCGGAATTCCCGGTATTGTCATAATAAAGGCAGTATGCATAGAACGTTTTTTATATCCAACCGGGTCTCCGACACCTATATCCCTTGTCCAGCCTGCAAGCTTATAATCTTCATCAAATGAAACTTCACCACCGGCAAGTGAAATAAACCTTGGCTTATCCTGGTTTCCGGTTATATAACCCATTAAATTATGATCGCCGTAGTATTCAAGACTTTCTTCAACAGAACTGTTAAGCCTTTCGAACGACTGTCCTTTACCAGCGAAAACAGCCAGGGCATCATCATAAACATTAAAGTCGAACTGGGCATCCAGTTCGCCTGAGTTTACGTAACTACCAATTAATTCAGGGCTTCCGTATGTTTCACCGATCTGAAATAGGATCTTGTTCTCCGGTATCATCACCTGTTCCTTAAGCTTTTTTGTAAGAGTGCGCCAGAATATTTCAGGAATATGCTTGGTTGCGTCATGACGAAAACCATCAAAGTTATATTTTTTGATCCAGTATACTGCCGAATCCGAAAGCATCTCATAAACTTCGGGTTTAGTAAGATCAAGAGTAGGAAGGAAGGTGTCGAACCAGGTTGTCAGCCTGTGTTCATCCCATTTTTCAGTGTTAAGGCTTCCATCCGGTAAATAAAGATTTGTTGCCCAGTCGGGATGAGCCTGGTAAACAGGGTGTAATTCATGAACATGATTGGCTACAAAGTCAAGCAGTACATTTAAACCATGATCGTGAGCTGTTTCAACAAGATTTTTAAGATCTTCTGAGGTGCCAAATCTATAATCAACTTTTGTGAAAGAAATAGGCCAGTAGCCATGATAACCGGAAAATTTGGAACGGGGCTCAGGCCATAATCCATATGCACCTTCCGGATTCTTTACCACCGGAGAAATCCAGATTGTATTTACACCCAGATCATTAAAATATCCGTCTTTTATTTTTTGAGTTATTCCCCGTATATCACCTCCCATGTAATTTGCCTTTGGACGTATTTCAGGATTATCAACAGGCTTATCGCTTTCAGGATTGGCATTGTAAAACCTGTCAACAAATACATTATATATTATACTGGCATGATAATCATGGCGGGTTAATTCTGATGGATCATTAATAACCTTGCCATACTTCAAGGGTATCAGCTTATCATTAGATATACCATTTTCATTCCAGGCCCATATCCTGATAAATGATCTTTGCAGTTCTTTTGCATCTTCCGGTATATGAATGATGGTTTCATTATCCTTAGTATCTGCAAAGTTTTCAGGTAAGCTAAAATTCTCCCATAAAATGATAAAATCTTCTATATTGTTTTTATATCTGAGTTTTATTTCATTATTATGAAAATCTTCTGTAAACAGGAGAGGTTTTTTTTCAGAGGCTTGTTCTCCGACAACCAATAAGGAATTATATCCGCCAATATTATTATCAATAGAATCAGGGTTGTGAGGATCAAGTACCCATTTGCCGTCAAGAACCAGCTTATATTGGTATGTTCCCGGATCAAGTAATAATTCAGTTTGCCAGATGTTGTCTTTGAGTTGTAGTTTATTCTTTTTTGGATTCCACCCGTTTATTTCACCTGCAATCTGAACAGTGTGATATTTTTTTCCACTTGGATCAAATTTAAAGTCAATCTTTATCTTTTTGGATTTTTTTACAGGTATGGAATAAGGAGTACTTTCTATCCAGAAATTAATGACAGTTACAGGTGGCATGTCCTGACCGGGGTATACCGTCAGGATTTCATTATTCTCTGATAACTCCAGCTTTGAATTATTATCCCAGTTAACTGAATCAATCATGCTTACATCATTAAAGTAATCTCCTGCAATTATTTTCGTAGGTCCCGGATTTAAAGTGACAGGGGATGCCAGACCAACAATTTCCCCCGTATCACTGTAATGCAAATTGAAGTCTTTAGTACGGCATCCTGTTATTAGCAATACTATAAAAGAGAAATAAAAAATCTTATTCATAATTGAAATATTTGTTGTTCTATTTTATTAATTCTATTATAATAGCTGATTTTTCAGGAATAGAAATATTTTCAAGGTCTGTTATTTGACTTCCTGAAATTATTTCATTTCCGCGGTAATAACCCTCAAGGCATTCGGCATATCTTTCAGCATTGATTTTTTGCGACTTGTCTGAATTGTTAATAATGACCATTACCGTATCTTCATCATTATATCTGAAATATACATATACACCGTTTTCAGGTATAAAATGTTTTAGTTTGCCGGTATGAATTACATCTTTGTTTTGCCTCCATTTTAAAAGCTTTTGCAAATAAGAAAACATTTCGTTTTGGAGATCGTCCCTGTCAGGTGCATTAAAAGCGCTCTCTTTATCTTTTGGCCAGCCGCCAGGAAAGTCCTTACGAATATCACCGTGTCCTTTGTGTTCATATCCTGTCATGCCTATTTCTGTTCCGTAATAAATCAATGGTATTCCACGGGTTGTCATCAGAAAAGCTATGGCAAGTTTATAATCATCAGGATCTTCTTCAATCGTAGTGAAAAAACGGTCGGTATCGTGGTTATCGGCAAAAATAACAAGGTTATTAGTATTATTATAAAGAAAATCATGCGAAAGTGTTTCATATAATCTAACAATTCCTTTATCCCATGTATTGGGTTCAGTAAATGCTTTATCGATTGTGTAATATAAAGGGAAGTCAAATACGGTATTAAGGTTAGATTTATAATCGTCTTTTACATTGGAATTATCCTGCCAGTATGCTACCATTGGGGCTGATGAAAGCCAGGATTCACCGACAACATTGAAATCGGGGTATTCTTCATTTATTCCTGCCATCCACTCTGCCATAAATTCTTTGTCTGCGTATGGATAAGTATCCATTCTGATTCCATTCAGGTTTGCATACTCTATCCACCAGATGCTGTTTTGAATTAAGTAATTAGCCATTAATTCGTTGTCCTGGTTCAGATCGGGCATTGTTTTTACAAACCATCCATCGGTCATTTTTTTCCTGTCATAATCGGAGGCATGAGGATCGGTTATGGTGCCTGCTCTGAAATTAGTCTGTGTAAACTCATCGAATTGATGGATCCAGTCCTCTGAGGGCAGATCATCCATCCACCAGTGATAACTGCCGCAATGATTAAATACCATGTCCATAATTACTTTCAGGTTATTTTCATGGCATTTTTGTACCAGATCTTTGTACTTTTTGTTGGTTCCAAATCTCGGATCTATTTTATAAAAGTCAGTTATTGAGTAACCATGATATGAATATTCAGGCATGTTGTTTTCAAAAACCGGATTGATCCAAATAGTAGTTACTCCAAGCTTTTTAAAATAATCCAAATGGTTTTCAATGCCTTTCAGGTCACCCCCATGCCTGCCGTCAGGATTGGATCGGTCTGCCTTTTCGAGCATGCCATGAATATCATCATTTGCAGGATCCCCGTTTGAAAAACGGTCGGGCATCAGCAGATAGATAACATCAGAACTGCTAAAGCCTTTTCTTTCTGAAGACCCGTGTCTGCGCCTTTTTAAAAGGTATTTATGCTTGTAAATATTAGTATCTTGTTTGAAGATAATATTATAAATACCCTGATCAGCATCCTCATCTATTTCCAGGTCAAGAAACAGGTAGTTGGGATTTTCAACTTCAATTATTCTTTTTATCTGAATATCTTCCTTTTCTGTAATTACATCTGTTTCTGAGATATTGTCTCCATATATGAGCAATTGTAAATGTTTATCATTCATACCAATCCACCAGAAAGGCGGTTCAACCCTGTCAACCTTTATTTGAGCTGTTGAAAACAGGTTCATTGACAGTAACAAAGTGATCAGGCTTATTTTAATGATCAGGTTGTTTTTTTTCATAATAATTATTTTTTGTTTATTAATATTGATGCCCATTTTGGCAATACTTCTATTTTTATTTTTCCTTCGCGGGAAGTATATTTTTTCCCGTTATTCAACTTATTTTCAAAAATACTATTTTTCGAAACCGGAAGTGTTATTATTTGACTGTTTTTGTTGTTGTTAAATGCAACAATAACCGTATCCCTCTCGAAGCTTCGTAAAAAAGCGTATGTATAGTCAATATCTTCCCATATCATAGGTTTTCTGCACCCCGGGTCATTAGCTACACACATTACTTTTTCATCTCCGTAATAAATCATTGGGGTTCCGGGATAAGTCATTTGAAAGACTATCATTTGTTTTAATATATGATAATCATCCCTGCCTGGTTTACCGGTGTAAAAATCCGGATTTGTGGCTTTTGTTTTATCGAAAAAGAATTTTTTATCCAGGAATGATCCTTTGTTCTTATTGGCTGCACGCGAAGATGCCCTGTGTGTATCATGACCATTGGCTTTTTCATATGATTGCAATTTATACCAGTCGGAGCCCCATGGATGTACTTTCCATGGCTTGATAAGCTCATGAGGCCAGCAGCCTTTCTGGTCAATTAATCGAGGATCGTTTGTAGTATCAACGTTTCTAAAACGTTCAGGAAATATCTGATACCAGACGATTCCATGTGACCAGGCAGGCGTAATAGCTTTTTCTGGTTGTTCCTTATTACTGTTTTCAGTATTTGTATTACAGGAATACATCAATAATGATATAACCACTAAGAAAAATGGTATCTTCAGAAAGCAGGTAATAGGTCTGAAAAGAAACCTATTCGTGAGGAACTGTAATGCTTTCATTTTCCGCAAGTGAATAATTGCGATCAAACAGATTTAGTTTTAAAGGTTTTGCGGTATGATTTTCAATAACCACTTCCTTTTTATTTATGTTAAGTGATAATATACTTTCTCTGAAATATATTTTAAATGAGTATGATCTCCATTCTTTTGGTAAAAAGGGGTTGAAACTAATAATGTCATTTTTAACCCTCATACCACCGAATCCATAAATAATAGCCATCCATGTTCCTGCCATGCTTGTTATGTGGCAGCCTTCATTTGTATCGTTGTTATAGTCATCCAGGTCCAGACGAGCAGTCCGGAGGTACATTTCATAAGCCTTTTCATAGTATTTCAGCCTGGCTGCCAATATGCAATGTATACATGGAGAAAGCGATGATTCATGTACGGTAAAAGGTTCGTAAAAGTCGAAATGACGTTTAATTGTTTTATTATCAAACTCATCTTCAAAAAAGAATAATCCCTGCAGAACATCAGCCTGTTTGATATAACATGAACGGAGTATGCGATCCCACGACCAGTTCTGATTTAGAGGCCGTTCGTTTTCTGGTATTTCCGAAACAGGTATCAATTCCTTATCAAGATAACCTTCCTGCTGAAGATATATTTTCCGTTCTTTATCCTCTGGAAAATACATGTTTTCAATAATGTCTTTCCACTTTTTACATTCAGCCTTTTCGTCGAGATCAAGTTTTTTAATTAAACTCTTATATTTTTCCTTGTTGGTATTTTTTATATAATCAATAGATTGAATCGTATACTGCATTGTCCAGCATGCTATCTTGCTTGTATACCAGTTGTTGTTGATATTATTTTCATATTCGTTAGGGCCTGTAACACCAAGCATCACATATTTATTCTTAGCCTCCGAATAATTTACCCTCTGACTCCAGAACCTGGAGATGCCAATAAGCACTTCAAGACCGTAATCGATCAGGTAATTATTATCTCCTGTGTAGTTGATGTAATTATATATGGCATATGCTATGGCACCGTTCCTGTGTATTTCTTCAAAGGTTATTTCCCATTCATTATGACATTCCTCGCCATTCATTGTAACCATTGGATATAGAGCTGCCCCATTTTTAAATCCGAGTTTTTCAGCGTTTTCTATAGCTTTGGGCAAATGCTTGTAACGATATAGTAATAGATTTTTTGGAACCTCAGAAGTGGAAGTGCTCAGATAAAAAGGAATACAATATGCTTCAGTGTCCCAGTAAGTGCTGCCACCATATTTTTCACCGGTAAATCCTTTGGGGCCTATGTTAAGGCGTTCATCCTCTCCGGTGTAGGTTTGGTTCAACTGGAAGATATTAAAACGGATACCCTGCTGGGCGGAAATATCACCTTTTATTTCTATATCACTTAATTCCCATTTTTTATTCCATGCCCTGATTTGTTCCTCCAGCATCTGGTCATAACCTTTGGAAAAAACTTTTTTAAGAAGTGATTTTGAGTGCGGTATCAAATGCGATTTTTTATGATTTTCGGAACTAAGGTTACATCCCAATTTTACAAGATCTGTTTGCTGACCCTGGCGGCATTTAACATTAATACTGTTTGCAACATATTTTTCTTTATTAATTACCTCAGCAGTAAAATCAATTCTTTTCCCATCCTGAAAAATATCATATTTCATTCCCGTACAAACATGAAAGTCGAGCTTTTTGGTTTTTGCAGTAATATATGCTTCTGATCCCTCATTTTCTTTTTCGACTTCATCCCAGAATTTTTCGTCATAGTTGGCGTCTTCATTAATAACATCAAAATCAATATATGGAACAAATGTTATTTCTCCGTCAAAAGTCAATGGTGTAACCGAATAACGGATTACCCCTGCCTCATCATCCACTATACTTAAAAAGCGTTTCGAAGTGATCTTTACATCATGTTTATCATCCAGCTTTGCAATGAAGGATCTTTGTAAAAATCCCTCTTTCATATTCAGGATGCGCTTAAAATTAAGCACTTCACAACGGGCAATGTCAAGAGGATTTCCGTTAATAAAAACATCAATACCTATCCAGTTAGCAGCATTAAGCACTTTTGCAAAGTATTCGGGATAGCCGTTTTTCCACCATCCTACTCTTGTCTTATCAGGGTAGTAGATACCTGCAACATAATTTCCCTGAAGGGAATCGCCGCTGAATTGTTCCTCGAAATTACCACGCTGTCCCATCCTGCCGTTACCAAGGCTGAAGATGCTTTCTGTAACACGGTTATAATCGGGGTGAAATCCCTTTTCTATTATACACCATTCGTCCTGTTCGAGATATTTCTTCATTTGTTTTTATTTTTCACATAATCAACATCATTAACAAAAATAGTAAGAATAGCTGCAATGAACAGTGATATGCCACCCAGCACAAGTGCATATATTGCTTCCCCTCCAAAGACCTTCGAAATAAAAAATCCTAAGATGCTGGCAGCAACAATTTGAGGAATAACAATAAAGAAGTTAAATATACCCATATAAACTCCCAGTTTTTCAGATGGTAATGATCCTGTTAAAATAGCATATGGCATTGCGAGAATACTTGCCCAAACAAGCCCGATCCCAACAAAGGATATAGGTAACAGATAAGGGTCTTTTATAAGATAAATTGAAACAAAACCCAAACCGCCGATTAACAATGAAATAATATGGGTGATTTTTCTGTTTGTTAGTTTTGCCAGGTATATTAAAAGAAAAGCAAATAAGGCTGCCAGGCCGTTATATACTGCAAATAATACACCCACCCAGTCGGCGCCGGTATTATACTCTTGTTGTATATCCTTTAGTTTAAGCCAGTATAAAAGATTTTCCTTGGTTATATTTTTGAAATCAAGTTGTTTAATATTAGCATTTATGGCGTTTACCACAGGCATGGGAATATCCGTGGTTGGATTTTCAAAATACTCCTTATTTTTTTCAGTTAGCAGATTTTCTTTATTGGATTTGATAAAATCCACAAGTTCCTTTTTTTCAAAAAGCACACTGTCTGAAACAAGGTATTTTGTTAAGTTAATACTTATTGGTGTTGTTTTATATGATTTAAGTTTTTTTTCAACTCTGTCCAGTTCAGTTTTAAAATCAGCTTTCTTTTTCTTATTGTCAGTTCTTTCCGTGTTATCTATCAGCGAAAGCGTTTTAGTAAAATCAACCCTGTTTATTCTCATATCGAAATGGGTTGCAGTTACTCCGTTTGTGGTGTTAATCCACATTGCAAACAAAGCAAACCACGAAAAGAACTGAACAAAGGCAAGCTGCCCCATGGTTTTTGGCATATTGAACATGTCATCAACAATAACATAAAATCCGTTACTTGTCTTGCCCTTTTTCTTCATAAATCCGGCGATAAGTTGAATAATGCCAAAGACGAACAGACCCAGGCCAAGGATATATAATTCTTTATCCCATTTAAAGTTGAATATCAGCCAGGTTATAACTCCTCCTGTGATGATCCAGAAAATGAAATTCCTGAAATATTTAATATCCTTTCTTTTAAGAGCTATTTCTTTATCTTTATTTGATATTGCTTTTTTCCTGGCTTCTTCAAATTCCTTTAATTGTTCAGGTGAATACTCTTTGGTTAAGGATACTGTCCATAAAACTGCCAGAAAAAATATAGCAGCTCCCAGATAAAAAGAATATTTAACAGAAAGCGGTATTTCGCCTTCGGGTGCGACATTTGGAATATTAAGCCAGTTTGTCATCATCCAGGGCAATATTGATGCAACCACAGCTCCAATACCGATAAAGAAGCTTTGCATTGCAAATCCTTTGGTACGTTGGTCTGATGGTAGCATATCACCAACAAAAGCCCTGAAGGGTTCCATTGAAATGTTAATTGATGCATCCATTATCCACAGCATACCTGCTGCCACCCAAAGCACCGGGGAGTTTGGCATTATTATCAATGCTATTGAAGCTAAAATAGCTCCTGTAAGAAAATATGGTCTTCTTCTTCCCAAACGGTTCCATGTCCTGTCGCTCATGTGTCCTATAATAGGCTGGACGATCAAACCCGTAACAGGTGCTGCGATCCACAAAATGGGAATATCCTCGATGTTAGCTCCCAGTGTTTCAAATATCCTGCTGACGTTGGCATTTTGCAAGGCAAATCCAAATTGAATCCCAAGGAACCCGAAACTCATATTCCATATTTGCCAGAATTTTAAGCGTGGTTTTGATTTCATTGGATTAAGTATCAGATTTTTATTTGAATAGACAATATTAGTTAAATTTTTCTACTTCTTGTTTCATTCTGGTAACAGATTCCTCATTTCAACACTCCGCTTCGCTACGTGTTTCATTCGGAATGACCAAATTAACGGTACTGTTGAGAAAAAGATAAAACAGATTCTTCGCTGCAAAACTCCGCTACGCTCCGTTTTTTGCTCAGAATGACTTAGTAGTCATGGCAGTTAGAGAAAAAGGCTGCGCGGACACCGTGATAATTTTAGTTGCGTCCGCGCAGCCTTTTTCTATATTCACCTGAGATGCCCGTCATTCTGAAGGAGCGGAGCGACTGAGGAATCTATTTCTTATCATGCTCCGTTTCTTTACGTGATACATTCGGGTAACAGATTCCTCATTTCAACACTCCGCTTTGCTACGTGTTTCATTCGGAATGACCGAATTAACACTACTGCTGAGTATAAGATAAAACAGATTCTTCGCTGCAAAACTCCGCTACGCTCC
>CAZJYD010000004.1:0-27505 GCA_964550205.1 uncultured Bacteroidales bacterium
TTAGTTTTATTAGTTTTTACAACTGTTTTAATGGCCGGAATAACTTTTGGTCAGGAGAATATTGGAAGCGGAGATGTATCTAAAGCCAAAACCCGCGGAGACGATCCGAACATCAAAATGGAAAAACGCTTAAATTCCAAGGACGTTAAAACAAAAACTGTTCAACCTGCTGAGAAAGGCGCAAAAGCCAGAGGCTCAGGAGCAGGTTATTGTTATGTTTTATTCGACAACTGGACAGCCTGGTATATTGATTGTTATGTTGACGGCTACTACGAAGGTTACGTTGCTCCTTATGCAAGTGGAGAAATTACCGTAGGATCTGGAAATACCTGCTTATATGCTGTTGCTGAGTTTGATGACGGTAGCAAAATAAGTTGGGGGCCAGTGTGTAAAGATTGTTACTATGATGACTATGAACTTGAGTTGTATGATGATTACTATAACTGGTATTTAAAGTAATTAGGTTGTTTAATAAGGGGTATCTTTATAATTTTTTAATAAGTACCCCTTTTTTTATTATTCATTATGAGAAAAATATTTTTTTCAATATTTATAACAATTTTTATACTAAGTTGCTTTCATCTTGGGGCACAAATCGATTCAACAGAAATATTCATGAATAAGGGAAAAGGATTTTACAAATCAAGATCGCTCGATTCCGCTTTATATTATTTCGATCTTGCTCTGGACAAGGATTCATTATGCGATGAAGCATATTTCAGAAGGGGACTGATAAAAGAGAAACAAAAAAATCCGGAAGGGGCTGTAGAAGATTATTCAATTGCTATCAGTATTAATCCCAAACCAATTTATTATAATAACTTAGGTGTAAATCTCACTCTTCAGGGCCGTCACGAAAAAGCCATCGAAGAATATGATAAAGCCCTTGCTATGGATTCATTATATGTTCAGGCTATTTTTAATAAAGGTGTTGCTTATCATAATCTTGGCAAATATGATAAAGCCTGCGAATATGCCAGAAAAGCCCTTGATCTTGGGCTTCAGATTGCAAATCAATACATTGAAAAATATTGTAAATAAAAATAAAAAAATGAAAAGAATTATTATCGTTATCCTTATTGCATTCGTTACATCTTCAATATCTTTTGCTCAGGACGTATCAGATATTCTTGAAGATAAACTTAGCGCCGTTATTACGGTTGGTGTTTATAAAAATGACCTGGCCAAAAATGCCCTTGGTTACAGGGGTGAGTCGGCCTCCGAGCAAGCATATAAAGAAGCTTTGGATCTTGCCGGTGCAACCAGTTCAGGCTCAGGATTTGTGATTGAAAGAAACGGAAAGAAATACATCATTACTAATGCCCATGTTGTTGAGACTGCATCTCAAGAGCCGGGCAGTATATATGTTTACTCGGTTAACAGAAACAAATATGAAGCCAGTGTAGTTGGTGGTGATTCTTTCTATGATATTGCCATTTTAGAATTTGTTGATCCGCCGGGACAGGAAATAACAACATTGAAATTTACAAACAAAGAGCCAAAGATCGGGGAAAACGTATATGCTATTGGAAACCCTCTGGGCGAGTACCCCTATTCGGTATCTGACGGTATTATAAGTGCAAAAAACCGTGTGCGGGACGGACTAACTGGTAAATTTGGATTTCTCCAGACAACTGCAACAATTATCTGGGGCAACAGTGGTGGTCCGCTCATCAATGAAAAAGGAGAAGTTGTTGGAGTTAACTCACAAATTGCATTTGCCAATTTACCTGACGGAAGCCGTATACTGCAATCCCAAATAAACTTCGCACTTGAAGCCGGCATTACGAAAAAGATCATTGATGATATTCTGTTAACACAGGGACGGGTGAAACGGGCTTACCTTGGCATCGAACTTTCTCAGTCCTATTCATACTTAAGAGTAGAAAATGATAACTATACTTATTTTACGCTGGATACAGAGCCGAAATTAACCGCTGTCTTTAAAGATTCACCGGCATACTCTGTCCTGTCTGATAAAATTGATGATTACATAACTTCCATAAATGGAACAGAAGTAAGAAACCTGGAAGAAGCTCTTGGTGAACTCGAAAAAGTAAAACCTGGTGAGAAAGTCGGGTTAACATTAAACGATGGCTACACTGAATCTACAATCTATGCTTCTACATCAGAATTAACAAACAACAAATTACAGGTACTGGCACAATATGTACTTGATAAAAATCAGGACATTACTGTTGATTATAATCACCCCCAGGTTTCATTCACCATGGGAAACAACGATATGTATCATTACGAGCAACAGCAGAAAAGATACAGGCAAAACCACAGAAGCGGTTATTCCCCGCAAAAATATTTTATCCTGGCTGCCGGTATCCATGTTGAAGGAAACCCGAATATGTGGGTAGTTGAAGATTTTGAAAATCTCGGAGCAGCTTTAAGATTATCCGGTATAGCTGGTTCTATTGATTATTATGTGTTGCCTGCCGGCGGTTCTGAGGATGATGTTCAGGTGGCCCGTCAATATTTATCAGGACAGGAAGATATTTTACAATCAACTCTGTGGTATTAATAAAAACAAATTAACCATGAAATCAATTCTTATAAAATCAATCGCAGCATTGTTTTTATTGCAATTAATAAATGTAAATGCATATGCTGACAAAGACCCCCAGAAACATGCTTTGATCATCGCTGTAGCTGATTACCCGGAAGAAGGCAAATGGCAGGATATCAGTTCGGATAATGATATTGCACTGATAAAAGGCGCACTGCTTAAACAGGGATTTGATAATAAAAACATTAAGATTGTGATTGATGATGATGCCAGCAAAGATGGCATTGTAACTGAGCTTGAAAATTTGAAAAACAATGTTAATGAAGGAGATATTGTTGTAATTCATTATTCAGGTCATGGACAGCAAATACAGGATGATTCGGATGATGAACTTGATGGATATGATGAAGCATTAATCCCTTGGGATGCACAAATACGTATGACAGATTTATATAAGGGAGAAAAACATCTCAGGGATGATGAAGTAAAACTTTTAACAGATGACCTTAGAGCCAAACTAGGCCCGGATGGCAATTTGCTTTTGATCCTTGATGCCTGTCATTCAGGTACCGGTAATCGTGGTGACCTGGCCAAAACAAGAGGAACGGATATCAAATTCAGCGAAGAAGGCTACACTCCTCCCAAAAAAAGTGATGAAGCCAATTTTGATGACTTTTCGAAGGAGGAAAGCAAAGAACTTGCACCCATGATAACCATGAGCGGGGCAGGTCAGCATGAGTTGAATTACGAATATTATGATTATGAAAAAGATTCATCCTATGGTTCCTTGTCTTATGCGGTAAGTCAAGTGCTATCAAATGCAGATGAAAATACAACCTATCGTAGCCTTTTCGATCAAATAAAAATAAAGATGAGTACCATTGCTCCACGTCAATCTCCGCAAATCGAAGGTGATGTGGATTATTTATTGTTCAGGGGTGAGGTGATCAAACCGGAACCCTATTATATGGTTACTGAGTTTTATGATGAAAAAAATGTAACAATTAATGCAGGTAATCTGATGGGAATTTATGACAGCTCGGAAGTTGCTTTTTATCCTATCGGGACTTTCAAACCTTATGAATTAACTCCTATTGCCGAGGGTGTGATTATTTATTCTTCTGCTATTGAAAGTGATGTTGAGCTTGATGCAGAGATGGATGAAGAGGCCATAAGAAATACATGGGTTTATGTAACTAAGCAAAACTTTGGCGACTTGAATTTAAAATTAAAGCTTGATATCAATGATAAAGATGTAAACGATTTACTGATGGCAGAACTGATAAAATTTCCCAAGGTGGATATTGTTGATGATTATGCTGACTTGGTAATAGAAATGAACAATAAATTTTCCCGCGGAAATAAACTGCAATTGATCACAAGGGATGAATTGGAATTATTCTCTGCCGAAGTCAATGCTGATATTGCGGTAGAGGATATTGTGGAAGAAGTTATGGAAAACATTACCTATTTTATGCAGGTTAACCTTTTAAAAAAGATTGAAATGACGGATGAAGACCTGGATGTAACAATAGAAATTCTTCCGGTTACCGCAAAAAAAGCAGGAAGGAGATGGGTTGTTGATGAATATCTGGATATTAAAGACATGCAAACAAGAGGTCATGAAACTGTATTTACTGACAAAGATCCATTCAAGATCAAGATCAGAAATGATGGTTATAAAAAAGCATATTACCAATTGATTGATATCAGGCCAAATAATGAAGTTTCATTACTTTATCCTTCCACAGATGATCCCAGGCCACCTGCCGAATTTGTTATTGGCCCCGGAGAAGAAAAAGAACTCAAACCGATTTTTGTTTTTAAAGAACCATTCGGTAAAGAATACATAAAGATGATTGCAACGGAAACACCAATTGATCTGCGCTTTATTATTAAAACACGTGGAGATGATACAAGAAGCCAGGTTTCTCCCTTTGAACAATTACTCAAAGATAGCTACAAGGGCACACGTGCAGAGCCTTTGAGTGTTCCCCCGGGATCAGCTACTGTTTACACAATACCGTTGAAAGTTGTTAAGAAAAACTAAAAAATCAACCATGTTTTCAATGAAGTATTATCAAAAATTTGGCATTAGTGGTTTTGTCTTTGATATTACTAAAACAAAGAGTTGCTTGCTGATAGTTCTCTTGTTTGCAAGCAGCATGGTTTTTTCTCAAAACAATACAACAAAAGAACCTCCCTTTTTATTAGGATTAAAGCACATTGAAGTTGAACTTTTGGGAAATAGAATTTCAGAAGTGGACTCATTAAGTTATTGTAAAGGAAGTGGAACACATAAATTTACTGACGGGGACTTTTTTAAAATTATTCTTGAGCCAAACCCGGACTTTCAATTTGTCGATGAAACCTATTATTTTCAAATATTTGACTTAAGTCCTGATAATGAATTGAAGCTATTGTATCCAGATATTCATAATCCAAGACCTCATGAGGAGTTTAGGCTATATAATAGAAAAAATGAACTAGAACCTCTGTTTATTTTTCAACCACCATATGGCTATGAAAAAATTATTGCTGTTTTTAATACTGATCCGTATATTTTTGATGAGTTTCATAGAGAGGTATTAATCAACAAAACGGATAAGGAAAATACAAGTTTGATTCTGCAGGACCTGCAATGGTTGCTTAAAGGCGAACCACCGATGGAACTGCAATCATGTTTTGTTAGTACCATTTCGATCTATCTTAGCCAGGAGGAAATGTCTTGGAATGATCCAGGAGAAAATGATAAAAGTAAACCAGAAACCTCAGAGACAAATGTTGAGGAAGATAATCATGCCTTAAGAGATCAAAATATTAATCAGGAATTAAACTGTTTAGTAGACATTGATGCGAGTTTGTTATACCACAAATACCCAATTATTACATTAACTAATCCTTTACTAATGGGGGATGATATGCGAGGAATTGAATCCCTTTCATATAATACCTCATTTAAAAAGTTTATTATCTCAGGTACTGTAAATGTGATTAATGGTGTGTCTGAGGTATATGTTAATGACCAGAAAGCTTTCTTGAAAAACAGGACATTTTGGGAAAAAGAAATAACGCTTTATCCGGGTGAAAATGACGTAAGAATAACTGCAAACTCAAATGATGGTGAGAGCATAACCAAATGTCTTACCCTTAACTATGAAGAAACAGAATACGAGAAACATGATAAGAATAATTATTTGGTTTTAATCGGCATAAACGATTATCGTCACTGGCCAAAATTGAAGAACCCAATAAATGATGCCAAATCCTTAAGCAATGTTTTAACAGATCAATACCAATTTGATAAAGAAAACACATATTGCCTTTTCGATGATTCAGCTACTTACAGAAACATAGATAATTTCTTCAGGATGTTAATCAGAAAGATTGATGAAGATGATAATTTAGTAGTTTATTTTGCAGGTCATGGTTATTACGATGAAATCACAGACGAGGGTTATTGGATTCCTTACGAAGCAAATTTGAACTCTTTGATTGAGTATATCCCGAATTCAACCATTTACAAATATCTTAAAGCTTTGAAAGCACACCATACACTGGTTATTGCTGACGCTTGCTTTTCAGGGACTTTCTATACATCAGATCAACGAGGTGCTGACCGATATACTGAAACGGTTGATAAATACAGGTCGAAATGGGTTTTTACAAGTGGAAGAGAAGAAACAGTTGCTGATGGTATGTATGGAACTGATCATAGCCCTTTTGCAAATTATTTAATTAAATTCTTTAAAAATGCTGGAAATGCAGACTTTCCTGTAACTGAACTGGTTCAGTATGTAAAGCATGCAGTTGCAAACAACTCCAACCAAACTCCAATGGCAGCTCCATTAAAGGAAGTAGGTGATGAGGGCGGTGAGTTTGTTTTTTACAGAAAAGACAAAGAAAAATAATTTTTAATATGAAGCGATTTTTTCATAAAGACGTGCTCTTTTCAACTTTATTCGTTTTCCTGATAATGTATCTTTTAAAGATATTCATTTTCAATATACATTTCCTCGATCCCATTGCCAACGCATTAAAGGATTTCAAATTTACCGACATTTATTATTCCCGCCTCAAAGACAAAAACCATACTGTAATTGATACCAACATAGTGATAGTAAATATTGCCTATAATTCAAGGGAGGATATTGCCCGCCAGATAAAGGTTGTCCAGTCTTATGATCCAAAAGTAATAGGTTTGGATGCTACTTTTGAAAAAGCAAAAGGACCCGGTTCGGATTCGTTACTTGAAACTGTTCTGAAAAACTCGGATAATATAATCATTGCATCATATTTTAAATATAATAATAATCATGCTGATCATGCTGCCTCATATATCAGTTCAGCTGAAAAATTCAAGACGAATGCCGGTGAGGGATACATTAACTTTCCCTCCTTTGAGAAACAAAATACAATAAGAACATTTAATCCCAGAACAGAACTCGAAGGGCAAGAACTATTATCTTTTCCGGCAAAAATTGCAAAACAATATAGTCACGAAGCTTATGAAAAGCTAATGAGCCGTGGTAATATTTCAGAAATTATCAATTATAAAGGCAACGAAAATTCATTCATTATCATTCCCGCCGGTATGGTTAAACCAGGTTTTGCACCTTTAAATGTGATAAGGGATAAAATAGTTTTACTTGGTTTTACAGGTCCTTATAATGGAACACATGTGCTTGAAGATAACCACTTCACGCCATTGAATCATAAATACAGCGGACGCACATACCCGGATATGTATGGCGTTGTTATACATGCCAATATTCTTTCAACTATTATTGAGCGAAATTATATCAATAAAATGCCCCTGTGGCTCGCGTTATTAATTTCTTTCTTTTTTATGTACTTTAATATGTATTTCTTTATCAAATACTATATTCACCGCCATATCTGGTATCATCTGTTTGCCAAGATAATTCAGATAGTGATTTCAGTTATTCTTGTTGGTATAGAGTTATATCTTTATGCAAAACTCAATTATAAAATAAATATGGCTGTGATCATTATTCCTATAATACTTTCAATTGATGTATTATATATATATGATGGATTAGTTAAATTTCTTAATAAAAAATTCAAATACAAAACATGGTTTTTGGAACACTGATATGAGGTATTTATTATTAATATTATTTGTATCCATTTCATTTTCTGTTTTTTCACAAAGTGAATTCAGTGTATTCTTCTATTCGGGAAACGTAAAATTTAAAAAAGCCCGGACTGAATACTGGAATGAGATTGATCAATTAAATCTTAAAATAGATGTGACTGATAGTATTTACATCAAACAAGGCAGTCAGTTGTTTCTTATCAGTAAATCAGGTAAACAGATCTTACTTCATAAAGAAGGAAAATACTATCTTGAGAACCTGATAAAATCCATACCAGATAATGAACAGGAAAATATTATTGCTGCCTATGCAGAATTCATATGGGAAGAATTTAACAACAAGCACCAAGACATAGAAAAATATGCCGATAAGCATATGAGAGAAAAGGGCGGTGTTTCCAGGGCGGTTAATTTACCGGAAATCTTCATGCCTGTGTACGGTACTTATATCATTTCTGATAAGATATTATTTTCATGGAAAAACGAAGGCAATGTTTTTTATAATTTATCATTTTGGGATGATGATGTCAACGGTAAAAAATTATTCGAACTACTGCTGAAAGATACCTTGATTAAAATTTCCACAATTAGCCACTGGATACCAAAAAACAAAACACTTTACTGGTCATTATCCCTTATAGATAAGAGGCCGGCTAATTTTATTCCAATAAAAATACTTGGTAAAAAAGAAAAAAGGGAGATCAGCTCAAAAATTAGTGAAATTGAAAAAATTATAGAAAATGTTCGTCCCGAATTTATCTGGCTGATAAAAGCATCATTCTATGAGCAGAACAATTTATTAAACCAGGCAAACAATTCATATTTAAACGCTCTCGACTTATCTAACAATGATCAAAATATATTAGAATACTATAATTTATTCCTTGCACGCACACAACAATTAAACAAATAAAATACCCGTATCATATAAATAGTTATTTCTTTGAAACAATTATTTATTAATCCTTTCCACTTTAAATTTTCTACCGTCTTCAGCAATGTACGTTTCCGGAAACACATGCCGGGCTTCTTCAAGTAATACTCCAGTATCTTTATAACGTGCTGAGAAATGACCTATAATCAACTTTTTAACATTTGCTTTTCTGGCAATTTCCGATGCTTCTCGGGCCGTTGAATGAAACTTCTTATGTGCCTCATCTTTCATATTTTCTGCAAAGGTTGCTTCATGATATAAAAGATCAACACCCTCAATATATGGAATTATCGATTCGGTATATTTAGTATCCGAACAAAATGCATAAGACCTTGGTCTTGGAGGATCATTTGTTATTTCCTCATTCTTGTATACCTTGCCATTTTCGTCTACAAAGTCTTCGCCGCTTTTAATTTTATCAAATTGATCAAAAGGTATTTGCTTTTTTTCAGCAAAACTTTTCTTAATATTACGTGGCAAATATTTCTCCCTGAATACAAATCCCCAGGCTGGAATACGGTGAACCATTGGAAATGACTTAACAGTAAAATCCTTTCTGTCAAGTATCAATTCACTTTCACCTTCTTTTAATTTATTAAAAACAACCGGAAAAAGTAAATCAGTACCTGTGATCTTTAGCTGGCTATTAATAATTTCCTTCAGTTCAGGAGGTCCGAAAATATTCAATTCTTTCTCGCGTCCCAGAAGATGGGAAGTACTTATTAAGCCTATCAAACCAAAGAAATGATCACCATGTAAATGGCTTACAAAAATATAATTGATACGGTTAAACTTGATACCAAAACGCTTAAGATGCAACTGTGTACCATCAGCACAATCAATAAGCATTATTTTATCATTAATATTAAGCACCTGTGCTGAGAGGTTCCTGTTCTTTGTGGGTAAGGCGGAACTACTTCCTAGTATTTTCAGTTCAAACTGCATAATAAGTTTTAAAGGAAAAATTAAATGAAGAATTTTTAAAAAATTTTTATTTGTCTTTCTTCGGTTCTTTTTTATCTCCCTTTGTATCCTTTTTTACTTCGGTTTTATCAGTTTTCTCAGATTTTGTCGGGCTTTTCGTTTTCTCTGGTTCTTTTGCCTGAGGGCCTGCAGCTTTCTTTTTTGTCTTATCCTTCTTTTCAGAAGCCTCCATTTCTTCTTTTAAGCTCGCCAATGCATCGAGGTCTCCAAGTGTTGTCTTTTCAAGTTTATCCTGAATTTTACGTACTGCTTTATTGGCCGTACGTTTTTCTGATTTTGCTTTTGCTTTCTGTTTTACTTTCTGCTTTTCGGCTTCATCCTCATAAATTTTCGTATGAGAAAGTATTATTTTCTTATTCTCTTTGGAAAATTCTAACACTTTAAATTCCAGTGTTTCATCGACTTTAGGTGTTGATTTATCCTGTTTTCTAAGATGCCTGTTTGGGGCAAAACCTTCAACACCATATGGTAATGCAACTACTGCACCCTTATCATTTATTTCTGTGATTGTTCCCTTATGCATGGAGTTAACAGTAAATATCGATTCGAATACATCCCATGGATTTTCTTCAAGCTGTTTATGTCCTAAGCTTAACCTGCGGTTTTCAACATCCACATCAAGCACTACTACCTCTATCTCTTCACCTATCTTTGTAAATTCTGCCGGATGTTTAATTTTCTTAGACCATGAAAGATCAGAAATGTGTATCAATCCGTCAACACCTTCTTCAAGTTCTACAAAAATGCCAAAGTTGGTAAAGTTCATCACCTTGGCTTTATGCTTTGAATTTTTCGGATATTTTTCTTCAATATTTTCCCACGGATCAGGTATCAGTTGTTTCATGCCCAAAGACATTTTCCGCTCTTCCCTGTCAAGAGTGAGTATTACACCTTCAACCTCATCACCTACTTTCAGAAAATCCTGGGCTGTTCTCAGGTGCTGCGACCACGACATTTCGGAAACATGTATCAATCCTTCAACACCGGGAGCAATCTCAATAAACGCACCATAATCTGCAATAACAACAACCTTTCCCTTAACCTTATCACCAACTTTCAGATTCGGATCCAAAGCATCCCAGGGATGAGGAGTTAATTGTTTTAATCCAAGTGCAATGCGTTTTTTCTCATCATCAAAATCAAGAATAACAACTTTTATTTTCTGGTCGAGTTCAACAATCTCTTCGGGATGATTTATTCTGCCCCATGAAAGGTCTGTTATATGTATCAATCCATCCACACCGCCAAGATCAATAAACACACCATAAGAAGTAATATTCTTAACAGTACCTTCGAGCACCTGTCCTTTTTCAAGCTTGGTCATTATCTCGGACTTCTGTTGCTCAAGCTCATGCTCTATCAGGGCCTTATGAGAAACCACTACATTTTTGAATTCGTGGTTAATCTTCACAACCTTGAATTCCATGGTTTTGCCAACAAAAACATCGTAATCACGAATGGGTCTAACATCTATTTGTGAACCGGGTAGGAATGCTTCAAGTCCGAATACTTCAACTATGAGTCCTCCTTTGGTCCTGCACTTTACATAACCATTAATTATTTCTTCATTGTCGAATGCTTCATTAATTCTGTCCCATGCTTTCAGTATTCTTGCCTTTTTGTGCGACAGAATTAATTGACCTTTAGGATCTTCCTGATTTTCTACATATACCTCAACCTTATCACCTACTTTTAAATCAGGATTATAACGGAATTCAGATAACGGAATAACACCGTCAGATTTAAAACCAATATTGACAACTACTTCACGGTCATTTTTTGCAACAACCGTCCCATCAACTACATCATGTTCAACTACCGAACTAAGAGTTTTATCATATAACTTTTCAAGTTTTTCTCTTTCCTTATCTGAATATATATCCAGTTTTTTGCCTATAGTCTCCCAGTCAAATTCTTCCTTGTCTTTTTCAACTACATCTTTAGCTTTATCAATTAATTCCTCTTCTTTCTTTTCACTAAGCAGATCTTCTTTTTTAGGTCCTTTTTCTATCTGAGATTTTTCAATGTCCTTTTTTTGTGTTTCAGGGGTTTCGTCCTTTATAGACTTTTCTGGATCATTGTTTTTACCTTCAGCCTTTATATCATCAACATCCTGGCCGGATGGTTCAGTTTCTTCCTGTTTTTTTTCTTGTTCATCTTTCTGCTTTCCTTCCTGCTTTACTTCTTGCCTTTTATCTTTTTCCACTTCTTGTTTTCCTTCTTGTTTTCCTTCTTCTTTTGCTTCTTGCTTTTTATCCTGTTGTTGTTTGTTATCAGAAACTTCTTGTTTATTTTGTTCTTTAATTTCTTCTTTCTGTTGTTTGTTATCTTCTTTGCTTTTCTTGTTATCTGTCATTTAATAGTTTTTGTGTCCTTCAAGAGGACGGATTAATAAATCAGTTTATTCCCGTGTCAATTTAACATTTGTTTATTCTTAATATTTTATTTATTTACCAGATGTGGAAACTATATAGACTCATGATTACTGGTATCCAAATGAGCGTGCAAAAATACTAAAATATAATTAAAACAAAAAACTAATAAACTAATAGTTAAATAACCTGCGCATTTAATTTAACTTTGTAATTAATAAACCTACTAATTAAATAACCAATGTCTCTGAATTGCGGAATTACCGGCATAACAAATATTGGTAAAACTACTATTTTCAATTGTTGTATTTCAGGTAAAAAAGCAGAAGCCAGCAATTATGCTTTCAGTGCTTCCAAATCAAATATCGGTGTAATTGAAGTTCCTGATGAACGTCTTCACAAGATCAATGAAATTGTGAAATGCCCAAAAGTTACTCCTGTTACTGTTGAGATGGTCGACATTCCGGGACTTGCCAAAGGTTCGAGTCATGGCGAAGGTATTGGCAACAAATTTCTTGTCGACCTTCAGCAAACCGATGCCATCATCCATGTATTGCGTTGTTTTAATGATGAAAAGCTTCCCCATATTGAAGGTTCAGTAGATCCTGTAAGGGATAAAGAAATAATTGAACTGGAGCTTCAGGTGCGTGATCTCGACCTGATAGACAGGAAAATACAACGCACTAAAAAAGTTGCACAACACGGTGACAAAGAAGCACAAAAAATACTGGGAATACTGAATAAATTTAAGGAACATCTCGAAAACTTTAATAATATCCGTGATCTTGAATTAAGCCAACAAGATAAAGAAGTTATGCAGGACATTTTTCTGTTGACCGAGAAACCGGTCCTCTATGTTTGCAATGTTGATGATGATTCAGCTACTGAGGAAAATAAATATGTTGAACAGGTTAAGCAAGACTTAAAAGACGAAAAATCAGAAATACTGACTATAGCCGGAAAGCTTGAAGCAGAAATTGCAGAACTTGATAATCCTGATGACCGCAAGGCTTTTCTTGATGATTACGGTCTTTCCGAACCAGGTGTAAACAAATTAATCAGATCGGCATACGAACTTTTGGACCTTCAGTCTTTTTTTACATACAATCCTAAGGAACTCCGTGCATGGACAATAAAAAAAGGCATGAATGCACAACAGGCCGCCGGCGTAATCCATTCTGATATGGAGCGTGGTTTTATCCGTGCAGAAGTAATAAAATATGATGACTTTATAAAATACGGGTCTGAACATGCGCTAAAAGAAGCCGGTAAATTTCACATTGAAGGAAAAAATTATATAGTGCAGGAAGGTGATATAATACACGTGAGGTTCAATGTATAATAATATAGTTTTTGGTATGCCGGAATACTATTGTATATTTCAATCTTATTTCAACAAAAAATAAAGGCTATCATACTGTAGCTACCGGTAAGATATACCATAACACTCTTCCCGACAGCATGTCGTGGAGTGAGACCAAACTGCATATCGATGGTTATCCATTTGATCCTGATGCAGTTTATCGTGGTGAGGAAAGCAAAGAAATAATTGAAAATAAAAAAAAGAAAATCCGGCATGAGAAAGACAATTGATTTACCGGAAAGCTGTATTAAATGCAAATGGCTAAAACTCTGCAATGGTGATTGTCCTAAATACCGTATTTAAAATCCTGAAGACAATGGCAGATAATGGTTTTGCGAATCCTATTCCATGTACTTTGAACACACCGAATCGAGATAACGTAAACTTGCCGGTGAGTTTGGCAGACAGCATAAGGGCAGTAACTTTACCTATGATGCTACTCATGATTTTATTTAGAAAAAGTGAGCCACTCACTGAACTATGAAATATCACAAGCTGATAATTTCTTTTTTAAAGAAGATTCTACTATCCGAATAAATAAACAAAAAATATAATCCACTTGTAATATCCGGAATATTTATTGTTAATTCATCCATATATGCCTTTATGGATTTTTTATATATTTCTTTTCCATTAATATTAGTAATTGATAAATGAAGCTGATTCTCACCGAAATATTCTAATCCGTTAATTGTAAAGGAATTTTTAAAAGGATTAGGATATATCGTTACAGGATATTCCATAAATGAGTTCTCTTTTACACTGCTTATCACACCATCAAGTTGCGGGGTATAAATATTATATTCTTTCCTGTCGGCAAGTTCACAGGCACCGGCCGGCACACTAACGGCCTTGCCCAAAAGGCTGTACTTACCACCCGGTTCAAAACAATCACGTATCGTTAAATGATTATAGACAGCATAGGCATCATTATCCTTGGCAGCCGGCTCATTATAGCCAAGAATATAAGAAACATAGGAACTGTCAGGATTTATTCTCAGGAATTTCGTAGAAGCATTTCCAAACTTTTTATATTGGTTTAAAACGTGTGGGTGATCGGGAGCTGTTTGCACGTGATCGCTATCCGAAGCAGTTACCATGAACAATAAATCAGGTAGCTTATTAACCAGGCTGTCTATCCAATAATCTCCGTTGCGGTATTGCCAGAATTCTTTGGTTTCTTCATAATCAACAATATGTGATGGAGGGTTAGGCGGAAATATATTATCCACTGTAGCTTTATGAGTGATCCTTTCGGAATAAAAAGCTTTATAACCTGATCCCATATAAAAAACAAGAGGATAAGGAATAAAATCTTTTCCATAATTAACCACATCATCTCCGTTAAAATCAAAATAAAATCCGCCAAATACTGTATCATTCAAATGATCTACTACAGGAATTGCGATATCAGAATTATATTTCAATGATTCAAGGTTCCATTCTCCGTTATCAGGGTTATAAGCAATATTACTCAGGGGATTAAACGGCCTTAATGCTGAAGACCATGCTCCTGCTTCTGCATTGGGCATACCATCACCCACAGGCGATTCCCAGTTCAGTATCCAGGCCAGTTCTGGAAAATCCTCTCCAAATACACCCGCTGCATTTATATTGGTAACCCCTCCGTACGAATATGCTATCAAACCGGTATTATCATAACCGGGAATAACCGGATTAACTATTTGATAAATATAAATACCATTAGTGTCAGGATTCTTTCCCAAAGCAAAGAGTATTACATCTCTAACTGCTTTAAGACTTTGTAGTCCACGAAAATCACTTTCGCCACCGCTATGGTGAGTGCCGGTTGCATATCCCGGGAAATTATATCTTATCTCTATAAAACCATGATTAACCAATCCCGGGCTTTCCTTTGCGATACCGTTCCCTGCAAAGCCTCCGGGAGTAATAATAGCAACGGGAGCTCTGTTTTCAAACCTGCCGGTTATTGGTATATCAATCCTCAATGCCAGACCTGTATCTACTGCTGTACTCGAAGGAATATTTGTATAAACAGAATCATATTGAGCGTTTAAAGATATTACCGGAAATATTAACAATATAAAAGTAAAAAATCGTATAAGCATTACAGGCATATTGTCGTATTATTAATTTATTGCTACAAAACTTAGATAATCTAAACCAGCTAAAGTTTAACAACCCATATTAAAATTATTACTACGACAGGTTAATTAATAAACTATGTAAATATTCATTAATCAAAGAAAGTAAGATATCTATCTGCTAGAGGCAACCATTAATCAGCAGATTTTATTTTGTGTCATTTTTTAACCAGTTTACCTGATTTAAAAACATTTCTATCAGTTGATATCAAACGATACATGTAAAAACCCGGTTTAAGATTATTCAAATTAAACCTGGTGCTTTTATCAAATATTTTCTCTTCAAAGCAAAGCCTGCCGGTATTATCATAGACTTTGAAAATAGCTTCTGAACCTTTATTTAGCTCAATATTCAGATCATAGGAAAACGGATTGGGATAAATAACAACATCATAACCTAAATTATTCTCTGCAATACTCTGGAATGGAGGTTCGTGCATGTAACCAGCCCATTCAACTGTCTGATTATCGGTATTCATTTCTACCGATGCAACAATATAACCTGTATTATCATCATTTGACCACCAATTATATGTCTCAGTAGTGTATTCTTGAACCATACTATCAATTAGCATCCATCCCTGTAAAGTGCTATGAACCCAAAAACTATCAGAAACCTGCCTTATTTCGTGAGCACGAATAGCATCAAATGTTCCCATTGGGGTGGTTAATGTGCCCCATGCATCAATCTCATCAGTTTTTTCCGTTATTATCTTTATTCTTACAGAATCAATTATCAGGGTATCAAATCCGAATTTAATATCCTGTATAATAGTTTGTTCATTCGAATCACCATATTTTACAGGATATTCTGCCATGATTTCTCCAGGATCAAGAGGCAAAATAACCGGACCCAGAAAAGAAATGTCAAGTACCATTCCTTGCAAAACCAATTGGGCCTGGCTATTATTTAAGAAACTGAATACACTATCATTAATTTGTATCATTGCAAGGTTTGAACTCGGAAAATATTCTGCAAATTGTGTCCAGTCGGGATTCACAACCCAGGTAGTATCCGAATCATCCATACTTAATGCAGAAAAATCCCAGGTTAAATTTTCACCTTCCGGGCCAGGTACAATTGATGGATCAGGATCATTATCATTAGCTATAACAATAATATCCCCTGCCTTAACCAGATCATCAGAATTTATGACAATTTGTGAAAATGCAACAGATACTGATAGCAAAAACAAAAGAGAAAGTAATAATTTTTTCATATCTAATTAGTTTTGATTTATACTAATTCAAAATTAATTTATTTAATATTAATATCCAAATTATTGGTCTCGATATTAGCTAATGATAATAACATAATATTCTAATTAGCAAAGCATTAGCTTATAAGAAAAAATATTTATTAACGCCCTTTCTCTTTCAGCAGGGATAACAGGTGTACACTTATTCCAACACGGAAAGTCACGCCAGTAGCTGCCGGATCAACAACCTCTCCTTCAGAGGTGAAATCGCCAAAAGTTACAAAACCTACTCCT
The DNA here is from genome assembly GCA_964550205.1 of uncultured Bacteroidales bacterium. Taxonomy (GTDB): domain Bacteria; phylum Bacteroidota; class Bacteroidia; order Bacteroidales; family JAIOZK01; genus JAIOZK01. The sequence continues at coordinate 16,910 of CAZJYD010000004.1, forward strand.
GCATATCCACTAAATGGCACAACCTTTACAGGAATTTTATACCCTACAAGCGCACCCATTGCAAAACCACCTGCCCGTGGATTCTCCTTGTACCAATCCTTATTATCATAAACACTGGTAAACCGGACATATGAAGCTTCTCCACCGTACCAAAAACCGCTTTCCTGGAATGGTTTAAGATAATGCCGTACCTGTCCACCAAATTGGTACATATTATCATGCCCGTTAACAAATCCAAGGCGTGCATAGCTTATTAATCCATGAACGGATGTTTTACTGCTGCCTATTTGCCAGCCAGGATCAAGATGAAAACCATAGCCAATTTCCGCAGGGCTTGCTTTTTTTCCTTCCAGACTTACACAGCTATTAAGAATAAAAGCAACCGCGATAAGTAAGAATAAAACTTTTTTCATTTTTGATTAGTTTTGGGTCATAAAATTTCGGATAAGATAATAAATATTTTTACTTTAGTTAATAATACACACAAAATAAAATAATCAAACATTAATAAAAAAATCCTGTTAATGAAAAAGTATTTATTATTTACAATTTTATCAATTTTTACAATAAACGCAAGATCACAACTTTATTTTCCTCCGGTTGAGGGAAATGAATGGGATACTATCTCACCTGTGATCTTAGGCTGGGATACCCTTGAAATTGATACTTTATTGAATTACCTGGAAGAAAACAATACAAAAGCATTTATTGTACTTCAGGATGGAAAGATCGTTATCGAAGAATACTTCGATGAATTTGCAAAGGACAGTTTATGGTACTGGGCATCGGCAGGTAAAACCATGACTGCTTTTATGACTGGAATTGCACAGCAGGAAGGCTACTTATCCATAAATGATACTACATCAAAATATCTTGGTACAGGATGGACAAATTGTTCAGCTTCGGATGAAGAAAAAATAACCATATGGAATCAGCTAACCATGACCAGTGGCCTTAATGATACCCTATATAATCCATATTGTACACTGGATACCTGCCTTGACTGCATAGCTGAACCCGGAACACGATGGGCTTATCATAATGCTCCTTATACATTATTGATAGATGTAATTAATAATTCAGTAGGTAAAAATATTAATGCATATATCAATGAAAAATTAACCCCCCGAACAGGTATTAAAGGATGGTTTTTTCCTGTGGGCTATAATAAATTATTTCTCAGTACCGCAAGGGTCATGGCAAGATTTGGTTTGCTGGTTCTAAATAATGGCAACTGGGACGGGGATCAGATAATGACAGATACCGCATACTTCAATGAAATGACTAACACATCCCAAAATCTTAATGAATCGTATGGTTATCTGTGGTGGCTAAACGGTAAAGACTCTATTATGGTTCCCGGCATACAATGGGTTTTCCCTGGTCCTATGACCCCTAATGCACCAGATGACATGATAGCTGCCCTTGGCAAAAACAGTCAGCTAATCAATGTTGCTTATAGCTTAAATCTTATATTTATCCGAATGGGAAATGCCCCAACAGGAATATCATTGTATAACTTTAATGATGCTATCTGGGAAAGGCTGAATAAGGTATTGGGTGTGTATCCTTACATTGCTAAAGCTAATGCTTTTGACGCCAAATTAATTATTTATCCCAATCCGGCAGAAAACTATGCTTGTATCAAGGTTCCAAAAAAACACTTCGATCTGATGGTTTTCAATGTTATGGGCAACATTGTAAAAAAAATTAATAATTGCTACGACCAATATGAATTGGATACAAAAACTTTAACAAAAGGAATTTACTTTATCAAAGCCAAAACAGATCTGAATAAAAATCTTAATGGTAAAATGATTGTTATCAGATAATAGAATTGAAGAAAGATATAAGCAATTTGTAAATTTAATAATCAGCATAATATGGAGTAAAATATAAAATGATTGTAAAATTATTGTTGACATAGTACTGGTTAATAATTACCAAAACAATGAAACAAATAAGAATCCTTGTAATATTTCTATTATTTGCCTTGTTATTCTCCTGCGAGAAAAACAAAGACAACCAATCCGAAAATAACAAAATCAAATTTGGCAGTACTACTATAGATTCTATTTCATACCGAATGGTAAAAGTCACTACTATTTTATTAAGCACCGGTGATAACAAAATTACACAGCATGGACATTGCCGAAGTCTTCAGCCCAATCCAACTATTTATAGCACGCTTACATTACTCGGAGCAATATACTCTCCGGGAAGTTTCACAAGTGAATTTAGCAGACTGGATCCAAATAGAAAATACTATATACGAGCCTATGCCACCTATGAAAATGGAACTTTATATGGAGATCAATTATCGTTCACTACATTGGATGATCCCTGTAATGGCAAGACAGAAATAATTATTCAGGGACAATCCTATAAAGTAATTGCAATAGGAACTCAATGCTGGATGGCAGAAAATATTAATGTTGGGCAAAGAATAGATGGGGATATTGAAATGACTGATAATTCTATTCTTGAGAAGTATTGTTATAATGATAATGAAAACAAATGTATTAAATAAATTATTTAGCAAAAACTTAATAAGTATTATCCTAATTAATATAATGTTTATATATTTGCAATGATTATAATAATTGTAATTAATACAATTATTTTTTATTCTAAAATGTAATCAAATTTCCAATAAGAAAAAATATTGTTAATTTTAAATTTGAATTTATATGAAGTCATTAGAAAATACAAAAACAGAACAGAATCTTTTAAAAGCCTTTGCCGGAGAATCACAGGCAAGGATGCGATATGACTACTTTGCAAAACAGGCACAAAAGGAAGGTCTGGAGCAGATAGCTGCAATATTTAATGAAACCGCTATAAATGAAAGAGCACATGCAAAAAGGTTTTTTGAGTTTCTGGAAGGAAGACCTGTTGAAATTACTGCTACCTATCCGGCAGGGAAGATAGGATCAACGCTTGAAAACCTTGAAGCTGCTGCAATGGGAGAAAATGAAGAATGGACTCAACTATATCCCGAATTTGCCAAAATTGCAGAAGAAGAAGGCTTTGATGAAGTTGCATTGGCTTTCAGGATGATAGCTAAAGTAGAAAAAGCCCATGAAGAAAGATACAATAAATTACACAGTAACCTTGAATCGGGAAAAGTATTTGAACGGGATAATAAAATAATCTGGAAATGCAGAAACTGCGGATATTTGCATGAAGGAGAAAAAGCACCTAAAAAATGTCCTGCATGCTTGCATCCGCAATCATATTTCGAAATAAGTAAAGTAAATTATTAAACTATGAAAAAGGATATCTCAATAGTTTTATCAGGCGAAGCCGGACAGGGTATTAGAACTGTCGAGTCATTAATAATAAATACTTTCAAGAATTCCGGTTATAATATATTTTCCACTACTGAGCTTATGTCAAGAGTCAGGGGTGGTAATAATACAACTGAGATCAGAGTATCAGATAAAAATGTAAAAGCTTTTGTTGATAGAATAGATATTTTATTTGTATTGAGCAAGAAAGCTATATACAGGATAGAACAACGCCTTTCGAAAGATACAATAATAATAGGTCAGGATGACCTGATAGAAGAAAAATATAAAAATGGCAAATACAAGATAAAGAATATTGCTCTGAATGATTTAGCAAAAGAGGCTGGTGGAATCATTTATTCCAATGTTATTATTTACGGACTAATCGCAGGAATTTTTAATATCAGCTCAAAACTGATCAAAGGAAACATAACAAGGCAATTCGCATCAAAAGGAGAAAAAATAGTTGATAATAATATCAAAGCTGCAAGTAAAGGTTATGAAAAAGGCAAGGAGTTTGATTTAGGAATACAAGTGGACAAAGATGAAACAGCAAAAGACACTGTATTACTAAGTGGTGCTGAATCGATTGGTATAGGAGCCTTGGCAGGAGGATGTAATTTTATTTCTGCATATCCAATGTCGCCGTCAACAAGTGTGATACATTTTTTAGCCAGGCATTCCGAAGAGTATGGAGTGGTTGTAGAACAAGCAGAAGATGAAATTGCTGCTATCAATATTATCCAGGGGGCCTGGTATGCCGGAGCCAGGGCAATGGTCACCACATCAGGAGGTGGATTTGCCCTTATGGAAGAAGGAGTTAGCAATGCAGCAATAACTGAATTACCTGTTGTAATTCATCTTGCACAAAGACCTGCGCCTTCTACAGGCCTTCCTACAAGAACCGAACAAGCTGATCTTAATCTGGCACTATATGCAGGTCATGGCGAATTTCCCAGAATAATTCTGGCACCGGGCAATTTTACGGATGGAATTTATCTGGCACAAAAAGCTTTTAATTTAGCCGATAAATACCAGGTTCCGGTAATAATTTTAACCGACCAGTTTTATACCGACTCATATAAAAACATCAATAAAATAGATTTTTCAGAATTCAAAGTTGAAAAACATTTCATAAAAACAGATAAAAATTATAAAAGGTATAAAATAACCAAAGACGGAATATCACCCCGTGGAATTCCTATGCATGGCAGTGGTTTTGCCAGGTACGACAGCCACGAGCATGACGAAGAAGGATTCATAACCGAAGATTTCGATACCAGAAAAAAAATGGTGGACAAAAGACTAAGAAAATTAAACTCTATAAAAAAGGAATCCTTTGATGCTGAAATTATCGGTCCAAACAATTATAAGACACTGGTGGTTGGTTGGGGTTCAAATTACGGAGTTATTAAGGAGGCTATTGAGGAATTGGATGATAATGATATTGCTTTTGCATATTTTAAACAGGTTTATCCATTACCAAATAATACAGAAGATTTATTATCGAAAGCAGAAAAACTCATCAATGTTGAAAATAATGCAACATCACAATTTGCACAACTTATAAAGAAGGAAACCGGCATAGAATTTACACATCACATATTAAAATATAACGGTATGCCTTTTTCATTAGAAGAAATTATTAAAAAACTTAAGAGTATTAAAAATGAAAACTAAATTCGATTTTGATCCGGTACCGGAAACAGATTGGTGTCCGGGCTGCGGTAACTTTGCAATTTTAAAAATATTAAAACAGGCTTTGGATGAGTTAAAAATTGATCCCCATAAGCTGGTTATCTCCGCAGGTATCGGCCAGGCAGCAAAAACTTCACAATATATAAATTCACATTGTTTTAACGGATTGCATGGAAGAGCCCTCACGGTAGCAACAGGAATAAAAGCTTCCAATCCCGAGCTTGTCGTAATAGCAGAAGGTGGAGATGGAGATATGTATGCCGAAGGAGGTAATCATTTTATTCATACAATAAGAAGAAATACGGATATAACCAATATTGTACATAATAATATGGTGTACGGATTAACCCTGGGTCAGGCCTCGCCAACCAGCAGAAGGGAATTTAAATCTACCCTGCAATTTAGGGGTGTATCTTTGGAACCCTTTAATCCCATTGCTGTTGCCATTTCTCTTGAAGCTTCTTTTGTAGCCAGAGCATTTTCAGGGGATATGAAACAAATGAAAGACATCTTAAAAGAAGCAATCAAACATAAAGGATATGCTCTGGTCGATGTTTTCCAGCCCTGTGTATCATTTAACAGGGTTAATAATTTCAAATGGTTCAAGGAGAATACATATTACCTTGAAGATGATTATGATTATACTGATAAAGCAGAAGCAATGAACAAAGCATTTGAAACGGAAAAGTTCCCTCTGGGAATTATATACAAGAATGACAAGAACAAAACATTTGAAGAAAATTTAATCGCATATAAAAAAGATAAAAAACCTTTATATAAGCGAGAAATAAATCCTGAAAAAGCAGGTGAATTATTATCAACAAATTAATAATCAATAAATATGACAAATTTAAAACCGGGAGACAAAGCTCCACAATTTTCCATAGAAACTCAGGATGGAGAAATTATATCGCTTGAAAATTTCAGGGGTAAAAAGCTAATTCTTTACTTTTATCCTAAAGACAATACCCCAGGTTGCACTGCGGAAGCATGCAATCTGAAAGATAATTTTCATTTACTTAAGGAAAAAGGATTTGAAATAATAGGTGTAAGTCCGGATAGCGAAACTTCACATCAGAAGTTTTCATCAAAATACGAACTGCCTTTTAAATTAATTCCGGATACGGATAAGAAGATCTTGAAAGATTACGGAGTATGGGGTGAAAAGTCAATGTTCGGTAAAGTAAAAGAAGGTGTTCACAGAACAACTTTTATAATAGATGAAACAGGAACAATTGAAAAGGTATTTACCAAAGTGCAGACAAAAGATCACACACAACAAATACTTGATGAGTATAAATAGTTGAAATATGAATATATTAAAGAAGATATTCATGTTTTATGTTGACGGATTCAGAAATATCGATTCGCTTGGAAAGAAAGTCTGGATCATTATTGCCATTAAACTTTTTATCATTTTTGCAATATTAAGACTCTTTTTCTTTCCTGATTTTTTAAACTCAAAATACGATACTGAGAAAGAAAAAGGGAATCATGTAATAGAAAACATAACTCTAAACTAAAAAATAATGGAAAATATCGACATGTCATTAGTTGACTGGTCGAGGGCACAGTTTGCATTAACAGCAATATACCACTGGTTTTTTGTTCCCTTAACACTGGGATTATCATTCATTGTGGCTTTTATGCACACAATGTATTATAAAACCCGCACAAAGGAATGGGAGAACATTACACGTTTCTGGATGAAACTCTTTGGAATAAATTTTGCCATAGGAGTAGCAACAGGAATTATTCTTGAATTTGAATTCGGAACAAACTGGTCGAATTATTCATGGTTTGTAGGTGATATCTTCGGAGCCCCGCTCGCCATTGAAGGTATTATGGCCTTCTTTCTTGAGTCAACATTTATTGCGGTGATGTTTTTCGGATGGAATAAGGTAAGCAAGAAATTTCATATGCTGTCATCCTGGTTGGTAGCTTTCGGCGCCAGCCTCTCAGCTTTATGGATTCTTGTTGCAAACGCCTGGATGCAAAATCCCGTCGGTATGAGATTCAATCCCATTACAGCACGCAACGAAATGGAAAACTTCTGGGATGTTTTGTTATCTCCCACTGCCGTGCATAAATTCCTTCATACAATATCAAGCGGTTATGTAATCGGGGCATTCTTTGTAATTGGAATTTCCGCCTGGTACATTTTAAAAGGAAGGCATATATTGTTTGCCAGAAAAAGTATTCTTATTGCATCTGTTTTTGGGCTTATAACATCAATATTTATTGCATTAACAGGTGATAGCTCCGGACATGACGTAGCCCAAAAACAACCAATGAAGCTTGCTGCTATGGAAGGACTTTACAAAGGTAAAGAAGGTGCAGGTTTAACCGCAATAGGTATTTTAACTCCCGGAAAAAAAGTAAACGACGGAAAAGATCCTTATGTGTTCAAGATCAATATACCTAAGCTGCTTTCTCTCATGGCATACAGGGATGCAAATGCCTTTGTTCCGGGTATCAAGGATTTAGTCGATGGTAATGATTCACAAAACATTCCGGCAATATCCGAAAGAATGGAAAAAGGGAAAGAATCAATTAAACATCTTAAGAAATTCAATGATTATCAAAAAACCGGTAACGAAGGTGAGGCAGCAAAATCATTAAAAATATTCGAAGATAATTATGGTGATTTCGGATATGGTCATCTTTCAAGTCCTGAAGAAGCTATCCCTAATGTTCCTGTTACTTTTTACAGTTTTCATATTATGGTCATTCTAGGCTTCTTATTTATTTTAGTTTTTATGCTGGTATTATATTATGTTATTAAAGACAAGCTGGGATCGAAGAAATGGTTATTAAAAATTACTATCTGGTGCATACCATTAGCATATATTGCTTCACAATTGGGCTGGGTTGTGGCTGAAGTAGGCAGGCAACCATGGACAATACAGGATATTCTTCCTGTTGCAGTTTCAACATCCCACTTAAGTACATCCAATGTAATAACTACATTCTGGATTTTTGCAGCACTGTTCACAGCTTTACTTATAGCTGAAATTAAAATTATGCTTAGTCAAATCAAATCAGGACCTAAAACATCTTAATCATGTTCGAAAACCTATCACACATAGCACTGCAACAATACTGGTGGATAATCATCTCAATATTAGGATCCACCCTGGTATTTATGATGTTCGTTCAGGGAGGACAGACCCTGGTTAAACAAATTGCCAGAGATAATACTGAGCGGTCAATGCTGATCAACTCAATAGGAAGACGATGGGATCTTACATTTACCACACTGGTAACTTTTGGAGGAGCTTTTTTTGCTTCATTTCCTTTATTTTATTCGACCAGCTTTGGTGGAGCTTACTGGGTTTGGATAATTATACTGTTTAGTTTTGTTATTCAGGCTGTATCCTATGAATACAGAACAAAACCGGAAAACTTCCTGGGAGAAAAAACTTATGACGCATTCTTATTTATTAATGGATTACTTGGAACAATATTAATAGGTGCAGCTGTTGGCACATTTTTTACAGGTTCAGAATTCTCTGTTAATAAAATGCGAATAACCAGATTAAGCGATAATGTTATTTCACAATGGGAAACATCAACAAGAGGTTTGGAAGCAGCTCTTAATATTACTAATTTATCTCTTGGGCTGGCAGTATTTTTCCTTGCACGCATACTCGGACTGTTATACTTCATTAACTCCATCAGTGACAATAATATAAATAAAAGATGTTCAAAACATCTTCTTTATAATGTCATTCCATTTCTGGTGTTTTTTCTTCTTTTTACGGCTTTAATATTAACAAAAGAAGGATTTGCAGTAAACCCGTCAACCAAAGAAATTTTTATGGAACCATATAAATATCTGCACAACTTTATTCAAATGCCGGTCATCCTGGTCATCTTTCTTACAGGAGTGATTTTGGTTTTAACCGGAATATATTTTGGCATGATTAAAAAACGTACAAATGGAATATGGTTCTCTGGAGCAGGAACAGTTTTAACAGTATTCAGTTTGTTTATAATTGCCGGATTTAACAATACTGCTTTTTATCCGTCAACCTATGATTTACAAAGTTCATTAACTATTCAGAACAGTTCTTCAAGTCATTATACACTCACTGTAATGAGTTATGTATCACTATTGGTACCATTTGTTATCATATATATTTGGCACTCATGGAGAAAGTTAACAAGCAAGAAGATAAACAGAGAAGAAATTGAATCAACTAATGATAAATATTAAAACTAAATATTATGGAATATTTAATTTCAATAATTTGGTTATTATCCTGGCCCGTACTAATTATTATCTCATATAAAGGGATTTTATTTCTGTTAAAGAAAAAACGGTTTTTAAGCGATGAATAGGATTATACTTTAAATATATGTCTTTGTTATTCTTTGTGTTTTGTAGCCCTTGTAGAAAATAATTAGTTTTTGCCATATTAAATAACCACTATAAATATTTACTATTTTTGCATCTTTTATCCTGCTTGAAATTCAAGTATCAAGAAATAACAATAAAATGGATTACATGGATAAAGGCAATGAACACAAAAACAGACCATCAAACAAGCCACCCCCCTCCATTGTGTTTCCCAGGCAATTGCAGTTCAGTCATTTTATTATTAGTATAATAGATTGGTTTTACTATCCCTTCAGAAAGATTATCCCCCGCGAAACATTCACTTACGCGGCTACCGGAGGACTTAATACTTTATTTGATATTTTTTTATATTTTATTTTTTATAATTTCATTCTTAGTAAACAAATTGTCCACTTGGGATTTATTGCAATCAGTCCGTATATTGCCGCATTTATTTTTGTCTTTCCGATCACTTTTTCAACAGGTTTTCTTCTTGCCAAATATGTAACTTTTACTGATTCAATATTGCGCGGGCGCAAGCAACTTTTCCGGTATGGCTTGACAGTTGCAGGAGCCATATTGCTTAATTACATTTTACTTAAATTGTTTGTTGAATACCTGCTTATTTGGCCTACTATATCCAAAACAATCACAACTGTAATAGTTGTTACATATAGCTACCTGGTGCAGCGATACTTCACATTCAAAACAGGTACTATTTTCTTCATGTTCAAAAGAAAGAAAAAACTGATGGAAAATGATAAATAGTTTAAGACAAAATTCTTACAATACATTTGATACCTTTGCAATATGGTGGATATCGATACTCTTAAAACCGGGAGTTTTGAAAATGAGCTTATTTTCAACACCGCCAGGAGCAGTGGTCCGGGAGGACAGCATGTTAACAAGACCAGTACAAAAGTTGAACTCCGTTTTAATATTCCGGCATCCGAACTATTAAATGATAAAGAAAAGGAAACACTGCTTGAAAAGCTTAAGAATAAAATAAATAAAGAAAATGAACTGATCATTGTTTCGCAATCATTAAGATCACAGCAAAAGAACAAAGAAGAAGCTATTGACAAGTTCTATAAAACAATAGCAAAAGCCTTAACTGCCAGCAAAAAACGAATAAAGACAATTCCGTCCGCGGTATCAAAGGAAAAACGATTAGAGGAAAAACACAAACAATCTGAAAAGAAGGAAAGAAGGAAACCACCTGAAACTTAATATTTGATATAAACAAATTATTAAAATTTGTTTATG
>CAZJYD010000004.1:27605-86934 GCA_964550205.1 uncultured Bacteroidales bacterium
AATTTTGGTTTTGGAATGCATGCCGGTGTTGGTTATTTTCCCGGTTTAGGAGGAGCTGTGCTGGCTTCAGGAGGAATTAAGATATTTTTTTATAGAGGATTATATTTTAATACACAATTTGGTTTAACAGGTATTGAAGAATATACTGAAACCAGATATTACTATGATGGTGATGATTATGAGTATTATTATGAAAGCCACACCTTATATGGTATTTCGCTAATGACAGGAGGCGACTGGACATGGGGAAACCCGGTTGGATTTGGATTCAATGCTGCTATGGGTGCTACGTATAATTTTAATGTTGAGCGTTTTTCTAATTTCTCGCCAGCAGTGGATTTGGGTTTTATAATAAAGTTTTAACAAATTAAATAATATGAAATACAACCAAAATAAAATCGATGAAATGGCATTAGCGCTTCTTTACCTAACCACCTTCCGTGATAATTATGTAACAAGGGCATGGAAAAGCATGGATTGGGATACACTCGACAGTTTATATGTAAAAGGCTTTATTAGCGATCCCAAAAGTAAAGCCAAATCAGTGGTTCTTACCGAAGAAGGCGAAAAGCTTTCAGAAGAGTTGTTTTTAAAACATTTTACCTTTGCAAAATAATTAATGTTTTTATTTTTATTTCTGAATAGAATTGGAACAAGAACGGGAAGTAACGGGAAGAAAATTTCAGTTGCAGAAGGTATTATCAATCTCCTTCGCCCACATGATCCACGACATTTATTCTTCCTTTCTTGCCCCTATTTTACCTCTTCTTATTGATAAAATAGGTTTTTCGTTAACAATGGCAGGTCTGCTGAATTTTATTCAACGCCTGCCTTCGCTTTTAAATCCGCTGATAGGCATAATCGCCGACAGATCATCAGTACGGTATTATATAATAGCAGCACCCACTGTAACGGCTGTTTCAATGAGTTTAATAGGCATTGCCCCTAACTATACTATCATAGCAATATTGCTTTTTATAATGGGGCTAAGTGCCTCATTCTTTCATGTTCCGGCACCGGTTCTTATAAAAAATGTATCGGGTAACCGCATTGGGACAGGCATGAGCTTTTATATGCTGGGTGGTGAATCAGCGCGTACATTAGGTCCGCTGGTCATTTTGGCAGCTATTTCACTTTGGGGACTTGAAGGCACATGGAAACTTATACCCTTTGCTTTAGCTGCATCTGTTTTTTTATTATTTATCTTCAGAAGGGAAACCGGTTATTCAAATACCAGGCAAAAGAAAAAATCGGAAAAGTCATCCGGTGCCGTGAAATATTTAAAAAAGCTTATCCCATTATTCGTAGCACTCACGGGTATAACCTTCTTCAGGGCTATGATGAAGTCAGCTTTAACAGCATTCTTACCAACTTACCTGAATTTTGGTGGTGAGACCATTTTCTATTCCGGAGTGGCCTTATCTGTTTTACAGTTAGCCGGAGCAGCAAGCGTTCTTGCTGCAGGAACAATCTCAGATAAAATAGGCAGGATAAATATGCTTAAGATAGCAGCTATTTCATCACCGGTATTTATGTGGCTCTTTGTAAAACTTGGAGATGCCTTTGTTTTCCCAACATTGATACTTCTGGGATTAGGTATATTTGCTTCCACCCCTGTTGTTCTGGCCCTGCTTCAGGAAATGGGATCTGAAAGGCCTGCTTTTGTGAACAGTATTTTTATGACCATTAGTTTTAGCGCCAGCTCTATTGCCGTAGTATTGGTTGGCTGGCTGAGCGATTACATTGGTCTGGAAATGACTTTCGAAGTTACTTCCTATATTGGTTTAGCTGCAATTCCCTTCGTATTCTATTTACAGAAAATCAAACCCTCTGGCTAAATCCTTTTCAATTAATTGCATTGCAAAGTAAAATTCACAACAAATCCTTCACAATAGTTTTATTTTTATGGTAAATTTATAATTCATAAGCAGCTTGTTGAAAATAAAAATAATATATGATACCATTAGCAGAACAGCTCAGACCAAAACATCTTGAAGATTACATAGGTCAGGAGCACCTTGTTGGGAAAGATGCAATACTAAGAAAAGCCATTGAATCAGGGAATGTGCCATCAATGATATTGTGGGGGCCGCCGGGTACAGGGAAAACAACACTGGCATATATTATTTCCAGGCAGCTTTCAAGACCTTTTTACACATTAAGCGCTGTTAGCTCAGGAGTAAAAGATGTAAGAAATGTAATTAAAAAAGCCAGATACTCAGGAAATACAGCAATTTTATTTATTGACGAAATACACCGTTTCAGCAAATCACAGCAAGATTCCCTTTTGAGTGCTGTAGAAAAAGGAATTATAACATTAATTGGTGCGACTACAGAAAATCCTTCATTTGAGGTGATCTCCCCCCTCTTATCCCGCTGTCAGGTATACATTTTAAAACCTCTTGAAAAAAAACATCTGTTACATTTACTTGATATTGCTGTCAATCATCTTGAAAAAAAGTATAAGATCAAAATTGAAGTTAAAGAAAATGAAGCTCTGTTGAGAATTTCCGGTGGAGATGCCAGAAAACTATTTAATGCCCTGGAATTATTAATACAGGCAGAAAAAGGAAATAGAAAAATAATCGTAACCAATGACAAAGCTATTGATGTAATTCAGGAAAACCTTACTCTGTATGATAAGAAAGGTGAAATGCATTATGATATTATCTCTGCTTTTATTAAGTCAATGCGTGGCAGCGATCCGAATGCTGCCACATATTACCTTGCACGGATGGTTGAAGCAGGTGAAGATCCCAAATTTATTGCCCGTCGCATGGTAATCCTCGCTTCCGAAGATATCGGAAATGCCAATCCAAATGCGCTTTTATTGGCTAACGCATGTTTTGATGCAATACATAAAGTCGGATGGCCGGAAGCAAGGATCATACTTGCACAAACTGCAATATATCTTGCATCATCACCAAAAAGCAACGCTTCCTATGTTGCAATAAATAAAGCACAACAAACAGTTAAGCGAACCGGCGACCTGTCAGTACCACTTCATATACGCAATGCCCCAACAAACCTCATGAAGAAAATCGGATACGGAAAGGAATATAAGTACGCTCATAATTACGAAGGTAATTTTGCCAACCTGGAGCTCCTTCCTGATGAAATTTCCGGTACAAAATTTTATGAGCCTGGTAAAAATGCACGTGAAGAGGAATTAAGAAAAAGGCTTAAACACTTGTGGAAAAGTAAGTATGGCTATTGATTTAGTTAGCATAGAATGTGTTTTAGTTAATAGCTAAAAGCTTGGGTTATTTATATATCGTTAAGGAATAATGGAGTGATTGATTACCGGGTTGGCTATAGTATTTGCTCTCAGAAATGCTATCCTTTAAGCAAAAAACAGAAATAAGGAAGAATAATAAAAAAATTGGTGATGATCCGTTAAATAAGTGTCATCTGTGTTCTATTATAAGCTGCTTGAGAGAACACTGATAACACAGATGTTACTGATATTCACAGATAATTTGAAAATTTTAATGTGTCTGGGATTTATTTTTTCTGCCGAAAATTATTTGAATTATAAAAAGGATTAAAATCCCTTCTTACGGCGTAGCTTCTTCGCTACGCCATCCTGAAAAGGTTGCTATTTACAGGTATAATAAGATAACGGTCAATGGTTTATTATCGGTGTAGCGAGAACGTTACACCGAACGGTTGAATTTAATTTTCCATTCGCAAGAGCGAACGGCAATCCAAATGCATCTAACAAACGACAAAGAAATCGCTAAATCGATACGTTGTTACATCGTTACATCGTCAAATCAAATCATACTCCCAGATATGTAATGATTAACAAATGAAGTTTATTAATTGCACGATGTAACGATTGAGCGATTGAACGAAGTATCGATAAAGGCGGCCCTAGCAGGTTCAACAATGAAACAATGGAGCAATGCAACAATGAAACAACACATTCCATTCAATCATTCAGTCATACAATCATACAGCCATTCATTCAATCCCAACCATATAATCCCACCAGAAAGGACCTTTTGAATATTTTCCTTTTCTCAAAGCAGACTTACCAATAATTTCTGCGGCTTTTTCAAGGGTATAAGATGTTTTAAATTTTTTAATTCTATATTATTTAGCTTACAACTTTTTAACAAATAAAACATTTGGTGAGTTCTTCAATCTTTCAGGTATATATCCCAATGCTATCAGTTTATCAATTACCTTTTTAGATTCGGTCTCAATAATGAGTACCGGAAAATATTTTTTTATAAGTTCCTGCATTCCTTCCAGCACATACGACTCATGCCCTTCTGCATCAATTTTAACAAGTGAAACAGGCTGATCTATATCTAAAGAATCAATAGATAAAGTCAGTACCGACAAGGTGCTATCTTTATCTGACGAAATATGGGCTTCATAATAATTGGTTAAACCTGTAGAAAATTTCGGCCATGACATCGCTACAACATCCAACTTATCGGAGACTGCTGCATTTATCAATGTAACATTTTGTTGAGTAAAAAGCTGCACATTTGCTGATAATATGGAAAAAGTTACAGGTATTGGCTCAAAGGCTATTACTCGTCCTTTTTCTCCAACCAAGTCAGAGAAACGTTTTGTGTAATGTCCAACATTAGCTCCAATATCAATTACCCAGTCCCCTGCTTTAATAAACCTGTGAACTATTTCAAATTCAGGCTCATCTGTAATAAATGTATCTTTTTTAATTTTCCTGCCAAAGTGGATACGTTTCATTTCGGTTTGCCATCTTTCCGGTAAACGGGCCGCAATTCTCTTAAATAATGCCATTTGTTAAATTTCTTTAAAGGTTGTCTCAAAAGTAAAAGTATGGTTCCTTAAAAACAATAAGGTAAAAGTACAAATATAAAGGGATTAACTATGAACTGCAATATCATTCATCTTGTCCGGCTTCCCATCCGAAATCAATATATTCCCAATTAAAAAATTCATCACCAACATTTACCATCAGGAATCCTTCTTCCATTCCGTGATGAGGACCTGACCACCATTTACCTGACACAGCACCACCTGATACGAAATGAGTATTGTTAACGTAAATATCTTCCAGGACGTGTAAATGGCCCTGAAGCACCACTTTAAGGTTGTAGCCATCAAATAAATCCAATACCTGCCTGGAATTAGTAATAACGGCACTTCTGCTATTCGGCACTGTTGATCCGTATTGTATCTGTGTAGAAACAGTAATTAGAGGGATATGAACACTAACTATAATGGGAGCTGTACTATCGATCTTTTGAAGGTCTTTCCTAATCCAATCGATCTGTTCATGACTTACTTTACCTATGTATGTGCGTTCTTTGGTAAATCCAACCCCGTCAAGAACAATAAAATGCCAACCCTTGTGATCAAATGAATAATATCTTTTTCCCAAATGGTCTTCGTACATCTTTTTTCCATACATCTCATGAGTTGTATCAACACCACTGGATTTATATAAACCGAAAACATCATGATTGCCTATTGTGTTATATACAGGCATATCGAATAATTTTAACATGCTGTCATAAATATTATACAATGAATCCGATCTGTTATAATTTTGCCCGGGAGCATCCATTATTAAATCACCACCGGTAATAACAAATTCAGGATCAAGCTCATTGACCTTATCGATAGCTTTTGCAAATCCTTCTATTGCATTTTTTTCAGGTTGCACATGGATATCTGCTAAATACGCAAATGAAAATTTGTATTTATTGCTTTCCGGTTTTGTTGGAAGGCTGTCACATCCTGTAAAAACCAAATAAACCAATAATAAAAGAATCCGGGTTGATATTAAAAGTTTTTTCATAATCTATAAGTTTTGGTATGAAGAAGTTTTAAAAGTATAATTATTACTGAGAATTCGCATGATTTTGGGAATAAATTTTTGTTAAGTACGGATTTATTTCATTCCTGGCTGGTTAAATTCATTCAGGGATTATTCAATAGACATTCTATTGCTATGAAATAGTCATTCAATAGTTATTCATAAGTAATTCAATAGTAATTCGGTATTGTCTAATAGTAATTACTAATAATTTATAGTAATTGATTGTAATTATTTAATTGAATCCACAATAGCTTTGAAGGCATTGGGATTATTCATTGCCAGGTCTGCCAGTACTTTTCGGCTTAATTGAATATTATTTTTATGAAGTTTGCCCATAAAAACAGAATATGACATTCCGTGTTGTCTGGCAGCCGCATTAATACGTTGTATCCATAATGCTCTGAAGTTTCTTTTTTTTGTACGTCTGTCACGGTAAGCATATTGCAATCCTTTATCATAAGCATTTTTAGCTACCGTCCAAACATTTTTCCGGCGTCCGAATTGTCCCTTGGTATGTTTTAATATTTTTTTACGCCGGGCTCTTACTGCTGCTGAATTTACTGATCTTGGCATTTTTTTCTTTCTTTGTTACCTTAGCGCCTCAATTAAACTGTTATCATATATTGAGGTCTTACAGCTAAAGGCAAGTTAAACATTAATTAATTTACTTAAGAAGCATTTTACGCACCGCTTTCAAATCGGCTTTATCAACAATAGTATCATAGCCGAGATTGCGTTTACGTTTCTTTGATTTTTTTGTCAAAATATGACTTTTATATGCATGCTTTCTTTTAATCTTGCCGGTGCCTGTAAAAGAAAATCTTTTTTTTGCACTGGATTTTGTCTTCATCTTTGGCATTCCGTATAAAATTTTCAGTTAATTTAATCAATTCGATTTTTTCTTAGGAGCAATTATCATTATCATTCGTTTACCTTCCAGTTTCGGCATTTTTTCAACCTTACCGTAATCTGTTAACTCATTGGCAAACCTAAGCAACATAAATTCTCCTTTTTCTTTATATATAATTGTTCTTCCTTTAAAAAACACATCTACCTTAACTTTAGCCCCATCACTAAGAAATTTCTTAGCATGATTTAATTTAAAATTAAAATCATGATCATCGGTATTGGGCCCAAGTCTAATCTCCTTTAGAACTATCTTTGCTGATTTTGACTTTATTTCTTTTTCTTTTTTCTTTTTGTCATAGAGAAATTTCTTATAATCAATGATTTTACAGACAGGGGGTTTGGCTTTAGGAGATATTTCCACCAAGTCTAATCCTTGTTCTTCAGCCATATCCTGAGCTTCTTTCAATTGATAAATTCCATTTTCCACATTACCTCCAACCACTCTCACAACCGGTGCTTTTATAAACTGATTAATCTTGTATGGCTCTCTCCTCCTGTCCGGTCTTCTATAAAATCCTGGTCTTTGAAAATTTTTAGCTATAGTAAACGCTCCTTTCTTTTAGTTCGATAAAATATAATAAAAAAACTGAACAGATCAAAATGAGAATAACTAAGGCGCTATTTGCTCATTAACTTCCTTGTTAATAATGCCGGCAAATTGATCTATGGTATATACACCCAGATCACCTTGACCCTGTTTACGCACAGAAATTATATTGTCTTTTTCTTCCTTTTCTCCAACGATCAACATATAAGGAATTTTATTCAATTCTGCATCGCGTATTTTTTTTCCGGTTTTTTCGCTTCGTTCATCAATGAGCGCGCGAATATCGTAATTATTTAGCAAATTTAAAACTTTTTCGGCATATTTTTGATACTTTTCACTGATTGGCAATATAATAGCCTGTTCAGGTGCCAACCATAAAGGAAATTTGCCTGCACAATGTTCAATTAAAACAGCCACAAAACGCTCCATTGACCCGAAAGGCGCTCTGTGTATCATTACAGGACGGTGAGGCTTGTTATCACTTCCGATATACTCCATATCAAATCGCTCAGGCAGGTTATAGTCGACCTGAATAGTTCCCAGTTGCCACTCACGTCCCAGGGCATCATTCACCATAAAATCCATTTTAGGACCATAAAAGGCAGCTTCACCGGTTTCAACTTTTGTATTTAATCCACTCTCATCAGCCACTTCAAGAATAGCTTTCTCCGATTTTTCCCAATTTTCATCAGAGCCTATATATTTATCTTTTTGATCAGGATCACGTAAAGAAACCTGGGCAATATAATCATGGAAATCCAAAGCTTTGAAAATATGTAAAACAATATTTATCACACCTATAAATTCATCTTTCAATTGTTCCGGTGTACAGAAAATATGAGCGTCATCCTGGGTAAACCCTCTGGCTCTTGTTAATCCATGCAGCTCACCGCTTTGTTCATAACGGTATACCGTTCCAAACTCCGCAAGCCTCAATGGTAAATCACGATATGATCTGCGTTTACTTTTATATATTTCGCAGTGATGAGGACAATTCATCGGTTTTAAAAAATATTCTTCTCCTTTTACCGGAGTTTGAATAGGCCTGAATGAATCTTCTCCATATTTATTATAATGTCCTGAGGTTTTATATAATTCCACTTTCCCTATATGCGGACACAATACAGGAACATATCCTGCTTTTTTTTGTACATCCTTTAAAAACTGCTCAAGTTTCTCACGAAGCTCAGCACCTTTGGGTAACCATAATGGCAGTCCGGATCCGACATTCTGTGAAAAAGTAAATAATTCAAGTTGTTTACCCAGCTTTCTATGATCCCTCTTTTTGGCTTCTTTGAGCATTTCAAGATACTCATTAAGCATCTTTTGTTTAGGGAACGAAATACCATAAACACGTGTTAGCTGTTTGTTGTTTTCATCGCCGCGCCAGTATGCTCCTGCAATATTTAACAGTTTTACTGCTTTTATATAGCTTGTATCCGGCAAATGAGGTCCCCGGCATAAATCAACAAAATCACCAGTTGTATAAAATGTGATCTCTCCTTCTTCCAGTTCATCTATCAATTCCAGTTTATATTCATCACCCTTTTTCTTAAAATATTCAATTGCATCCTTTTTGCTAACTTCCTTTCTAACATATTTCTGTTTTTGTCTGGCAAGTTCAATCATCTTCTTTTCTATGGTTGGGAAATCAGCTTCAGAAATTGAGGCATCGCCAAAATCAACATCATAATAAAAACCCTGATCAATATCGGGGCCAACGCCAAACTTTACACCAGGATATAAGTTTTCAATAGCCTCTGCCATAAGGTGTGCTGATGAATGCCACATGGTGGCCCTTCCTCCCTTATCATCCCAGGTAAGTAATTTAATTCTTGCATCAAAAGGTATGGGACGTGTTGCATCCCATATTTCACCATTTACCCGAACTGATAAAACTTTTCGTGCAAGCCCTTCGCTAATGCTTCTTGCAATATCAAGTCCTGTTACATTTATTTCAAACTGCCTGATGCTGTTATCAGGGAAAGTAATATTGATCATTATCTGTTTTTGATTGTAAAAATTGGGTGCAAAGTTAAGTATTTATCGAAAAGTAGCAAAGGACAGAATGTAAAGTAAATTATTTAATTATCTTGAATTCGGTTCTGCGGTTATTTGCTCTGCCCTCTTCAGTTTCGTTGGTATCGATGGGTCTTGAATAACCATAGCCCTCATAATCAAGCCTGTTAGAAGAAATGCCATTATCAGTCAAATAATCATAAACTGCTTTTGCCCGTTTTTCCGAAAGTTCCAGATTATATTCTTTTGTTCCAACAGTATCAGTATGCCCGCTTATTTCAATTTTTACAGATGGATTATATTGCATGAACTTAATCAGTTTCTCCAGCTCTATTCTAGATTCAGATTTAAGACTGTATTTATCCGTTTCGAAAAAAATATTTTTAAGCACGGTAATTTTTCCAGGTTTTATTGGTTTGAGGTAAACATCTTTTATAAATGGTTCTGCTTTTTCATAAAATCCGGATAGCCTGAAATTATCTGAATAAAAAAGATAATTTTTCTTAGATACATTCAGGGCATAATCTTTATCTGTTGGGAGCACCACCAGGAACTCTCCATTATAAGGATCTGAAAAAGATTCAACTTTTACTTCTCCTGTTTGTAAATCAATTAGCTCGAATTTTGCCTGCAGGGGTTCTTTTGTTTCCTCATCAAATACCCTGCCTTTCATATAGGTAACCGGTTTTGGTTGTACCTCTTCATAAAGGTCAAAAACATATATATCATAATTGCCTTTTCCACCAAGCTTGTCAGAAGATATATATGCTTTTTTTCCACTGCCCTCAACAATAATATTTATTTCATCAGCATCGGTATTTATCGGATAGCCTAAATTAACCGGTTTTTTCCATGTTCCATCCTTTTGTATTGATGTATAATATAAGTCTGATTCTTTAAGGCCAAGATGTCCATCAGAACTAAAATACATAGTTTCGCCATCAGGGTGTATAAAAGGGGCCATCTCAGAATTCACTGTATTTATTGGTCTCCCTAAATTAACTGGTTTACTCCATCGTCCGCTTTCATGCAGAAATGATTTCCAGATATCGGAGCTTCCGTATCCTCCCTTTCTGGTACTGGCAAAATACAAGGTTCTACCATCGGATGAAAAAGATGGTTGAGATTCCCAGGTAGTCGTATTAATAATTGGTCCCAGGTTAATAGGACTACCCCAGCTTTTACCTGTTTTTACTGCGTAATAAAGATCACAACTACCATAACCTACAGGGGCATGGCAAGCGGTAAAGAAAATATACCTTCCATCGGGTGAAATTGTTAATGCACCTATATTAGCAAAACGATTAAGTGAACGGCTCAATTCACTCGCTTTACCCCAGATACTATCCTTATTAAGGGATTGAAAAATACCTTCCGAGTATTTCTTTGATAGTGAATCCTGATAGATTAAAGTCCTTCTTGTAAAGATAAGTTTTTTACCATCGGCAGTTATGGCATTTATATATTCATCAGCCATCGAATTTATACTGTCACCAAGGTTAACAGGGTTAAAAGGTACAGGATTATTATATGCTTCGCTGGCAAATTTTGCAATACGTAATTTACTGGCAGCTCTTTCACGAATCTTATAATTTTGATGCTTAAATTGAAGAAAATACGACAAATTCTTTACAGCATCCTCATATTGCTTTTCCTCAATTTGTAATAAAGCAAGAAAATAATATGTTTTTGGGGAAAAGGTGGAATCAATCTGTATGGCTTTCTGATAAATGGTAATAGCTTCCGCCGTTTTTTTCATTTCTGCCAAAACATCTCCTAATAAAAGATAGGCTTCGATAAATGAAGAATACTTATCTATTGTTTTTTCCAAAAATTTCTTTGCTTTATTAAGATCCCTTGCAATATATGCCTGTTCGGCTTTTTTGTAGATCCTGATTGCCTTGTTCGATTGAGAGGTAAATTCATAGTCCTCCTGCTGAGCATATATTACACTTGCACATATGAATAACAAAAAGATAAGTATGTATTTTATTTTCGTCACTTCCTTTTTTAAGGTATTTTCATATATTTATGGCTCTGTATTGATACTCTCCACTTTGGATTTTTCTTTACATATTCAACAATGTTATTAATGATAGCAGACGATACACTCCACTCCGGCTGTAGATAAAGATAACAATTTTTTTTAACTTTTTTTGCATTTTTTTCTGCCCAATTAAAATCGCTTTCATTTCTAATTATCACTTTAAGCTCATCAGCTCTTGAGTATATTCCTTTTAACGGCGGAGTATGCTCTTTTGGTGAAAGGCATATCCAGTTCCATACTCCGGTAACCGTGTAAGCCCCGGAAGTTTCCAGATATGTCTTAATTCCTTTCTTATTAAGACTTCCGGTAAAATAATCAAGATCATACATGCATGGCTCTCCTCCTGTCACAACTACATCATTAGCAGGACAATCTAAAATACGGGAAATAATATCATCAGCATGTACCGGCGGAAAATGTGAAGCGTTCCATGATAGTTTGGTATCGCACCATTCACAACCAATATCGCAGCCACCAATACGGATGAAGTATGCTGGTTTTCCCGTATTAAATCCCTCGCCCTGAATAGAATAAAACTCCTCCATAAGGGGTAAAAGCAATCCACCTTTTAAATAATTGTCAGGCATCCTTTTTATTAATAACTGTGTTAATCACTGTTTCACAAATAACTTTCTTGTTGCAAAATAAGTACCTGAGCTAATCCTGATAACATATGTTCCGGGTTCCAGTTTTCCTGAAGAAAGTTTAATATTTATCCTTTTATATTTCTTTTTGTATGTAAGATTATTAAAAAAGATTTTATGCCCAAGACTATCAAATATTTCAATCTTATATGATTCATCAGGAATCTTCACCAATTCAATGTAGAATGATTTGCCCTTAACAGGATTAGGATAAACATCGAATTGAATATGCTCACTGAACACTGGTCTAATGCCTGAAGAAGGAATATCGGTCCATATCCCGGTATTTAATTTATAAACACGCTGGGGTGTAGTTTGAGTTTGTTCAGCAGAAATAAAAGCATGTTTTTCATCATAATATGAAATACCTTCAGTCTGAGAGCTTATGATAAAGGGGAAATCTATCCTGCGCTTATTACCCGAGAAAAAATCATTATCATTATAATCGAAAAGCAGAAATATAAAAGGAGCCCAAAGTTGATTTATATAACCTGAAAGAACTATTTCATTTTCCTCAGGGTTGTATGCAGCTCCTGTAACCAATCCGTTAATATTGTATATATTTTTCAGTTTTGCAGTATAACTGCCAGGAGGTTTTGGAATTGAGTATAATTTGGTTTTGGAGTCAAGCCAGTTCTTTGTGAAGAGATAAATACTGTCATTGCAGACTATCATAGCTTCACAATCAAAATTATGATCACTTTTTTTATATGCGTTATTTTGGTCTTCATAAACATAATCTATTATTTCCGCCGAAAGAGTTATATTTCCTTCTTCAGGAATTTCTTCTTTATTAATTTTATAAATTCTTAAGTTCTGCCTATTTCCTTTATTATTACCAATGTCACCTACGTAAATATATTGATCATCCTGTGCTATATCTTCCCAATCAATATTTGATGCATTATTTAGTCTGATTGTCTGGATTATCTGTCCGGTAACAGTATCAACCTTGTATATTTCGGGTTCATTCCCGCTATCATTGTGAGTGAAAATATAACCATCAAAAAAAATCAAACCGGAAGTTTCATTCAGCAAAGCATGCAGGTCAAAAAATACAGCAGGATTATAAAATGTAGGATCATAAGTACAGGAGCCATCATTAATGGTTGCATTAGGATTATAGTTATTTGCATTAGGATCAGTACATCCCTCTATCTGAGCATTTACATTATAAACCAACAACATACAAATTATCAGCAGTGCTTTATTTAAAACCTTCATTATAATGATATTTCATTAATCTATTTTTATCAATTTTCTGATAAAAGACCGGTCATCAATTTGAATCTTAATAAAATAAATACCCGGGCTTATTATATTACCTTTATTATCAGTACCATCCCAAATTACCCGATAAATATCCGGACCGGCATTTTTCCTGTCAAATGATCTGATCCGTTGACCATTAGTATTTAGGATCATGATCTCAATATTTTTATCCTTTTCTGTGTTGAGTTCAATTTTTGTTATATCATTAAAGGGATTAGGGTATATTGATAATGTATTATCATTAACTTCATCAATCATTCCCACTCCAATAACAGCATATTCCGATTGAAAGACACTTTTTGTTGAATCGTCCTGCACAAAAACAGCCACGGCCAAGTCATCCCATTCCTCAATATTTGTGTTTGCCAAATCTATCTCATAATCTAATGTGATGATTTCATTCATATTAGCTGATATTTTAGTTCCTTTATCATCAGGTATCATTTTCATCATTACATTATAAAATTCAGTCTCACCATTTGTACCAACATTTCCTGTGGTAACCTTCTCAACCACAACAATTTGCGCCGTAAAGTCCGAGAAGGTCACATAAGTCAGGATATCAGCAACCACATGAATAACCGTACCATCCAAATCATATGCTGCATCAATATCCATCATGGCAGGTTTCTCATAAGCTTCATCGAAAGCTTTCTGATCTTCAGCTCCATCTCCGCCATCAGTAAACAGATATGGTATATTCCCAACACCATAATATGTTTTGCGCTTACCACCTTCCTCAGTATAATAAGGGTCGCCGGGTGATGGCCAGTACATTTGATATTTTATAAGTGAATATTTTCCTTCATTATTTTCGAGTAAGGGATGAAGTACCTCCTTATTAAAGGTGGCACAAGGCCCGCATGTTGAGCTGGTAAATTCCTCAAACAAAGGTTTTCTTTGAAGTGTTTGAGTTGCCACATATAGCTTCTGTACAATGGTATCATTAATAGTATTATCATCACTACCTTCACCGTTAACATCTGAAATACATAATGTTAATTTTCGGATTCCAGCATTAATCACCGCAGGTTCATCAAAACAAAATTTCAAGGTATCAGCAAAGTCAAGTTCCAGACTGTCAAAGGTATCTGTATGTATTTCACCATCATCGATTTTCCAGCTAATTTCAATTGAATTTATTACAGTCAAACCACGATTCTGAACTATTCCTTCAATATTATTTTCTCCCTGTTCAATATAATTTGGTATGAGTGATGTTCTCAAAGCTCCATCAATATCGTAGGGTGCAAATAAAAGTATATTATCCAAATACCAGTAGTTTATATTATATGAGTCACCCGAAAAATAAAGGCAAAACTGAAAATCATCCTGGCCAACATCAATATTATCCACCAATATTGTTTTAGTTTGTTGGTAAATAGAGGTATCCGGATCAACCAGTTCCCATGCTATGTGCCAGCCTGCACCACTTGATCTGGTTCCGACACCTAATGAATACGGTCTTGTATAATGATCAACTGTATGTTTGAATTCAACACCAACATGAGTAATACCTGTTAAATCTATTTCGGGTGATATAAGTCTTGAATAACCTGTGAACTGGGGTTTCCAGCTAAAAAGCCCTTCCGGTGCAGTACCACCAGCCTTAGCACTTGACACGGTATTCCAGTTATTTTCATGATAATCAATCGACCATGAATCCGGAGGCATAATATCTTCCGAAAAATTTTCATACAACAGATCTTGTGAAAATATAAAAGTACTTGTAAGAGTATGGATTAATACATATGTAAACAGTCTTGGTATCATATTTCATCAAAATATTAAAATAGTTATAAAATACAAAATTAAAAGAACAATATGCTTTTTGTGTTTCTATATCTTTTTGTACCTTGCCAGGCCAAATTGAAACTAATATGAAAGTAGCAATAACCGGTGCCAGTGGGCATTTAGGAGCTAACCTATGCCGCAAACTATTGCATAAAAACTTCCATGTAAAAGCCCTCATTCATAAAAACATAAAATCCATCGATAAATTATCCATAGAAAAAATCGAAGGAAGCATATCAAATACCAGTAAATTAGAAGAACTATGCAGTAATACGGACATTGTAATTCATCTTGCCGCTATAATTTCAATAAATACCAGTAACAAAAATAATTTATTTGAAGTAAACACAAAAGGAACGGAAAACATAATTAAAGCATGTCTTAAAAAAAATGTAAAGAGACTAATATATTTCAGCACTATTCACACCCTTCAACAAGAACCTATTGATAAACCATTAAATGAAGAAAGACCTCTGGTTAATAGCAGTCGATTCATATATGAACAAACAAAAGCTGCAGGGGAGCGAATTGTTCATAAGCAACAACAAGAAAATAATCTTGAAACAATAATTATCAATCCCACTTCAATCATTGGTCCTTTTGATTACAGACCCTCACTAATGGGGCAGGTACTAATTAAGCTATATAAGCAAAGACTTCCAGGACTGGTAAAAGGAGGTTATGACTGGGTTGATGTAAGGGATGTTGCAGAAGCAACCATTAATGCAATAGATAAAGGCAGAAACGGAGAAAAATACATCTTGGGAGGTAAATGGGTAAGCCTCCGGGATTTTTCTTTTATTGTAGAAAAGGTCATAAATAAAAAAACCCCCAGGATAATCTTCCCGGAATTTCTGGCAAAAATCAGTGTTCCGATTAACGGTATCATGGCAAGAATAAATAACGAACAACCCTTGTATACTTATGATTCACTAAGCATCTTGCAATCCGGTAACAAAAAAATAGATCACAGCAAAGCACAAAGGGAGCTCGATTTTAATCCCCGCCCGCTGGAAGTAACTATTAGAGACACCTACAAATGGTTTAAACAAAATAATTACATAAAATAACAAAATGATCACTAGCAGTTTTTTTAACACGCTTATATACATCTGGATAGGGTTTGGTATTATTTTGTTTCCTATCCTCTTAATAATAAAGGCCCCGTATGGAAGGCACACAAGTAACAAATGGGGACCTATGATCAGCAATCGTTTTGGATGGATTATTATGGAGCTGCCAGCACTTGTTGTATTTGCCGGTTTTTATATTTTCGGTTCCAACAAACACAATTTTGTAACATGGTTATTTTTTATACTGTGGGCAATTCACTATACAAACAGAATATTTCTATTTCCACTGCGCATTAAAACCAGACACAAGAAAATGCCAATTATTATCATGTTCTTTGCCATATTCTTTAATACAATCAATGGTTTTTTTAACGGATACTTTTTTGGATCTCTATCCCAGTCATATTCAATTTCATGGTTAACAGATATAAGATTCATTTTAGGTTTGATTTTGTTTTTATCAGGTTTTGCAATAAACCAATGGTCGGATAATAAACTGATACAACTACGCTCAAATTCAACAAATGGTTATTATATACCAAAAGGAGGTTTGTTTAAATTTATTTCCTGTCCTAATTATTTCGGTGAAATTATTGAATGGGCAGGCTTTGCCATTATGACATGGTGTTTACCTGCATTATCATTTGCTTTATGGACTGCTTTTAATTTAATACCAAGAGCTCTGGATCATCATAAATGGTATGGTGATTACTTTGATGACTATCCCGCAAAGCGAAAAGCTGTATTTCCTTATATACTGTAGAAATATTGATATTTTACAATAAAAAGCCCTGTATACGGATAAACCATAAAAGGGCCTTTGTTTAAAAAACCCAATAACTTTTATTCAATGGGAAAATAAATATATGTAATCCACTTTGATGAATCAGGTTCTTTTACCGGATCTGTAATATATTCTTCCCATGGAGCCCCGGACATTGTTTTATCAAATTCCTCAACATATTCTTCCAATGTTTCATACGCAATCATCATATCATCATAAGGACCAACGTATACCACTTTAGCTGCTTTTGTCGGTTCAATAACGATTGCTTCAATTTCACCGCTTCCTTTGCATTTTTTATTAATAGGAAAACCTGCTGCCAGAAACGATTCATCCGGAGTCCAATCATAATATAAAGTAAAAGGAGGTCCGGCGGGCTTCATCCTTTTTGAATTCATAAATTGTATCAACTTTCCGAATATATATCCCATCTTTTGCTCCATCTCTTTCATTGACACAGTGTCCTTAATAACTAAAGCAGTTTTTGCTTCAACTTCTACCTCTTCCACTTCAGGATAAGGAGGAAGACTTTCGGATAATTCCTTTAAGTTATTCAGACCTTTTTCCATATAGGGTTCCATCATTCCATTTATAAAAAGTCCAAGATATCTTCCGAATGGATAAGGAAGATCAAAAAACTTTACCTTCCATGTAACATTTGTGCTATCTCCTGCTTGCATGAAGTTCCAGTGACCGTTTACTTTACCTCCCACTTCAAATACAATATCAGTAACTATTTTTTCATAAGGTATACTTTCAATAATACGAAGTGTTCCGCTGTCATCATCACTAACCCAGGCCTGAATAGCTCCTTCACCTATACCTTCATAAGTAACTTCCATTTCGGGTTCGTCTTCGTTAAATGGGGTCCATTTTGCCCAATTTTTCATAGTGTTCACCTGTTTAAAAATTGTTTTAGCAGGTGCATTAACTGTTTTTTTCACCCCTACTTCTACATCAGAAGGAAGAAATATTCCTATTAACAGGAATAATAAAATTAATACAAGTAAAATAATTCCAATTATTTTTAATGCTCTCATAATGTGATGGTTTTGGTTTTACACAAAGTTAATAAAAATATATACTTCAGATTAAAATTATATTAATGTTATATTAAAATAATATTAAAGCTTGAGATAAGCACCTATCGTTGTTGAAATATAGGAGATTTGTTTTGAAGTATTTCCCTCGCCGTCTTCAAGGGTATAGTAATAAAAATCAAAATGGGAGCTAATATAGTCAACATTAAAAGATAATCCGATATTTTCCCAAATATCAAACTTAGCTCCAACACCATAATAAAAGGCGAAATTTGACTGGCTACTTGATTTTTGATGCAGTACTACTGAAGCAACATCAGAATAAACATGTTTAAAATTAACAGCCGGATTACGCGCCCAATAAAAACCGGCCATTAGCTTTGCTGTTAATGAAATAATTGTATTAGTGATCTTTCCATCAAAATACCAACCTCCCATAACAGCCGCCGTATAATAATACTCTGCGTCAACGATAACTTCAGAATATTTACAATTATTCTTAACAAATTGTTGTCCGTAGTCATCTTCATCAACAGGAAACACTGATGTTGATATCAATCCCCCGAAGCCTACATTTTTAGAATAGAAATAAGCGCCCTCAACCACCACATTACCACCAATAGAAGCAAAGCCGTTATTTATTGTTGATATACCCTTGGTAAAGCTTGAAAAAGGAATTCCCGGTCCTATACGAACTCCAACAAAAGAAGGATTATACTGTCCGAGCACATTTAGGCATATAAAAAACAATAAGCCAAGTAATAATCTCCTGAACAAAATATCTGTTTTAAATTTTGGCAAAATTTACAAATTTTTGCAAGAATCAGAAAATAAAATTCAAATTTTTTTCAAAACACAGAAAGCAAATTATTTATAATATTTCCTTTGATTTTCCATCGGAGTTAAGTTTATAATATTTGCGGTTCCTGATCAATAAGCCAAAGCTTTCGAGCCTCTGCTCCTGAAAAGGAGAGGATATTACAATTACTTTATCATCTAATAAAACCTGAATGTCCTCAAGTAAAGTATGCCCGATAATAATATGTGATAACCCATAAAAATCCATTATTGAATCAAGAATATCAACACTTATAATATCTTTATTACCACAATTCAAAGCATATCCCCTGTACCAAAATGGCCCCGCCTTAGAAATTAATTTCTCTTCTTCGTCAGTTAATTCCTGATTCATCATTTTAGATAGTAAAGCCGTAGTTAATCTGTTAATATAGGTAATATCATATTTGAAATTATAAATCTCGGGAGATATACCTCCGTGAACAAAGAGATCATTATTTATTTTCACCATAGTTTTTTTCTTTCTAAGCCATTTCCCAAGTTCATAACTATGTAAAAACAAAGAAGGGTAATCAAGAGCTAATCTATACCTGAAATAATTATACTTATCGGCAAGATAATAAGCTTTACCTCTCAGTATCATTATCTCATGATTACCAAGTAGGAAATGCACATAGCCTCCCGCATACAAAGCTTGTCTTTCGAGTTTATAAATTAACCACAATGTTTCCGTCACATCCTCACCCCTGTCAAAAACATCACCAACAACAACCAAATGACCTTTCCCCCACGACCAATTCAGGTTCTCATCAATTATATGATTAACCTTAAGTAGTTTTATAAAACTTTGATAATTACCATGAATATCATTAACTGCAAATATCTTCGAAACATTACTAAAAACCTCATTACCAATAAAAGGGTACCTGTATAAAGTATAATGGTTTGTATCATAGCTAAATCCATTAAATACAAGACTGTCACCTTTAAATGGGACTATTTTGTTAACTCTTTCAACCGCATCATCTAAAGAATTGTAATAAAAATAGCTTACCATAATAGTTGTATCATCAAGCCATTTAATATGAGGGCCATCATGATAATAAGATCTTGGTTCTATTTTCGACCATTTCTTAATCAATTGATCCAGATAGTAACCTGATTCTTCCCGTTCTTTATAATGGGAATAATCAATGGTCGTATTACCATACTCATCTTTCTGGTAGGGATCTGCACCGTAATTAAGAAATAATTTGATGAAGTCAGTCTCATTTCTCCATACTGCCATTATTAAAGGTGTATTTCCTTTTTTACCTCGTGCATTGACATCAGCGCCATATTCCAACAGAATACGTGAAATATCCGGATTATTATATCTAACTGTCCACATCAGCAAATTTTTACCTTTTACTTTATAATCAGGATCAGCACCATATTTTAAAAGTAATTTGGCAACATCTTCAGAATCATATTTAACCGAATAAAAAAGCAAAGAATAATCTTTTGGTCCGATTAATGCATTGGGATCTCCTGATCCATTCAGATATTCTAAAACAGCCTGTACGTTATCATGCCTTATCTCTTTTTTAAGTTCTTTTTCGTTAGCACCCTCTGCTCTTAGCTGGTTAAATAAGATTATTAAAAACAACAATAATATATTTCCAAACTTATTTCCAATCATATCACTCACAATAATTATTTAAATTTTCCATAAACAAATTTTTATCGTTAATCACTAAATAAAAATCATGAATATGCGATAATAATTTGTTTTTCTTTTTTTTATCAATATAATCAAAACCACTAACCAGATTATATATCTTTTCGCGTTTTTTATTATATTCTTCAATTGCATTTTTAAAATCATCATAATCCTGGCAATAACCTTTAATGAATGGTTCACGGCTTACAGTAGATTCTGTATCTCTGTAATCAGATGCATACGAAGCTGATACCCATTGGCAGAGATCAAAATCATATGGTACCGGAATAAAATACCCTTTTCTCTGGTCATATAACAGTTTTACATTTTGCATTATTGTAGCCGACCAGTCTGTATTACCGATTAAAAACTGAAAAAGTGAAAACACAGCAAAATGTGGTTTATCGAAAAAATTGTAGTTAAAGCAATCAGCTTCAAATTCAGGCGAACCAGTTCTTTCTTCTATCATATTTGTCTTCTCAATAAAAAAAGCGTATTGTATTATTGCGTTTGTTGTTTCATTAATATCAACATAACTTATCTTTGCAGCTCTCACCCTAAAACTGTAATCTGTAAAAAGATTATAAATCCGGTATATTAAATATTCGGTCATCACATTCTGATTAGCTTCTGGATCATCACTGTTACAATGCGTTACAAGTTTAATTTTATCAGAACCTTCAAAAATAGTACCTTCGATATGTTTCTTTTTAAAATTAATTCTTAAAGGTGGAAAATTACAGATATCCTTCTTATTTCTAAAATGCCCTCTTGTTCTCAATTCCACATCAAATTCATAGCTTCTGTTGTTGCCCACACACAATAAATGAGCATCATGATAACCAGCATACTCACCACGATCATTAAATATCAAATCATAATCAGCATATAATTTAATATTTAGCAGGGAGCTATCTGAAAATAAATCCTCTTGTTCGGACTGTACATTTTGGCTTTTTAAAATTATAATTGGGAGTAATAAAAAGATAAGAACGAAAAAACTACGCTTGTAAAAAATAATTCTATTAATCATCTTTCTCATTCTTCCTCCGAAGATTTCTGTGCAAAAAATTCCGAAGCAGCGGGATCATCGAAATAATATATTTCAATATCTGCCTGTTCTCTTTTAAAATCAATTTTACCAATTTTCACTTTCTTAATTTTCAATCCTGTCCGTTCTTCAACATCTTTTATAAACAGGTGTTCGTTTTCGGGTTTCAGCAATTCAATTTTATCATAGGTAATTTTTTTACTCGACTCATGTTTATACATCCAGAAGAACTCACCTGCTTTTGTAACCATTATCATAATGATATTTGTTGCCAAAAGCTCGCTATAACTTATATTTTCATTTGTAAGCGCATTAATTATTGAGATTCCGATTATCACAAAAAGGTATGTCATTTCCTTTATAGGAATTTGACTTGTCCGGTATCTCAATATTCCGAATATAGCAAATAATCCAAGTGCAAAACCAAGTTGAAGTGTAACATTCTCAAGTAAAAATGCAAGCAGAAAAACTGTAGTGCTGATCAATATATAGGTAAAAAGATAATCCTTTCGTTTAACAGCCCTGTAATAAATATACCTGACTATAATCAGAATAACGGCAAGATTGAAAAAGAATCGTAGAAGAAACTCCAAAAATCCTTCATTATTAAATACATCAATACCAAATAATGAATATAAAATGCTCATAATATCAAGATTAACAATCAATAATTAATTGCGCAAAGATAAGAATGAAAACATTGTGAAAGTAATTACAACTTAAAATTCACTTTTAAGTGATCTTTATTTTGAACGCACTGCAGATTCCACATCTGATATTTTTGAAATACGTTGTAAAAGGTCATCCAGATGATCAATGTCTTTTACCTGTACTTTAATTTTGCCTTCAAATTTACCATCATTAGAATTAATATTTAACGAGAGCATATTAACTTTCATATCTTTAGATATGTTATTTGCTATATCCTTCATCATTCCAATCCTGTCTTTTCCTTTAACCGT
Source organism: uncultured Bacteroidales bacterium (assembly GCA_964550205.1). Lineage (GTDB taxonomy): Bacteria > Bacteroidota > Bacteroidia > Bacteroidales > JAIOZK01 > JAIOZK01. The sequence continues at coordinate 50,072 of CAZJYD010000004.1, forward strand.
AATAAAGGTCTTATAACAAGTTTTATCTTCTCTGGCTTTCCATTTAACATCAATAATCCGGTAATCATAGTTTACAAGCAAATCAGCTGCATTAGGACAATTAATCCTGTGTATGGTTATACCTTTACCAACCGTTACAAATCCGAATACCGGATCTCCCCATACAGGGTTGCAACATTTTGCCAAATTATAATTTATATCTTTGAGCTTATCATCAATTATCAGTGTGTCTTCAGATTTTATTTCTGTATCAAGACATGTTTCCTGTTTATAATTTTCTTTTTTATCCCTTGCATGAGTGTTTTTCTTTTCATCAATATTATTAAGAGCTAAATCTTTTATTTTAAGAAGATCAAGTTTTTCTTTAGCGATGGAATAATAAAGATCAATAGATGATTTATATTTATAATATCTTAATATCTTATCTATATTTTCCTCATTAAAAGGAATCTTCCAATTCCTGAATTTTCTTCTTAATATTTCATTACCTGCTTCCGCTTCCTTAAATTTTTCTTCAAGTATTGATCTTTTGATCTTATTTTTGGCTTTGCTTGTCACCACAAATTTGAGCCAATCATATTTTGGCCGCTGATTCTTAGAAGTAATTACACTTACTTTATCACCATTTTGCAATTCAAATCTTATAGGCACATTGGCATTATTAACCTTAGCGCCGCTGCAATGATCACCAACATCCGTATGTATCTCATATGCAAAATCAAGAACAGTACTTTTTCTAGGTAGCTTCACAAGATCGCCTTCGGGGGTAAACACAAATATTTTTTCTGTTTTGGGATTCACCTTCGAACGCTCAACATCATCAAAATCAATTTGTCTCGGATTTTCCAGTATATCACGAACCTGGTTAAGCCAGGAATCCGTTTCTTTTTTGTTTACAAAACCTTTATATGACCAATGTGCTGCTTGGCCCTTTTCAGCTATCTCATCCATCCTTTTTGTTCTTATCTGAACCTCAACCCATCTGTTGTTAGTTCCTTTTACTGTTGTATGAAGTGACTCATAACCACTTGCTTTTGGTGTTGTAATCCAGTCTCGCAATCGTTTGGGATTTGGCTGATAAATATCCGTAACTATTGAGTAGATCCTCCAGCAATCATCTTTCTCTTCTTTAGTTTTGCTGTTTGAAATTATTCTTATGGCCAATATATCGTATACTTCCTCAAATTTAAGATTTCGTTTCTTCATCTTATCCCATATACTATGGATACTTTTAGGTCTGCCTTTTATTTCGCAATCAAGACCCTGTTTAAGTAATTCTTTTCTAATTGGTTCAGCAAAATCCTGAATAAAAACATTTCTTTTTGTTTTGGTAGCCTTTAATTTGTCAGATATTTCTTTATAAATATCAGGATGCTGATGCTTCATTATTTTTTCTTCCAATTCACTTTTAAGCGTGTACAAACCAAGCCTGTGGGCAATAGGTAAGTATATATAGGTTATTTCGGAAATCAAACTTTCCTGCATCTCTTTAGGATACAATGCAATTATCTGCATATCATGCAGCCGGTGAGCAAGTTTTATCAATACAACACGGATATCATCCACAAGTGAAAGATATAATCTTCTGAAATTCTCGGATTGATGTGAAACTTTTTGTGTGCTTATACCGGAAAGCTTTTTGTAGCCTTTAATGATATTGGCTATGCTTTTATTAAATTGCTTTTCAATTTCTTCAATAGGGTAATTAGTACTATGGATCAGATTATGCAATAATGCGCAAATTACTGAAGTGGTTCCCAGACCTATCTTTTCAACTGCAATGATAGCCACTTCAATGGAATGCTTAGTATCAAGCCTACTATCCTCCACACCACTTTCCATCTCATATTTAAAGGCAATTTCAAAGGCCTTATTTATTTTACGCAATTCACCTCTTTTAACGAAGGGTTTGCATATATTAATCAAATGGAGGTATCTGTCATTAATCTGTTTTCTTTTTTCATCACTAATCATTTATCCCCTGATTTAATTAAGATAAAAATACAAATTTTCCCATAATTAAAAAAGCGTCCATAAATATATATGAACGCTTTTTGATGAACTATTGTTTATTCCATTATTTTTTTGATGAATCATCAGAATCATCACGGTCTCTTCTTTTCTTTTCTGAGGGTTTGGAAATGGAATCCCTCATCTTTGTATCTGCTTTAATATTTTGATATCTGTAGTAATCCATTATCCCAAGGTTACCTGTTCTAAATGCTTCGGAAATAGCTTTAGGTATTTCAGCTTCTGCCTGAATAACATTAGCTCTGGCTTCCTCAGCCCTGGCCTTCATTTCCTGCTCAGTTGCAACTGCCATTGCCCTTCTTTCTTCTGCTTTCGCCTGGGCAATGTTCTTATCGGCATTGGCTTGATCCATTTGTAATACAGCACCAATATTTTTACCAACATCAATATCAGCAATATCAATTGATAAAATTTCGAAAGCCGTACCTGAATCCAGTCCTTTTGTTAATACAACTTTAGAAATAGAATCCGGGTTTTCGAGTACTGATTTATGCGAATCGGCTGATCCTATTGAAGACACAACACCTTCACCAACCCTTGCCAGTACCGTTTCTTCTCCGGCACCACCTACCAATTGGCGTATATTAGCTCTTACAGTTACTCTTGCCCTGCATATCAGCTGAATACCATCTTTTGCAACAGCTGTTACCGGTGGTGTATCTATTACTTTTGGATTTACTGACATTTGCACAGCTTCGAGAACATCTCTACCTGCCAGGTCAATAGCCGTAGCTACTTTAAAATCAAGACTCATATTTGCCTTGTCGGCCGATATCAATGCATTTACTACCTCCTGAACATGGCCTCCAGCAAGGTAGTGAGCCTCAAGGGCATTGCGCGTTAAATTGAGCCCGGCTTTTGTGGAGGCAATCATACTCCTCACTATAATCTGCGGTGGGATCTTACGCCAACGCATAAAAACCAGCTGAATAAGTGATATTTTCACACCTGAGAGTAATGCTGTAAACCATAAACCTACAGGGATGAAATAAAATATTAACCACAGAGCAAAAATTGCTCCTATTCCTATTGCTATAATTACCCAAATTTCCATATTAATTAAGTTTTTTGTTTAACATATATTTTGTTGAATTCCTTTTTTACTACAACTATTTCTGTGTCAGGATCCAGGTATTCTCCGTAAGTATGTACTTCGAAATAATCATCATTAATTAAAGCTTTTCCTGCTGGATTAAACCTGGAGATTGCTTTTCCGGTATCTCCCACCTTAACACTTTTATCCTCTATAACATTTACTTTTCCATCAATGTTTGAACTTAGCATTATGCGTTTCCAGGTCTTTGACCGCAAAGCAATAATCAGAAATATAACAGATAAAAATATAGTTCCTGCAAGTGTTATATGCCCCGCAGTATTGCCAATATTAGTATAAGTCTGCCAAATAGCAACCCCAATTAATACCAGGCCTATAATTCCTGCAACACCCTGGCCAGGAAAAACAAGAATTTCCAACACCATAAAAATCAGACCAATTAGTATTATTATTGCAATTACTGTCCAGCCCATTTTATTCTATTGTTACGGTTAATTTCCTGTTTGTCATTTCTTTGTACTTAGGCTTTAACTCATAGTAAGTACCAGATTTTACACCGCACTTGCCATTGAAGTGAGCAGTCAAAGCACATTGTTCTGCCTGTTCCGGCTCGTGTTCACAAATTTCTATCAGGGTTTTAATCACAAAATCAAAAGTATTGTGATCATCATTATAAAGAACCAATTCTTTTATCTTATCAGTTATTTCCTTTTTATCCTTTAGCGTAGTGGTTTTTTCTTTTACCATGACCCAAAATATTATCTGTATGAATCAAACTATAAAGATAACTATAAATTATAATTGATAATATATTTTTATTAAAAAAAGCATTTATTTTGTAATTATATGGATATAAAGAAATTTACTTCAAAATTAAAAACAATTTTGCAACAAGACCTGCCAGGTAAATATGCACATTCCAAGATGGCTCCTCCAAACAGGCAAACCATTCTTAGTACAATAAATAATACCTCAACAGCCTCAAAAGCAGGTGTTCTGGTATTAATTTATGAGCACGACAATCAATTAATGATTCCGTTAATCAAACGAACCGATTATGGCGGAATCCATAGCAATCAGATCTCATTTCCGGGTGGTAAAGCAGAAGACAAAGATGAAAGTATAACCGATACAGCTTTGCGCGAAGCCAGAGAAGAAATAGGAATAGATATAGCTAAAACCAAAATCATAGGAAAGCTTAGCGATATTTATGTTACACCGAGTCGTTTTTTAGTTAGCCCTGTAGTTGGATATTATATTGAAAAACCAGAATTCAATACCGATCCCAAGGAAGTTGATTATATGTTGCCGGTTAGCATTAACGCATTAACTGACAAAAAAACAATTAAATATAAAAAAGTGATTACAAGTATAAATACTAATACCACAGTACCTTGCTTTTATGTAAAGGGACATATTATCTGGGGCGCCACCGCAATGATTATAAGCGAATTAGTGGAGCTAATAAGAAAATTTCAATAAAGCATCAAGAAAAATATTTTCCAAAGAAACTTCAGACAGTAAAAATGTATTTTTTATTCTTCAATAATTATTTCATGTGTTATTTCTACTCTTGCCTTAAGCATATGAGTTACACCACAATACCTATCCTGAGAAAGGTTTACTGCTTTTTCAATTTTTTGCCTGTATAGATCTTTCCCTCTGAAAATATATTTTATATGTATTTTATCATAATGTTTCGGGTGCTCATCAGTATTATGCCCCTCAACTATAACATCAAAGCTATCGGGGCTTATTCTCATTTTTTTTAATATAGAAATAACATCCATTCCCGTGCACCCTCCAAGTGAGGCCAATGACAGCGGTTTGGGACGGGGTCCTCTGTCCTTGCCACCCACCTTTTCGTCAGCATCAAGTGTTATTTTGTGATCATTTACATTAGCCTCAAACGACATCTCTTTATCCCATATGACATTTACCTTTGTGTTCATAATAAAATTTTTAGTTAATCAAAATAAATTCCGTTCGGAATGATTCCCACACGGAAAGAATCAACAAGCGTACCATTACTGACATGATATCTGTATATCCAGCCCCTCTCAACATAATTACCCGGTTCAGCACAATATATCATATCACTGTCATAATCAAAAGCAATATTATAATATATTGAAGAGAAAGCAATTACAGGATCAAAATTCAGTTTATCAGAATTTATGTTATGCGAAAGCACACCACCGCCCGGATAATTAAAATACATAATATCACCAGTCTCATTTATTATCAGTTTTTCAGGATGTAAGTGAGTGCTATAGAATTTCAAATCTTTCTCTATTTCATAATTTTCAGGATTAATACACATCAGGTGACCTTCCGTATCATCCTCCTGCGGATAATAATTCCATCCCTTTCCGGAGCATATTACCCATAATTTACCATTTTTATCTATCACTGCACCATCAGGTTTGTCCGCAACCTGAATGGTTGTCAAGAATGTGCCAGTTTGACAATCTACTACTGTTATGGTACTATCAGTAAGAAAACCTCCCTTATTCAGGATAAATAATTTATTATTATACTTGATGAGCCTTTCGGGCCCCATTCCTGTTTCAATTGAATCAACTACCTGTGAAGTAGCCAGGTCTATAACCAATACCTGGTTCGACCATGATGTCACATAAGCTTTTGCAGGAGAAGTTTTGGTCATATACCTGGGAAGCTTAATGTTAATAGTAGCAATATGAGTATAATGATCTTTATCAATTACCTCGGCTTTATTGGCATTGTTGACTATCAGAAATATCTTATCCTCAATAATTGTCATCGATTGTAAAATATTTCCAAGAGGATAACCATTTGTACGCTGAAAAACATCATTAACCAAAACCTCGCCTTCATTGTAAAGTACACTTAAAGTACCTGTTCCTTCCTGAAACGGACCCTCATTCGTGATAAAAATCCTGTCACCAGTTGGAATAACAGGTGCGTTAGAATCATTTTCTTCACATGAAGTAAAAAATACTGCTGTCATTCCTAGTAATCCAATAATTAAAAATGTAATTTTTTTCATGATAATTATTTATTTGATTAAACATTTAAGAGACAAAATAAATGACCTGCCCGGCATAGGTCTGTACTTAACAAATTGATAATCTGTGTTCCAGATATTGTTTATATCAAGTTTAATATTTATTCCATATTTTTTAAAATCTATATGTTTAGAAAAAGATAAATCACCTATAAAAAACGAAGGAACATAATCGGAATGATCAGGACTGACATACCTTTTTCCGGTATAGGTATGTGTGTAATCGATTGTAAATTCCCATAGAATAATACCTGCCCTACCATACCACTTATGCTCAGGCGTATATATAAGCTGATTACCAAGTCTTTGTTTATTATTCTCTGTTGATTCCTCATAGGTTGATTTAACATAATTATATCCTGATCTGAGTTTGCACTTAAGCATTCCGATCTTGATATCCGACCGGCCTTCAGCCTCTATACCCCTTGACCAGACCTTACTCACATTTTCAGGCTGCCAGTAGCCTGTTCCTTCTTTAGGAAGCCACTGTATCCAATCATCAACAATAGCATTATAATAGGTAGCGCGAATCATTATCCTGTTCAGCCATGAATTTATATTTTCTGACCTGATAATTATCCCGGCTTCCTGATTAAAACCCGATTCCACTTTCAGGTCTTCATTACCGCCCGGTTGCCAGTAGCGATCATTCAGAGTTGGTGCTCTATAGTTTCTGGAGATTAAAACTTTACCAAAAATTATTTTCCAAATTTTACCCTGAAAACCCAAAGACATTGCAAGGGGGATATTATAATCCTGAATAAAATCCTGACGAACATTTATATTTGCATTCCAATTAATTAACGGCAACTTATAATTCAGTGATAATAAAATTCCAGCCTGCCTTTGTTTCTTTATTCCGTTATAGGCATCAATATCTGCCTTACTCATTGAAAGGCTTATACCGGTATTAAATTTGATCCTATCGCTCAAATCATAAGTGAGATCAGTTTCATAAATAAAAGTATTTAAGCGTAATTCCGAATCAATTGCCGTAGCAGGAAAATCATCATCAACATAACGAAGGTATTCACAAATATATGCAAACCTTGATTTAATCAATCCTTTGTTGATTTTGCTGTTTAGATGCAATGACGATCTGATAGATTTATCTATCTGATAAGCGGTGCCAGGTTTTGTAGTAATCGTTCCGGGTATCTCTCTGTGAAAATTCATCATCCATATATTAAATCTTATAATCTGATCATCGGAAGGCATATAACCCAACTCCTGAATGAAACCATAGCTTTCTAACGCAGCATTTCTTTGTCTGAGTTCTTCGCCTCTGTATCTGTATGTAAAATCGTTTTTAGCTTTCCTCACATTCAATGCCGTCTTGGAATAGAATTTATTTGTACTAAACCTGATCTCGCCTGTTCCCGAATAATTGCCAAAACAGCCAGCACTTAGTTCTATATCAGTTTGAAATCCTTTATCAAAAAAAGGTTTATTGCCAATATGGATTCCGCCACCTACTGAACCCGAACCGAATACTGAGCTCATACCACCATACTGGACCATAACATTATCGAAAAAAGAAACCGGAAGTAACGAAAAATCAAATACTCCAATGTTGGAGGGATTGATGTAAAATCCATCCCAAACAACTCCCGTATGAACAGAGGATGACCCCCTGAATGAAATTGTTGATAGCTGGCTGGGCCCGGAATTTTTTACATTTAATGAGGTAGTATTGAATAAAGCTTTATCAATTGTATAACTGCTGTATCTTTCCAGTTCCGTCGAATCAAATTGATAAATATCCAAACCGGTGTTAAATTCATCCAGTTTTGTGGAATTTATTCTAACCTCATTCAGGAATAATAAAGTATCAGGCATTACATCCTGAGCTGCACATTGCAACCCAAAAACCGTAATAACTATGACAAATAAATTGCGCATTACAAACACTCTTAGTTACTATGTACAAAGTTTGGGGAAAAAGTGAAAATGATATTTTTAGAATATATTCATTTTTGCTTTTTACCCGAAAGCTTTGAATGTTTCTGTATTGGCAGGTCTTCTGACTTACTCACTTTTTTTGATCGCCTTCCCAGGGAGTGTATCAAAACTTAAAAATCCATTGATTTTTAAGTTTTAAAAGTCGATTATTAAAAGTTAATGTACTGAATCAAAGCATATTAAATATTTGCCATTTTTAGCAAAATTTTGTAAAATCGACTTTTGATACACCCCCCAGTGGCCAAGGTGTGTCAAAAAAAATTCAAAGAGCTCACAGCAGCGGGTACTGTCCAGGATTTTCACCTGATTCCCTATTAATACCGGTATTTTAATAAAACCAGTATACCAATACGAAAACAAAAATAATAATATTTTTTTTTAGTGATCCAATAAATAATAAAATTGATTTGTCACGTTTTAATTTTTAAGTACATTTACGCACTGAAAAAATCTTAAAATACTTAAAGTAAGATGTTTCAAAAAACAATAAAACACCTGAGAAACTTTTTTATAATTGCACTGATAAGCGGATTATTTACTTTTGTTTTCACTTCATGTGGCACTTCTAATTATGGTTGTTATTATGACCTGAGCAAGTACCAGAAAAGCAAAAGACCAAAACGCGGCGCATCATCTATTTTAAAACCAGAGAGTTTTGATCACAAATCACCTGTACGCAAAAAATGGGTCATCAGGAATAAGAGACTGCCCTCCCACAGATAGCATATTATTTACATATACCTTATTTTTTGGAGTTTATTAGAAAAATAAAGATTGTTTTAGACACTAACATCCGGATAAGTTTTCTAATTTCAAATGATTTCAAAGAACTTGATTTTCACTTAACAAAAGGCTATAACCAATGCAAAATGGTTAATAACAATTAACATCAAATAAGACTTCGATTCATATTAATATGGTTATGTACCCCCTCTGTCTCGCTATGCTCGACATCTCCCCATGCAAGCAGGAGAAAAAAAGAGGGGGTACAATTAAGAACTATTGAAATTTTACCTCATTGTTCAGCGAACCGCTCACTCAGAGTGAGCAGAACACTTTATACCTAATTATAAAGCATTATCAAATACCTTTAGTTTTGCTATTTTTTTTACTTTTATTTAAATTTATAGAATATTTGATGTTGCAGTGTTTTTGCAATCAATAATTAATAAAAGTATGATGAGTGATAGACTGCCATACTGCAGTCTATTTAGTAGTTAATTTTTCTTTTATCAGGAAATGACACTATAACCACAAACCAATAACCAAACCCCTACCTAACAATTGTAATAAACAATAATCCATTAATTCCTAATCAACCCTTAAACCCAAAATCAAGTAAATAAAAAAAACTATATTTGTTGGTGTATCCTGGTTAAATCCATTTCATTTGTTAACAAAATATTCATTTATGAGTTTTAATGAACTTATATATAAAAACATTATTGAAAACGAAACATTCGCAAGCAAGTCATTTGAAAATATTGAATCGGTAAAAATAACAAGCGGATCAATTGAACTATTGGAACAACTGCTTGATGAAAATCCAGGGCTTAAAAATACATTGGATAAGTCTGCAAATGAAGAAGCATTCCTTAGAAATATGAAAGAGCAGATAAAGGAATATTTTAAGTCAAAACCGGATGCATTTAAATTTTGCATGTTTGAAAATAAAGGACGAAGGCATTTCGAGGCACTAGATGAACAGGATATAGCAGCTATCCGTCTTCACGACTACCTTGAAAATGAAGGAAGAGAGTTTACCGATCTGAATCTGCGCGGTGAAAAAATAATTTCCCGGCCTTTCAAATTACTTTGGCTGGCTTATAAAAAAGAAACAGGTGGCGCCAATGCTCACTTTTTCATTGATATGATATACTTATTCAGGCAATATAAAGGGGAGATTTTAAAAAAGATCCCTGATAAAAACGAAATTGAAAAATGGATGGATCGTCATCCTTCCGGACTTGATCCTGAGATCATTAAAATGCGCGACACCAATAAAGAAAGGATCATCAATATAATAATCAATAAAATTGATAGTGGAGAAATTAAAGACAAACGTTTTTATTTCGAAAGTGGGAAATCATATCTTGAAAAAAAACAAACTATAGAGCTTGAATGGTGGAACGACAGATTGTTTCATCTGAGGTTTGCAATACGTGATCCTGACTTGCTTAATGAAATGCTTGATTACACTTTAAACAAAAATACCATGCAAATGCTTTATGAAGCCCGTGATGCAGGTATTCCATTTTTTGTAAATCCGTATTATTTATCTCTTGTCAATGTTAACGAGCCCGCTTTTGCCAAAAATGCAGACCTTGCAATACGTCAGTATGTTATATATTCCAGACAATTAATCGATGAATACGGACATATTGTTGCCTGGGAAAAGGAAGATATAGTTGAACCCGGTAAACCAAATGCAGCCGGCTGGATATTACCATCAAGCTATAATATTCACAGAAGGTATCCTGAAGTAGCCATACTTATACCTGATACCATAGGAAGGGCTTGTGGAGGGCTATGTGCTTCCTGTCAGAGGATGTATGATTTCCAGCGAGGGCATCTTAACTTTGATCTCGACAAACTAAAACCCAAAGAAACATGGCCTGAAAAACTTCACAGGCTAATGGCTTATTTTGAAACCGATTCACAACTACGCGACATACTCATAACAGGCGGTGATGCTTTGATGAGCTCAGACAGATCATTGAAACGTCTGCTTGATGAAGTATATGAAATTGCAAAAAATAAAATACAAAACAACCAGAAACGACCATTCGGTAAAAAATATGCAGAAATGGTTCGTGTAAGACTGGGCACCCGCCTTCCGGTTTACCTGCCCCAGCGAATTACACCGGAGCTTGTGGATGTATTATCCGAATTCAAGCAGAAAGCATCCAAAATAGGCATTAAGCAATTCGTAATTCAAACGCACTATGAAACAGCTATGGAAATAACCCCCGAATCAAGGGAAGCCGTTAGAAGATTACTATCAGCAGGCTGGATTGTGACTAATCAGCAGGTATTTACCTCGGCTGCTTCCAGAAGAGGACATACGGCTAAACTACGCAAGGTACTGAATGAAATAGGAGTACTGCCTTATTATACTTTTTCAGTTAAAGGATACATAGAAAACAGCCATAACTTCGCTACAAACGAAAGATCAGTTCAGGAGCAATATGAAGAAAAGATAATTGGTGCAATACCTGTAGAATACTTCGATAAAATAAGAAAATTGTCATACGATGCGGAAAATATGATCGACGATGTTCAAAAGCTTAAAGAAGAACTGAATATTCCTTTCCTTGCTACCGACCGGAATGTATTAAATTTACCCGGGGTAGGAAAAAGTTTAACCTACAGAACAATAGGAATAACTCATGATGGCAGGCGCATTCTTGAGTTTGATCATGATTCAACCCGATGGCACAGCCCTATAATACATAAAATGGGAAAGGTGATTATCATCGAATCAAAATCTCTAAGCTCATATTTATGGCAGCTTCATAAAATGGATGAGGATATTTCAGAATACAGCTCTATATTTAATTATTCAATAAATGAAACCGAAACACGTATGCCGGTGTTTGAATACCCAGAATATGACTATAAAGTAACACAGGAAATAACCAATATTGAAATTACCTGATGATGGTATTATTAATCATAAATAATGGCAGGAATATCAGTAAATGTAAATCGAACAATTAACCTTATTATATTACTCTCTATGGCCCTTGTAATGATATCATGTCACATCGGACGCTATTTTTACTGGAATTATGCCGATATCAATGATTATAAGAAATTTCCCTCTGCCGAAATAAAAAAAGAGAAAAGTAGGTATGAATTTAATAAATCCCCGGAAAACATTAAAATAAGTCTCCCGGAAAAATTTAAAGAAAAAAAGATAAACACACTCAAAACCTTCCTTGAAAAAAATAAAACTGTATCGTTCATGATCATCAGAAATGATACTATTATTTATGAGAATTATTTTAATGGATATAACAGACAAAATATTCTTCCTGCTTTTTCTATAGCCAAATCATTTGTAAGTTCATTGATTGCCATTGCTGTTGATGAAGGATATATAAAAAGTATCGATCAGCCTGTAACTGATTATATAACAAACTTTAAGAATCCCGGATTTTCCAGGATAACACTCCTCCATTTGCTCAATATGGAATCCGGAATAAAATTCAATGAAGGCTATTCCAATCCTTTTGGAGAAATGGCAAAGTTTTACTATGGTAAAAACCTTAAGAAATATGTTCTGAATTTAAAAACCGAAAAAGAACCCGGTACTGAATATGAGTACCAGAGTGGAAATACACAAATACTTGCTATGGTGCTTGAAAAAGCAACTGGTAAAACTCTGGCAGAATATCTTGAGGAAAAAATATGGAAAGAATTGCCGATGAATTACAACGCATCATGGAATTACGACAGTAAAAAACACAAAAATATAAAAGCATTTTGCTGTATTAATGCAAGGATTACGGATTTTGCAATTTTCGGTAAACTAATACTAAATAACGGCAAATGGGAAGAAAAGCAAATCATTCCTGCCCAATGGTTTATCGATATTAAGAATACAAAACCAAAATATACCGATGATACCGGATATCCTTATTATATGCACTGGAGAGTCGTAGATAAGGGAACATTATTTGCCAAGGGCATACTCGGACAGTATATTTATATTGATACTTCTAAAAACCTTATAATACTGCGCTTCGGAAAAAAAGCCGGCGATGTCGACTGGCCGGAATTATTTGAATCGATTTCAGGTAAGTTATAAATTTTGGGCCGTTAAATTGATAGCTAAATTCCTGAAAGTATACTTTATTACCACAAATCATCAATTACTATCAATTACTATTAATTACTATTGAATGACTACCGAATGACTATTGAATAACTTTCAATCACCGTCTGATTCATCGAAAAACTTTTTATACCCTGGATAATATAAGAGACGACTGGCAGTTCTTTCAGGGAATGTAAAATAACTCACAACAGCTTTTGAACACAGGTTGTCTTTCGAATTCATCAGTATAACTTTAATAGCTGCAATGTTTCTGCGTACATTTTTTAATTTGGCCCTCAGCTTAATATTTCCTCCGTTTGTATAAACAGGTTGCTTATATCTAATGTCCATATTTGATGTAACACCGGCAGTTCTTAACTTTAACTGCACGCACCAGCTTGCTATTTCATCAATTAATGCTGCCTGTATGCCTCCATGCAATACTTCTCTGTAACCTTGATAATAACTTTTTGGTTTCCATTCAGAATAAATTTCATCCCCATCTTCCATAAATTCCATCTGCAGTCCATAACTATTTTTAGGTGAACATCCAAAACAATTATATCCTTTAACCTCTGTATACGGATTAATGATCTTCCTCATTACTTCTCTTTACCTTTTCTGTATTTTGTTTCGCTGATCAATTCTCCGTTTTCATCATATTCTTTCCATACACCATGTTTTAAACCTTTTTTATACTGGCCCAATACTTTCAAGGTACTATCTTTGTAATATTCTTTATATTCATCAACAAGTTCATTATTTTCATAATGTTCAATTATCATAATATTGCCATTTTCATGGAATGATCTCTGTTCACCCTCTAAAAGACCATTTACATAGTTATACTCAGTAATTATATCTCCACTTCTGTAATACCATTCTGACTTGCCATTTTTCTTTCCGTTTTTATATTCGGTTTTTTGTTTGAGCTTTCCATTATTATAGTACAATATTTTCATACCATGTATTTCCCCTGACTTATAATCTATTTTCGACTTTATACGCCGTCCACGATCATACTTAATAACAGTTCCATCAAGCATATCGTTTTTGTAATTCATTTGTTTCGCAATATATCCACGATTATTTATCTTAACATAAATACCTTCTTTTTTGCCATCCCGGTAATTTACAACCTCAGAAACAATACCATTTGGATAAAATGTTACCCATGCACCCTCTTTCTTTCCATTTTCATAATATCCCTCTGTGGGATATCTGCCATCTTTTTCTTTATAAAATCCGTTTTTCGTTGTGTCTTGCTGAATATAATCAGATGCAAAAAGTGGTAATGTCAACCAGCAAAATGAAATAATAATTACTAAGCGTGTCATATTATATTTTTTTTTGATTTTAATATAAAACAAAAGTAGTAAAAAATATGTCAATACTGTTTTTATAAAAAAGAAAAGCCGGAAGAGAACCAAGCTGCTTCCGACTTTCCAAACCAAAACCAAACTTATTAATTATGAGAAAGATGCGATCCTCGCGGATCGCGAAGAGACTTTTGGGGTATAATTGCCAAAAATCAACTCATACAATAATTAACGAACAACATCCATGCCATATTGTATAAGTAATTAATATTCAAATGGAAAGAAAACAGTTTTGCTATGGAACAACTGATACCAAATTGTTATAGAAGGTTCTTAAAATATGTTAATCAGAATTTTTACTAAATAACCGTGTTGATGCTGTGCTTTTTTCCCAAAATGATATAGTAAAAAATCAACACTGGAATTCATATAACCTTCCCGAAAAGATCGAAAGGCTCTGTATCGGTGATCATAACATTATAAAAATTGCCAACTTTAAGATCGTTATTTTGTAAATTAATTAATATTTCATTATCTACCTCAGGCGAATCATACTCTGATCGTCCAACATAATAATCCTTTTCTATTCTGTCAATTATTACTTTTAGTATTTTTCCCTTTAATTCAAGGTTCTTAGAAAATGATATTTGCTCCTGCAATCTCATTATTTCATCAAGTCTTGCCAGTTTAATATCTTGAGGCACATCATCTTTTAAATGATAAGCTTTTGTTCCTTCTTCTTCAGAATATGCAAATGCACCCATTCTATCAAATTTAAATACTGAAACAAAATCCTTAAGTTCATTAAAATCATCTTTGGTTTCGCCGGGATAACCAACCATAAGAGTTGTTCTTAAAGCTACTTCAGGAGAATGTTCTTTGATATTCTCAAGTAATTTAATTGTTCTTTTCCGGGAAATTCCTCTTTTCATTGACTTCAAAATATTATCGCTAATATGTTGTAACGGAATATCAATATAACGACAAAGTTTTTCCGAGCTATTCATTAAATCAACTACTTCAAAGGGAAAATCAGCCGGATACAAATATTGTAGCCTGATCCAGTCTAATTCTTCAATATCTATAAGCTTCTTTAATAAATTATAAAGCATTGATTTTTTATAGAGATCATATCCATAATAGGTTAAATCCTGTGAAATTAAAATCAGTTCCTTTACGCCTGTTTTTGCCAAATATTCAGCCTCTTCAATAATATCCTCAATTCTTCTTGAACGGTGTTTTCCTTTTATCAAAGGTATTGCACAAAAAGAACATTTCCTGTTGCAGCCCTCGGCAATTTTTAAATAGGCATAATGAGAAGGGGTCATAAGAATTCGTTGACCGCTGATTGTTATATTATCATCTTTTTTGAGATAATTCACTATTTCCTCATATTGTTCAATTCCAAAATAATGATCAACTTCGGGTATTTCTTTTTGCAACTCTTTTTTATATCTCTCAGATAAGCATCCTATTACAATAACTTTTTTCACCTCGCCGGTCTTTTTGAGATTAACGTAATGCAATATCATATCTATCGATTCCTCCCTGGCATCATTGATAAAGCCACATGTATTGATAATTATTATATCGGAAGGAATATTTGAATTATGAGATACCCGAAACCAATTATTCTTCAAATACCCACTTAATAATTCGGAATCAACAATATTTTTCGAGCATCCTAAAGTGACAACATTAACAATTTGTTCCCGGAGTTTCAAATTCAATATAATAGGAATTATACACTAAACAAACTATCTACAAATTCAAATCTGTTAAAGATCTGCAGGTCCTCAATTTTTTCTCCTATGCCAATATATTTAACAGGAACTTTAAACTGGTCTGATATTCCTATAACCACACCACCTTTTGCTGTTCCATCGAGTTTGGTCAAGGATAGTGCATTAACTTCGGAAGCAGCGGTAAATTGCCTTGCCTGCTCAATAGCATTCTGACCTGTAGATGCATCAAGTATTAATAAAATTTCATGAGGAGCATCAGGAATAAGTTTTTTCATTACTCTTTTCACCTTCGACAATTCATTCATAAGGTTTACCTTATTATGCAATCTGCCTGCAGTATCTATAATAACAACATCAATATCTTTTGATAAAGCAGAACTAATTGTATCATATGCCACACTGGCAGGGTCTGATCCCATTCCCTGGGAAATTAATGGTACACCGGCTCTTTCCGCCCAAATTCTAATTTGCTCAACGGCAGCAGCTCTATATGTATCCGCAGCCCCAAGTATAACCGATTCACCTGCCTTTTTATACTGATATGCCAATTTTCCTATGGTAGTAGTCTTTCCAACACCATTAACACCCACCACCATAATTACGTATGGTTTTTTGCCTTCCGGTGCAGAAAAATCTACTTTGTCTTTGACATTGTTTTCCTGTAATAACGCTACTATTTCTTCCTTAAGAATATAATATAATTCCGAAGTTTTAACATATTTCTCACGGGCAACCCTTTCTTCTATCCTTTCAATAATTTTAATCGTGGTGTTCACCCCCACATCGGATGTAACAAGAACTTCTTCCAAATCATCAAGCACATCATCATCTACCCTGGATTTACCAATAACAGCTTTTGATAGTTTGGAAAAAACATTCTTCTTTGTCTTTTCCAAACCTTTATCAAGATTCTTCTTCTTTTCTTTTGAAAATATAGATTTAACGGACATTTCTTTTAAAATTAAATATAAAAAAAGCTTCTTCCCTGGTAAAGGAAAAAGCTCAAAATCAATTGCCTGATCAATTCTTTATTATTTTTTTGAAAGTACTTCCTTTACCATATCATTGGGTACAATACTTTCATCAAAATAGTATGACCCTGTTTTAGGGGATCTTTTCATCTTTATCACCCTTGCATAATCTTTACTCTTCGTTTGTAGGGTTGCAACAACTTTCTTAGCCATAATACCTTTATTTTATTTCTTTGTGAATTGTATATTTCTTAAGGATAGGGTTGTATTTCTTAAGTGACAGCCTGTCAGGTGTATTCTTCTTGTTCTTGGTTGTAATATAACGTGAGGTACCCGGCTTACCACTTTTTTTGTGCTCCGTACATTCTAGTATAACCTGAACCCTTTGATCTTTAGCCTTTTTAGCCATTGAAACTGAATGTTTTAATTTTTGAAGATGCAAATTTACTCACTTTCATATAAATATCCAATTATTTTGTAATAATTTTACTATAAATTTTAACAGTTTTATAGCAGCCAAAATAAGTTATTTATTTGAATTAATGAACTGGCAATCTTATATAAAGGGATTCAGGTCTTACCTTCAGATTGAAATGTCATTATCTGATAACACAGTAGAAAGTTATTTGAGGGATATTGAAAAACTATTATCCTTTCTTATTTCCGAAAATATTGATAGGTCGCCAAAAGAAATTTCACTCAAAAATCTTCAAGACTTTATTAAATCAATAAACGAAATAGGTTTAAGCAGTAAATCACAAGCAAGGATCATTTCAGGGATCAAGGCATTTTATAAATATTTATTACTTGAGGATATTATTGTTAAAGATCCAACCGAACTTTTGGAAGCCCCCAAAACAACGAGGAAACTACCGGATACTCTCAGTGACAAGGAAGTCATAAAAATCATAGATTCCATTGACAGGAGCAAACCTGAAGGCGAAAGAAACCGGGCTATACTTGAAACACTCTATGGATGTGGTCTACGTGTAACTGAATTGATCAATCTTAAAATAACGGATATAAATTTTAGTGAAGAATTTATAAGAGTAATAGGAAAAGGGAACAAAGAAAGGCTGGTTCCCTTGGGTAAAGTCGCCTCTAAGCATATTAAATTATATCTTAATAATATCCGTAATCAGATTAAACCAAAGAAAGAAGCAACTGATATACTTTTCCTTAATAATCGTGGAAATAAGCTAAGCAGGGTTATGATATTTCTTATTATCAGGGATGCTGCTGAGCGGACAGGAATAAATAAAAACATTAGTCCACACACTCTTAGGCATTCTTTTGCAAGTCACCTGGTAGATAATGGCGCCGACCTGCGTGCTGTACAGGAAATGCTTGGTCATAAGTCAATAACAACAACGGAAATTTATACTCATCTGGAAAGTTCATATTTGAGAAAAACTATTGAAAACTATCATCCCAGATATAAAAAATAATCAAGGACTTATATTTCTTCTATTTCTCCTTTATCATTAACAAGCACACCCCAGTTGACCGCAATAAGCTTTTCATCCTCAAAAAAGAAATCTATCATTCCGTCTTCAAAAGATACTCTTCTTTCACTATTTTCCTCATCGGCAGTCTCCAGTTCTTTAAATCCATTATCATTCATGATTTTGATAATTTCCTGTTCCTTAAGATCAAAAACTTTCATGCCGTACATTGTTGCCTCTTTATTATCAATCTCGAAACAAGCAAGTACTGATTTTTCTATACCTTCAAAGAAAGCCGATATTCCCTTTTTCCAGTAATTCAGAATGACAGTATTAAATTCGTCTTCGTCTGCAATCTCTTCCATTTCTTCAGCTTCTCCGAGTATTGATATCAGTTTTTCACTGGAGTCGCCAAATTTAAGTTCTCCCAATCCTTCCCTGGGCTTAATATCCAATGTTAATTCTTTCATAAGTATTATTTTTTATAACTATTTGAATGGAGATTCCGGTTCTTTTACCATGTGTTTATATACCAGCTTATCAACCAACGCCGGTAAAAATTTATTTAAACCAATAGCAATTTTAACTTGCTTCGTTAATAATAGTGTTCTCCTGTGCTTCTTAACATATCGACGTATTTTCCTGGCAACTTCTTCTGAAGTCATCATCTTTTCTTCATCGCGTGGTGAAGTGCCCTGCCGGGTCCCATCCCCCTTAAGAGCAGTAATTCTGATTTTAGAAGTTGTGAAGCCCGGACATACAACAAGAACATGAAGTTTCTTCTTTCTATTTTCAACACGAAGGGTATCCAGAAATCCACGCATAGCATGTTTTGAAGCTGAATAACCCGTCCTGCCTGGCAAACCGATATAACCTGCTAATGATGAAATGCCTGTAACAGAACCTTTTGACTCAAGTAAATAAGGTAAGGCATACTTTGTACAAAATACAGTTCCCCAGAAATTCACATCCATCAATTGCTTTATAACGCTCAGATCACATTGCTCGAATAATGCCCTCATAGATATACCGGCATTATTGATCAGTATGTCTATTTTACCATATTCTTCAATCGACTTTTTTATCAGGTTTTTGCAATCACTCTCATTACTAACATCAGTTTGAACAGGTAAAATGCCTGCACATTTATTTCTTAAATCATCGGCAGTGGATTGTAGTTCTTTTATATTTCTTGCAGCAAGAACCAAAGCATGATTATTATCAGCATATTCTTCAGCAAGAGCTTTCCCGATGCCTGAAGATGCACCGGTAATAATTACTACTTTTGCTTTCATGCCATTTAGTTAAAACATAAAATGTACTCTTGCAAGTATAAATTAATTTTATTTAATAAAGGATATATTTATTAACATTTTTTATATATTTTTCAGAATTTATAAATTGATTATTTTTTCTCATTCAATCTTTATCAACCAATGATTTCACAACGACAAATTTTTATGAATAATTTAGGGCTACCCTCATCCAAGCCACTCGCACTAAAAATAGATCA
Organism: uncultured Bacteroidales bacterium; assembly: GCA_964550205.1. GTDB lineage: Bacteria > Bacteroidota > Bacteroidia > Bacteroidales > JAIOZK01 > JAIOZK01. The sequence continues at coordinate 69,983 of CAZJYD010000004.1, forward strand.
TGCCGAAGGCATATACATGTATGGCAAGCAAGGCCGTAAATACATTGATCTGGTATCAGGTGTTTCGGTAAGTAATCTCGGACATAACCATCCGGTAATAATCAGTGCCATAGAAAAACAAATAAGAAATCACACCCACTTAATGGTTTACGGTGAAATCATCCAGTCGCCCCAGGTAAATCTGGCAAAAAAGCTGGCTTCCATATTACCTGATGCACTCAATTGCACCTACTTTGTTAATTCAGGCAGTGAAGCTATTGAGGGAGCTATGAAACTGGCAAAAAGATTTACAGGCCGGCCGGAGATCGTGTCCTTCAAAAATGCTTATCATGGCGGTACTCATGGAGCACTCAGTATTCTTGGTAATGAAAATCTAAAATACGCTTTCCGTCCTCTACTACCTTCAATAAGACAACTCGAATTCAATGATACGGATCAGCTTAACCAAATCACCGAAAATACAGCCTGTGTTTTTGCAGAACCAATACAGGCAGAAGCAGGCATCATTCTGCCACAAAATGACTTCTTAAAAATACTTCAAAAAAGATGTAAAGAAACCGGTGCATTATTAGTTTTTGACGAAATACAGATGGGTATGGGCAGAACCGGAAAATTATTCTGTTTTGAACATTATGATGTAATCCCTGATATTCTGTGCCTTGCCAAGGCATTTGGTGGTGGAATGCCCTTAGGTGCTTTCATATCTTCCAGTGAAATTATGTCTACCTTAACTCACCATCCTGAACTAGGTCATATAACAACCTTCGGTGGTCATCCCGTTTCATGTGCAGCCGGTTATGCCGCATTATCAATTCTGACCGGTTCAAATATAATTAAAGAAGCAGTAAGCAAAGGCAATAAGTTCAGGGAAAGTTTATTAAAACACCCCGTCGTTAAATCCATCAGGCAAAAAGGATTAATGCTTGGCATAGATCTGGAAAGTAAACTTAAAGTAGCCAAATTACTAAAGGTATTTCTGGATAACGGAATTATTGTTGACCGTTTTTTATTCAACGATAATTCATTCAGAATAGCCCCACCCTTAACCATAACAAATGATGAAACAGATATGGTTTGCGAAAAGGTAATTAGTTGTTTTGATAAATTATAGCTAATTTGTTCTGCCGGGATAAATTTTCAAAGCCTCTTCGAGGCATTCCATAGATTTTTTCAAATCATTCACATTAAGCACGTAGCTTATGCGAACTTCGTCCTTCCCCCTGCCTTCAGTTGAATAAAAGCCCGAAGCAGGTGCCAGCATAACTGTTTGTTTTTTATAATTGAAATCTTCGAGCAACCATTGGCAAAACTTATCAGAATCATCTACAGGCAATTTTGCAACTACGTAAAAAGCACCCTTTGGAAGAGGACACATTGCACCTTCAATATTATTTATTGATTTATAAACCACATCCCTCCTGGCAGTGTATTCCTGTAAAACATCCACAAAATACTTTTCTTCCACATCAATAGCTGCTTCTGCAACTACCTGGCCAAAACCCGGAGGACTCAATCTTGCCTGGGCAAATTTCAAAGCAATATTCATTAATTCTTTATTCCTGGAAACCATAAAACCGATTCGCACACCACAAGCAGAATACCTTTTGGAAACCGAATCAATTAAAATAACATTATTCCCGATACCATTGAGGTGCATTGCTGAAAAATGTTTTTTACCATCATAGCAAAATTCCCTGTAAACTTCATCAGCAATAAGAAAAAGGTCATATTTCTTGACTATGTCGCGTAGTTTTTTTAGTTCTTCTTCGGAATAAAGGTAACCTGTAGGATTATTTGGATTACAAACCAAAATAGCTTTGGTTCTGTCTGATATAGCTTTTTCAAAATCAGAAATAGGAGGTAATGCAAAATCCGTATCTATGCTCGAAAAGATAGGTTTAATAGTAACACCCGAGTTTACAGCAAATCCGTTATAATTAGCATAAAATGGTTCGGGTATAATGATCTCATCATCAATATCCATGATCGATTGCATAGCAAACAATATTGCTTCCGATGCCCCCGCGCCTACAATAATTTCATCAGGAGTAATGTCTATGCCATGTTGTTTGTAGTAACCAACCATTTTTTCTCTCAAAGAAGGGATTCCCTGAGAGTGGGTATAGGCTACAACTTTTTCCTTGTAGTTTTTTATTGCATTCATGGCTATACCGGGTGTTTCAATATCAGGTTGACCTATATTTAAATGATAAACCTTTACTCCTTTCCTTTTGGCTTCATCGGCATATGGAACCAGCTTTCTGATCGGCGATTCAGGCATCATCCTGCCCTTCTTCGAAATAGTGAGCATTTTCTTATTGTTTTAATGTTTATAAAATAAAAGCACAGGTTATTTATTGACCGGAGAGGAATCCTCATCAAGTTTTTTTTCAGGTATCTCTTCTTTTGGCTTTTCAACAACTTTACCTTTTATGGTAAGAAGAATCGGGCTGTTCTTAGCATTGGAATATATCTTAACGGTTTTATAAATACGCCCCATTCGCCTGGTGTTATATGTTACTTTTATCTTATCCTCCTTTCCCGGAAGAATTGGTTTCTTGGGCCATGTGGGAACAGTACAACCACATGAAGATTTGGGTTGTGATAATATCAATGGTTCTTTACCTGTGTTTTTAAATGGGAAATAGCTGGTGCCATCACTCCCTTTATAAATAGTTCCGTAATCATGAACAACCTTTTCAAATGTTATTTCCGGTGCATTTACTTCGTTTTCTTTACTGGTGCCTTGTGCATTAACAGAATAAATGCCAATAATTAAAATAGCTGACGATAAAATTAATTTCTTCATGTTTTATGCTTTTTTATATTTGTAATAATTATCAGTATCAAGAATTACAAAATTAATCAATTCAAAATAAATGTAGTGATATTTTATATACTTTTAACAAATTATTTCTTCGTTTAATTGAATTCATAAATCATATTAGCTAATTTAGATTAGTCATTAATCTATCATGCAAAGAAAATTTGGAACATTCGCAGGTGTTTTCACCCCATCAATACTAACCATACTAGGTGTAATAATGTATATGCGCCTTGGATGGGTAGTTGGACAGGCAGGTATATTAGGCGCTATCGGAGTGATCTTAACAGCACATATCATATCTGTAACAACAGGGTTGAGCATCTCTTCCATCTCAACAGACAAGAAAATTAAAACCGGTGGAATTTACTATATACTAAGCAGAAGTCTGGGACTGCCAATCGGCGGCTCTATTGGCATCACACTTTTCGTTGGCACTGCTCTTAGTATAGCACTTTACATTATTGGTTTCTGTGAAAACTTTTTGGGTATTGAGAGTATTAATGAATTTCTTGGAATAGGCAGCAGCATTAATTCATACAGAATATTAGGTACAGCAGTTGTAATTATTTTGGTTATTATAGCATATATAAGCACATCAGTTGCATTAAAAACACAATTTTTTATTCTTACTGCAATTATTCTTTCCATCATATCAATTGTTGTTGGTATACTTATAGGCACCACTCCTGATCCTGAAGAAACATTATTAACCAAAGCACAAAACGGATTACCTTTCGACATTGTTTTTGCGGTTTTTTTCCCTGCGGTAACAGGTTTTACAGCCGGGGTAGCTATGTCGGGTGATTTAAAAAATCCAAAAAAATCAATTCCCACAGGAACTCTTGCAGCAATTGGTATCGGATTAATCATTTATCTTTCATTGGCTATTCTGTTCGGATTCTTTGTAAACAGGAACCTGCTAATCAATGATTATAATTTTCTTTTAAAGATTGCATGGTTTTCACCCTTTGTTATGGCGGGGATATGGGGAGCTACATTATCCTCAGCGCTTGGGGGTATATTAGGAGCACCAAGGATTTTGCAAGCAATATCAATAGATAAGATAACGCCCAAAATACTTGGTAAAGGATTCGGCAAAAATAACGAGCCTCGTAATGCTCTTATACTCACCTTTGCAATAGCCGAAGCAGGTGTGCTAATTGGTGAATTAAATATAATAGCAAGGTTAGTTACAATGTTTTATATTGCAGCCTACGGTTTTATTAATATTTCGTTTGCTCTCGAAAAATGGGCAGGTACCGACTTCAGACCAACTTTTAAAATTCCCAATTGGATTGGTATATTGGGCTTTCTGGCTTGCTTCATTGTTATGCTACGGCTTGATTTTATAGCTATGTTGGTAGCTATCGTTGTGCTTGCCGGTCTGTATTTTATAGTAAAAAAGAAAAAGTTTCATCACGATTTCGGCGATGTCTGGCAAAGTGTATGGCAAACAATAATACGTTCGGTGCTGAAAAAAATGGATAAACAAGTCCTTGAAGAAAAAAACTGGAGGCCCAATATAATTTTATTCAGTGGTGGTACTAAAGCACGGCCCTATCTTGTAGAACTTGGAAAATGCTTCATCGGGAAGCAAGGTTTTCTTTCAAATTTTGATCTTATCGAAAGATCTTCTTCAAAAACTACTATCACAAAGAAACATCAAACCAGTTTCAGTGATGAAACTGATCGTTATCATGGTGTATTTGCGCGCAGGCAAGAAGTTGATAATATTTATGAAGGAATTGAAAATATCTCCTCCAGCTATGGCTTCAGTGGTGTGGAGCCTAATACCATAATGATGGGCTGGGCTGCTAACAGTAAAAATCCCGTAAAATTCGTTAACCTGATCAAAAGACTCTCCGACCTGGATTTTAATATTCTTCTTGTTGATTATGACAAAGAAAGAAAGTTCGGCGATAAAGATCAAATAGATATATGGGTAAGAGGAGGCGGCAATAACGGAAGCCTTGTCCTCACTTTAATGAAATTTCTGTGGCTTTCAGCAGATTGGAATAATGCCCGCATAAGACTTCTTACTGTTAACTATATTAAAGCCGAAAGGGATAAAATCTATAAAGCACTTAACAACCTGCTTAATCTATACAGAATCAATGCTGAGATAAAAATTGTTAATAACGAAATTGAGCAAAGACCTGTATACCAGATTATCCAAACAGAATCGGGTAATGCTGACCTCGTTTTTCTTGGCATGCCTGAAGTTAAAGAAGGAAAGGAAGAATATTTCATTCAGAATACAAGCAAACTACTGTTAAATCTTGGCAGTGTTATACTTGTTAATGCTTCCAGCTATTTTAAAAAACTTGAGATTACTTCATCTGCTGAATTAAAAGATATTTCTACTCCCTCACTGCTTTTTGCAGATAATCGTTTCACTCAGGATAGTTTGACCAAACAAAAAATATTTAAATCAAACAAAGATACTTCTGAAATATTATTACCCGAAAACAAACTAATTGCTGATCCTCTTCAAAAAATATATAACGAAGGAAACTCATTGATAGACGAGTTAATTAATAATTATTTTAAAGACTATTTCGATTACCAGAATCAAACAATAAAATCAGTAGAAAAAGATTTATTCAATACTCTGAAAACCCTGAAAATTAAAATTGAAAATGACTTACTAACTGAACCACAAACATCAATTATCAGGTATAACAGAAACCTCTTAAATCAAATAAGTAAAATCATCTCAACAAGGAATGACAATGAATTTGTCAATCAGAAAATTGTTTTAACCAATTTGATAGAATATTTTGAGAGTGAACTGGAACAAATAATAAATAATATACCTGAAGAAATAGTACTAAGCGAAAAAGAAATAGTAAAATCCTCACAAGCCGATCAAAAAAAACATAAAAATATAAAGTTCCAATACAGAAAATACTTAGGTAATTATTTACAAAATAATCTGCATAATAAATTCTATAGGTTTATCAGTGATTTCGGAATCAGTATGGTTGACTTTCAAATAAAATTGCAGAATTTAAACCATTTAATTACCGATAGCTTTTATCGGATCGAACTTCAGGATAACAGAGTTGAACAAATCACATCTGCAGAAATCAAGACAAAAAATTATATAGATAACCTGTATCAATTTAATAATAATACAATATCTGCCATCAGAACTAAAATAACAGAAGACCTGACGGCTATCATAAATAGCATTAGCAATTTTTACAATGAAGAATCTTATCATGACTTTATTAAAACCCTGAAAGCCGATAAAATCACTCCTGAAGAAAAGAAAATTAATGAAGTACCAAAATATTGGATACGAAACCAGAATTTGTTAAACAACGCTATTTATTTGGAGTTAACAATCTCTTCATTTGATGCCAAACTGCACGAAATAGTTAATAAAGCTAATACAAACCTTTATAATAAAATAAATAGTGATTTCATTGAAACCCTTGAAAATAAAATTAAATATTTGGGTACTTTCAAAGAAGGTTTTAAGGAAGATATAGACCAGAAATTTGATTATGATCAAATCCAATCCCCTTCTGATGATTTCAAATATTACATAAAAGATATTTCCGACAATATGTTCAATGATGTCAAATCAGCGATCGAAATTTTTCCGGAGAAAATTGAAGTCTTTCATTCTGATGATTATAATAACTTCGATTCCATTCAGTTCAAAACGATCAGAAAAAATATTATCAGTGCATCAAAAAAGATCGATTTTATAACACAGGGTGAATTAATTGAGCCCCTTGAGAATCATCTATCACTTCTTCCTGAAAAATTGTACAAATCTATAAACGTAACCCAACAGGCATTAAAAGAGATAGCATTTAATCTTGAAGAAGAAATTGACAACAGGGATAAGGACATGAAGAGCTATCAGGAAAACATCCTTAGTCAGATCAACAATCAAAAAAATATTATTGATTCTGAAAAGAAAAAACTCGAAAAAGTACGTAATCAAACAAAAAATCATATCAAGGAATTATACAGTTCATTGGCCAATAAAATATCATTCAACACTTTTATCACAGCAGGAAAGGATTACAAAATATATATAAAGCAACAGGATAAGAAAGTAAAAACAGGATTGTCAGAAAAATACAGTGAGGCAATAAGGAATTATACTAATAAAATAGCAGATAAATACTGGCACAGCCAACAAAAGGATTTACCACTATTACCTGATCCGCAGAGTCTTGCTATTCAGAAAAAAACGGATATAAGCAAGATCAGGGATTTTGTAGACAGTGTGTCTGTTGATAATAAAATACTTGAAAAAATACCATATTACTATAAGCAATTATTTTTAAGGAAACAATATTATCTTAATGAATTCTGGTCAGGGCGTGATGATGAACTTAATCAATTCAATAAAGCTATTGAAAGGCATAACAAAGGAATAGACGGGGCTATTATTGTATGTGGCAATCAAAATCAAGGAAAAACCTTCTTTGTAAATTATGCTGTTAAAAAATTCATGAAGGATCATGAAGTCATTAATATTACTCCACCACAACAAAGCACCACAGATTGGAAATTATTCAAAAGTAAACTGGAAAAAGCGACCAATATCAGAGGTTCAGTATATACAATATTCCGGTATTTACACGAAAAAAGTATTCTGTTCATAGATAATGCCGAACTATGGTGGCAAAGGTCCGACAATGGTCTTGAAGTGCTCGACAATCTGATAGAAATAATTGAAAACTATTCAAAGAAAATACTTATTATTCTGGGATTTGATACAAACACATATAACTTCATTAATCGTATTAAGAATATTGATCAATATTTTATACAGAAAGTAGAACTAAATCCTTTAAGTGAAGTTGAATTAAGAGATATTATTCAAAAAAGGCATAATTCAGGGAACATTGATGTCAGAATCGTAAATCAGCCTGATAAACCCATTTCTATCTGGAAGTGGTCTGCGATGTCTTCTACATACTCAACCATCAGCCGTGGAAATCCAGGCTCTGCACTTTATTCATGGATATCTAATTTAGTCGGCTACTCTGACAATACACTTATTGCCAACAAACCCCAGATACATGACCATCTGATATTAGGATATTTGCCCGATGAATGGAATATTGTTTTATTGCAAATTTTATTACATCGCAGGATTTCAGGTAACCGTTTATCAGAGATACTCACAAATAATAATTCAGAAATAAACAGTACACTTAATTCGATTAAACGAGCCGGCTTAATAATTGAAAGGTATTATAATATATATGAAATCAATTTCACTGTATATACTTATTTAATTGATATATTTAAGCAAAAAGAAATTATTTAGAAGTGACAGATATTAACTTTACAAATTCAGCAGTTTATCTTACTCTTTTTATTGGGATTGGTATATTCTTATTTTTCAGGATATTAAATATGATCATCCCTACGCTGTCAATTAATCAATCTAAAAAAACCATAATAAAAAAATACATTCCCCCGATTGAGATATTGATTTGGATAATTTTTATTATCTGGGCTATTATTATTTTAAAACATGGCAACAGGCTTTTTGCGGCAGGCTTAGCTATTATTCTTTTTATAATAGTTCTATGGAGCTTCTGGTATTTATTGAGAGATTATATATCAGGAATTATTCTGAAAACCGGTAAAATAATCACTTTAAATCAAATTATTAAAACATTAAATATTGATGGAAAGATCAATAAATTCAACATAAGAACATTGGAAGTAATATCAAAGGCAGGAGAAACATTAATTATACCTTATTCCGCAATATTTGGTAAAACTATTGTTAAATCTCAGATAGCAGGGTCTTTGATAGATCATACCTTCAGAATTAAAACAAATGTTCTGGTTGATATACAAAGCACTATAAATGAAATAAAAAAGGATATTATGCTTCATCCTCTAACTTCAGTTAAACATGAGCCTCATATCAAACCACTGAATAACGCAGGTAAAAAAACAGCTTTTGAGATTACTATTTGCAGTTTAAATAAAAATTATTGTTTTGACATTGAAGAATATCTTAAAGAGAAATACCTGAAAAAGAAAGATAATACTTCACAATAAACCAGTTGGGAAAAGATTTAAATAAAACCATCGGAAATATTTATTTACTTTTGCCAAAGAAAAAATTAATCATTTTTGTTTAATATAATCCGGAGGAATAATGGCAAATATTACAACACATTATATGGGACTGGAATTAAGTAGTCCAATCATTGTAGGGAGTTCCGGGCTTACCAATTCATTAAAAAACATAAAAGAAGCTGAAGAGAAAGGTGCAGGTGCAGTGGTTCTAAAATCATTGTTTGAGGAACAAATAATTCATGAAGGTAAGTTAACATATGACAGCGATGGAATAACCAATGCCTATCCTGAAGCTCAGGATTATATCATGAATTATTCAAAAGAAATGACAGTTGATAATTACCTTAAGCTTATACGGGATAGCAAAGAAGCTGTCAGTATACCTGTTATTGCCAGTATCAACTGTATCACACCTTCGGAGTGGACAGATTTCGCAGGTAGGATTGAGGAAGCAGGTGCTGACGGCCTTGAGCTCAATATTTTTATTCTTCCTTCGGATGTAAGAAGGGAATCGCGTGAAAACGAAAAGATTTATTTTGCCATTATTGATAAAATACTGAAAGTAGTTAAAATTCCTGTTGCCATTAAAATAAGTTATTATTTTTCATCACTTGCTAAAATGGCCTTAAACATTTCATGGACAAATATTTCCGGGATAGTGCTTTTTAACAGATTTTTTTCTCCCGATATTGATATTGATAAATTTGAGATTAAACCGGGATATGTTTTCAGTTGTCCTGAAGAGCTGGCAATATCATTAAGATGGATAGCTATGTTATCAAGCAGGATACAATGTGATCTTGCTGCATCAACAGGTGTTCATGATAGTAAGGCTTTAATAAAACAGTTACTCGCTGGCGCTAAGGCTGTTCAGATCAGCTCTGTTCTGTATAAGAAAGGATTTGGTGAAATACCAAAAATGATAAATGAGCTCGAAAACTGGATGACAAAACATAACTTCAGCAATCTTGATGATTTCATAGGAAGAATGAGTATTAAAAAAGCAGATAATCCTGCTGCATATGAGCGTGTTCAGTTTATGAAATATTTTTCAGGGATAGAATAAAAATTATTAATAAATTAATCAAAATAAATGCAGACACCAATTAAATATTACTTATCGGTTAAATATAAATAAGCAATAAATTTCTACATTTGCTGTAAATTTTTCCAAAACCAGATTCATATGGTCACGAGGGAGTTAGTTGAACCTAAAAGCATTGTAGTAGTAGGAGGATCAAATGACATTCATAAACCTGGTGGTAAAGTACTAAAAAACATTCTCGACGGGAATTATAAGGGTAAGCTATATGTTAGCAATCCTAAGGAAGACAAAGTTCAGGGTGTGGTCAGTTATAAGGATGCTACGGATCTTCCAATGGTTGATTTGGCAATTATTGCAGTTGCAGCCAAATATACTCCCGGTATTATTAAAATCCTCACCGAAGAAAAAAACACAAAGGCTATTATTATTATATCTGCTGGTTTTAGCGAAGAGAGCGAAGAAGGCAAAAAGCTTGAAAAACAAATTGTTAAACAAGCAAATAAATACAACTGTGCATTAATAGGTCCTAATTGCACGGGTATTGTCACTCCCACTTACCAGGGAATATTTACCCTTCCTATTCCAAAATTAGCAATAAAAGGATGTAGTCTGATATCAGGTTCCGGAGCAACAGCAAGTTATATAATGGATGCGGGCAGACAAAAGGGACTGACTTTTTCCAGTGTTTTTACTGTAGGAAACAGCGCTCAGACAGGTATAGAGGAAATAGTTAAATTTTTAGATGAAGTTTATCATCCTGAAACAGATGCAGATATCAAATTATTATATATTGAAAATATATCAAAGCCACAAATGCTTTTAAAACATGCTTCCTCTTTAGTTCGAAAAGGATGCAAGATAGCAGCTATTAAAGCCGGTACTTCCGAAGCGGGCAGTCGTGCAGCTTCATCTCATACAGGTGCATTAGCAAGTTCTGACATAGCTGTTAACGCTCTTTTTGAAAAAGCCGGAATAATAAGATGCTACGGAAGGTATGAATTAATAGCAGTTGCATCGGTTTTTATGAATAAAAAGCTAAAAGGAAAGAATATCGCCATCATTTCCCATGCCGGCGGACCTGCCGTTATGCTCACCGACACACTGGAAAAAGGCGGGTTAAAGGTGCCTGAGATAAAAGGCAAAGAAGCAAATAAATTACTCGAAAACCTTTACCCGGGTTCTTCTGTACGTAATCCCATCGACTTCCTGGCAACAGGCACGGCTGAACAACTCGGTACAATAATAGAATATACAGATAAGAAATTTGATAATATTGACGGAATGGCTGTCATTTTTGGTACTCCGGGACTTACAAAAATATTTGATGTTTATAATGTTCTTGATAAGAAAATGAAAACATCAAAAAAACCTATTTACCCGATATTACCCTCAACAACCATGGCAACAGAAGAAATAGAGGATTTCAAAAATAAAGGCCATGTATATTTTTCTGATGAAGTTATACTCGGTAAAGCATTATCCAAAGCATATCATGCACCTGAGCCCGCACCTGAACATATCGAGATTCCTGATATTGACAAAGAAAATATAAGGAATATAATCAAAAATGCTGAAAACGGATACCTTCCCCCTGAGAGTATCCATCAAATATTAGATGCGACATGTATTGCCAGGACTAACGAGATCGTCGTAAATAATAAAAAAGATGCTTTGGTCTTTGCCAGGAAAGCCGGTTATCCTTTAGTAATGAAAGTTGTAGGCCCACTTCACAAATCCGATGTTGGCGGTGTGGTTTTAAATATAAATGATGAAGAAACTGTCTCCAGGCAGTTTGACTATTTAATTCAAATTAAAGATACAACTGCTGTTTTAATGTATCCTATGCTGTTTGGAACAGAAGTATTTATTGGAGCCAAAAAAGAAGCTAACTTCGGTCATCTTGTATTATGCGGGCTAGGAGGAATATATGTAGAAGTACTGAAAGATATAAATGCAGGCCTGGCTCCTCTTGGCAAAAAGGAAGCTTATGAAATGATACGCAATCTCAAAGGATACAATATTATAAAGGGTGCACGCAACCAGGAACCGGTGAATGAAGAACTCTTTGCCGATGCAATTATGCGTGTGGCAGCCCTTGTAGATACAGCTCCCGAGATTAATGAGATGGATATTAATCCGTTATTTGGAACAAAAGACAGCCTGACTGCAGTTGATGTGAGAATAAAAATAGAAAAATAAATGATAGTCAAGTTCATCGTCATTGCACTTTATGCGGCAATGATAATTATAGTAGGATTACTTGGATTACGCAGAACAAAAACATTCTCTGATTTTCTTCTTGGCGGAGGTAAAGTTGGTGCATGGATGACTGCCTTTTCTTATGGGACTGCTTATTTTTCTGCAGTCGTTTTTATAGGTTTCGCAGGAAAAGTTGGCTGGGGTTTCGGTTACTCCGGAATGTGGATTGGTATAGCAAACGGACTTATCGGCGTTCTGGGGGTTTGGTGGTTATTAGGGTGGCGGATAAAGAAAGTATCAACATACCTGAGAGTTCATACCCTGAGCGAATTCCTGGAAAAAAGATATAACAGCAAGTTCTTAAAATTACTGACGTCTGTGGCGATCTTTGTTTTTTTTATCCCTTATTCAGCAGCAGTTTTTATTGGCCTGTCTTATTTATTCACTTTTGCTTTTGAAGGAATGCAATATTGGCATGTAGTAGTATTTATGGGTGCCTTAACAACAATTTATCTTGTTCTGGGTGGATATAAATCCATGACAATGATAGACACTATTTTTGGAATGATAATGACAGTTAGTGTGATAATACTTGTAATTTTTACTATTGATAAAGGTAATGGCCTTTCAGACATCACAGAGAAACTTCAACAGATACAACCTAAACTTACCAAGACAATTGGTCCTCCGGGCTGGTGGCCATTGATATCATTAATATTTCTTACTAGTGTTGCTCCCTTTGCCATGCCACAATTGATACAAAAATTTTATGCTATCAGGGATAAAAAAGCTGTTATGAAAGGTATGTTTGCATCTATGTTCTTTGCTTTACTGATCGGTATAACTGCTTATTTTATGGGATCAACAACAAGAATATTCATTAACCCCCAGGATTTTCCCACAGTATTTTATGCTGATGGTGCTGTAAATCCTGATGCACTTATGCCAGCATTGCTGAATTATGTTATTCCGGAATCTCTATCCGTAATTATTTTACTGTTAATACTTTCTGCCTCTATGTCAACACTGGCAGCACTGGTATTGATTTCAAGCTCATCGGTTGCCAAGGACTTTTATGCGGGTTTCATAAATCCTCATGCTTCTGATAAAGTACTAACAAGGCTTATGAGATATTCGAGTGTTTTTTTCGTTTTGATCTCGGTTATCATCGCTTTGTTAAAACCTGATACAATTGTTGCCATATTAGGTATTTCATGGGGAGCAATAGGTGCAACTTTTCTGGGTCCTTTTATTTGGGGATTGTTTATGAAGAAGGCAAACAAATTTGGCGCTATAAGTTCAGCTATTGCCGGACTGGCATGCTCGGTTATTATGTATTTTTCAGGAATGCCCTCACCCCAGGCCGGCACGATAGGCATGATAGTTTCACTTGCCGTGAATCCGCTCTTTAGTTATCTATACATTATTATTAAGCCAGTTAAAAATTGATCCAATAATAATTGCTTATAATTGCAAAACTGAATGCTTAGAATAAACTACATTATATTTTTTTTACTGATTGCTGTAATTACCTGCGGACAGGAAAATAAATCCAAATGGGGAATTACATTTTCAGGATTCGTTAATGCCCAGATATTCTATGATAGCCGCCAGATGGTCGAAGCCCGTGAAGCCATGGTTAGTCTGTTTCCTAAAAAAGAAGAATATGACAATAAGGGTAATGATATTAATTCCAAAGCCAGCTTAAACCAGCTAGCAATGACCAGCCGTCTGCGTGGCGATATAACCGGCCCTTCGGTTTTCGGAGCAAAAGCAACTGCCGCTATAGAAGGTGATTTTACGGGTCAATCCAACAGCGATAACAATGGTTTCAGGCTCAGGGAAGCATGGGCTAAACTTAATTGGAAATCCACTGAGCTTTTATTGGGATCATACTGGCATCCGCTGTATGTTCCTGAAGTAAGACCATTTACAATAGGTTTGAATACCGGAGCTCCTTATCATGCTTTTTCAAGGCATAACCAGATCAGATTAAAACAAAGTATTAAAAAGCTGGATATGATCTTTTTTGCAGGTATGCAAAGAGATTACGCCAGTGACGGCCCTTTGGGTAAAACCTCAAAATATCAGCGCGATGCAGCTATTCCAAATATGGATATACAGCTTCAATATCATATCAACGATCATATCCTGGGAGCCGGAGTTGATTATAAGATACTTCAGCCAAGGCTATACGTTGAATTCGATACCGGGTTTGCATATAAGACAAATGAGAAAATATCCTCTTTTGCTGCTACAGCATTTGGCGAGTTTAAATTTAAACCTTTAAAAATTAAGTTCCAAAGCATATGGGGACAAAACCTCACCGAACATATCATGTTAGGTGGCTATGCTGAAAAAAAACTCGATACAGCAAACCATAACATCACTTATACAAACTCTGAACAGATATCCTTCTGGATAGATATCATAACAACCGGCAATATATTTAAAGCCGGACTTTTCGCAGGTTATGCACAAAACCTGGGTTTCGCATCCAAAGCTCAGGAGACTTTTTATGGCAACGGATATGATATAAAATATACTTACAGGATCTCACCAAGACTTCAATTCTATTTTTATGAGGTTATGTTTGCTGCGGAATTTGAATATACGGCAGCTGCTTATGGTAAGCCTGATAGTAAAGATATTATGGGTAGCACCACCGAAGTGGGTAATATGAGAGTTCTTTTCGGGGTGTTTTATTTTTTTTAGTAATCAAAATCAATAACAGAATACTGCTCCATCATTGCATTGGTGTAAATCTTCTGAGGTGGATTCAACCATCCGACATTCGGATCGAATTCATTTATTTTTTTATACTCTTTCAATACGAATGGCAATCCATAGGAGAACAGAATATTGTTTCTGTCCATAATGTGAAAATGAAGATGCGGCCCATCGGAATTACCCGAATTTCCAAGTAAGCCTAAAGCCTGGCCTTCAACAACACTATCACCATTGTTGACGAAAAACTTGTTTGGTTGACAGTGGCAATATGCTGCATAATGGTCTTCATCTATTTTCAGCACAACATAATTTCCCGGGTAATCATCAATGGAATTAATAGGAGCATCGTGCTGATTACCACTGTTCTCCGGCAATCCATCCTGAAGATCCGCAATTACCCCATCAGCCACAGCATATAAAGTATCGCCATAGCAGATATATGATTCATTAAAAGCTGAATCTCCTGTCATGTCGCCAGTCAATTGTTCGTTAAGTCGAAGGTTATCGAATGCAAAACGTTCACCATAGAAAATTTCGCCCATTGTAAAAAACAGTACATAAAAGTGATATCCCATAGTCGACTGGCTGGCAAATATCCAGTGGTTTCCTTTTACCGGCGAAGCTATTGAAATTGGCGTTTCGTTAACTCTTGGCGAAAAAACACCTCCCTCAGCAGAAACTATATCGTCGTACTTTGTGCGTTCAAAAACAAATTTATGAGATATATTTGCCGGAACTGACTGGTCAAGCAATATCGGCAATTGTATTGAAACGTAATAATGTTCTATCTCATCCCAGTTAAAATAAGGTATTGGAGGGAGGGGGTTTTTCCAGATAACCGGCATAGTATTCGTATCAAGTTTCATCAGCTCGGTTTTTGTTTCATCATCCTGAACAATGATTTCCAATAATTTAAGCCCGTCTTCCTCCCACTCCCACATTTTCATGGTATAACAAACTCTCAGATATCGTTCTGTCTGATAGGGAATATCATTAATTACTACTTCAATAATATCTGCATTAAATGGAGGTGTTCCGTTATCATCGTTAGTGTCTTTTTTGCATGCAGTTGTTATAAACAGGAAAATGTAACTGATCAAGATAATTTTTAAGGTTTTCATGATGTTTTGGATTTAGTTTATCAGGTAATAAAAATAATAATAATTTTATTTAAATAAACCTTAATTACACTGAGGATACAAAGTGACCCGCTCACCCGGAGTGAGCGGGTCACATAAGTATTCATTTTGGAATGAAGGACAGAATTTATTCAACCATCAACCTGGCTGTATAATTCCCTTTATCAGTTTTAATATTGATAAGATAAATTCCCTCAGGTTGATCTGATAAATCGATGGTAAACTGCTTTTGCTCTTTAGTAAACTTCTTAATGGTTTTTCCGGTAATATCGGTTATCTTATAACTTACAAGTTCGTTATTACCCTGCTCAATCTGGAATATGCCCTTTGAAGGATTAGGATATATTTTAAAGCCTGCTGCGGTCAGATCATCTATTCCGCTATCATCAATTACAGTAACAGAAAACATGCAATTTGCAGTATTACCGTAAGTATCTGTAGCTATCCATTTTACTACTTCGGTTCCTTCCGGGAAA
Source organism: uncultured Bacteroidales bacterium (assembly GCA_964550205.1). Lineage (GTDB taxonomy): Bacteria > Bacteroidota > Bacteroidia > Bacteroidales > JAIOZK01 > JAIOZK01. The sequence continues at coordinate 86,471 of CAZJYD010000004.1, forward strand.
ATAGCACCTGCAAGTGTTGATGCATCATTATAATCATTTATTATACTTTTTAAGCCACAATTGTCGCTTACTGATACAGGATCAAACTCATCACCCACTACGGTATATGTGTGTGTATCATCTGAGTTCCTCTCCTGTGGACCAGGACATGTAATTTCGGGTGGTGTCTGGTCCGGTTTAATACCGCTAAGATATATTGCAACTTTGTTTGTGGAATAATCAGTTACTGCAATTTTATTCGGACTTGTAGCATCAATAAAACACGCACCTGAATTAAAAGAGTTAGCATCATGATCAGCCATTATTGATGACATCAATGAAAAATCATCATATAAGAATGCTACCTTTGTAGAGTTATAATCAGATATAACCCACGCTTCACACAACATATCAATTCCAACAACATTATCAACAGCAGGTGCTGTTATTAATTCCTCTGTTGACCAGGTTCCTGGTGTTCCGGG
>CAZJYD010000004.1:87034-110356 GCA_964550205.1 uncultured Bacteroidales bacterium
CAACAGCAGGTGCTGTTATTAATTCCTCTGTTGACCAGGTTCCTGGTGTTCCGGGATTTAACTCTATTTTATATATTTTGTTATCGAAAGCATCTGTAACATAGGCATAACCATCAGAACACATAGCAACATCAATTACATTCTCTATACTTGTACCGTCAGTAGATGTATTATACGTTCCGCTTGTGGGCCAATAGTTTACCAAAGTCTCTGCATCAGGATCAATTTCAAACAGATAATCATCAATAACCGACAAATCACCACGATAATCTGCGTATAAAAGATTACCCGAGGGTAAAACATCAACACCCGTTTGTTTGCCATCAAGGGCAATAGCAATTCCAACTAAATCAATATCCTCCATAACTGTGCCATCATCCGGATCTATTAAATAAGTATGACCACCATCTTCTTGTGAAGCTATCCAAAATCCCCCTCTTACCGGGTCATAATCAATACCTGTTGAGGATGTGCTGGGGCTATCGAATGAGTTAACGGGATCATCCCTTGAATCTGTTATTTCTTTAATAGTTTGTGATTTTAAAGAATAACTTGTTGTAGATTTTGAGTTTAACTCTTTGGAAACTTTAGTTTTTTGGGAATATAAACTAGTAAAAATTCCACAAAGAAAGAATGACAAAAAAATAAGAGTAATTGTTTTTTTCATAATTAATTGTTTTTGGTTTTGTTTAATTGAATTTTTCTTCAAATATAAACTATAAAACCAACAACTCAAAAAAAATAAAGTATTAAGTTATTGCAAATAATAGCCAATAAAGAAACATAGTGACCCGCTCACCCGGAGTGAGCGGGTCACATAAGTATTCATTTTGGAATGAAGGACAGAATTTATTCAACCATCAACCTGGCTGTATAATTCCCTTTATCAGTTTTAATATTGATAAGATAAATTCCCTCAGGTTGATCTGATAAATCGATGGTAAACTGCTTTTGCTCTTTAGTAAACTTCTTAATGGTTTTTCCGGTAATATCGGTTATCTTATAACTTACAAGTTCGTTATTACCCTGCTCAATCTGGAATATGCCCTTTGAAGGATTAGGATATATTTTAAAGCCTGCTGCGGTCAGATCATCTATTCCGCTATCATCAATTACAGTAACAGAAAACATGCAATTTGCAGTATTACCGTAAGTATCTGTAGCTATCCATTTTACTACTTCGGTTCCTTCCGGGAAAATAGCACCTGCAAGTGTTGATGCATCATTATAATCATTTATTATACTTTTTAAGCCACAATTGTCGCTTACTGATACAGGATCAAACTCATCACCCACTACGGTATATGTGTGTGTATCATCTGAGTTCCTCTCCTGTGGACCAGGACATGTAATTTCGGGTGGTGTCTGGTCCGGTTTAATACCGCTAAGATATATTGCAACTTTGTTTGTGGAATAATCAGTTACTGCAATTTTATTCGGACTTGTAGCATCAATAAAACACGCACCTGAATTAAAAGAGTTAGCATCATGATCAGCCATTATTGATGACATCAATGAAAAATCATCATATAAGAATGCTACCTTTGTAGAGTTATAATCAGATATAACCCACGCTTCACACAACATATCAATTCCAACAACATTATCAACAGCAGGTGCTGTTATTAATTCCTCTGTTGACCAGGTTCCTGGTGTTCCGGGTTCCAACTCGATTTTGTAAATTTTGTTATCACTAGTGTTTGTGACATATGCATATCCATCGGATCCCATCGCAATATCAATAATATATTCTATGCTGGTACCGTCTGTTGATGTATTAAACGTTCCACTTGTAGGCCAATAGTTTACCAAAGTCTCTGCATCAGGATCAATTTCAAAGATATAATCATCAACATTAGTCAAATCACCAAGATAATCAGCAAAAAGAAGATTTCCCGATTGTAAAACATCAACACCCGTTTGTTTGCCATCAAGGGCAATAGCAATTCCAACTAAATCAATATCCTTCATAACCGTGCCGTCATCAGGATCAACAAGATAGGTATGACCATTTTCACAGGCTAGCCAGAAGCCTTGTCTTACCGGATCATAGTCTATGCCAAGTGTGTTAGTCCCTGGACTATTGAATGAGTTAACGGGATCATCCCTTGAATCAGTTTTTTTATCAGCAACCTGGTTTTTTAGTAATGGAAATGCTTTTACAACTGAGCTAGGCTCTTTTAAAACCTTACTTTCTTGTGAATATACACTGGTAAATATTCCACAAAGAAAGAATGACAAAAAAATAAGAGTAATTGTTTTTTTCATAATTAATTGTTTTTGGTTTTGTTTAATTGAATTTTTCTCCAAATATAAAACAAAACTTTAATAATTCAAAAAATAATTACTTATTATCACAATTTACTATAACTTATTTAAAACCATTATAAATTTAATTTAATCCAATATCTAATCTATTTTTTATACTTTGGACATAATTTTAGGCTTTAATAAAAAAACCAAGGCATGAAAGACACACCAATTAATTTTAACATAGTCAGAGAAAAGATCAAAGAAAATGAAATAAATGATTTTTCAAAGGCAAGCATCAGGAAAATAAAAAAACTGGTTGACGATATTGAAAAGGAAACAGGGCAAAAATACATAAGAATGGAAATGGGTATTCCGGGGTTACCTCCCAATCCAATAGGCGTTGATGCAGAAATAAAAGCTCTTAAAAAAGGTGTTGCTGCCATATATCCTGATATATATGGCTTACCGGAACTTAAAACCGAGATCGCAAGATTTTGCAAATTATTCCTTGATATAGATGTTAATCCTGAAGGATGCATTCCAACAGTCGGATCAATGCAGGGAAGTTTTGCATCTTTTATGACTGTTAACAGAATTTGGAAAGAAAAAAATACAACCCTTTTCATAGATCCCGGCTTCCCGGTTCACAAACAACAGCATCAGGTATTAGGTATACCTTACGAAACATTTGATGTTTACAACCACCGTGGTAAAAAATTAAAAGACAAACTCGAATCGCATTTTAAAAAAGGCAATATATCCTGTATAATTTATTCCAATCCCAATAATCCCTCGTGGATTTGCTTTACCGATACCGAACTGAAAATTATCGGAGAGTTAGCTAATAAATATAATATAATAGTGATAGAAGACCTTGCATATTTTGGAATGGATTTCAGGCAGGATTACACAAAACCGGGAGAACCACCTTATCAACCCTCGGTGACAAAATATACTGATAATTATATTCTTCTTATTTCCAGTTCAAAAGCCTTCAGTTATGCAGGACAGCGCATAGGAATGATGATTATTTCAGATAAGGTTTATAACATTCGTTCCGAAAATTTATTAAAAAACTACATATTCGATATTTTTGGCCCGGCAATGATCTTCGGTACAATATATTCATTGAGTTCAGGTACTGCTCACTCACCACAGTATGCCCTCACAGCTATGTTAAAAACCGTGAATAACGGTGAATACAGTTACAGGAAAGATGTTATAGAATATGGCGAAAAAGCCAGGATCATGAAGAAACTATTCACCGGTAACGGCTTCAAAATAGTTTATGATCTTGATGAGGAAAAGCCAATTGCTGATGGATTTTATTTTACCGTTTCCTATCCGGGTTTCGAAGGAGATGAACTGCTAAAAGAGCTTATATATTATGGAATAAGCGCTATTACGCTCCATATCACCGGAAGCGAAAGAACAGAAGGTATAAGGGCATGTACATCTTTAGTTCAGCGTGAACAATTCGAAGCTCTGGAAGACAGGTTGAGGAAATTCAATCAGGATCACCCTGTTTAAACTTACTTTTCTATCCTGAAACCAAAACAACATAAAATGAGAAAGTCAGCAACATTAACCAGCTTAATTTGTTTTCTTTCAATTATCTACTATATGACAGGATGCGGTAATCAGCATAATGCAGAAATAACTTCTCCCGATAATAATATAAAAATTAAATTTGAATTATATGACTCAGTACTATATTACCTTGTTTATTATAAAAACAATAAACTCATACACCGATCAAAAATGGGGTTTATTTTAAAAGATCAGCCTTACTTATCAGACGGATTTTATATTGATACTCTTATCAAATCTTCCTTTGACGAAACCTGGAAACCTGTTTGGGGTGAAACATCCGAAATAAGAAATAATTTTAATCAGATGAAATATGTTTAAAAGAATCAGCTCCTCCCTGCCGTAAATTAAATATAGTTTTCAGGGCTTATAATGATGGTATTGGATTAAGGTATGAATTTCCTGCTCAGGAAAACCTTAATAAATTTACAATTGTCACAGAAGAAAGCGAATTCAATATGGGTAAGAATCACACGGCATGGTGGATACCTGGCGATTATAACAGCTACGAACATCTCTATAAGGAAACAAAAATTAATGAAACCAAACACATAAATACACCGGTTACCTTTAAAACCGGTAATGGGTTATATATGAGCATTTATAATGATGTTTTATGGATTAAGCCTATGAAATATGCAGGTATCTGGTGGGGTATGCATATCGGCTATTACACATGGCACGCAGGAGACAAACATGGAGCTACAACTGAAAATGCTAAAAGGTATATCTATTTTTGTGCTGCCAACAATATTACCGGATTACTTATAGAAGGATGGAATACAGGCTGGGAATCATGGTTTACAGGCGATAATTTTGATTTTGTCACTCCTTATGATGATTTTAACCTTGAAGAGGTCGTAAATTATGCAAAAGAAAAAGGAGTGGAAATTATTGGGCATCATGAGACTGGTGGACAGATTGAGCTCTATGAAGAACATATGCATGATGCATTTAAACTTTACAACAAGTTGGGAATATCAGCAGTTAAAACCGGTTATGGGTATTGCTGCCGGAGGCGGGCAGGCAATCGTAATAAAACCAATTGATTAATAACTTTCTAATCAAGCAATACAGCTCTCACCACCTGAGCAACTTTATTATTTGTCAATTTAATAAAATAAACACTGCTTGTTAACCTGTTGCCATTTTCATCTGTTCCATCCCAAATAAAACTATATTCACCGGGCTGAAACTTTCCTTCTTTTAAGATATTAACCCGTTTTGCATTAAGATCATAAACAGCAAGTTTCAGATATTGTGATCTTTCATTTTTTGTATCAAAGACTTTAACCTTAATTTCTGTATCATTTGAAAAAGGATTTGGAGAATTCTGTGAAAGTTGAAATGGTTTGCTTTTATCATCAACATAATTGTCTCTTATATCAGTATAATCATAAACCTTTCCTCCAATGATGGTCATTCTTACTTCCAGATCCAATATCTCTGCGGGTTCCAAATTATATAAATCATCCGACCAAACTGTCATATCCGCATACTTACCTATTTCTATTGAACCTTTCACATCTTCTTCAAAAGAAGCATAAGCAGCTTCATAGGTATGGGCACGCAAAGCTTCCTTCATAGTGATTCTTTGACCGGTTGAAATATAAACCCCGGAGGCAGTCTTTCTCACCAGAGCAGCCCATAATGATAGCCTTGGATCAAGTTCTATAACTGTCGGATAATCCGATCCCAATGAAACATGAAGACCGGAATCAATCATAGCCCTCAAAGGTATTAATCTGTTATAGTCATCAGGCCAGTAATACATATAATAGTCCCCTCCTGTAAATATTACTCCCGGCTGCATACAAGCCAGAACGCCTAATTCTTTCATTCGTTTCAATGACTGAGCCCTTGGTATCATGACATGTTCCAGCCTGTGTCTTATATCAGGAATTAAAGTATCCTGCTGAGCTTCTTCAATTGCATCCAATGCAAGATCGACGGCTGCATCGCCCATCACATGAAATGAAAGCTGCCTTCCGTCACTGTGCAGCATCTTAACATATTTTTTCAATGTATCAGCATTCCAGGTTGCAAGATTCCATGAAGGACCCGGATGTGGATTGTATGTATATGATGTTGGAGGTTGACCATCAAGCAGGAATTTACAACCACCATGCGATATCATTGGATACTGAAACAACGGTAGTTTGTCAATTGCATTATAAGCATCCTGTGGTCTTTCAATTGTAAACAACAAGTAAGTGCGTATTTCCAATTCCTTATCGGAAGCAGTCTTAGTATATGCATAAAACCTTGTTATTCCACGTGTATTTACATCCTGTATACTTGTTATCCCATATGGTATATAGTAATCCTGAGCATATTTCACATCTTCTATTAGCAGGGAGGTATCAAAAGGTGGGATGAATTTTCTTACAAGATCCATTGCAGGATGGTTCCATAATACACCATTAACCTCGCCTGTTACGGAGTCGTGCTCGATTATGCCACCCGGTGGATCTTCTGTTTCGTTTGTAATACCCGCAGAGTCTAATGCACAGGAATTAGCAGTTCCAAAATGTCCACCCATACTATTTAAAATAACAGGGTTATCAGGAGTAACAGGGTCAATATCCCATTTCGTTGGTAAACGGCCATCTTCAAGCTTAAAATATCCATCACCAATAATCCATTCTCCTGGTTCGATCTGGCTAACCCGCTCTTCAAGCTTAGCTTTAATTTCATCAATTGAGGTCACCTCCGGCGGTCTTAAATTAACATATTGATTCTCTGCCTGCCCATAATAGATCATATGTGTATGTGCATCAATAATACCAGGTGTTACTGTTAAGCCTTCCAGATCAATAACTTTAGTTCCTTCACCAATATACGTCTCAACATCTTCGTTAGAACCTACCATAATGAATAAACTATCCTTGACCGCTATAGCTTCCTTAATATCATCATTAGTATTTACGGTAATTATATTACCATTATATAGAACCAGGTCTGCTGTTTCCTGAGACATACAATAACTAAAAAGAATTGAAATCAAGAAGGATAACAAAACTTTTTTTCCAAGAGGAAAATCAATTAGTATTTTCATGATATTGAATTTTTTTTTGATTGAAAATATTTTAGTAAAAATATAAAATATACTTTAATATAAAAATACAACCATCTAAAATTGGTATAATCAATATATATAACATGCTCACTATTAAGCGTTACAGGTTTAAAAGCAATTTAAACCATGTCTAAATTATAATCTTTATATCTAATTTAGACAGCAATAAATAAGCTCGTATATTTAATTTTTTTTACTTTCGTAACATTAAATTAACATGTAGTAATAAACAATAGAGGATTTGAATTATGGCAAAAGTTAAAGGCGTAATTGTAATAGATACAGATAGATGCAAAGGATGTGAATTATGTATAAATGCATGCCCTACAGATGTTATTGCTATGTCGGATGATGTAAATATTAAAGGATATCATTACGCATACATGGCAGACCCTGAACAATGCACAGGCTGTGCTAATTGTGCCATCATATGTCCTGACGGTGTAATTACAGTATACAGAAAAAAATTAGTTGAAAAAGAAACAGTTAATCAAAAATAATGATATAATGGGAGAACTAAGATTAATGAAAGGTAACGAGGCGATTGGAGAAGCTGCAATTCGTGCAGGTGTTGATGCTTATTTCGGATACCCGATCACTCCGCAATCTGAAGTTATAGAATATCTAACAGCACAGAAACCTGAAGAACGAACAGGTATGGTGGTTTTACAAGCTGAAAGCGAGCTGGCATCCATCAATATGATCTACGGTGCTGCCGGAGCAGGTAAAAAAGTTATGACTTCCTCTTCCAGTCCGGGAATAAGCCTGATGATGGAAGGCGCATCATATTTAGCCGGTTCCGAACTGCCCTGTCTTATGGTTAATGTAGTACGCGGTGGCCCCGGTCTTGGAACAATACAACCATCCCAGGCAGACTATTTTCAATCTACCAAGGGAGGTGGTCATGGTGATTATCAACTAATAGTCCTGGCACCTTCTTCGGTACAGGAAATGGCTGATTTTGTAAGGCTTGGATTCGACCTGGCATTTAAATACAGAAATCCGGCAATGATTCTTAGTGATGGTGTTATTGGTCAGATGATGGAAAAGGTTGAACTTCCCGATCCCATAACTAGATTATCCGATAAAGAAGTAATAAAAAACAATCCATGGGCAACAACAGGAAAAACAAAAAACAGGGAAAGGAATATCATTACTTCTCTTTATCTTGATCCTAATGTTCAGGAAAGACATAACGAAAAATTACAGGCCAAATACAAAGAAATGAACGAAAAGGAAGTGCGCTTTGAAAAATACAATTGCGATGATGCGGAATACTTATTTGTTGCATATGGTTCGAGTTCGCGTATTGCACAGAAAGCAATGGATTTTGCAAGAAAAAAAGGCCACAAAGTAGGACTTCTCAGACCGATAACCCTGTACCCTTTCCCAACTAAGGCAATCAGGGAAATGCTCGGACAGCTCAAAGGGATTCTTGCATTAGAGCTCAGTGCAGGTCAAATGGTTGAAGACGTAAATCTGGCTGTTAATGATAAAGTACCGGTTAAGCATTACGGTAGAATGGGAGGAATAATATTCACACCTTCTGAAATCGTTGAAGTCCTCGAACAAAAAATAATCGGAGGTTAAATTATGAAAAAAGAAAATATAGATACTGATATAGTAAAAGAAGAAAATCTGGTTTATAAAAAAACCAGTTTAATGACTGACAATATCCTTAGTTATTGTCCTGGTTGCGGACATGGAACTGCTCACAGGATAATAATGGAGGTAGTTGACGAACTAAATATTCAGGAAGATACTATAGGAATCGCACCTGTAGGATGCTCAGTATTGGCATATGAATTTATGAATGTAGATATGCAACAGTCAGCTCATGGAAGAGCTCCGGCATTGGCAACAGGTATAAAACGCACCTGGCCAAACAAAATAGTATTCACATATCAGGGTGACGGCGACCTTGCAGCAATAGGAACTGCGGAAACAATCCATGCCTGTAACCGTGGTGAAAATTTCCTGATTGTATTTATTAATAACGGCATTTATGGTATGACTGGTGGGCAAATGGCTCCTACAACACTTGTGGGAATGAAGTCATCAACAACACCCTACGGACGAGAAGTTAAACAAATGGGTAACCCTCTGAAAATAACCGACATAGTTGCTCAACTACCAGGTACTTACTTTGTAACCAGACAAGCAGTTCATAAGCCTGCCAATGTCAGAAAAACAAAAAAAGCAATAAAAAAGGCAATTACAAACCAAATTGAAAATAAAGGTGGGCTGAACTTCGTGGAAATAGTTTCAAATTGTAATTCAGGATGGAAAATGTCTCCGGTTGATGCAAATATCTGGATGGAGGAAAATATGTTTCCTTTCTATCCACTTGGCGACTTGAAAGTGGATGGTCAACTGGTAAAAAAGGATTAATATCAACAAATTAATAAATTATTGAAAAAATAAAGCTATGACAGAAGAAATTATTATTGCAGGTTTTGGTGGTCAAGGAGTGCTTTCAATGGGTTTAATTCTTTCTTATTCAGGAATGATGCAGGGGCAGGAAGTTAGCTGGATGCCTTCCTATGGACCTGAAATGCGGGGAGGCACGGCAAATGTTACAGTTATACTTAGTGATGCTAAAGTTAGCTCTCCAATACTCAATGAATACGATACTGCCATTATTCTGAACCAGCAATCAATGGATAAATTTGAAAAATCAGTTAAATCAGGTGGATATCTTTTATACGATCCCAACGGTATCACAAGACACCCTGAAAGAAAAGACCTGAACATTTACCGTATAACAGGCGCCAAAATAGCATCGCAAATGGGTAATACTAAAGTTTTCAATATGGTAGTTCTTGGAGCTTACCTGAAAATGCGACCAATATTGGAACTTGAAAATGTTACCAAGGGATTGAAAAAAGCCCTGCCAAAAAGATATCATAATATGTTACCACTGAATGAAGAAGCTATTCAAAAAGGTCTTGCCAATCTTGAAGAGGTTTCTAAAACTAATTGATTATTGTTTAATAGTTGAACTGTTGAATAGTTGAATAGTTGTGTCTGCCTTATCCGCTAGTTAGCAGGGAAGATATATTATCAAAGAAAGAAGAAAATTTTTATTTATTCAAAATTTGTGCTGCTAAGTATTTTTATCTATATTTGATATAAATTAATTTCAATCTATATAAACCCAAAAAAACTAAAATTATGAAAACCAAAAAATTAATTGTTTCTTTTACAATTTGTTTAGCAGTAATATTATTTTATTCTTCCTGTACACAAAAAACAAATCTCGAGTATAATCTGGAGAAAGATAAAAAATATTACACCGAATTGACTGGTTCGATAAATGTTGATCAGACTTTCCAGGAGAATCAAAGCAAAGTTAATGTAGATATTTATGCCAATTATCTTACTGAACTGGAAAGCAAAACTGATAATGATCTTACAATCAATTTAAATATTGATACAATGGATATGAATATGGAGATGGAGATTAACGAAGAAAAAAAAGATTTCAGCGATATGCCTGGTGGTGATGCACTCAAAAATATGGAAAGTAATATGAAGGGTCATTTTCTAACAATTACCATGACAAAAGCGGGTGAACCCATAGAAATAACAGGTTATGAAGAATGGATACAAACACTTAAAGATTCACTTTACAATCGGTATGATTCCATTAATAAGAAAATGGAAAAATCATTGGATAACATGTACGGAAAAAACATGTTTGAAAACCAAATGCAAAAAATGTTTATTATCTATCCTGATAAACCAATCGGTATAGGTGATACCTGGCAGGATTCAACAATACTAAAACAGTTCATGCCTATTAAAGTTGTTAATAACTACAAGTTGACAGGTATTAATCTTAACACAGCTATGATAGAAGGAAACTCACAAGTAGAAATGAGTACCCAGGACACTCTTAAGAGCAAGATTCCTATGAAATATGATATTAGTGGTTCATTAAACTCTGATTATAAAATCGATAAAAACACAGGTATGATAATAGAGGGTGAAATTGACTATTCTTTTGGAGGAGAAATGATAATAATGGCAATACCTGGCATGACCAAGGAAGAAAAAATCCCTATGAATATAAAAGGAACATATAAAATAAAAGGATGGGTTGAATAAATAATTTATAATAATTTGTTTTTGGCTTATTTAATGGATTAAAATCCAAAGAAAACGTGGCTGTTTAATAACAATTAACAGCCACGTTTTTTAATTTAATTTCCGACCTTTGCCGGATAAAAAAATAATTAGTTCTGTATGAACGGTAATACTGCTGATGTGAAAATAAAGAAAGCTCTTGATAAATTACAAGAAAATTTCGATGGTGATATTTTTACTGAATACAGTTACCGGGTCCTATATGCTACGGATGCCTCGGCCTATCGTGAAATACCCCTTGCCGTTAGCAGACCAAAAAATACAAATGATATTAAGAAGTTAATACGGTTTGCAAATAAAAACCAAACATCCCTGATTCCACGCACAGCCGGTACATCATTGAGCGGACAGGTTGTAGGCTCAGGTATCATTGTGGATGTTTCAAAATATATGACCTCCATACTTGAGGTAAATAAAAAAGACAAATGGGTAAGGATTCAGCCCGGTGTAGTACCTGATGAAATGAATAATAAATTGAAGCATTTGGGATTATTCTTTGCTCCCGAAACATCAACTTCTAACCGTTGTATGATAGGTGGTATGGTAGGCAATAATTCTTGCGGCCTGCACTCACTTATTTATGGCAGCACACGTGATCATATCATATCAGTTAAAGTTTTGTTAAGCAATGGTAGTGAGGCAGAATTCAAAGCCTTATCAGTTGATGAGTTTAATAAAAAATGTATTGGAAATTCACTTGAAAATAAGATATACAGAAACATCAGGGAAATACTTGGTAATAAAGAAAATCAGAAAAATATAAGAGAAGAATACCCTGACAAATCAATACCCCGTAGAAATACAGGTTACGCTATTGATCTTTTACTCGAAACCGAACCATTTTCAGATAGCAAGGAAAATTTCAATTTTTCAAAACTTATTGCCGGCTCTGAAGGAACACTTGCTTTTATTACTGAAATCAAATTAAACCTGATCCCACTACCCCCACCTGTTAAGGCAGTCATACCTGTGCATTGCAAATCAGTCAGGGATGCTTTATATGGCAACCTGGTAGCTCTGAAATACAACCCTGGAGCTGTTGAACTTATGGATCAAACCATCCTTAATCTTACAAAAGATAATATAGAACAACGCAAGAACCGTTTTTTTCTTAAAGATGATCCGGGAGCTGTTTTAATCGTGGAGTTTGCACGGGAATCAAAAGAGGAAATACTTGAAATAACAAGTAAAATGGAAAAGGAGATGCGCAGTGAAAAGCTTGGTTATTATTTTCCTGTCATATTCGGCGATAATATTAATAAAGTCTGGAATTTACGTAAAGCGGGTCTGGGAGTACTCTCCAATATGCCCGGTGATGCCAAGTCAGTATCTGTTGTTGAAGATACATCCGTTGCCCCTCGTAAACTACCCGACTATATTGATGACTTCGAAAAAATACTTAAAAAATATAATTTAAAATGTGTATATCATGCACATGTAGCAACCGGCGAGCTACATACGCGACCCATTCTTAACTTGAAAGACCCTGATCATGTTCAAATCTTCAGGAAAGTCGCAGAAGAATCTGCCCTTCTTGTAAAAAAATATAAAGGTTCTTTAAGCGGTGAGCATGGCGATGGCAGATTAAGAAGTGAATTTATTCCGATAGTAATAGGAGAAAAAAATTACGAGCTATTAAAATCAATAAAAGCAACATGGGATAGCAATAACATTTTTAATCCGGGTAAAATTGTCAATCCCCCAAAAATGAATACCTCACTCAGGTATGAACCCGGCAAATACATTAAAGAGATAGATACGATCTTTGATTTTTCAAAAGATCAGGGAATATTAAGGGCATCTGAAAAATGCAATGGCTCGGGCGATTGCCGGAAAACGCATTTCATGGGAGGTATGATGTGTCCCAGTTATATGGCATCCCGCGATGAGAACAAATCTACCCGTGCAAGAGCTAATACCCTGCGTGAATTCTTAACTAATTCAAATAAGGAAAATCCTTTCAACAACAGCGAAATATATGATATAATGGACCTTTGCCTGATGTGCAAAGGCTGCAAAGCAGAATGCCCTTCAAGTGTTGATATTACCAAGTATAAAGCAGAATTCCTGCAACATTATTATGATTCCAATGGTATTCCTCTCAGGACAAGGGCTATTGCCTATATTACAATTCTTAACAAAATAGGATCATTTATCCCCACCGTTTATAATTTCTTCGTTAGTAATATTTTTACTTCAAGGCTAATGAAGAATATACTTGGCTTTGCTCCTGAAAGATCTGTTCCAAAACTTTATAAAATAACACTAAAAGCATGGACAAAGAAAAATCTTAAAAAACTCAATCCGGCCAATCCAAAAGGCACAGTATACTTTTTTATTGATGAATTCACACAGTTTAATGATACCGAAATAGGAATTACAGCAATTAAACTACTGACAAACCTCGGGTACAATGTTCAAATCCCGTGTCATGTCCAAAGCGGCAGGACTTTTCTCTCTAAAGGAATGGTAAGAAAAGCTAAAAAAGTTGCAAATAAAAACATCAGTTTATTAAAAAATCACATTGCTGAAAACACTCCTCTTATTGGAATTGAACCTTCGGGCATACTCACATTCAGGGACGAATATACCGAACTTGCTGATAAAGAACTTAAAATAGATGCAGAATTACTTTCCAAAAATGCATTGCTTATTGATGAATTTATAGCAAAAGAAATAAATAATGGAAACATTAAAAAGGACCTTTTCACAAAAAACTCAAAACATATAAAGCTTCATGGTCATTGCCATCAGAAAGTGCTGGCTTCGACTGATGCCACAAAAAAAATGCTTTCATTTCCCCAAAATTATACAGTAGAAGAAATACCATCAGGTTGTTGTGGAATGGCCGGTTCATTTGGTTATGAGAAAGAACACTATGAATTATCAATGAAAGTGGGTGAACTTATCCTTTTTCCCGAAATAAGAAAAAGCAATAATAAAACCATAATTGCTGCTCCCGGTACAAGCTGCCGCCAACAAATAAAAGACGGAACAGGCATCAAGGCATACCATCCTGTTGAGATACTTTACGAGGCATTAAACCTTAAGAAAAAAGATGAATGAATGAATGGATGGATAGTTGCATTTTTGGTTTTTTATTAATACGGACTGATATATTGTCAATAGTTATTGATTCTCCAATTTTTAAAAGGGTTTGTTTCTAATTTATTATTTCCCCAATGTTTGAGGGTGTCTCAAAAGTTTAAAATTGTGAGGTTTTTTCGATAATATTACTTAGTGAAACTTTGTGTGTCCTTTGTGATCCTTTGTGGTTCAATTATTTAAGATTAACCACAAAGTACACCAAGTATTTCACGAAGTAACACAAAGACTTTTGAGACACCCTCATCCTTAAAATTTGCTGTTTAAGCAAAGGCGGATTATTAATTGATCTCTTAGAGATCAAATTAATGTAGCAGATAATTAAGAACCTATTTTAACGACTTCACAGTGAAAAAGAATTCAAAGGCACGGGTGTGGGCCTGGCACTGGTACAACGAATAATTCACCGTCACGGTGGACAGGTTTGGGCAGAAGGTAAAGTAAACAAAGGTGCAACATTTTGTTTTTCATTGCCAAAGTAAAAATAAAAAATGGCACAAAAAGAATATGAAATACTTATAATTGAAGACAACATGGATGACGCTGAGCTAATGATCAGATCATTGAAGAAAAAACGCTTAGCTAATAAACTAACCAAGAAAATCCCGGTTGTTGTAGTTACCTCTTCAGGAGAAGATCCCGACATTACCAGCGCTTATGATCTGGAGGCCAACAGTTATATTGTTAAACCCGTTGATTTTGACAGTTTCACAGAAACAATGAATCAATTGGGTTCATATTGGTTAGCAACCAATCAAATAGGATAAAAATGTAATTGAGATATGCAATATTGGATGTATGTTTTCGTTTTTTGGTTCAAAGAACTAATAATCTGTAAATGAATATAAACCGCAGTCAGGATGAAGAAAAAATTACATGTTTTGATCTTGGAAGACCTGCCCTCTGATGCCGAACTGGCAAAACGGGAACTGAGATCAGCTTTAAAAGATTTTACGGCTAAGGTTGTAGACACCGAAAAAGGATTTACTCAAGCCTTGAAAAATTTTAATCCGGATCTGATCATTTCTGATTATAAATTACCTGGTTTCGACGGTTTATCCGCCTTAAAAATCAAACACAAAAAAACACCTTTCACTCCCTTTATTATCATGACCGGTTCAATGAATGAGGATACTGCCGTTGAATGCATGAAAGCCGGTGCCGATGATTATGTTATCAAAGAACAAATAAAACGCTTAGGCCCTGCTGTTGTTAATGCCATTAACAAGAAAAAAGCTGAGAAAGAACAACACCTTGCTGAAGAAAAATTCAGAATTATCTTCGAATCTGCTCCTGATGCTTACTATCTGAATGATCTTAAGGGCAATTTTATTGATGGAAACAAAGCTGCAGAAAATTTAATGGGCTACAAAAAAGAAGAGCTGATAGGAAAAAACTTTCTTAAGCTCAAATTAATTCCAAAGCAGCAGATTGCAAAAATTACTTTTCTTATGGCAAAAAATTTTCGTGGTCAATCAACCGGTCCCGATGAGATTACTTTAGTAAAAAAAGACGGCACCAGGGTAGACGTGGAAATTGCTACCCATCCTGTTACGATTGAAGGAAAAACATTAGTGCTGGGTATAGCTCGTGATATAACCGAACGCAAGCGGGCCGAGGAAACAATAAGAGAAAGCGAAGCAAGTTTCTCAGATATATTTGAGACAGTTTCGGAAGGTATTGCTTATTCAAAATCTACCGGAAACTTAATTTCAGCTAACAAGTCATTAGAAAAAATACTGGAGATACCCTTAGAAAAGATAATTGGTAAAAACATTCTGACCCTGACAAAAAACCTCTTATCCGCAAAAAATGCCAGGAATGTTATACCCTTAATAAAAAATCTTTTACAAGGAAAGAACATCAAGCCGTTTCAGGTTGAATATAAAAACAAAGTATTAGAAATTACCACTGCAGTCAATAAAAAGACAAAACGAATAACAGGTGTCATACGTGATATTACTGATCGTTATCGGGCAGAATATAAAAATAAGATGCTACTGCATGATCTTGAAGAACGGATGAAGGAACTCAGATGTATGTATAACGTAATGGAATCAGTCCAAAAAAACGATACAATTGAGGGAATTTTTACAGATATTGTGAAGTTTATCCCACCTAGCTGGCAATATCCGGATATAACACGTTGCAAAATACGATTTGATAATAAGGAATACACATCGCAACCATTTAATGAAACCAGGTGGAAGCTTTCAAGCGATATTATCATAAAAGGTGAAATCAAGGGTTCAGTAGAAGTATATTATTTGAAAGAACAACCTAAGTTGGATGAAGGGCCATTCATAAAAGAAGAAAAAAACTTAATTGATGGAATAGCCGGTAATATCAGTCAGGCTATTGAGCGCCGGCAGACGGAAAAATCAATGCAGGAAAGTGAAGAAAAGTACAGAACACTCACTGAAAACATTGCAATAGGTATTTTCAGATCCACTCCCGGGCTTGATGGTATATTCCTTGAAGTAAATCCTGCAATGGTTAATATTTTTGGTTATGATAATAAAGAAGAACTTATGAAAGTAAACCATTCCAGCCTTTATCAATATCCCAAAGACAGCAAGGCCTTTAATCAAAAATTATTAAAGACAGGCGTTCTTAAAAATGAAATATTACGATTTAAGAAGAAGGATGGCACCCCATTTTACGGTTCCATGACCATCAATATATTTAGGGATGAGAAAAAGGAAATTATATATTACGACGGTATATTGGAAGATATTACCGAACATGTAAATTCTGAGGAAGCCCGAAAAAAATTCAATGAGAGAATTATCAGGATGAACAAAGCCTTGCAAAAAGCCAAGGAAGAAGCAGAAGAAAGCAACCGTCTTAAATCTATTTTTCTTACAAATATGTCGCATGAACTTCGTACACCACTAAATGCTATTATAGGATTCAGTGATTTACTTTCGAGCGATTTGCCCGATGAAGATATTGACAACTACAGTAAAACAATATTAAGCCAGGGAGAACATTTACTCAACATCATCGAATCCATGTTTGAACTTTCTTTATTGCAAGCAGGTGAAACAAAAGTTAGTCAAAGCAAATTCGATATCAATAACTTTATTAAAGATATACAATCCGTTGCTTTACAACAAAGAAAAAAGCTTAATAAAACACATATCGAATTAAGAACCAAAACTGATAAAGTCTACGATAAGATCACACTTAACACTGATTTAACAAAGTTAAAACAGATTATGTTTAACCTTCTTAATAACGCATTTAAATATACCAATGAAGGATATGTTGAATATGGATATACCGCTAATGATAATGAGTTAACGTTATTTGTTAAAGACAGCGGAATAGGAATACCTGAAGAGGATCAGAAAACGATCTTTCAACCATTCAGGCAAATCGGCGATGTTATGAAGGCTGAAACAGAAGGTGTTGGTCTAGGATTATCCATTTGTCATGAATTATCAAGGCTTCTGGACGCAGAAATCAGTCTTGATTCCGAATCCGGTAAAGGATCAACTTTTTACCTTAAGATGAATGATATTATTGCAGAAAAAAAACCAAAAGATAAAACCAAAACCATAAGTCAGGCTGAAGAAAAGGATTTGAGAGGCAAAACAATACTGGTAGCTGAAGATGACTTTTCAAATTATTTTCTTGCCGAAAAAATACTTAAAAATTTAAATGCAAATGTATTACATGCAGCAAACGGCCGTCAGGCAATTGACATGGTCGGGGAAGCAAAAAAGACAGATTTGATATTAATGGACATCCGGATGCCTGATATAAATGGCACAGTTGCAATGAAAAAGATAAAAGAAAATTATCCTGATATACCTGTAGTGGCTGTTACAGCTTATGCCATGCCCGGCGACAGGCAAAAGTTCATAAAAGAAGGTTTTGATGATTACATCTCAAAACCTTTTAAAAAGAATGAATTAATTGATTTGATAACAAAGTTTATTAAAGGTTAATATTACCCAATGCTTGGCGTAGCCTCATTGCCCTATGTTTGGCGTAGCGTCCTACTAATAACACATTTTTAATGTGCTCTTATTAGGTGGTAGTAAAATTCCAGTATTGAATAAAGAAGCGGGCATTAATCAATCATCATTTTTCTTGAATATGACTTATTGCCTGCTCTTAATACATAGAAATAAATTCCCGGCTGAACTTTATTACCCGTATTATCAGTTCTGTCCCATACAATAGTTTTTTCTCCTGCACCTTCATGTTTATTTACAAGTGTGGTAATCAACCTTCCTGAAATATCATAAATGCTCAGGTTAACATTTGTTTCGCCGGGGAGTATATACCTGATCTTTGTATAATCATTAAAGGGATTAGGTGTATTCTGATGCAGAACAACTGTTCCGAAAGGATTTCTAACTTCATTAATAGCAGTTGTAGTATCTCCAATAGTAAGAGCTTTTATACAGAAATTCCCCGTATGTTGATATCCGGAGGGGTCTTCATATTCATAAAAATCTTTCCATTCTCCATTTTTCTTATAATAGCTTTCTTCGGGATTAGCAGAAGAAATAACCACTGTGCGATAACTCGCTCCTAACAAAACAGGTACTTCGGATGTACGGTCGTAGGGATGACCTCCTTTTTCAAGATAGAGATAAATATAAAAATCCTCTCCTTTCTCCAGAAAAACACTCTGATCCAGGTTTGTTGTATGGAATCCATGATATTGAAGCCAACCCGAATGAGTATACAATTCATTCTGCAGGTTTTCACCATCAAAATCATCATATATTTTTATTTCATAATCAATAGAATCAACAGCAAAGAAATAACTTACAGCTTTTAAGAACTGGTCGCTTGAAGCGGTAAAAGCATTAAAGGCTTCCTGAGTATTTTCTTTAGTATCCCGCCATCCGTGGTAATCATGGTAATATGTATGATCATATTTAAGTGGCTCTACTTCCTGGAAAGATACGGCGCCCATTTGCGGTTCACGGCAACACCATTTATCATAATACGAAATGTAAAAATAACCATCGAATCCCCAACCTTCTCCCCAGCTGTTTTTTACAATCCACGCTCCGGGGCTGCTGGCCTGGGTTTCTTTATCATCATCCCAACCAACTATGGCAACTGCATGATTAGGCAACTGGTTGGAGCTGGGTGGTTGATAATGTACATAATCATAATTAATAAAGCTTCCGCTATAACACATACATGTTCCAATAACTCCATAATCCATTAAGGTTTGCTTGATGAGATCAATATTTTCAAGATCATCCCCTATGGTAAACCATTTTACATTTCTGGGATAATAGTAATGATAAAAGAATTCGGAACGTTGCGGAGGATCATAATAAGATTGTCCGTCGATATCTCTTACTGCACCTTCGTTACGACTAAGATAAGCTGTGGTTACCATATAATCACCTCCCTGATGCACTGTCAACCCATTACCTGTTGGAGGGTCAATATCGTCATTGTTGAATTGATTAAATCCATTCCACCAGTCAAGGTGATATTCGGCAAGATTAGGTTCTCCAGTATCACCGTTTGCCGACCAGTTACCATTCATCACCAGATTACCTTCCATAGCAGCCATTGCTCCAAAAGTCCAGCAGGTTCCACCCATCTGATCCTTCACCGAAGTCACATAATTCTCACCTTCATAATTACGAAGATCAAAATGTTCCGGTAAATCACGATTCTGACTTATTGTAAGAGAATAAAAAAATAGTGTTATAAAAATTAATGTTATATGTTTCATTGTATATTTGTTTTTTATTTGATCACAAAGTTAGTATATTTGTATAAACATAAAACAAATAATCATGGCACAACAACAGCAACAAGAATTAAACTGGAAAAAAATCATTCCCATTATAGTAATAATTGCAGCAATTATTTTAATAATTATTTTCTGGAGCCGTATGACCAAAACCATTGAAGCAGGTTATGGTGGAGTATTATTCAAAACATTCGGTGGTGGTGTTGACACAACTGAAACCTATGGTGAAGGTTTTCATTTTCTTGCTCCATGGAACAAGATGTATGTTTACGAAACACGCCAGCATGAAGTATCAGCTGAGATGAATGTACTGTCCTCTAATGGACTGGAAATACAAATTGATGTTTCAGCATGGTATCAGCCGGTGTGGAACGATATTGGAAGACTCCATGTAAGAATAGGCCAGGATTATCTTAACCGGGTTGTTATACCTGCATTAAGGTCCTCAGCCAGAACTGTTATCGGAAGGTATACCCCTGAACAAATATACGCCTCTAAACGTGATGCTATTCAGGATGAGATCTTTGAGGAAACAAAAGCTATTCTCGATGAAAAATACGTTCAGTTAAACCGTATTTTGATACGGTCTATTATCTTACCTCCTACTATAAGAACAGCGATAGAAAAAAAACTACAGCAGGAGCAGGAATATTTGGAATACGAATTTAAGCTTGAAAAAGCCAAACAGGAAGCCGAACGTCAGCGCATAGACGCCGAAGGTAAAGCAAAAGCAAACAGAATATTAAGCCAGAGCTTAACAGATAAAATATTAAGGGAAAAAGGCATACAGGCTACTCTTGAACTTGCTAAATCAAATAATACGAAAATTGTAGTTATTGGTAACAGTGAAGAAGGTTTACCGTTGATTCTTGGTGAATCGAAATAATCATTATTCAGAATTATTATTTTAGGCATCTGCATAACTATGCAAAACACAATAAAGATTAAAAACAGAAAGGCTTCCTTTCAGTATCATCTGTATGAGAAATATGAAGCAGGTATACAATTGAAAGGGACAGAGATAAAATCAATCAGGGATGGTAAAGTCAGCCTGGCCGAATCTTACTGTGTTTTTGTTGGTCATGAACTGTTCGTCAGAGATATGCATATAAGCGAGTATTCAAAAGGAACCATTTATAACCATGATCCTAAACGTGACAGAAAACTTTTGCTTACCGGCAGGGAGTTAAAGAAGCTACAAACAAAAGTACTGGAGAAAGGATTTACGATCATCCCAACATTCTTGTTTATTAATGAAAAAGGTCTGGCAAAACTGGAAATTGCCCTGGCAAAAGGTAAGCAGAAATATGACAAACGTGAGGATATCAAGAAAAAAGATATTAAACGGGATATTGAAAGAAGCCTTTATTAATTATTAAGGAGATTTATTTCTCAAAAGTTTTCAAAGAGAATGTAAAAGAAAAAGGCGGTCCATAATAGAATAATAGATTCCTCAGTCGCCTCCTCCGTCGGCTCCATCAGAATGACGGTATGCGCAAGGAAAATAGAAAAGAGGCTGCATTAACCAATGAGTAGATTCTTCGGTCGCTACGCTCCTTCAGAATGACCCGTTGTTTGGGAATAACAGAAGAAAAAAGCGGCGATGACATAAACAAATAGGTTACTTTTTGCTTAAAAAGGGAATTAATAGTATGGAAACCATCATCTAAAATCATGCAACTGCTTTATCCTCTCGGTAATAATACCATTCACATAAATGCAAGTTGTGTGTGTGTGTGTAAACCTATTTTAGGACGAGACACTATTAATTATGTCTATGAAAAGGTATGTCCTCCATAACTGGGGAGACATATTAAAAAATTTATTTCTATACACTCATTTTTTTTAATTTACTTAATTATCATTATCTTTAAAAATTAAAATAATGAAAATGAAACAATTAAATTTAATTACTGGCCTGTTCCTTTTTTGTTCGCTTTTATCCAATATACATGCACAAGAAAGGATAACCAGGGGATTTGCCCCGGGTGAGATTTATATTTCATCAATGTGGTATGAACCGGTTTACGGGGAAGAACGCTATGATGCTATTTTCTTTTCCGATGACAATGGTAAAACCTTGAGCATAAGGTATGTTTGTGATGTATATTCTTTTGAGGATATGCAGGTTGCATACTTGTTAAGGGATTCTACACCCGGTGTTATTTATAACTACTACAGGAAGACCCTGCACAGAAGTGATGATTACGGATTTACATGGAAGGAGCTAAAACCTACCGGTAATTACACTAATCAATATGCTGCCGGATGCACTGCTGGTGAAATATATTTGGTACATTCATTAACAGATAACACCGGTATCAGCTTAGAACGTAGCATTGACTATGGAGAGAGTTTTGCCTTAGTTAATAACAAGTTACTGACTGCAAGCCCAGAAGTTGGAACACAACCCGGTGAGATTTATCTTAGAGATGCACCATCAAGTGGTGATTCTTTACGTATATATTTTAGTAATAACTCAGGAACAAATTTTACAAAACAATGCGCACTGGACACTTCAATAGCGGGACATGTTCCTGGCGGTCACTACCCTAAACTATCAAGAGGCACGTCACCAGGTGAACTCTACCTGGTTACCTGGCATGACCCAATGAATTTCCATGTTCATTATAGTTCGGATTATGGAAAAAGTTTTGAAACACGCTATACCTCAGAGGAATTCAATTGGTTTTACATTTACAGTTTTTCGGCAGGTGTTGAATCCGGATCATTTTACATGGAATATTTTATACCCTATTATGATGGTATAAATACTATGTTGTACATTTATTACAGTAGCGATACTGCAAAAACCTTTACAGTGTATAGCCATCTTTTAGACGAGAATGTTGCGGTTAATGAATACAAACCTGTGTTAAGTAAAAATCTCTCATTGAAATGTGTTCCCAACCCCAATACTGGGCTTGTTACATTTAATTTCCTACTAGAATACAGGGCTAAAGTTGAGATAGGAATATATAATACAAATGGTAAATATATTGACAGGATTGAAAAGCAATGGTTAAAACAGGGCGTGCATTCCATTGAATATAATGGAAGGAAGCTTAAACCCGGAGTATATATTATCATTCTGAAAGTAAATGGCAAAGCTGTGGAAACTAACAAGCTCCTGAAACTTTAATTATTATTTCATAAATACTTTTTTAATTTAATTGCTATATAAACAAATATAAAAGCTGCTTATCAGTAAGTTTGATCAAATCAAAATCGAATTATTTAGCTTTTATTTTTATTAATTCTTTTTATAAACAAGTTTAATAGTATACCTAATTGTTAAATGGCTTCCTTAAAATCTTTCGAAAAGCCTTTAATATGTTATTAAACACTTATTTTAACCCACATTGCGTAAAAACACCACTAAAATAATTTTTTTCTGTTGATA
>CAZJYD010000005.1:0-4751 GCA_964550205.1 uncultured Bacteroidales bacterium
GGTTGATTGTTGTAAACAGGTGGAACAACGCCTATGCCTCCGGAATAGGGGATAGTTATTACGGTATGATTTTTAAGATTAAACAATAAACCGGGAATTGTATATTCTCCATTTTTTACAACTGAAAAGGGATACTTTTTGTTATTGATAAATACAGCATGTACTTTAGTTCCTGCAGGTAAAATGGGCTTAAAATCAATTTCTATTGTTTTATCGGTTTTTTTGGAGAAGGTGTAAATCAGATTTGGTTCGGTGCATTTGTAGGTTATATCAATATATTGATCATCAAGACGTATGTTCTTAATATCAGTCTCATTCCATTGAACAGGAAAGTATGGAGATAATATTAGACTGTTGTTAACTGCATCAGGCTCATAGCCCAGCATGCCTTCTATTAAGGGCTGTATAGCCATTGTTTCTGACCAGCACTGGTGCGGACAAACACCGAATGGTTTGTATACCTCTCCATGCAATACTTCTTCAATAAAACCGGATGACCAGTCATTATATACCAGTAAGTTATTCATGGTATGGGAAAAACCCTGTACCGGACGGTCATTTTTAAATTCCGCCAGTGCTGTCCAGCCGGTATACAAAGGCCAGACACTGCCTGTGTGGTATCCCCCCGGATTATACCGTTCATTTTCTTTGTTAACAATGCGCACACCCCAATCGGCAGAAAAAGTATTATAATTAAAAGCCTTAAGCATAGCTATGGCTTTATCATAATCAACCTGACTGAAATACAAAGGTATTGCCGGCATTATCGTAATATCTTCAATGAAAGTACCATCTTCATTAAGGCTGTGGTTTAAAAATCCTGTTTCTTCATTCCAGAATTTATCATTAATTATTGAAGTCACTATATTGTATTCATTCAAGTACTTTTCCGCAAGACTGTCATTACCGATGACTTCGGCCATATAGGCTGCTTCTTTCAGGGCGGCAGCCCAGCAGCCTGACAAATACAAAGTGGAAATGCCCCCGAACAGATGACCGCCTTCCACCCATCCATGACCAACTCCTGTGTTTTCTATTAAGTTATCATTATTGCTGTCGGTTGAAAAACAAAATTCAAGGGCTTTTTGAATTGCTTCCCAGTTTTGTTTTGTCCATGATACATCGCCTGAATGCCTTAAATAATGACCTGCCAGAACAATGAATAAAGGTGTTGCATCGGCGGCATCATAATGTATTACTCCCGAAGTACTCATTTCATGGTATATTTTACCTGACAGATCCTGATATTTTATGAATGTTTCCAGAACTTTTCCAACACTTTCAAAATCACCGTAATCATCAACTGCAAAGCCGCTCCATTGTGCATCCCTTCCAAAATACCAGGCATATCCAGGTCTGCCGTTAATTATATGTCCGCCATCCCAACCGCTTGCTGTGGTTGCATAGCCTGCTACAAGTGAAGTTCCTATACCGGGTGTGTACACCATAAAACGATCTGTTGCTATGAGAGCCCAGAGATAGCTTTCATTAAACACAGTGTCGGGGGTTTTAATTATAAGGCACTTATTTAAAAAATCCTCATAGTATGCAAAGCTCCTTTGATATATTTTTTCAGGTTGCTGTATACATGACTTGTAGTGGTTATAGGTTTGTTCAGTACCTTCATTTGTCGCTGCAATCACAATGTCAAATTTATTACTGCTTTTTAATTCATATTGCATCAGGCAATTTAATAGCAGGGTGTCATGATATTTTCCGGTTAATTCAGCACTATTATTATCAGTACTCAAATAAGCTCCTGCCTGAAAACTTACAGGTTTTTTATTTGAGCCGGTAATAGCTGTCAGATCACCTGACAGATCAGAATAAATGCAGGCATTTAAATCATTGTCTATATTGTAAAATATTTTTCCTGTTACTTTAGATGAATAGGGCCACATGAGTCGTAAATTACTTTTGTAATTGATAAACAATTCAATACTATCATTGCCCTGGTAATCATAGTGTACCACAGCCACAGGCTTTGTCTTATCAACAGTAATTGTTTCTCGTAGAATATTGTTATCACCTGTTTTATAAATACGGGTTATTGCATGAGGTTGAATTATAATCTTCTCAGCTTTAGTTAACCATGTTATATTATTACTTTTATTTGAACGATATCCTGTTTTATAATTCCTTAATGCCATAAAAGGGTGAGCCCATATTTCATCAATTCCACTATTTTCTTTACCCATGATCAGCATACGCTGACCTGCCAAATCCCAGAAATTATCATCAGGTGTATGTTCAAACTTAATGCTACTTTTAAACTCCGGCCTATCTTTTGAAGGTTTAGCAGTTATACCCTTGAGTTTAAAATCCTTTTCCTCAGTAGTGTTTATTCCCTGATACCAATAATACTTTTGTGTTTCATTTTCACCTGCAAGGTATTCCATAATATTGTTAAGAACCTTTTCGAGCTGTTGACGGTGTTTATTGGGCATACTGAGCTGCAAATAAGTTCCTGCTGCCAAAATTTTACCTTTTCCCAGGTTATATTCAAGCATAAGTTTTTTGTTTTCGTAAAGGCGTATATAAGCCCAGTCGACGGCAACTACCAGCCCGTTAATACTATCATCCTTACTGAAGTATCCTGTTTGTCTCACTGTGGTATCCTGCAATGGACTAAATAAAAAAGTTCCCCCATTCAATCCTTTAAATACCGGATGGTATTTATATGAATGCAAACCACGTTTACGTCCGTATCCATAATCAACAGCTTTGGCATATGATACTTCCGGTGGTCTGGATTCCTGGCCCATAATATATAAATACCTGACAGCATCCGTTGTAAGAAAAAGATTACCGCCATTTTTTATGTATTGTTTTATGGTGTTAACAGTTTGTTCATTTGCAAGAGCAGGATCTATGTTGTTTGTGTCTAATTGCTGGTACCATAAAATATCAAAATCCCTTAGGTTGGATAATATTAAACCGGAATCATTAATATTCCATATTTTAAATGAAAGGGATTCATATTTATTAAAATAATTTTCAATGGATTGCAATTCTTTCTTGTTGGTTCTATCAGTAGTTATTACAGCTACCTTAATAATATTATTTCTTTGTATGCCGCAATGATATAACAGGAACAGGAAAAAAATAATTAATATCCAGTCCCGGTGTTTTATTTGTTTTCTCATTATTATTAAAAAAATTATTTTTTATTCAGCATCTTTAACGCACCTGAAGCCAACTGTAGCATTACGATCATAACCGGGTGCTATTAGCAAAAGCATTTGTCTGTGATAATTAGGTTGTGGTCCACCCTGCACATACCACCAGCTTGAGGTAGGGTGGTAGAAGCTTCCTCCTTTCATTATTACGAAATAATAACTTCCGTTGTAATAAACGTCGTTGGTCAGTTGCCAAACATTGCCTGTAAGATCATATAATCCAAATTCATTCACACCCTGGGGATATTCATCCACAGCCGTGGTATATCCCACATGATGATTACATAATGCAGAATCATATTCATTTCCCCATGGCCATATATAACCTTTACCTCCCTGTACAGCATATTGCCATTCCTTTTCAGTGGGAAGTCTTTTTCCAGCCCATACGGCATATGCCCTGGCATCTTCAAGGCTGACATAAACAACAGGATGATCAGCAAGTTCATCCGGATATTTCCCTTTAATCCAATGCTTTAAGTAATTTGTTGTGTCTTCGGGTTGATAATTGGTTTGCTTAATAAATCGTGCATATTGTTTATTGGTAACGGGATAAGTATCAATGTAGAACTTTTTCATTTTTATAATAACCGAATCAGCATTTACAGGATAAGGTATAAACTGATCTTTATTGTAAGCATAAAACATAAATTTTCCGGCAGGAATAGTTTTCATACCATCTGGTGCTTCAGAAGCTTTTTCGGTTGTTTGATTAAGACTTACTAACCTTGGTATTTTATATTCAATGTGAGTAATGCGTTCATCTATAAGTTCTTTGTCATCAAAAAGCTGAATAATGATTTTGCCCTGGTAATCAGCAAATTCGTTAATAACAGATAAGGCTAAATTTGTTGTATTATATTTATTTGGTGTGTTTTGGTATGTAGTATTTTCTTTCCATATTAAAATATGGCTGCCTCTGTCAGCATTGATATACAGGCTGTCATGCGCATTCTCGACTTTCAAAAACTTGTTAAATTCAGCAATGCAATCGATGTTGCCTTCCTTGGGTGTATTAAGCCATTCATCCAAAAAGGGTAATAATTTCGCAGGTACATAATGTTGTTTGTTGTTTTCATTCAATTCCAATTCCTCATGATGCCATATGCTAATCCAGTGTTTATCAGCATCGAGTCCGGCAGAAAATAATGGACCATTATGACCATCCGGATTAAAACTTAAAATTGTATAAATAGTTTTATTATCACCAGGCCATTTATTGATCCATATGCTGTCTGCGAGGGATTCAATCAGCGGAGTCCAATTATCTGTCTTAAAAACGCTGCTGTTTTCCCTTAAAAGTTTAATTGTTTTCCCAAGATATAAATATTCTTCTTCTATCCATTCCGGCCTTCCGGGTGAAAAGGTATTTATCTCAGTTCCTATACCATTAAAAAAAGATATTGCTGCCTCACGGTGTATTTGTCCGTCGCTCAATTGACAAACCCTGAATATTGAATGATCGGGTTTTATCAGTTTATTAAGGTTTAAAGGCGGAGGCATATATATCGCATCATGAACACGACCTGAAATAATACCCGGCATATCTTTTACTACTGCCATTCCCTCGCT
>CAZJYD010000005.1:4851-22441 GCA_964550205.1 uncultured Bacteroidales bacterium
TGATTTCTTTTATCCACTCCTAAACGAGGCCATGTGGGCCAAAGCCCGAAAATATCATACCCTCCAAAATAATATTTTCCTTTTTTCAGAAAAGCTTTAAAGTTATATTTCTGCTTCTTCCAGTCATAAAATTCCTTATCCCAGGCAAACTGCAATACTATCAGATAATCATCTTTTATCCATTGTAAATCGGGTCGTTCATATAATTCATTATCAAAGGATACCAGATCATAAAGATAGCGATCCTTGAACATAAGCTTTAATCCATTTTGCCATTGCTCTGTAAAACAGTCAATATGTATTGTATAGGTGATTTTTCCATCAGGATATATTAGAGTTTTGTAACGCCTTTTTTTTGATTTTTCACATTCAGTCCTTCGTCCTAATGCACAAACAGAAATATCTTCAACCAGTGGGAGGGAGGCATACCCCATTTCCCAGGCATTATCAGGCAAGATGACTCCAACAGGACTTTTACCTGGTCTGAATAATTTTGCCCTCGCCAGTGCCCATGGTCCGGTAGATGTTATATAAATATGATCTGAAGATTCACCTAATGGAACAAAATTTTCAAATATCAATGTGTCAGAAGATGAATTCTTAAAACTAATTTTATATATTAAACCATTTTGTTCATTGACTAACTCATTAGCAATGATAATCAGGTTGTTAATAGTATCTAAACAAGTTTCATTATCTGAGTTGGAATTTATTGTTTCGTCAGAGTAAAAGGTCTTTCCATTAAGTCTGTATGAGAAAAGGGGCAAGGCTTCAGTTGTAATATCTATTTCCTTATTATTTATTATGAATTGTGCTATCTGTAATGGTTTTTCTTTACTAAATATTAAGGTTTTTATTTGCTGGCCTGATGCTGGTAAGCATAATAAATTTATAAACAGAATTAAAGAAATTATCTTATTTGACAAATCTTTGTGTACTATAATATCCATAGTCAATTTAGTGACTTTTTATTCCATCATCAGTTTCAACAGTATAGAATTCCGGTTCAATGTTGAATTTTTTAAAATAAGCCTCACTCATTATTTTTATAAATTCCTTTACCCTGTCTTTCCTGACAATATTAATTGTACAACCTCCAAAACCGCCGCCCATCATTCGAGATCCTAACACAGCGTCATTTTCTTTTGTCAGATCAACCAGGTAATCAATCTCTTTGCAACTTACTTCATATTGGTTTTTCAATCCTTCATGACCAGAGTACAAATTTTTACCCAGACCTATCAGGTCATTATATAATAATTTCTTGCAAGAGTCTTTAACTCTTAAATTTTCAAGCACAATGTAAATACATCTATTATAAACATTAATACTGAAAAGATGCTTATTCTGCTCAAGCATGGGTACCGTGATATCTCGTAATTTTTCTACTTCAGGATAAACTGATTTCATTATCTGTACCCCCTTTTCACATTCCTTACGTCTGGTATTATATTCTGATGATGCAAGGGCATGTTTAACCATGCTGTTACATAAAACCAAACAATGGTCGGAAAGATTAAGAGGGTACAGTTCATGTTTTAAAGTTCTGCAATCGAGTAAGATCACATTTTTTTTTCTTCCTTTTACAGCCGTGTACTGATCCATGATACCACATTGCAGACCAACATAATTATGCTCGGCCTTCTGGCTTAATTGAATGATCTCATCCTGAGATAGCCGGATATTATAAATATTGTTTAATGCTGTGGCGAAACCGGTTTCCAGAGCGGCTGAAGATGACATTCCGGCACCAACCGGCAGGTCTCCTCCAAAAACCATATTAAAACCGCTTAATTCAAATGATTTAATTTTCCTGATTTCATTACAAACGCCCCTGAAATAATTAAACCACGACATACCAGATTGATTAACAAAGGATAATTGGCATTCGGCATTTTCTTTCAAGTTATAAGCGTATATATTGCAATGCTTTTTATTGTTTTTGGCAATGGCAAAATAAATTCGTTTATTAATAGCTGCCGGCAATACATAACCATTGTTGTAATCGGTGTGTTCGCCAATAATATTAATTCG
The DNA here is from genome assembly GCA_964550205.1 of uncultured Bacteroidales bacterium. GTDB lineage: Bacteria > Bacteroidota > Bacteroidia > Bacteroidales > JAIOZK01 > JAIOZK01. The sequence goes on from CAZJYD010000005.1 coordinate 6,886, forward strand.
TCCAGGTGCACTGAATAAGGCGGGGATTCCGGGGTAAACATCTTTATATGTTTTGTAGATGATGTCTTTCATAATTATTATTACCAGAACAATGCATATAATGCAGCCAGGATGACCATAATGCCAATAGCGGCAATATTAAATCTGTTCCCTGTATGAAACAGTCCTTTGCTGAATTCCAATGCTTTAGGATCCTTTCCTTTTTTTTCTATTGAAGAAATAATAAAAATAATAATACAAAGAATTAGAAATACCACACCCATTCTGTTAAGAAATCCCATTCCGGGTATTAATAATTTAAATACAAATGACAATGGTATAGTAGCAATAGCAGCCCATAATACCGAATTAGCAGTAGTTTTCTTCCAGAATAGACCGGCCAGGAAGATTGCAACTACACCCGGGCTGACAAACCCTGTAAATTCCTGAATGAACTGGAAAGCCTGTTCCAGGTTTTTCAATTGAGGTGCAACCAGAACAGCAATTACCAGAGCAGTAAAGCTGACAATACGACCTGTTGCTACCAGGTTTCTTTCAGAGGCTGTTTTCCTTAGATATAACTTATAGATATCCAATGTAAATATAGTAGACGTACTGTTGATCATTGAGCTAAGGGAAGACACGACTGCTGCAATTAAAGCAGCAAAAGCTACTCCACGCAGACCAACAACAACGAAGTTATCCAGTAGCCAAGGATAGGCTTCATCCGGTTTGTTTATATCTGCATTAAGAGCAAAAGCGCAAATACCGGGTATAACTACAATTAATGGTATGAGAAGCTTAAGATAACCTGCAAATGCCAAACCGCGTTGTGCTTCTCTAATACTTTTGGCAGCCAGACCCCGTTGTATTATATACTGATTGAATCCCCAGTAATTAAGGTTAGCTATCCACATACCACCTACTATTACAGTAATACCGGGTAATTCTTTGTAATGGGGATTAGAAGGTGACAGTATCATGTCAAACTTTTCAGGAGCCTGATGCAGCAAATGAGCAAAGCCTGCAATAGGACCATTACCATCGCCAAGTGCATTTAAAGCTAAAATCGTAGTTATCAAGCCTCCTCCGATAAGAAAAATCACATGGACAACATCCGTCAGTGCCACGGATTTAAGTCCTCCCCAAATTGAGTATAAAGCAGAGAAAAAAGCCAGTCCCAGAATGCCGTATATTAAACTAACACCGGTTATGGTTTTAATAGCAAGCGCTCCCAGGTAAAGCACTGAAGTGAGATTAACAAAGATATAAACAAGTAACCAGAAAACAGCAAGACCGGTTCTTACCCTGTTGTCAAATCGTACTTCCAGAAACTGCGGCATTGTATAAATACCTTTTTTAAGAAATACAGGCATAATAAATTTAGCCACCACAATAAGAGTAAGAGCTGCCATCCATTCATATGATGCAATTCCTAATCCTATAACGAATCCTGAGCCTGACATGCCAATAAATTGCTCTGCAGAAATATTGGCAGCTATAAGAGAGGTTCCAATAGCCCACCATGGTAAGGAACGGCTTGCCAAAAAATAATCATCCGATTTTTTATGTTCACCTTTTTTCGTTCTGGATACCCATAAACCTATAAAAACAATGATTGTGAAATATGTTACGAAAGCAATAATATCAATGGTATCGAATGACATATTTATCAGTTTATTATTGTTATCATTTATTTCCGGTTAAGAATTTGTAAATAGTTGTTTGTTTATAAACCTGTCCGGGTTTTAATAATGTTGAGGGGAATTCCGGATGATTAGGTGAGTCGGGAAAATGTTGGGCTTCAAGACAAAAAGCAGAACGGTAATTATAAACTGTGCTGTCTTTGCCAATGTCAGAGCCGTCAAGGAAATTACCCGAGTAAAACTGTAATCCCGGTTCAGTTGTCCACACTTCCATTTTTCTGCCGGTTTCAGGCTCAAAGACGATGGCTGCAAGTGTTAAACTATCATCTGTTTTATTTAGTATCCAGTTATGGTCGTATCCTTTACCATACTTCAGTTGTTTATAATCATTACTTATACGATCTCCAATAGCTGTTAATGAAGTGAAATCCATTGGAGTCCCCTCCGCTTTTCTTAATTCACCTGTTGGTATCAGGCTTTTATCAACGGGGGTGTAATAATCTGCATTTATCTGAAGTTCATGATCAAGGATACCGGTTTTTCCGGCATCTTTCAAATTAAAGAATGAATGATGGGTAAGATTGATAATAGTGGCTTTATCAGTCTTTGCCGTATAATCAATGCGTAAACTGTTATCTTCAGTCAGGGTGTAAATTACTTCTACATTTAAATTACCGGGATAGTTACCTTCTCCGTCAGCACTTGTATAATTCAACTTAAGAGTTCTATTGTTGATTTTTTCCGTATTCCAAATCTGATTGTGAAATCCTTCTTTGCCACCATGCAAATGATTTTCACCGTTATTTTGTTCCAAATGATATGTTTTATCATGCAGCCTGAATTTTCCTTTAGCAATACGGTTGGCATAACGCCCGATAATAGCCCCGAAATAAGGATTACCATTTATGTAATCCGAGGGTTTTTCATAACCGGGCACAATATCACCCATTTTTCCGTTTTTATCGGGTACTTGTATTGACATCACTTTACCACCATAATTCGTAATAACCACTTCGCAACCGTTCTTGTTTATCAGTTTGAACTCTGTTAATTCACTGCTTAGGTTTCTATTCATATTACCTTGATTGGTTACTTTTTTATTTCTGGTATCACAAGCACACAGTATTAAAACCATTATCAATACCGAAATTAAATAAGGTTTTTGCATAATACTTATCAATATAAATCTATTATTATTCTACTTTCCATTCCAGTATTCCTCCTGAATAACCTTCCTGAAGATTTACAACCAGTCTTAAAGCATCAGTCTTTACCGAAGCAAAAGCTATCTCATTAAATGCATTTTTTGCAACAGGATACGTTCCGTGTTTAACCACCTCTTTCCACTGCTTTGTTTCCATATCCCTGTATAGTAGTTTCCATGATTCGGGAATACGACATCCTCCATCTGGCCCGTCATCAAACCAATATACCGACATTCTGCTAACTGTTTGAGGTAGATTAAATTCATATTGGATCCATTCTTCTGTTCCCTTATGATTCCAGAAGGTGAAACGCGATATTTCATGATCATTTGAGCTTTTGGGAATTATCTGGTCATTAACTGCGGATATTGCATCGTGAACATATGAAGCAGTTGCTTTGCTTTCGGATGCAATAGTAGGGGGTGAGGTAGGATTTGCAAACTCCTCTTTATAAGGAAACCAAACCATCATCTCTCCCGGTCCCCTGTGTGCCCATGAATAATATGGAATCGCCATAAAAAATTTTTCTTCTTTATTGATCTCTGATGAAACTTTGGTTTTGGATACTGCAATAGCTTTACCTGTTAATGTGCTGATTCCATCAATCATAGCTTCATTATGTTCAACTTTAAATTCAGCATCTTCTTCTAACATTAAATTTCTTACCCTGCCATCATTATCACACCATTCTGCAGCATATACAACAGGACCACGCTGCAGGCAGTACTTTCCGCGATTAGCTTTTACACTGTCGTGTGACATTACTTTACGCACAGGCATTGGCAGATTAAGCTCTATCTTATCGTCTTTCTTCCAGACTTTTGTTATTGACTGATAACCTTTTTCGATGTCCAGCTCAAGTTTTTCACCATTTACCTCGATCACAGGTTTATCTTTATCTTCGTTCATGAAATAATATAAATCGCTGTCGATAGGTTTATTTCTTGCCCATCCGGGAACGCGGATATTAATGGTAAAAGAAGTCTCATATTCAGGATCAATAATTAATATTACTTCACCATTCCATGGATAATTTGTTTCCTGATTGATGATTACTTTTCCAAATCCCATATCAATATCGGCTGTACTGCCAATAAATAGATTCACATAAATATCTTTTCCTTTATGAGCATAAACATATCCCGGTATTGATGGCATAAAACGGGCTACATTAGTTGGGCAGCATGAGCATTTAAACCAGGGGCTTCTTTTATGACTGCCATCCGACTCAAGCGGATTTGGGTAGAAAAACTTATCCCCATGAACAGACACTCCTGATAAAAAATTATTATAAAGTGTTCTTTCAAAAACATCAATATATTTTGCATCACCGTACAGTAAGAATAAACGATGATTCCAAAGCATATTTGCTATTGCTGCACACGTTTCACAGTAACATGACAGGTTGGGTAATTGATAGTTTTCACCAAAGGCTTCTCCAGAATGCCTGGCACCTATACCACCTGTAATATATAATTTTTTACCGGTGACATTATTCCACATGTTATTAATTGCTTCAAGATATTCCTTATCTCCGGTCAAAGCAGCTATATCACTCATTGCCGAGTACATATAGGCTGCACGCACTGCATGACCGACCGCTTCTTTTTGTTCAACCACAGGTTTGTGATCCTGTGTATATACTCTATTACTGCCATCCTGTCCGTATACGTATAATTCATGTCCTTCTTCATTTCCCCGCTCGTCGAGGAAATATTTTGCCATTTCCAAATAATCATCATTTCCGGTTAAACGATACAGTTTAACCAAACCTATCTCAATCTCCTGATGTCCGGGAACACCATGCAGTTGATCTTCATCAGGACCAAATGTTTTTACTATAAGATCCGCACTTTTAATCGCCACATCTAAAAATTGTCTTTTACCTGTGGCTTTGTAATAAGCAACGGCGGCTTCATACATATGCCCTATGTTATAGAGTTCATGGCTATCTTTCAGATTAGACCAGCGTTTATCACCGGCACCACGGGGCAGACTGTCAGGATTAATAGTCCTGCAGGTATACAAGTATCCATCATCCTCCTGGGCGGCAGCTATATTTTTTATTAGGTTGTCCATATATTTTTCCAGTTCAGGATCCGGATGATTATTTAATGAATAAGCAGCCCCTTCCATTATTTTAAAAACATCACTATCGTTATAACGTATACCTATAAATGACCCTTCCTTTAAACCGCCGGCTACAACGAAATTATCTATTCTGTGGGTTTCCTCAGATTTCTTGAAGTCGAATGGTATGGTTATCTTTCTGTTGGTATCAAGTCGGGGTAACCAGAAATTATCTGTAAATCGAACATTTGTAAAGCTTACCGGTTGATAGGGATAATCTTTATTGTTTGATTTGTCTTTTTTCTGGCTTAATGATATAATTGAAAATAATATACAGGATAACATTAGGGCAATGTTTTTCATCATTTATTATTTTTATTTAATAATACCTGATATCTAATACCTAAGCAATAATACCAAATTCACAGCATTATAATTAGCTCATGCAATTATAAGTAAATTAACTGAAATAATATATTATTGGAGGTATTTGTCGATAATCTTAAGAATCTTATCTTTTCTGATTGGCTTGGCTATATAATCGTCACATCCTGCTCCTAATGCCAGTTCACTGTCGCCTGGCATGGTGTAAGCAGTTTGTGCAATTACTTTTATTTGGGGATTGGTTTCTTTTATTTTTACTGTCGCTTCCAATCCATTTACAACGGGCATTTTAATATCCATTAAAATGAGATCGACATTTGGTGTTTTATTAACAATATTGATGGTTTGTTGACCGTCCCTGGCTCTTAATACTTTTGCCGAAGCTTTCTTTAAAAGGGTTTCAAGATAATAATAGCTTGAGTCATCATCCTCAGCAACAAGTACAACCTTATCTTTCCAATTATATCTTTCAGAAATGCTTCCCATAAATATGCAAGAATATAAAAACTTTTTATTATCTCCTGCCGAATGATAAAAATTCATAGCAATTACATTATTGCCAATACAAAAGTATATAAAAAGTTAATTAATAGCAACTTAATTTGTAATAAATAATCCCTGAATAATAATTAATGTTTTATGATTCACAGAGTAAATTATTCAATCTGTTCAAAGAATAAATAATTAAGCTTAAGATAAGCTTTATGTGCAAAGGGTACATAATTTAGCTTCTTTGTAATTCTATCGAAGAAATGTATGCAGTTTTTTCTAATTGTTTTCATTTTCTTTGCGGTTCTTGCAAATTCAACAAATAAATTATTGATAAAAAGCACATCCTTTGCATCTGACTTTATTTTGTTTACAAACAGTTTCATATCAGATTTTAAATCAGAAAAATAATTTTTTTGTTGATCAGCAGGGTAGGGGTCTACATTAAGATCATGATCCAGCAAAACATATATAAGGAAACTTCTATAAACATAATTTAAAATATCTGAAAGTTTATGTTTAAATAAAGTAATTTTACTATCGTAATAACAGCAGCTTGCATTCATTTTATATTCATTGATTTTCCATTCTACAATGCGGCCTGATACATGTTTTAAATCTGTATTTCTTCCCTGATTTACAAAACAACTTTTCGATTCTTCATTATAATTAAATATGTTTTCCACTTTCTCATTACAGTATTGATTTATATCCTTTATTCTTTTAACCATTTTATTATTATATACGTGACTATTATTAGATGATAATTTCTTTTCAGTTTTTCTTTTTTTCTTGTTACTTAAATAACGGGTATTTCTATCTTTTAACTTTTTTATACCCGGGTATTCATCAGAAAAATTTATGATTTTATTAAGCTTCTTCATTTTGTATTGTTTTATTTTAACTTAACTTTTTTAATTTACTTAATTTGATATTTGCAAGCTATTTTACAAACATATTTACAATATTATTAAAGATATATATCTGAATGCAAGTTTATTAAATAGTAATTTTAAACTTAATAAATAAATTAAGCAACTTAATTAAGCAGCTTAAATATTAAACTGAATTGCTTAATTACTTGCTTAATTATTTGGCTTTATACTTAATTAATTATTATATTTGCTTAATTATTTTTTATCATGTTTTATAAGTTCTCTTTTACCGACAATGACTATGACATAATCCTCAAGAATGCAAATGCATTATTACCAGGAATAGAGAAGATTATTGCCATTTACTATGATAATAATACTGATTCCATTAAATCGAAGATAGTTGTGAAGCCTGGTAAGGAATCAAAAGTTGAGGAATATAATATTACTGATAAAAAGGAACTTGTCTTAAGGTACAGAACAGGTAAACTTAATTATAATTGGTATGGTAAGGATGAGCTGCCTTTTGATATACCTGTTAAGAAGAAGGATAATGATATTTTTGGCGAATCAGAGAAAATTGTATTGTTACTGAGATTAAAAAATGAAAATGATACATTGAGTGATCTTCTTTTCATTTATTTCAACCGAAACCTTAGCAACTTTTTTCTAAGCAGATCAGATAAACAATTAACAACTGATAATAAGAATATTATAGCATCCTTATTATATAATTACTTTAATCATCAGATTAATGAGAACAGAAAAAACCGCTCTGTATTAAAAACTGTTAATAGTAATACCAGGTCATTAATAAAAGAAGCTAATCAATTAAGGAACGAATTGCAACAAACAAGGCTTAACTATGGAGAAAGCCTGGTAAATCTTTGCAGGAGATATATTCAGGAGTGGTCGGAAAAGAATGATAAGAACTACCAACTTACTGATGATGCAATAGATAAAATAAGAAACTTTAAGGGCAACATTAATAATCTTTATACAATAATCAGTAATACTGTAATATACGTTGACACATTGAGTTATGAAGAATATGATAACGTTATAACTTTAAAAGCGTGGCATATAAATATGGATGATTACCAGGTAAAACCGCAAAGAGAAAAAACATATTATGATCAGGATTCAAAATATGTTAAAACTACACAGTTATTGAATAAGCTGGAAAATGCTGCAAGAAATGTTATAAGCTCAAATAAAAGATTAACAAGCTCAAACGTAGGAAAAGCTCTGGATAAGCCAATAACTGCTCCTGCAATTACTGATTCAATTCAAAAACATAAACAAAAAATAATTAATCTTTTCGATAAGTATCCTGAAAAATGGGAGATCATTAAAAAAAATTTTAAACCGATAAAAAATATAATAATATCGGATGATGATCTTAATAAAACAATTGCATGATAAAGAAATACTATAAGATTAAAAGATATGTTAAAATCTGAGAAATAAAAATGCCGTATAATTAATATTATGTTAAATAGTATTTTCTTCTTATCATTCTTACAATTATTAACCTCTCCCCTTATTTATTTTTTTCCTTCGGTTTTTTGTTATTTATATTGCTGTAATTTCTGATTTATTTCTTTTGCCTTTTCGTATTCACCGAGTCTTGTATAAATTTCTTTAAGTGAAACCATAGTATTTATATCACTTGGTCTGAGCTCATGAGATCTTTCGAGATATGGCAGCGCCTGTTTAAGTAAATCATCAGCTTCTTTTTTGAGTTTATTATATTGTTCAGTCGCATCCAGTGGAAGATCGTTTGCTTCCTGCTGTATTTCAGCGGCTTTATTTACATATAAAGCTCCAAGGTTATAATATGCATCAAAATAGTCTTGTTTGTACTTTATAGCGCTTTTATATGCGTTTTCTGATTTAAGGAATGCTTCTTTAAGCTCCTCCTCCGTTTTCGTTGTATCCTTGAGAATATTATCATACATGTTTCCAATTGCGTTCCAGATAGTATAATTTGAACTGTCTTTTTTAATAGCTTCATTTAAGCTTTTTATTGCTTGTTTGTTATTTCCGGTTTTCATGTAAAGATTTATCTCAGCAATAAGAATATTATATGAATCCGGAAACTTCTCCCTTCCAACACCAACATATTTTATAGCTTTCTCGATGCTATCCAAAGCCATGTATGCTCCAGATAAAGATTCATAAACAGATGGATTGTTATAATTCAGCTCATCAAGTATTAAGAAGTAATTAATGGCTGTTTTATATTCATTAGCTTTTACAGCAGATACTGCTGAATTGAATAAGGCAGCTGTATCAAGAATGTCAACACTTTTATTGGCATCGTAAGCTTTTTTAAAATAATCCGAAGCTGCTGCGAAATCCGATTCATTGAAGTTTTTTACTGCTTTGTTGTAAAAGCCCTGAGCAACAGCCATCATATTTTTTCTTATATCAATGTAGTACTTGTTATTTTCGTCCAGCTCCATCGCTTTTTTGTATGATTCTTCAGCTATTTCAAAAGGATTTTTACAAAGTTTTTGAAAGTTGGAGTCTTTTGATATGGCAATATCATAATATATATTACCACGGTAAAACCAGGTTTTAGCGTCATCTTTTGTCTTATCATGCTCTATTGCTTTATCAATATATTCCCTGGCCTCTCCAAGTTTGCCATGCCTGTGACTGTTATATGCACTGGTTCTGTTTCTTACCTGAGCATTAGTTATGATAAACGCAAACACTAAAATTAAAACGATTCCTATTCTTTTCATAAATATATATTTTAAGGGTTATACTTTCATTATTAATTTGGCAAATTAACAAAAATCTTTTACCTGATAAAAACATAAACAATTATTTTGCCAATTTATTGATTTATCTTGCAGAATTCAGTTAATTTCTCGTTCCGACTAGTGTTAAGTCAATAGTAAATTTGCAATTATCGTTTATTTTACCCCCTCTTTTTCTCCCCCTGCGAGCAGGGGGAGATGTCGAGTGTAGCGAGACAGAGGGGATAAATAACCGTCACATTATACTTGACATTACACTAGTGATCATCACTATTACCATTATTTACCTTATCAACCTTAGCCACGGCTGCAATTGTATCATCGCTTTTCAGATTTATTAATTTTACTCCTTGTGTGGCTCTGCCCATAACACGAATATCACCAACAGGAAGGCGAATTATAACCCCTGAACGATTTATTATCATAAGATCATCATGCTCAAGAACTTCTTTAATAGCAATAAGGCTACCGGTTTTTGGAGTAATATTTAGTGTTTTAACACCTTTACCTCCCCTGTTGGTAACTCTATAGTCATTTAGTTTGGAACGCTTACCATATCCGCCCTCAGAAACAACCATAATATCGAATTTGCCATTTTCAATACATATCATACCCACCATTTCATCTTTTTCATCATCAAGCTTTATACCTCTAACTCCCGAAGCATTCCTGCCCATAGGCCTGACATTTCTTTCAGGAAATCTTATGGATCTTCCTGATTTAACTGCCATAAATATTTCGTTACTTCCGTTTGTTAATTTTGTTTCGATAAGATGATCACCCTCATGGATATTAATTGCAATAATTCCCGACTGACGCGGACGTGAAAATTCTTCCAGCGAGGTTTTCTTTATAATACCTTTTTTAGTGCCGAGAATAATATAATTACTTTCAATATATTTCTTATCCTCCAGGTTTTTAACATTAACAAAGGCTCTGACTTTATCATTTTGTTCGATGTTAATCAGGTTTTGAATAGCTCTTCCTTTTGATATCTTGCTTCCTTCGGGGATCTCAAAAACCCTGAGCCAGAAACATTTACCAGACTCTGTAAAAAACAGAAGATAGTTATGGTTTGTAGCAATAAAAAGATGTTCAACAAAATCCTCATTTCTTATTGTGCTACCGCGTGCTCCTCTCCCACCCCGTTTCTGCAGACGGTATTCATTGAGAGGTGTTCTTTTTATATATCCTAAATGAGAAATAGTAATAACTACTTCCTCATCAGGTATGGTGTCCTCAATTTTAAAATCATCAGCAGCATAGATGATTTTACTTTGTTTTTCGTCACCATATTCTTCCTTAAGTTTATTTAATTCTTCCTTGATAATATTCATTCTCAAGCTTTTATTATCAAGGATTTCTTTGAGCCTTGCTATAGTTTTTATTAATTCTTCGTATTCTTCTTTTATTTTCTCACGTTCAAGTCCCGTCAGCTTTTGCAATCTCATATCAAGAATTGCTTTGGATTGAGTTTCCGTAAGTTCAAATCGATTCATCAATCCGTTTTTTGCTTCTTCGGGATTTCTTGAGGCTCTTATCAATGAAATTACCTCATCAATATTATCAAGTGCTATAATAAGCCCTTCTAATATGTGTGCTTTTTTCTCAGCTTCCTGTAGCTCAAACTTAGTTCTACGCGTAACAACATCATGCCTGTGCTCTACGTAATTGGCAATCAAGCCTTTTAGATTTAGTAGCTTCGGTCTTCCTTTGACCAGGGCAATATTATTAACATTAAAAGACGACTGTAATGAAGTATATTGATATAACTTGTTCTTAACAACATTGGCAACAGCATCCTTTTTTAATTCGTATACAATTCTAAGCCCCTTCCTGTCAGACTCATCCCGTATATCGCTAATTCCTATAATCTTTTTATCAACAACAAGATCTGCTGTTCTTTTTATCATATCTGCCTTATTTACCATGTAAGGTATTGATGTAGCAATTATTACAGTTTTACCATTTTTATCTTCATCAATATGTGCTTCGCCACGCATTACTATTCTACCTTTTCCTGTTTCATAGGCTTCTTTTACTCCTTCATGTCCATATATTTGTGAGCCAACCGGGAAGTCAGGCCCTGTAATATATTCCATTAATCCGGCAACTGAAATATCAGAATCATCAATATATGCTATGGTTGCATTAATGACTTCTGTTAAATTGTGAGGAGGCATATTTGTTGCCATTCCAACAGCAATTCCTGATGCCCCGTTAACCAACAAATTTGGAATTCCGGAAGGCAATACAACCGGTTCTTTGATAGTATCATCAAAATTAAGCTGAAAATCAACTGTGTCCTTGTTAATATCTGCGAGCATTTCCTCAGAAATCTTCCGGAGTCTAACTTCGGTATATCTCATGGCAGCAGGACGGTCTCCGTCAATAGAACCGAAGTTACCTTGTCCGTCTACTAACGGATATCTTAAAGACCATGGTTGAGCCATTCTAACCATTGTATCATAAACAGATGAATCTCCGTGTGGATGATATTTACCAAGAACCTCCCCTACTACTCTTGCTGATTTTTTATATGGGCGGTTATGAATTAAACCCAAATCCATCATCCCGTATAAAACCCTGCGGTGAACTGGTTTTAGGCCATCTCGAACATCAGGTAAGGCTCGTGAGACAATAACCGACATTGAATAATCAATGTAGGCCGACTTCATTTGGTTTTCAATATTTACCTTGAAAAGCTTAGCTTCCTCTGCCATCTTCTAAATCCCTATTAATTAGCTTATTATCAATAAATTATAAATAAAAAATATCTCACGAAGATACTAATAATATTTCGAATTACGACTCTTTTAATAAGATATATTACTAACACGAAAGTGTTGATAAATATTGCATTACGTAATTATTTGAATTAATTTTGCAATTAGTTTTGATTTTACTTGGATATGTATTTTTATTGTCAAAAAAATATAGGAATTCGAACAACAATAATAATTGCAAAACGTATAAACATAGAAATTCTTTAATATAGTTTATTTGAAAAGTTTAATTTTGAAACATTATTGGTATAGATAATAAATGGAATCAAAGTTTTCGAAGAGAGTTAACAATGTACTGACATATAGTCGCGAGGAAGCGATAAGACTGGGTAACGATTACATTGGTCTTGAACATTTACTATTAGGTATTCTTCGCGAAGGTGAAGGTCTCGCAATTCAGATTCTTTTATATTTCGGCATAGATATTGATGAAATTAAAAGGACGATTGAACGTGCTATCAGAAGACCCGAGAAAGTATCAAAGAAGGATAATATCCCTCTTGTTAAGCAAGCCGAAAGAGCTCTTAAAATAACATATCTCGAGGCAAAGCTTTTTAATAGCGATCAGATAGGCACGGAACATTTACTTTTAGCAATATTAAAAGATGAGGATAATATTGTGACAAAAACATTTCAAAAAAAAGGTATCGATTACGAAAATATAAAAGAGGAGCTTAGATCAATGATAGAAAATAATGAAAAAAGCACTATAGAACCTAAGAATGAATTACCTGATGATACTGCTGATGATATGGAAGAAGAAAAAGGGTTTGGTAACATAAGGAAATTTTCCAAGTCGAAATCCAAAACGCCTGTATTGGATAATTTTGGCCGTGATATAACAAAACTGGCAGAAGAAGATCGTTTGGATCCAATTGTTGGCAGGGAGAAGGAATTGGAAAGAATAGCTCAGATTCTTAGCAGGCGCAAGAAAAACAATCCTATCTTAATAGGTGAGCCAGGCGTTGGTAAGTCAGCTATTACTGAAGGATTGGCTCTTAGGATAGTTAACAGAAAAGTTTCGAGAGCAATGTTCGATAAGCGGATAATATCTCTTGATCTGGCATCGCTTGTGGCAGGAACAAAATACCGTGGTCAGTTTGAAGAAAGAATGAAAGCTGTTCTCAATGAGCTTGAGAAGAATCCAAATATCATTCTTTTTATTGATGAGATACATACGATAGTGGGTGCAGGTAATGCTTCCGGTTCTCTTGATGCTTCAAACATGTTTAAACCTGCATTGGCACGCGGGGAGATACAATGTATAGGCGCTACAACTTTAGATGAATACCGTCAATATATTGAGAAGGACGGTGCTTTGGAGCGTCGTTTCCAGAAAGTTCTTGTCGATGCCACATCACCTGAGGAAACTATTGAAATACTTAATAATATTAAAGAAAAATACGAAGATCACCACCTTGTTAATTACACAGATGAAGCGGTAAAAGCATGCGTTTCATTAACAAGCAGGTATATGACAGACCGCTATTTGCCTGATAAAGCTATTGATGCTTTGGATGAATCAGGATCAAGAGTGCATATAACAAATATACACGTACCTGCTGAAATTATTAATATTGAAAACCGCATAGAAGAAACCAAAAAGGAAAAGACAAAGGCTATTAACAGCCAGAAATTTGAAGAGGCTGCAGAATACAGGGATCATGAAAGAAAGCTACAGCAAACGCTTGAATCAGCAAAAAGGCGTTGGGAAGAAGAAGCAAAGATACATCGTGAAACAGTTTCTGATGAAAATGTTGCTGAAGTTATTGCCATGATGACAGGTATTCCTGTACAAAGGATTGCTCAGAATGAAGGCGACCGTCTTCTTAATATGGAGAATGAATTGCAAAAATTCGTAATAGGACAAGAGAATCCTGTAAGGAAAGTAGTTAAAGCAATACGCAGAAACCGTGCTGGTCTGAAAGATCCTAAAAAACCCATTGGTTCATTTATATTTCTTGGCCCAACAGGTGTTGGAAAAACTTATCTTGCCAAAATACTTGCAAGATACCTCTTCGATACGGAAGATGCTCTTGTAAGAGTTGACATGAGTGAATATATGGAGAAATTTGCAGTGTCACGTCTGGTAGGTGCACCACCGGGATATGTAGGATATGAAGAAGGTGGGCAATTAACTGAGAAAGTCAGAAGAAAACCATATTCCATAATATTGCTTGATGAAATTGAAAAAGCACATCCCGATGTATTTCATCTTTTACTGCAGGTTATGGATGATGGAGTATTAACGGATAGTTATGGCCGTAAGGTTGATTTTAAGAATGCTATTATTGTTATGACCTCGAACATCGGTTCGAGGCAATTAAAGGATTTTGGACAGGGTGTTGGATTTGAAACTGCTGCCAAACGTGATGCAAAATCAACGTATGCACAGGGAGTGATAGAAAGCGCATTAAAAAAGGCATTTGCACCCGAGTTTCTTAACCGTGTAGATGATGTCGTAATATTTGATCCGTTAGATCGTGATAATATACGTAAGATCATCGACGTTGAATTGAACTATCTTTATGAACGTATCAACGAATTGGGCTACACAATTAAGGTAACAAATAAAACAAAGGATTTTATTATTGAAAAAGGCTGGGATGAGCAATACGGTGCCAGGCCGCTTAAAAGAGCAATACAAAAATATATCGAGGATCCTTTAGCTGAAGAAATAATAAAATCAAATCTTGGACCAGGTGATGAAATATCTGTCGATTACGACGGACGAAAAAAAGATATATCAATAAAAGTAAAAAAATCGAATAAACCGGTAAAAACAAGAGAAAACTAAAATAAAAAGCTGCATTAATGCAGCTTTTTATTTTTAATTTCCTTTATATTTTTCATTTTTCTTTTTGATTCTGGTACGAATGTCATCTAATCTATCGATAATCCCAAATATTGTGTTTTTGATATTGTCATCTTCCAAATTCACGTAAGAAATGATAACATAGAATCCATTATCATGATAATATATTTTTGAATTATCCGACCTTTTAATATAAAATTTGTTTTTACCTTCAATCTCGTCGGCAAGGTATTTACTCTTAATGGAAGAAATAATAAAATTCAATGTTTTTTCATCGGTTTTTTTTAATACATATTCACCCATAAAGAAGACGTTATCAACAAAGTAATATAATGTTTTGGCAGAAGAATCTGTGATGGTATCACTATACCCACATATTTTAATACTGTGCCCTGTAATTTTATATGCATGAAAACAAGTTGGTTTTCTCTTTAATCTGCGTATTTTTTTATAGGTAGTATAAAAAGGGATTTTTTCAAAGCAAATATCAATATTGGTTTTATATTTAGGAGTATCTTTTTCTATTTCCCTAAAAG
>CAZJYD010000005.1:22541-101644 GCA_964550205.1 uncultured Bacteroidales bacterium
CAAATATCAATATTGGTTTTATATTTAGGAGTATCTTTTTCTATTTCCCTAAAAGGAAGTACATGATATACGAACTCATCCTTAATGCAATATCCAAATGGGCTTTTATTGTAAAGTGATTTAAATGCCTTAATATATTTTGAGCTGTAACTTGAATAAAAAATACGTATTAACAGCAGTTTAATTATTTGCAAATAAATAATTACAAATAATAAAAATATTAATACAACTACAATTATTATCAGCAGTTTCATAATGGCTAATTTTTTTTCAAAGATATCAAATTATTATTAATCTGTCTTAATATTATATCTTTGCATAACATTTAAGTATTCGTGTTTCAATAAAATATGCACATGAAAAACAAAGATTTATTAAAAGGTGGTGAGTTCATAGTAAATGATATTAAAGCAAACAATGTTTTTATCCCGGAAGAATTTGATGAAGAACAATCAATGATTGTGCAGACTTGTGAGGATTTTCTCGAAACAGAAATATTTCCGAATATTGACAGGTTGGATAAAAAAGAAAAGGGATTAATGAAAAGCCTTCTTCAGAAAGCTGGGGAATTTGGATTATTGGGCATTTCTATTCCAGAGGAATATGACGGTTTTAATCAATCGTTTTTGACCTCAATGCGTGCAAATGAAGCTATTGGATCTGCATATTCATATTCAGTAGCTTTTATGGCACACACAGGAATAGGCACTTTACCTATACTTTATTATGGTGATGATGACCAAAAGAACAAATATTTGCCAAAGCTGTCAACAGGAAAATTAACCGCAGCATACTGCCTTACAGAGCCAAATGCAGGCTCCGATGCAAATGCAGGTAAAACCAAAGCTGTATTATCAGAAAACGGTAAACATTATATCCTTAATGGCCAGAAAATGTGGATTACTAATGGTGGATTTGCTGATATTTACATTGTTTTTGCCAAGATAGAAAATGACAGGGTACTGAGTGCTTTTATTGTAGAAAGAGATTGGCAGGGTTTAACTATAAATCCGGAAGAAGAAAAAATGGGAATAAAAGGTTCATCTACGACTCAGATATTTTTTAATGATGTTGAAGTTCCTGTTGAAAACCTTTTAGGCAAACGTGGTGAAGGATACAGAATAGCGCTTAATATTCTTCATATTGGCCGGATAAAGCTTGGTGCTACTGTAATAGGAGCAGCAAAACGTGCAATAAATCACTCCATTAATTACGCCAATGAGAGAAAACAATTCGGTAAACAAATTTCAGATTTTGGAGCTATTAAGAATAAATTATCTGAAATGGTAATAAAGGCATATGCTACTGAATCATCAACATACCGTGCAAGTAAAGATATTGATGATACAATCAAAGAATATCTTGAAGATGGTATGACATACGGGCAGGCAAATGTCAGAGCTGCTGCACAGTTTGCAATAGAATGTGCTTTACTAAAAGTATATGGTTCTGAAATGCTTGATTTTGTTGTTGATGAAGCCGTTCAGATTTATGGCGGCATGGGATTTTCCTCTGACTCACCTGTTGAGCGGGCATACCGTGATTCCAGGATCAATCGTATTTTTGAGGGTACTAATGAGATCAATAGACTGCTTATGATTGATACTGCCTTAAAACGATCTATGAAAGGCGAGATTGACCTTTTTAAGAAAGCAAAGGAAGTTGTTAATGAACTTCAATCGTATAAAGAACAAGAAGAAGGTTTAAAGAGCTATTACGAAGAAAAACAGGGTTTTATAAATAATTTTAAGAACAGTATCCTGATGATACTTGGCACTGCATCAGAAAAATTCAAAAGAAAATTTATTTTCGAACAGGAGATATGGATAAATATCTCAGATATGATTATTGATCTTTACACAGCCGAATCATCTTATCTAAGGGTTAAAAAGCTGGAAATGATAAAAGAAGAAAAAAATGAAGATACTGATATTTTAGATATTTATAAAGATATTATTGATGTATTAATTTATGATGCAGCTAATAGGATACATAAGTCAGGAAGTGATGCTATTAATTCATTTACTACCGGAAGGGAAAGACAGATATTGTTGAACTCTTTAAGAAAGTTCACACAAGTAACCCCTGTTAATGTAAAAGAAAAAAGAAGAAGTATTGCCAATAGGTTAATAGAGGATAATCAATATAAGTTTTGATTTATTTCAATATACTTTTTGAAATAACTAATCTTTGTACCTGATTAGTACCTTCATATATCTGGCATAGCTTGGCATCTCTCATCATTTTTTCCACTTCAAAATCGCGTGAATAACCATCTCCACCCATAACCTGGACAGCATCGGTGGTAACTTCCATACCCATATCTGAAGCATACATTTTAGACATGGCAGATAGTTTGGAGGCGGTTTTTTGTTTTGTATCATATGCATGTGCAGCATGCCATGTTAATAATCTTGCTGCTTCAATTGAAGTTGCCATTTCAGCAAGTGTAAATCCGATTGCCTGATTTGCCGCAATGGGTTTACCAAACTGAATTCTGTTTTTTGCCCAGTTCTTACATATTTCATAAGCTGATCTTGCATTGCCAATGCTTAATGCCGCTACGCCAGTCCTTGTTCGGTCAAAGGTTTTCATTGCAATAACAAATCCCAAACCTTCTTGTCCAAGCATGTTTTCAGCAGGTACTTCCACATCATGAAAGAGTATTTCATTTTGTACTGAAGCCCGTTGACCCATTTTTATCAAATGCGGTTTGATTTCAATTCCTGTAAGGTCAGCAGGCACAATAAATGCAGTGAGGCTTCTGGAACCTTTGGTAGGATCTGTTTGAGCAAAAACAGTGTGAAATGTGGCTACTTCACCATTTGTAATAAACCTTTTATGACCGTTTAAAATATATTTGTCCCCTTTTTTAATAGCTGTAGAACTAATACCCTGAACATCAGAACCCGCATTGGGTTCCGTTAAACAATAAGCAGCTACTCCTTTCTTTTCCTTCAGCAAGCCAAAAAATCTTTTATGCTGATCTTCATTTCCGGTTAAAAGCAATGGTGTTAATGCCAAGGTGTTTGCATCTATACATATTCCAATTCCGATACAACCGGCACCCAATTCCTCAGAAGCCAATGCTCCTTCAAGTATCGAATAGCCGTTGCCTCCGAATTTTTTTGGAACAGGTCCATTCATTAATCCTTCTTTATATGCTTTTTTTACAATTGGCCAGGGAAACTCGGCCAGTTCGTCGTACTTAAGACGATTTGGAATAATTTCTCTTTTAACAAAATCACGATACTTTTCAATAATTTCATGATGTACATTTTCTAAGGTAAAATCTATCATAACTTTAATATTTTGTTTATAATGCTGTGAAACATCTGTTTAATGCTGGTTACGACAAATAATTAGCAAATGACAAATGTAAGTATATTTTTTATAAAGAAACAAACAATAAAATCTTATCAATTAATAATTATGGATGATTATAACTTAACAGAGTAATTAATTATTAAATAACAATTCTTTGGCATTTTCAATGGCGATCTTTGTAATTTCAGTTCCACTTAGCATTTTGGCTATTTCTTCTATTCTTGTATCCCCTGAAATTTCGGTGATGTGAGATTTTGCAAGATCGTCATCTGTATCCTTATATACGAGATAATGATTTTGCCCCTTCCCTGCTATCTGCGGTAAATGGGTAATTGCAATGACTTGCATTGAGTCAGCCATTTTTAATAAAATATCCCCAACTTTATTTCCAATATCTCCTGAAACACCCATATCAATTTCATCAAAAATGATAGTTGGTAATAAATTCTTACTGGATATTAACGACTTAATACTTAACATTAACCTTGATAATTCTCCGCCTGAAGCTATCCTTGAAACATCGTCAGGCAAAGCACCTTTATTGGCTGTAAAGAGAAATTTCACTTTATCAACCCCATCACTAGTTAAATCATCTGATTGTGTTAAATCAATTTTAAACTTAGCATCAGGCATACCCAGTTGATTTAAGAGATTTTTTATTTTCTTTTCTATATCAGGTAATACTTGTTTTCTGCCTTTTGATATTTGTTGTGAAAGTGTTTTTAGGTCTTTCTTTAAAAAATTCATTTCTTCTGATTTCTTTCTGATTTCATCTTCCAGTGACGAGATAGATTGTAATTTATCATTTAATTCCTTAATTATTTGTAAGAGTTCAGAAACAGATTTTACCCTATGCTTATACTGCAGATGATATATTAAATCTATGCGTTCATTAGCTTCTTCAAGTCTTTTGGGATCAGTAGTGATTTTGTCTTCAATACCTTCTATTTCATTTGAGATATCTTTAAGATCAATAATATTACTTTCAATTCTTTCATTGATGTTTTTAATTTCATCAGAAAATTTGGTGATTGGGTCAATGAGCCCTTTAATTTCATTAAGGGAAGAAATTAAATTTATTTCGTTATATGTAAGTAATTGGGCTGTTTTATATAAATTGGTTTTTATCTCCTCAGCATTATTAAGTACTTCTAATTCTTTTTCAAGGTCTTTCTGCTCATCTTCTGACAATTTAGCATTATTGAGCTCATCATATTGAAACTGATAATAATCCTGATCGGATTTGGAGTTTTGTTCTTTTTCTATCAGTTCTTCTAGTATTTTTGTAATTTTTTTATAATGTAAATATTTTCCCTTGTATTTATTAATTAAAGAATGATGACCTACATAATCATCTATAACAGCAAGCTGAAAATTTGAATCATTCAGTGTTATTGTTCTGAATTGTGAATGTATGTTTACGAGCTTGTCCCCTATTTCTTTGAGTAAGTTTATTTTTACAGGGGTATCGTTAATAAATGCTCTTGATTTGCCTTTCTTATTAATTTCTCTTCTGATGATAGTATTGTCATCATAATCCAATTCGTAAGAATCAAAGAAATTTTCAAGATTATAATTCTTTATATTAAATACCCCTTCAACAATACATTTTTTTTCTTTATTCAAAAGAACTTTTGTATCGGCTCTGTTACCAAGGATCAATCCCAGAGCGCCCAGAATGATTGATTTCCCGGAGCCTGTTTCTCCGGTTATTACTGAAAAGCCACGTTTGAATTCAATATTCAGGCTCCTGATAAGAGCATAATTTTCAATAGAGATTTGTCTTAGCATAGGTGAAAAATAATAACAAGAACTTAAAAAAAGCAAATTTTTACAAAGAAATTTCTCAACACTTTTTAATTATTTAAGAACATTTTGGTATTCGGAAGAATGTGAAGGATCTATTTCTTTAAGGATATTAACAGCTCTGGTTTTCTCAGTCGGAGAGCCTTCCGAATAAATATTTATTAGCTCATCCCTTTTGGCATCCAATAATAGTTGAATCAGGAACAACCCAGGTCTGTCTTCATGAACTTTTTTGAGGTTTGTTAATGTTTGGGTTATAACCGATCTTCCTGCATCAGCATTATCATGCATTTTGTCCAGCCCTTTTCGGTGATACTCATAAAGGAATTTCCTTAAGGGTTTGAATCTAGGATTCAGCATATTTTCTACCAGCCAGTAACGGTTATTATTATCTTCAAATGCTTTCCAGCCTGGATAACCTGAATTTTGCGCTGCACTTACAATAGCCTCCGCTTTTTCATAATAAGGAGATCCTCCATATAATACAAATGAATCAAAATCAAGCCCAAGCATGAAATATAAATAAAAAGCTATTACTGACGTTATTTCAGAGGTGTAAGTGTTTTCAGAAAAATCAAGCGGTTGATTTAATACATATTTGAACTGGAAATCATCATCAACATAGTTAAAGATTATTGAATTGTATGATGAATTGAATACAGGTCTTCTCAAAGCTATATTTAAACTACCTTTAAATTCATCACTTGATACCCTCTGGGTAATTGTTAGCAATATTGAACACTCAATACGTTCTACATTCTCATATTGGAAGTTTGTCCATTTTCTGTTGTTTATAAACTCAAAGAGTGCGCTTTGAAGGTCCTCAAAAACTCTTTTCTCTGTACCCTCTACTTGCCTTGAATTTATTTTAACATTGCAATAAAATTCCTGTGAAAATATTGGTAATGCGCTTATAAGAAGTAAAACAATTATAATTAATTTCTTTATCATTATAAAATTATTTAAGACATTAAATCAAAAATCCTGTCTATAATATCTTCAGCAACTTTTTCTTTGTGTTTCAACTCGTATTTTTTTGTTTTACCTTGTTTGTCTATTAATGTAATTTTATTTGTGTCTGTTCCAAAACCCGCTCCTTTATCCTTTAATGAATTCAAAACGACTATATCAAGATTTTTATTTTTAAGTTTCTTTCTGGCGTTATCTAATTCGCTATCTGTTTCAAGGGCAAAACCTACAAGAAATTGTTTTTTTGATTTCCTTTTGCCGAGTTCTTCCAAAATATCTTTTGTAGGTTTAAGTTTTATTTCTTTAAAATTTTTTTCTTTTTTAATTTTACTACTTTCTTTATTATAGGGTGTGAAATCAGCTACCGCTGCAGACATAATAGTAATATCAGTTTTATCATATATTTCAGTAACTGCATTATACATTTCTTCTGCTGATACTACGTCAATTCTGTATATATTAGGATGATCTATATTAAGATGTGTAGGTCCTGCAATAAGGTATACTTCAGCTCCTGACTCAGCAGCCTTACCGGCAATCTCAAATCCCATCATACCTGATGAATAATTACCTATGAAGCGCACAGGATCAATAGCTTCAAATGTAGGACCTGCTGTAACCATCACCTTTTTATTTTTAAATCTTTTGCTTTTTTCAAAATGGTTTTTAATGATAGTTAAAATATTATCCGGCTCATTCATACGACCTTCTCCACAAAGACCACTTGCAAGCTCACCTTTAGCAGGGGCGATTAGATGATTTCCTTTTTTTGTGAGCTTTTTTATATTTTCCTGTGTTGTAAAATGTTGATAAATATACTTATCCATGGCGGGAGCGAAATAAACCGGACATCTTGCAGAGAGATATGTGGCTAAAAGCAGATTATCTGCTATACCCTGTACCATTTTAGCAATTGTGTTGGCTGTAACTGGGGCAATCAGAAACAGATCCGCCCAAAGGCCAAGTTCAACATGGCTGTTCCATTCCCCGGCATCTTTCTTAAAAAAGTCAATATAAACGGGATTATCAGATAAAGCGGATAATGTTAAAGGAGTAACAAAATCTTTTGCATTTCGAGTTAACAGAACTTTTACTTCAGCTTCCTCTTTTTTCAATAAACGAATTAAATAAGGAATTTTATAAGCAGCTATGCTACCTGTAATGCCAAGCAGAATTTTTTTCCCTTTTAACATCGAATTGATTTAGGTAATTTCTTTATCGTCATTATTTTCTTTCAAGGGATTCCTGAAATAAATTTTCTTATTCAGAAATTCGTAAACAGTAATTAAGGTTGGTTTTGGAAGGCTCTCGTAAAATTTTGCTATTTCTATCTGTTCTCTGTTTTCAAAGATTTCCTCAAGGTTATCTGTAGTACTTGCAAACTCAGAAATCTTTTGTTCCAGCTCTGTCTTCATTTCCAAAGCTATTTGATTGGCTCTTTTTGATAATATTACCACTGTTTCATAAATGTTTCCGGATTGCTCGTAAAAATCAGCTTTGTTTCTTGTAACTGCTTCGTTTTCAGTTTTTATTTTTTTATAATCCATGTTGTTATAATAATTAAAAATTATCCATTCTTATAAGTGAATTCTCGTGAAATCTTTTTGCTTCTTTTAAATAATCAGTTTCGGGATATTTATATACTAAATTTTCATATGCTTCAATGGCTTCAGAAAATCTTTCTTCTTGTTTATCCTTAATACTGTTTGAAGCGTAATGATAATATGATTTAAGAATATGAAAATATATCTGTTCCCTGTATTTTGTATCAGGATATTCTTTCAAGATGTTTTCAAATGATGTTATTGCAGCCTGATAGTCTTCCATTCTGTAGTATAACTCGGCGATTTCAAATGCTTTTTTCTCAAGCTTTGCCCTTAATTTATCTATTAATTCATTTGCTTTTTCCACTCTGTCACTTTTTGGATACAGGTCAATAAATAATTGTAATTCTTTAATGGCTGTATAAGTATTTGACTGATCAAGACTGTATTTTGGTGAATTAAGATAATAACAATAGGCATTCATATATAAGCACTCTTCTGCCCTGTCGGTATTAGGAAAACTTTTTGCATAACGTTTAAAATAATAACTTGCTAATACATAGTCTTTTTGCTCATAATAACAATACGCCATATAATAGTTCAGCTTTTCAGCTTTACTTGTTCCACGGTAGATCATATTAAGCTGTTCAAAAAGCATTAATGCCCTGTAATAATCAGCCTCTTCAAAATACTCAATAGCTTTTTCATATTTCAACTCATTATCACTGCTTTTTGCCAGCCTTTGAAATTTACATGATACTGAAATGAATAAAACCAATAATATGATTAGGCCTTTTTTAAACATGGTGCAAAATTAATCTATTTAGTTGAATTGTGAAAACGTATATGTTATTTATTTATTTTATTTTAAGCAAGTTGGCATGTAGCATTAAAATTAATCTATTTTATTCTTTTCTAAATAAATAGCTTATCTTTTTATAATAAGATTAAAATTATAATTTTGTTGCCGTTTTAATTAGGAATATTAAAAACTATTTTACTGTGGATATATTTAATAAGTTTCAAGAGAATATGGGCCCTTTGGGGCAATATTTTAAACAAGGACACGGATACTACATGTTTCCAAAACTCGAGGGAGATCTCGGTCCCAGAATGCATTTTAGGGGAAAAGAAAGATTAGTTTGGAGTTTAAACAATTATCTTGGATTAGGTAACCATCCCGAAGTAAGAAAAGCAGATACTGAAGCCACGAAAGAATGGGGCCTTGCCTACCCAATGGGAGCAAGAATGATGTCAGGACAAACTAAGTACCATGAGAAACTTGAGAAAGAACTTGCTGAATTCACAGGCCGTGAAGCATCTTACTTATTGAATTACGGTTATCAGGGTATGTTATCAATTATTGATGCGCTTGTTGACAGGAAAGACATCATTATTTACGATTCAGAAGCGCATGCATGCATAATTGATGGGATGAGGCTTCATTTCGGTAAAAGATTTGTATATCCTCATAATAATATGCAAAACCTTGAAAAAGATCTCGAAAGAGCAACAAAGTTAACAGAAAAAACAGGTGGAGGCATACTGGTCATCACTGAAGGTGTTTATGGTATGTCGGGGGATTTAGGAAAGCTTAAAGAAATAACTGCATTAAAGAAAAAATTCAATTTCAGATTATTGGTTGATGATGCCCATGGATTCGGAACAATGGGAAAAACAGGAGCAGGTACTGACGAACATTTAAATGTACAAAAGGAAGTAGATCTTTACTTTGGAACTTTTGCCAAAGCCATGGCGGGTATTGGTGCTTTCGTAGCAGGAGATAAAAACGTAATAATTTATCTGATGTATAATATGCGTTCCCAGATATTTGCCAAATCATTACCAATGCCAATGGTTATTGGAGCTCTGAAAAGACTTGAAATGCTCAGAACAAAACCTGAACTAAAAGATAATCTTTGGAAAATCGTAAAAATTTTACAAAACGGTTTAAAAAAACAGGGCTTTAGTCTTGGAAACACTGAATCGCCTGTTACGCCTGTATTTCTTAATGGTGGTGTTCCTGAAGCAACTCAAATAACATATGACTTAAGAGAAAACCATAATATATTTTGTTCAATAGTAACATATCCTGTGGTTCCAAAGGGTGTTATCTTAATACGCCTGATCCCAACAGCAGTCCACACAGTAGAAGATGTAGAATACACTATTAAAGCATTTTCTGAAATAAGGGATAATCTGAAAAATGGTAAATATTCAGAAGGTAAAATACCCGATATTGTGGGAAAGAAGTAATTATATACACTCGGTGATAGTTAGGAAGCAATAAAACGATTTCTTATATATATTCCCGTTGTACTGTTGAAAAATAAATTATGCTCAATAGTAATAAATATTGGATAATTTCACTGAATGCATTGGTATATTTTTTATTGGCTTATTTATTTATTACAGTGGTTCAGCAATTTTCCACTGCTTTAATAGCCTCCCTGTTCGATTATAAAATAACTATTTATCATGACTTTATTGCTTATCATGTTAAAAGGAATGAATGGTATCATGATGCTGTAAAACTGATTTTTAGCACCAAACCGTTTATTGCAGCTTTTTTCGGTATTGTTTTCTACCTTATTTACCTGAGTGTAAGAACAACCAATGGATTACTGAAACAATTCTTTATGTGGGGATACCTGTATGGACTTACTTACTTTTTTGGTTCAATTTTATTTGGAGGAATAATAAATACAGGTTTTGGAAATGTATTAAGCTGGGCATACATTAGAGATACAGGAAAATTAATTCATACACTTGTTGCAATTGCAGGATTAATAGCAATTGGCCTGAATAGCCCCAGATCGGTTTTGCTTTCTGCTAATACATATTTCAATAATCTTAAGGATGAATTAAGACCTAAATTCATGCTATACCAACTAATTATTCCTTTAATAATTGGGCTTTTTATAATTATTTTATTAAAAATCCCCCTGGAATATAAAACAGAAACATATGAAATAATAATAGCCCTATGTTTGATAGTTCCTGTATTAATAACTATATTGCGATCAATTCATTATCAGGAATTATTTTTTGATGAAAATCCCAGAACTATAAAAGCAGGTAAAATCTCAATAATTGTTCTTATTATTTTTTTTTCAGCTTACCGTTTAATCTTAGGATATGGAATATTTATAATTGAGCAATGAATTGATGAAGACTAAGAAAGTTTTTTTACTTTAATCATAAAATAGTTGTTAATAAATTAAGAGTTTCTGTGAGGTAAATAGCCTGCCGGATTGAATACTAATTATGTATCCACCTGGAATAAAATGAGAAATGTCAATAGTTAATTCTTTTTTATTAACCTTTTCTTCATAAACCATATTGCCGGCTCTATCATATATAAGTATATTATTTATGTTTTTATCTACTTTAACAAAAAGTTTTCCATTATAGCATGGATTGGGAAAGATCTCAAAATTTATTTTATTGTTGGTTTTAAGATCAGGAATTGATGTTCCCTGTACAAGCTGAATATTATATAAACATGATTCATAATTATTGATGGCTATATTATTAATTGTTTTTGGATAGTAACCCGGAGCAGAATATATTACATCGTATGAACCTTTATATAAAGGTCTGTAATAATTACCATACGAAATTGAAGAAAACACCCATGAACTGTCCTCATCATGGTCATCAATAAATATTTTAGCTTTTATAGGGTCACCGCTAACAGAGTCTGTTATAACACCCTTTATTCCATATTGAATTTGTTTTATGTAGTTTAATAAAGAACGGTAGTTATAATTCCAGAATTCAGGTAATTCATTTGCCGGGGTAATCTTTGTATGTGATAATTCAAGTGTAAACTCACGGCATGAATGAAAATAATTCATATAATCTTGTCGTCCCCCACTTATAGAATACCAATCATACCCGTTTGTTACACCATTGTTCATATCTGTTAAATAGCCAAAAGGAGAATATTGATGTGCTGTATCTGCATATTCTCTGCAAACAAATTTCCACCACTCATTATCAGCATGTCTTGTAAACCAGGTATCCCAGGGATAATTACATAATTCTGCGCCGCTATGGATATTACAAGACATAATAAAATTACGTTGTTCAGCGAAATCCATAAATATGATGGTTTCAGGTTGCCAGTCTTTTCCATCAGGATGTGGCCCGTCATCGGGGTCCGGATAATTTCTGTTCAGATCAACTCCGTTAGCATTGAATCTGGTAGCGCCATTAATTGTATGATTACCTGCAGCATATGTTCCATCAGGATTTGCAAGAGGATTTATCCAGATATCAACTTCATTTACCAGTTTATTTATATCAGGTAAGGAATCATAGCATGAAAGAAGGTAATCTATCAATCTAAGCATTAATATATATCCTAATGTCTCATCACCATGCATGGTTGCAGTATATAAAAACTCAGGTTCAAGCTCATCATCATTTGGGTTATCTGTAATTTTTGCTGCTAATATTTGTCTTCCACTAGACAAGGTGCCAAGGGTTACAATTTTGCATAATTCAGGATAATCTGCCTCAAATTGATTCATAATAGAAACATATCCTTCATAAGTAGGATAAAAATCCCATTCATCAGTTATATTAATTTCCCTGGCATCTTTCATTAAGAGATTCTTAATTTCAAGGCCTGGTGGAGTTAGTATTTCATAATCATATCCAAACTTGAGAAACTCTCTAAATCCTTTTTTATCTGCATATGCAATAACAGCATTACCATTAGTATTATCAATTGATATAATACTTGATAGGTTGTTAATTTCCAGTTTATTATCAACTTCAAATTCAAATACCAATTCGGCCCTTCCTTTGGCAATACTATCCCAGTGATGATTATATCCTTCAGAAAATTGCTGTGCTTTTATTTGTGTATGAAGTGTAAAGAGCAAAACAAATGCCCATGCATCTAAGAAGCAAAACCAATTA
This sequence comes from uncultured Bacteroidales bacterium, assembly GCA_964550205.1. Classification (GTDB taxonomy): domain Bacteria; phylum Bacteroidota; class Bacteroidia; order Bacteroidales; family JAIOZK01; genus JAIOZK01. Next base: position 35,120 of record CAZJYD010000005.1, read on the forward strand.
ATTCTATTAAAATGATTCATGTTGGATTATTTCTTCAGGCCGTTATTTTTTTTAAAGGAGAAATTTTTTCTATTTCTGTTTTAAGATTATACAATACTGATTTCTTTATTTTGGTAAGAGGTAGTCTGAGATCATTATTGCACAAATCAAGGTAGTTTAGCATAGATTTTATACCAGCAACACTACAATCTTTATCTAAATTATCAATTAACGGTAAAAATCTATAATGAATATCCTTTGCTATTTCATAGTTTCCATTTAGTGCGTTTGTTACAAGGCTGGAATACATTTTGGGAAAAACATTTGCCAGGGCCGAAACACCTCCATCTGCGCCAAGCACAATTGAGGAAAATGTATTATAATCACTTCCTTCGATTACAAGAAAATCATCAGGTTTGTAATTTAGAATTAACATGGTTTTTTGAATTAGTCCTGTAAAATCACAAATACCGTAAATATTTTTATAATCGTTTGCTAATCTTATCAGAGTTTCAGTTTGTATGTGAACACCAAATTCTTCGGGAGCATTATAAATAAACACCGGCACTTCACTAACAGTTGCTATTTCTTTAAAATGTGCATATACTCCTTTTTGCTTTATTTTTAGATTATAGGTAGGACATCCGGATAAAATAGCATCTACCTGATTAAAATCAAGGTTCTTTATCTTGTTAATGGATTCCTGAGTGTTATCAGCCCTGATACCTATTATAACAGGGATACGTTTTTGAACAATATCATTAACAAAGTTCATTATTGCGAATTTTTCATCCTTTGAAAGTGAGGCAGGCTCTCCAACAGGAGACATGATCACAAGGTACTTAATACCATTAGAAATCACATGTTCAATCAGTCGCTCAAAGGAATTGAAATCTACTGTACCGTATCTATGAAATGGGGTGATCATTGCTACCCCGGGACCTTTAAATTTTTGTAACATTTTTACTTGTTTATTATTTTAAGATAATGATATACGTTTTCAATATGTGAATCCAGGTTTGTATTATCCTTTTTGCTGATTATTACATCGTAAAACTCATTGATTTTACTACTATTACCGCCGATTTTCATTTTTGCCCTCGACAATGCCAAAATAAACAAAACAGGTGTAAGATCATCATTGGTACAATCAATAAGTATATCGAAATCCTTTTTAACAAAATTATTATAATATTTACCAAAGGGCTTTCCTGACAAATTTACATTTTTTGGATAAATATAATCAAATGAAAGTTTCGGAAGATATTGTTTAGTATCTTTTTTACTTTTTACAATACCTAAAGCTTTGACTTCTTTATTTTCACTTTTCAATTTATTTACCAATCTAGTTATACTTCGTTGTACTTCATATGAATCCAAGACATATACTATTCCTATTGTTTTTGCCATATTTAGATTAAAGAACTTCTTATTTCTGTATTTCCCTCTAGCGCACCTTATCAATATAAAATGCACAACCCGATATCTGAGCTTTTTGAAAAAATTCTTCATATTGTATTTGGTTAATAAAGATAGTCAAGTTTTATTACTTTTCAGTACAAAAAAAATATTATGTTCTATTTACAAAACTACCGGTTATTTCACCAAAATATATTCTATGAAAATCATCCTTATAAAATTTTGTAAGGAAATTTTTATCAATAAAATTTTCCTGCTTTATATCTTCAAAATAAATTTTTCTGCATTCAATTATTAATCTTGCTTCTTTAAAGTAAACACATGAATTATTTGTTTGAAGAACCGTTAAGTTGCATTCTTTTGCTTTGTTTACATCTTTGCCTGAGTGGGTTCCACAATAGTTTAAAATGTCCTTATATTTATTATCAAAGAAATTAAGGGTATAGAAATCATATTTTTCTGTGAATTGGTATGTAAACCTTTCAGGCCGCACAAATATAAAGGTAACAGGAGTATTCCATAAAAACCCGGCTCCTCCCCATGCTGCTGTCATTGTATTATGATTATCCTTATGTCCCGATGCAATCAGCATCCAATCTAAACCGATCAACTTGATAAAGTTCTCATCAATTTTCGCAGGATTGATTCTTTTAAATTCTTTTTCCATAAAACTATTTTTTATTTAATCATTAATTATTTTTACATATCTTAAATCAAGTAAATTAACGGGATTAATACCCAGATCCTTTACATTATATTGAATAAATCTAAGTACTTGATCATAATATAAAATCACAACAGGTGATTTCTGCATAACTAAATTGTTCATTTGACTGTATAAATCAAATTTTTGCTTATCATCAATTGTTTCTTGGACTTTGAGAAACAGTTTGTCAAACTTCTTTAATTTAAAATGTGTATAATTAGGTCCCGCAGGACAAAAATTTTCACCATAAAATAAAGATAAATAATTTTCTGCATCAGGATAATCAGCAATCCATGAAGCACGGAAAAAATTAAGTTTTGCTTGTGCTTTCATTTCTTTCAAGGCTCCTGGTGGATTTACGTTAATGGCAATATCAATTCCTAGTTCGGATAACTGATGCTGAATATATTTACAAAGGTCAAGATACTCAGCAGTTGTATTAAGTGTTATTTCAGGTAATCCTTCACCATCAGAATAACTTGCAAGGCTAAGATAATGACGTGCTTTTCCCGGATTATAATAATAACCTTTCATTTTAGCAGAATCAAAAGAAGGTAACCCCGGAGGAATAATACCATAATTTCCCGGTATTCCTATATTATTACGCAGGTATCTTATCATTTTTTTTCTGTTAAAACCATAGTTGATAGCTTTCCTGATATACTTATTTTGTAAAGGGCTGGCTTTTACTTCTTCCAATGTAGTATCTATCAAAATACCGAGATATTCGGTGTTTAAATATGGAGCAGTCAGCAGTTTAAAACGACCTTTATATTTTGGATTTAGTTTACCGTTTTTTGTCAGCAGCTCATCTTTATAATTAGGATCAATACCGGACATAAATTCCAGATTCCCTTTTATGAATTCTAAAAAAGCGGATTGTTTATCTTTAAGAAAGCTAATAGCCACAGCATCTATAAATGGCAACCTTTTATTATTATGATATTCAAAATAGTTTTTGTTTTTCACAAAAACCAGTTTATTGTCTTCTTTCCATATCTTAAATTTAAAAGGGCCTGTGCCTAAAGGATTTCTACGAAAATCACTACCATAATATTCTACAATTTCTTTTGGAACGACAGAAGAATATTTCATAGTCAGCATACTGAGAAAAGGAGGAAAAGATTGCTTGAGCCTGATCTCGAATATTGAATCGTTAATAGCATTAAAGGCAGGAACACCATTATTTTCTTCCACATAATTGAAAATCCAAGCTCCCGGTGATACCGTATTTCCGCTTAAGATACGTTTAAAACTGTATTCGAAATCTTTTGCATTAACTTTTCTTCCATTAGAATCAGGAAAAATCGGGTGATCGTGAAAGAACACATCATCCCGCAAATTAAAAATATATGTTAGTCCATCATCAGAAATAGTCCATGATTTGGCAATTGCAGGTTTAATTTTAAGATTGCTGTCCAATTCAACTAAACCGTTGAATAATTGATTACAAGCCCATATATTAGCGAGATTTTTAGCGTATGCAGGATCAAGGGAACTTATTCCTGAAGCTTCATTATATCTGAATACGGTTTTGTTATTATTTATATCTTTGTTTTGACAGGCATTAATTAAAACAATAGCAAATAGTAACAAAAGTCCGTATGTCTTCATAATATTTTTTTTATAAAATCAAAATTACGATTTCATTCTGATTGAAGAATGTAATATTTTTATTTATCTATTTATTTTATTATATTTGTATTATATGAAAAGATAAATGCTTGTATGGAAGATGTTTTTCTAAAATATATGGGAGAACGGTTTAAGCTTGATAAAATTACTGATATTACAACAGAAGATTTATCAACATCAGCAAAAGGCCCTGTTATAACTATATCAAGACAGGCTGGTTGTTCTGCAGAATTATTTGCGAGGAAACTTGCTGAAAAATTAACAATATATAACCGCGAACGTAACAGGAAATTCAAGTGGCATTGGGTAAATAAAGAAATAATTAACGAATCGGCTGACCATTTAAATATTCATCCTTCTAAAGTAAAATATGTTTTTAAAGCTGAAAAAAGAAAACCGATGGATGAATTCTTTGGCTCAATGTATTCAAGTTATCATAAAAATGAGAAGGCAATTATAAAAGGAATAATTAAGGTAGTAAAAAATATTGCTGCCAGGGGCAATATAATTATAGTTGGCCGTGGCGGAGTAGTTCTTACCAGGGATATAAAAAAAACTCTTCATATCAAGCTAATTGCTCCTTTGGAATGGCGAATAGATTTTATCAGTAAAAAACATCAGGTAAACACACAAGAAGCTGCAGAATACATTAATGAAGTAGATAAAAAACGTTCTCAATTAATTGATAATTTTATGGGAAAAGCTACTGATGACTCTATTTTTGACATGATTATTAATTCCCGCAGTTTTACTAATGATGAAATAATTGATGTTGTAATGCGATCACTTATATCAAGAAGAGTAATTTGATTCCGGATTCTTTACCTTTCGAGTTTGAGTTTTAGTTAGAGGAAGACTGTCAGATTTCAAATTTTATTACTGATCACCGATAACTGATTAATGCCATTAAGAATTTCAAGAAATTAAAATGATGTTAATTAGTGCCTGTCCATAATGTTGACCGATAAGCTATAATAAGGAGATATCTATCAACATAAATCTCTATACTACTTTATAGACAGGCATTAATTAAGCTTTAGCGAGTTTTTAACTCTCTCATTAAGAAGTGCAATATCCACTGATTCGATCATTTCATCAATATAATGAAAACGCAAGCCTGTTATATATTCTTTTTTAATATCCTCAATGTCTTTTTTATTTTCTGAAGAAACTATAATATCTTTTATTTTGGCTCTTTTAGCTGCAAGTATTTTTTCCTTAATACCGCCTACAGGTAAGACTTTTCCACGTAAAGTTATTTCACCGGTCATAGCCAGTTTTGATTTTATCTTACGCCGAGTGAAAGCAGAAGCCAAAGCAGTAAAGATGGTAATTCCTGCCGATGGACCATCCTTAGGTGTTGCACCTTCCGGAATATGTATATGTACATTCCATTTTTTAAAAATATCAGGATCAATTTTAAGAATATTAGAATGGGCTTTTAGATATTCAAAAGCAATTGCTGCAGATTCTTTCATAACATCTCCCAGGTTACCTGTCATAGTTAATTCTCCTTTGCCCGGGCTTAAACTGACTTCAACGAAGAGAATATCTCCCCCAATAACCGTCCATGCAAGGCCTGTTACAACACCTGCAATATTATTATTCAACTCTTTATCTTTTTGATAATGCGGCGGACCTAAAATATTAAGTAAATCCTTTTCGTCAATATATTTATTATACGACTCATTCATAGCTATGTATCTGGCATTACTACGGATGGTCTTGGCAATGTTCTTTTCCAGTGTCCTTACGCCTGCTTCCCGTGTATAATCCTCAATGATCTTTTCAAGTATTTTTTTTCGAAAGACCAGTTGATTTCTTTTAACACCATGTTCCTTAAATTGCTTGGGTAACAGATGTCGTTTTGCAATTTCAATTTTTTCTTCAAGCAAATAGCCGTTAAGGCCTATTACCTCCATTCTGTCTCTCAATGCCGGGTGGACTGTTGCAAGAGTATTTGCTGTGCCAATAAACATTACTTTTGACAGGTTATATTCCATTTCAAGGTAGTTATCGTAAAAAGTGGAATTTTGTTCGGGATCAAGTATTTCAAGTAATGCCGCCTGTGGGTCACCACTGATATTAGCACCGGTTACTTTATCAATTTCATCAAGTACAAAAACAGGATTTGATGATTTTGCTTTACTTATTCTTTGTATTACTCTTCCCGGCATAGCTCCAACATAAGTTTTTCGGTGTCCCCGTAATTCAGCTTCATCCCTCACTCCACCAAGTGACATCCTTATATAATTACGCCCTAATGCTCTGGCTATGGAACGGCCTAAGGATGTTTTACCAACACCGGGAGGACCAACAAGACATAATATGGGCGACTTCATATCATCTTTGAGTTTTATTACAGCCAGGTATTCAATAATACGTTCTTTTACTTTTTCTAGTCCGTAATGATCCTCATCCAAAATTTTTTGTGCATGGTTAAGATCGAGGTTATCCTTTGTGTATTTCTGCCATGGGAGATCTACCAGAGTCTCAAGATAATTGATCTGTATTGAATATTCAGCAGCCTGGGGATTCATCCTTTGCAATTTATTTAACTCTTTTTTAAAAGTCTCGGCAGTTTCTTTTGGCCATTTTTTTGATTTAGACTTGTTCTTAAGCTCGTTAATTTCCTGTTCGTTAGGGCTGCCACCCAGTTCTTCCTGTATTGTTTTCAACTGCTGATTAAGCAAATAATCCCGTTGTTGCTTATCCAGATCATTTTTTACCTTATTTTGGATCTGGGCCTTAAGCTCAATCATTTGGAGCTCTTTGGTGAGTAATGATAATACCTGGTTTGCTCTTTTACGGAGATCGGATATCTCAAGTAGTTTCTGTTTTTCTAAAACATCTATATTTAAATTTGATGAAATGAAATTCACGAGAAAAACAGGACTTTCAATGTTTTTTATAGCAAATGATGCCTCGGAAGGAATATTGGGAGATTTTTTAATTATTTGCATTGACAGATCCTTAAGGGAGTCAATTAAAGCATTTAAATTAGTGTCATAATCATATTTTTCAGTCTTGTCGAAAGGTTTTACTTCTGCCCTGAAATAAGGTTCCGATTGGATCATTTTTATCAACTCAAATCTTTTCTTCCCCTGAATAATAGCAGTAGTAGATCCATCAGGCATATTTAGCAGCTTTATGATATTTGCTACAGTTCCAACTTTATTAAGATCTTCAAATCCTGGATCTTCTACTTCAACATCCTTCTGTGCTATAACTCCTACCACATTCCTTTTTTTATATGCCTCTCTGATAAGCATAATAGACTTATCACGTCCAACAGTTATTGGGATTACCACACCAGGGAACAATACCGTATTTCTTAAAGGTAAAATAGGAAGGGATGCGGGTATATCTTCTGCATTAATTTGTTCTTCATCTTCAGATGACAAAAGCGGTATAAATTCCGTTTCGGCATCAATTATATCTGATAGTCTTAAGCTTTCTTCATTAAATAATTTATCCATATGCAAATAAGTCAAATTGTCAGTTTATGTATTCAATTTGTTTAAAAACAAGGTTCTCTCAAAGAATTTATAAAGTTAATAATACTATCGTTATTTTTCTCATTAACTGTGACAATATATATGCCAAAGATTTATCAGTTAAATATCAAATTGGTATACAAGTATTAGAAGCTTTTATTTTGGAGTGTTAAATTATAAACCTGTTTAAGTATATGTTCCTCTGTTTCGTCAAATACTCTATTTCTTCTTTGATAAACTACTTTTGCAACCTCAACTGCCTTATTAAAATCAAATTGTGTGAAGCCGCCTGTACCACCCCAGGTAAATGAAGGAATAAAATTCCTGTGAAATCCTGAACCATATAAATTAACATTAACTCCAACTACTGTTCCTGTATTAAAAGTGGTATTAATAGCGCATTTTGTATGATCGCCCATTATCAATCCGCAAAAAATTTTTCCGGTTCTAATAAATGTTTTTTCCGGATAACACCATAAACGTACTTCATCATATGTATTTCTCAGGTTAGAATTATTGGTTCCTGCTCCCAAATTGCACCACTCCCCTATCACAGAGTTACCAATGAATCCGTCATGTGCTTTATTTGAATATCCAAAAAAAACTGAATTGTTTACTTCCCCACCAACTTTTGAATGCGGACCAATAGTGGTTGCCCCATAAATTTTGGAACCCATTTTTAAAACAGCATTATTACATATTGCAACTGGACCTCTTATCATGCATCCTTCCATAATTTCAGCATCTTTGCCAATATAGATCGGACCATTTGAAGCATTTAAAATTGAATTCTCAATCTTGGCTCCCTTTTCAATAAAGATATTTTCTTTATTAACATAATGATTTGAAGAATTAAGAGGTTCTGATTTTCTGTTTTTTGTTATCAATGCGAAGTCATTCCGTAATGCTTCATCATTTCCTGCAAAAATATCCCATGTGTTATCCAACTTAATGTAATCTAAATTTGTTTTTATCTCATTTATTCCATGAGTATCCCCTTCTTCTACCTTTTCAAGGTCATCGGCATCCACATGTAATGCAATAATTGAATTACCTGTGGTTAAGGCCTGTTTAGGTTGAAGATCCATTACTAGCCTTGTTATATCTTTGTTTGGACAAATAGATCCATTAATGAGAATATTATCCTTTTCTTTTAGTATTGGATATTTTTCTCTAAGATAATCTTCTGTTAATGTTGATGTTTTGACCTTAAGATATTTTTCCCACTTCTCTCTGATCGTTAGTATTCCTATCCTCATATCGGCTACCGGACGGGTGAAGGAAAGCGGTAGTAAATAATTACGCCGGAAATTATCAAATAATATATAATTCATACCATAAATTAATTTATAATAAATTGATATCTCACAAGCTTAAACAAATCACAAAAATAATTTAATAAGATAAGATAACTATGTTATTTCTTAATTTAATAGTTTATAAATTAAAAAAGCCCTTTGGATTTAAGGGCTTTTAAGAAATATAAAAATTACTTTTTACTATTTTTATTTTCGTAATGCTTCTTGTAACGGCTTTTGAATTTATCCACACGACCTGCAGTATCTACAAGTTTCATCTTACCTGTAAAGAATGGATGGGATGTATGGGAAATTTCAAGCTTAATCAATGGATATTCCTTTCCATCCTCCCACTTTACTTTTTCTTTTGATGCTGCTGTTGACTTTGTAAGGAATGAATAGTTATTCGACATATCCTTAAATACAACTAATCTGTAATTTTTAGGATGAATACCTTTTTTCATTTTATCTCCATAATAATTTTAAAGGGTGCAAAAGTAGTTATTATCTGTTTAATATCAAAGTAATGTATAAGAATATTTCACAAATCCAGCAAGAAATTCATAGTATCAGTATTATCAGCATAATCCCATAATTCCGGAGATTGTGATCTTCCGAACGAAACAGTATTATTGATATCAGGAATATTTGAAACTATGCATTGAATTTTTTCTTCTTCCCTGTTCAATTTATTTGTAAGATTTATGATGTCAGTGTAATATTCATAATGGATAACTGAAACAGGAGAACTAATCAATTTATGTTTCTTTAATATTACAAAATCATTATCCATGAAGTCATCACGATTAAGTAAATATATTGATTTATAATAATCGTAATTATTCCTGTATTTATGGTTGTCTATAACATAATGGTAATCTTTGATATTATCAAACAACTTATTAAATGAATAATTTTCAGGAACGTATATCTTAGAAACGCTTCTGCAACCCAAACCAAAATGCATAAAAATATCAATACCGAGTTTTCCAAGCTCATCATTGTTTTCTTTTCCATTAAGAACTGCAACCGCATTTTTGTTCTTTCTGATTATATTGGGATATTTCCCAAAATAGTAATTAAAATATCTTGCAGTATTATTAGTACCTGTTGCAATAATTGCATCAAATCCTCTTATTCTCTCTTCTGTAAATATAATTTGTTGTTTGAATTTATTATCGATTTCTATTAATATATCTGCAATTGCAGGAAGTAATTTGTTATCCTGAGTAGATAACTTGCCAATGAATTTATTACCGGAAATCAAAACACACAAAAAGTCATGGAATCCCACTACAGGAATATTACCAGCCATCACAACGCCAATTTTTTTCTCTGCAGGTTCTTTACTTAGTTTATCACGATAATTGTAAAGCCATTTTTCAAGCTTGTTTTTTTGCAAACTTTCAGCAATAGATTCAATGGCAAATAATACATGATCCTTTATAAACCACGGATTTTCATTTTCAATAGTATTAATAACTTTAATCAAATCACTATTCTTATCATAATTGCTTTTATGATTCTTAACACATTCAACAGTATTCTTTAAATTCCTGCCTAGTTCGGCAAAAACCACTATTAGTCTATCTATATTCATTAACTTTTACAATAATAATTTAACCTATAATTAATATCGGAAATTAAGTTATATTATTATTAATTATTTTACCTTTGCTGTGAAATTTACAATGAAAAAACTAAATAATAAACAAATCAAAATTATCTTGTAAAATGAAAAAACATAATTTTTATGCTGGTCCTTCAATTTTATCACAATACACAATAGATAATACTGCTAAGGCTGTACAGGACCTTGACGGAATAGGTCTGTCAATAATGGAGATTTCACACAGAAGCAAAGAATTTAAGGCCATAATGGAGGAAGCTCAATCACTGTTTAAAGAATTGCTTGATATTCCTGATGGTTATTCGGTACTTTTTCTGGGAGGCGGAGCAAGCACTCAGTTCCTGATGGTTCCATATAACCTGATGAATAAAAAGTCTGCATACCTGAATACCGGATCATGGGCAAAGAAAGCAATTAAAGAAGCAAAATATTTTGGCGAAGTTGATGTAGTGGCTTCTTCTGAGGATAAGAATTTCGCATATATTCCAAAAGGCTGGAAAGTGCCAGATGATGCAGAATACTTTCATATAACTTCAAACAACACGATTTACGGAACAGAGATCAAGGAAGATTTTAATCTAAAGATTCCTCTCGTAGCCGATATGTCATCAGATATTTTCAGCCGCCCTGTTGATGTTTCAAAATATGCCATAATATACGGTGGTGCCCAGAAAAATCTTGGTCCTGCAGGAGTTACTTTCGTAATCATTAAAAATGATATTCTTGGTAAAGTTGATCGCCAGATACCTACAATGATGAATTATCAAACACACATTGACAAAGATTCAATGTTCAATACACCCCCCTGTTTATGTATTTATTCGTCGCTTCAGACATTAAAATGGATAAAAGATAATGGTGGCGTTGCAGAAATGCAAAAACTAAATAATAAAAAAGCCGGGCGCATGTATGAAGAAATAAACAGGAACAAGCTGTTCAAAGCCACAGTTGAAAGTGATGAAGACCGTTCAATTATGAATGTTTGTTTTGTTATGGATGATAACTACGCCAACCTGGAATCAGAGTTTTTTGAATTTGCTACCTCCAGGGGAATGATTGGAATTAAAGGACATCGTTCGGTAGGTGGTTTCAGGGCATCTCTCTATAACGCATTGCCTTATGAAAGTGTAGAAGCCCTTATTGAAGTAATGCAGGAATTTGAAAAAAATCACTGATAATTTTGATAATACAATTTTTTTTTTAATATTTAAAATCCATATATCATGACAAAAATATTAGTTGCAACAATAAAACCTTTTGCTCCTGCTGCTGTTGAAGAAATTAAGAATATTTCTGAAAAAGCAGGATACGATATACAGGTTTTGGAAAAATATGCCGATAAATCGGAAATGATAAAAGCGGTTGAAGATGCTACCGCTCTTATTGTCAGATCAGATGCAGTTGACCAGGAGGTAATTGATGCCGGTAAAAACCTGAAGATTATTGTCAGGGCAGGTGCAGGTTACGATAATATTGACTTAAAGGCCGCTTCAGATAAAGACATTGTAGTAATGAACACTCCCGGTCAGAATGCGAATGCAGTTGCAGAACTGGCTCTTGGCATGATGGTATATCTTGCCAGAAATTTGTATAATGGTAAACCTGGTACGGAATTACGCGGCAAAAAGCTTGGTGTATTTGCATTTGGTAATGTTGGCAAATGTGTTGCGGAAATTGCATTGGGCTTAAAAATGGATGTCTACGCCTATAGTTCTAAACCGAAAGAAACTATTGAAAAAGCATGTGTAAAACCATTAGGTAGTGCAGAAGAGCTTTTTAAAACATGCCAGTATATATCTCTCCATATTCCGGCTAATGAAAAAACAATAAAATCCATCAATTATGAATTGATGTCAAAAATGCCTGAAAACGCAGTACTGGTGAATACAGCCAGAAAAGAAATAATTGATGAGGAAGGATTACTAAAAATGTTTGCAGAGAGACCGGATTTTAAATATATCTCTGATATTGCCCCGGATTGTTGTGATGAGATTGAAAAAGAGTATCCTGGCAGATTCTTTTTCACACCCAAGAAAATGGGAGCGCAAACCTCAGAAGCTAATATAAATGCTGGTATTGCGGCTGCCAACCAAATTGTTAATTATCTAAAAAAAGGTGATACAACCTTTAAGGTTAATTGATCTGAATAACTATATATTAGAATTAAACTACTAATTGGTTTGGTAGATTAATTAGTTGGAAATAATTATATTTTTCCGGATAAAAACGATGAATTAAATAATTAAATACTTAGTCATGGAACAATTAACAGAAAAAAAAGTAACTTTTTTCAGGTTTGAAGATCTGAGAATCTATCACAAAGCATTGGACTATGCAACATGGGTTTTTAACATGTTCAACGAGGATAAAGAAAACCAGGATAGCAGTATTATCGAAAAATTTAAAAACTCTTCCCAGTCCATTGCTTTAAACATAGCAGAAGGATCAGCAAGAAACAAAAGTCAATTCATTTATTACCTTAAAATGGCTAAAAGCGCATTAAGAGAATGCATTGTGATCACAACAATCTTAAAGAATCTCGAATATATCGATGAAATGCAGGAAGAAGAATCAAGAACCCATTTAATGGAAATGACAAAAATGTTGGGCGCATTAATATCATCATTGCAAAGAAATAGTAACAATAACAATAATAACAATAATTATAATAACGAAAATCAGTAAAAACAACTATGGCAGTATTAAAAGCATTTAAAGGAATAAGACCAATAAAATATAAAGCAAAGGATATTGCTTCAAAACCTTATGACGTATTAAACAAAGAAGAAGCGAGAGAAGAAGCTAAAGGTAACGAATTATCGTTCCTTCATGTAGTTAAGCCTGAAATTGATCTTTCCGATGATGTTGATCCATACAGTCCGGAAGTTTATAAAAAGGGTAAAGAAAATTTCGATAAATTAAAGGATGAAGATATTCTGTTTCAGGACGATGATAAATATCTATACATATATGCCCAAACGATGGAAGGTAAAACACAATACGGAATTGTCGGATGTGCCAGTGTTGAAGATTATATGAACAATGTTATTAAAAAACATGAATTAACCCGCCCTGATAAGGAAGAAGACAGAAAAAACCATGTAAGAATAAGTAAATTGAATTATGAACCGGTGTTCTTTACCTATCCTGCAGTAGATGAAATTGATGAGATAGTTGCAGAAATAGTAAAAAAAGAACCCGAATATGATTTTACTACCAATGACGGAGTAGGACATCATTTTTGGGTAATCCGTGATCAAAAAGTAATTAAAAAGATCATTGAGTTATTTAATCAGATCTCCTCAACTTATGTAGCTGATGGTCATCACAGAACAGCTGCCGCTGCGCTTATAGGAAACGAACTAAAGGAAAATAATCCCAATCATACCGTTAAGGAAGAATACAATTATTTTCTTGCTGTTCACTTTCCTGATGATCAGCTTACAATTATAGATTATAACAGAGTGGTGAAGGACCTTAACGGACTTTCTGAGGAAGATTTCCTGGAAAAACTAAATAAAAGCTTCATAATAGAAAATAAAGGTGAACAAATATACAAGCCAAAGGAGTTACATGAATTTAGCATATACTTAAATGGTGAATGGTACTCAATGATAGCCAAAGAAGGAACATATGATGATAACGATCCTATCGGCGTTCTTGATGTGACTATTCTTAATAATCAAGTGCTTAAGCCGGTTCTTGGAATTGAAGACCTGCGCCGCTCCAAACGAATTGATTTTGTTGGTGGAATAAGGGGATTAGGAGAATTGAAAAAAAGAGTGGATAGCGGAGAGATGAAAGTTGCTTTTGCTCTTTACCCTGTTACTATGGACCAATTAATCAATATTGCCGATACAGGTAATATTATGCCTCCAAAAACAACCTGGTTCGAACCCAAACTTAGAAGCGGTTTGATAATGCATTCCCTTGAAGACTAGTGTTAAGTTAATAGTAAATTTGCAATTATCGTTTATTTTACCCCCTCTTTTTCTCCCCCTGCGAGCAGGGGGAGATGTCGAGTGTAGCGAGACAGAGGGGGTAAATAACCGTCACATTATACTTGACATTACACTAGTTAAAAAAACAAAAAAATAAAAGCACCGGATTTTTGTTGGATGAAAAGAATAATAAATCCGGTGCATTTTATAACCAAGCGCGAATTAGAATAAGAAAGTCATCCTCAAATTTATTATCAATAAATTTATTTCGTTTATCTATTAATGTCATTGGATATAGAATTGTTCCGATTATAATATTTAAAAACTAACAGGTTTGTTAAGTGCTTCGTTAATTGTAATTTTGAAAAAAAGATAAGATAATGGATATAAAGAAGAATCTTAACGAATTAAAGGATAAATTACCTGATAATGTGAAGCTTGTAGCAATATCCAAAACAAAATCAGCAGAAGAGATAATGCAAGCCTATGAATCGGGGCATAAAATATTTGGTGAAAATAAAGCCCAGGAACTAATCAGTAAACAACCTCAATTGCCTGAAGATATTGAATGGCATTTTGTTGGTCATATGCAAAGAAATAAGGTGAAATATCTTATACCTTTTGTTAAATTAATTCATTCGATCGACAGTCTGAAACTATTAAAGGAAGTTAATAAAAGAGCCAAAAATATTGACTGCACAATCAGTTGCTTATTACAATTTCATATAGCAGAAGAAGAAACCAAATTCGGATTGAACCTCGAAGAAGCTAAAGAACTTTTACAAAGTGATGCTTATCAGGAAATGCAAAACATAAGTATCAAAGGTGTTATGGGTATGGCAACATTAACTGATGACAAAGTCCAGGTGCGGAAAGAATTTAAAATGCTCAGGCATATCTTTGAATTTCTCAAAAATGAATATTTCAGTGATAAAGATCACTTTAAAGAAATTTCTTCCGGTATGACTGCCGATTACGAAATAGCTATTGAAGAAGGCTCTACCATGGTACGCATTGGTTCCCTGATTTTTGGACCGAGAAATTAAAAATAAAAAATCGTGATTTTTTAGTAACTTTGCAACCTCAAATGGCTCCGTAGCTTAACTGGATAGAGCATCTGACTACGGATCAGAAGGTTCGGGGTTCGAATCCCTGCGGAGTCACACTTATAGTGGAAAAGAATGAGGTTACCAATAAAAACGGTTTCAACCGTTTGGGGAACCTTTTATTGGTTACAAGCCTAAACCTGCATTACAGTATGCCCACAGATTCCTCCTTTCGCAGCTTCGCAAAATTTATTCTGCAATAGGCGTGAGTCAATAATTACGGAATGACATTGGGTATCATTGCTGTAAAGGAGAGGCTTGAGTAACAGTACGCTCACAGATTCCTCCTTTCGCGGTCTCGCTGCGCTCGACCGCTCAAGTCGGAATGACAATGGGCCTTTATAATACAGGAGGGGGCTGGATGGCGCTATGCGCCATCCAGCCCCCTCCCACTCCCAAAAAAAGCGCCTGTCATTCCGTAAACCTCTCGCCGTTTAGCCGATTGCGAAAAACCATAAAAGTCAGCAGCGAGAGGTTGAGGAATCTCCCGGCTCATTATATTCTCTCCTTTATAACCCACAGCTAAAGCTGTGGGCTGATATTCAAAATTTACACCTGCTTCGTTGCCTACAACAGATGCATTGGGACTGGGATGTTTGATTACCTTTGAGAGATAAAGTCTACTGATTAAAAAATATATAACATATTTTTATACTTTAGTCACTTAAAAAGTAATAAGCATCTTACATCATGATTATCTCTGTTGTAATCCCTGTTCACAATGAATCCGGTAACATACCTGTTTTATATCAGGAACTAAAGGACATACTCTCCACTTATGAGGAAAAAGAAATAATTATTGTTAATGACGGATCAACGGATAATACATTTGAAATATGTAAACGAATACATCAAAAGGATTCCTCGACCTGTTGATAATTTTTTTCCAGCAGAGATATGCATCAAGACCTGCACATCTGTTTGGTGGTATAGGTCTGATAGCAATGTTTATCGGATTTGGGTTAGGTATCTATCTTGTGATTGTAAAATATGCCTACAGACAGGATATAGCCGACCGCCCACTTCTTTTACTTGCTATCTTGTTGTTGATCATGGGACTTCAATTCATCATTTTTGGAATAATATCGGATATACTGATCAGGATTTATTACCGTGATGGCAGAAAAGGATATAAGATAGCAAAGATACTGGAATAACGGGTTATTTTAATTAATATCTTATTTCCGGATTCCTGTATACATCTTCACCATTTATATATGTTCTGACAATACGTACTTCAGGTATATCCTCTTCATCAACGGTCATAATGTCTTTTTCGAGTATCACAAAATCGGCATCTTTTCCTGGTTGCAGACTTCCTTTCCTGTCTTCCTCAAAACTCCCCTTTGCTGCCCATATAGTCATAGATTTTAATGTTTCCTCACGGCTAAGGGCATTGCTTTTCAAAAACCCACCTTCAGGATATCCTTCATGATCTTTTCGGGCAACTGTTGAATAAAATGTATACAAAGGATCAATTTCCTCAACAGGGAAATCAGTACCGTTAATTATCCAACCATTTTGCTCTAACAAATCCTTAAAAGCATATGACCATTTAATGCGCTTCTTTCCTAATCTATCTTCAGCCCAGTACATATCCGAGGTTGCGTGTGTACCCTGTAATGATGGAATAACCGAATATTTACCAAATTTATCAATGTCTTTAGGATTGATTATCTGGGCGTGTTCAATCCTCCATCTTCTGTCGTTGGTATCTTTAAGAAACTCACCATAAATATCCAGCATCAAACCAGCTGCAGAATCACCTATTGCATGAGTATTTACCTGAAATCCTGCATCGTAAGCTCTTTTGCATATTTTTCTGTAATAATTGGGTTGGTTTATAAGTATACCATAATTTTCGGGGTCATCAGAATAGGGTTCTGTCAGAAGTGCTCCTCTGGAACCAAGCGCTCCATCAGCAAATAATTTAACCGCAGTTATGGTTAACCTTTCTGTATGATATGGCTCTTTTTTAAGGAAGTAATTTAAATTTTTTTCAGTAGGGCTTAGCATTGCATTGATCTTAATTTTCAGGTTCTCCTCTCTTTGCAAGGAATCAAGTAATAAGATATCATCCTTGTCAAGTCCGGCATCAACAACGGAAGTCAAACCAACGGCAAAGCAGTTTTTTTGAGCACTTAACAGCGCTTCCGTTTTTTCCTTCCTGTTCAATTCGGGTATCAGATATTTCATTCTATCGGCAGCATTATCAATAAGTATACCGGTTGGCTCACCCTGTTCATCTATAAATATTTCACCTCCTGTAATTTTGGTATCAGCATTGATTCCGGCTTCACGTAGTGCCAGGCTATTAGCTAATACGGCATGTCCATCAATACGTGTTAATACAACCGGAACATCGGGGAAAAGTTCGTCAAGACGGTCTTTAACCGGCCATTCTTTTACTTTCCAGTCGTTCTGGTCCCATCCGCGTCCTGTTAACCATTCAGGTTCATATTTATTGTAATGTGCTCTCAGAGTATCCAAGACCTCATCAAATGAACCTGTACCAACCAGATCAGCATTACTTACTAATCCTTTGGCATACGAAACAAAATGACAATGACCATCAATAAATCCAGGATAAATTGTTTTGCCAAAAGCATTATAAACCTTAGGTGCGCTGTATTTATTAAATATTGCCTCTGTAGTACCCAATTCTACAATTTTTCCATCTTTAACTGCAAAGCTTTCAGCAGTTGAAAAACAGGAATCTACCGTATATACTTTTGAGCTATATATTATTAAATCAACTTTCTTTTTCATTTGTGAACAGGAAAAAAAAGTTATAATTAATGCAATTAAACTTATTAACGAAATCTTTTTCATTTTTATATATGTTTATGGTGTATAATTCAAATATCTTAAAAAGCCTGAATAGTGACTGTATATAAATTACTTATTAAGGAGATTTCTCCTTCAAAAACTTCGCTTTGCTCAGTTTTTCTAGTCGAAATGACAGTGGTTCATTTATTTTGGGGGAGCGCTGCGGAGGACGCTCTGCGCCCTCCGCAGCCCTCCCCTCTCTATGTCATAACTGCTGTCATGTTGAGGCTATCCAAAAATTTAAGAACTTTCTCCATTAAAGACAAAATTATTAAAATAAGGTTTGTCGAAAAAAAAATATTTTTACCCTTATAAATTTTAAATGAATTTTCTATTTTTGCTGAAATTATAAAACCAAATGTCATGAAGGATAAAATATTGTCGACAAGATTCATTTTCATCTTAACCATAATACTATTCGGTGCTTTTATGAGACTGATCCCCCATTGGCCCAATTTTACACCAATTGCTGCAATAGCGTTATTCGGCGGGACTTATTTCTCAAGAAAATATCTGGCCTTCCTCATTCCATTGATCGCCATGTTTGTGAGCGATCTTATCATAGGATTTCACAGTAATATGATCGCAGTTTATATTGCTTTTGCTATTACGGTTATGATAGGCTTTATACTAAATAAGAAGATCAATATTGCAACAATTGCGGGTGCTTCAATAACTGCATCCATTATATTTTTCCTTGTAACCAATTTTGCCGCATGGATCGCATTGCCTATTTACCCAAAGAATTTTGCAGGATTGATGGAAAGCTACCTTGCCGCATTGGTATTTTTTAATGACGGATCATATGGAGTTTCCTTTTTCCTGAATAATGTACTAAGCGGTCTGTTTTATAATGGTATTTTCTTCGGGGTGTTTTACCTTGCTCAGCAAAGAATTCCTGCTTTGGCAAGGGCATGATTTTTTTTCGTTCTATTGACGTTTTTAAGAAATCCTTTGTCATTGCATTATCTGAATAATTATATTTCGATAAAAACCTTATTTTTTGAAATTAAACCTTATTAGAAAAAAATGGAATTTGGATCGGAACAGAAGAGGAGAAGTCAGTTTAAGACGTAATTCATAACTTATTGATTTTAAAATCTTTCTTTATCAATCAAACAGCTCCTCATCCCTCTCCAGCAGCAGAACGGAATACTGGGGTACTATAAAATATTTTTCATTTCCGAATCGTATTTCAACTGCGCCTTTTTGCATAAAAACTGCCAGGTCGCCTTCTTTGGCCTGCAGTGGTATGTATTTTATCTTTTCATCAACATTTTTCCAGGGCTGATCATCTTCTTCCACAGGTAATGGAATCGGGTAACCGGGGCCAACCTTTACTACATAACCATACCTTACTTCTTCCTGTTCCTTATAACCGGGAGGCAAATAAAGGCCTCCTTTTGTTTTTGACTGTGGTGTTTTTGGTTTTATCAGCATCCTGTCCCCTACCACTATTAGTTTTTCTAAATGATCTTTGTTTTTTATCTCCATTACATCAGATTTTATAAGATTTCAAAATTATACAATGTTAACAATAAACATACTCCATCATAAAAAATAATGGGTATTTTTGTAGTTACAAACCCAGTTTAACATGAAATTAGTTTTTTTCAGAAGACCCAAGCCACGGCAATTTGATTATAAACCGAGGTATTATGACAAAGAAAAAGATGAAAGAGAACAGCGAAAAAAAGAATTGGGCATTACAGATAGTGATGATCATATTGAACAGTTCAGGTCGCAGCTAAGAAGAAAATGGAAATATGACCGGGAAGCCAAAAAAAGAAAAACTTCCGATCTTAAAACAATTGTTTATTTATTGATAGTGTTTTTATTCGTTTATTTAATTTTCTTTTCAGACTTTGTTCATAATATAGTAACCTTTTTTACACATTAATGTCGGATTTGATCAAACTATTACCGGATTCTGTTGCCAATCAGATTGCTGCAGGTGAAGTTATTCAACGTCCTGCCTCTGCAGTTAAAGAACTGCTTGAAAACTCCATAGATGCCGGAGCAGATGATATTACACTTGTGATAAAGGATGCAGGCAAAACCTCCATTCAGGTAACCGATAACGGATGCGGTATGTCGGAAAGAGATGCCAGGATGAGCTTTGAAAGACATGCAACATCAAAAATACACAAAGCCGATGATCTTTTTGCCATACGCACCATGGGCTTTAGAGGTGAGGCACTGGCTTCGATAGCCGCCATTTCATTAACTGAAATAAAAACAAAAACGACCGAAGACGAAATAGGAATCCAAATTAAAATTGAAGGATCTAAACTAATTGATCAGCAACCTGTCTCCTGTCCCACAGGTACAACTATTATCGTGAAAAATCTTTTTTTTAATGTCCCCGCCAGAAGAAAATTCCTGAAGTCAAATACAGCAGAATTCCGTCATATAATCGAAGAGTTTCAGCGTATTGCCATTCCAAATTCTGATAAATCATTAAGTCTGACACATAATGGCAAAACCATATTCAAATTACCAAAATCTTCTTTAAAGGAACGTATAGTAAATATAATGGGTTCATACTATAATGAGCGCATTATAAAAGTAGAACAAACCACCAACCAGGTGCATATTTTTGGCTATATAGGAAAACCCCAATATGCAAAAAAAACAAGGGGGGAGCAATATTTCTTTGTCAATAAGAGGTTTATAAAGCATCCTTATCTTCATCACGCCGTGGATAATGCTTTTGAGGAATTACTGCCAAATGATACTTATCCTTCATACTTCATTTTCATTGAAATATATCCTGATAAAATTGATATCAATATTCACCCTACAAAAACAGAAGTAAACTTTGAGAATTATCAATTGATATATGCAATAATAAAATCTGCCATCAGACAATCACTGGGAAAATTCAACATTATCCCCAGTATGGATTTTGAAGTTGAACAAAGTCTGGATTTAAGAGAACGGGATAAGGACCAGCCTGTCAGAAATCCTTTTTATCAAAAAGAAACACAATATAATCCATTTGAATCAGGCAACAGGCAAAAGCGTTCAAAGGATCATGCACGATACGGTACATCATCGAAACATGACTGGGAAA
The DNA here is from genome assembly GCA_964550205.1 of uncultured Bacteroidales bacterium. Lineage (GTDB taxonomy): Bacteria > Bacteroidota > Bacteroidia > Bacteroidales > JAIOZK01 > JAIOZK01. The sequence continues at coordinate 56,236 of CAZJYD010000005.1, forward strand.
ACCTTTATGAAATAACCAAAAGTTCCGGAATACAGGATGATAAGGATAAAACGGAACAATTAAGCCAGTCTCATTCCGAAAGTTCTAAATTATTTGATATTAGTGCTTCACGAAAATTCTTTCAGGTTCAAAACCGCCTTATTATTACTTTCATTAAATCGGGTATTATGATCATTGACCAGCACAATGCTCATCTGAGGATACTTTATGAAAAATACCTCGATCAACTTAAGCGGAAAAAAACCACTACCCAAAAGGAATTATTTCCACAGCATATTAACTTTTCACAGGAAAACAGTGAAATACTCAGAGAAATTAAAAACGAATTGAAAATCATTGGTTTCAGCATCAACGAATTTGGTAAAAACACTTTTGTCCTCGACGGTTCCCCGTCAAATTGTATTAATATGAATATAAGTGATATTTTAGAAGAAATCATTGAAAATTTCAGAAATAACATTTCAGAATATAACCTAAGCACTACAATTAGCCTTGCCAGAGCTTTAGCTGCCGGGCTGGCAATACGCCATGGTAAAAAGCTACAACCTGAGGAAATGGAAGAACTGAATGACCAATTATTTTCATGTTCTATTCCTGATAAGACGCCTGATGGCAGGTTAACCTTTGAGATCATTCCTTTCGAGAGTATCGACAAAAAATTTAAATAATAAAACAACAATAAACCAGTCAGGTTGTTAATTTTGCAGCAGAAACAAAAATAAATCATACAGATGGAGCAACAGATCAGACCGCGAGGATTCAGGATATTACCACCTGTAGTAAAGAATTTATTAATTTTAAACGGAATATTTTTTCTTGCAACCATTGTTCTTGAAAGTGTTTATGGTATTGATTTGATCGATTACCTTGGTCTGCATTATTTGCCTTCAGAAAAATTCCAGCCTTACCAGTTTATCACATATATGTTCATGCATGCCGGCTTTGCACATATACTATTTAATATGTTTGCACTATGGATGTTTGGTAATGCACTGGAAAACTTATGGGGGCCTAAGCGCTTTTTATTTTATTATTTTGTGACAGGTATCGGGGCTGCTCTGGTTCATTATATCGTTTATTTCTTCCAGATAAATCCAACCTTACAGGCGATGAATGCATTTTTGTCAGATCCGAGTTTTGCAAGTCTGCAATCGTTTGTTCAGTCACATGAATTTCATGTTAGTGAATACTCAGGACAAATATGGCGTCAGTTCCTTGAATTCAAGCAAGATTATAGCACACTGGCTTTTAATGAAGATAACCACCATGCCCTGCAAAATGCTGTTACATTCATTTCCAAATATAAAGAATATTATCTTAATCTTCCTAATGTTGTAGGAGCTTCCGGAGCAGTATTCGGTATATTACTCGCTTTTGGAATGTTGTTTCCCAACGCAATAATATATCTTTATTTTGCTATTCCTATTAAAGCAAAATGGTTTGTTATTATTTACGGTGCTATTGAATTATATGCAGGTATTGCGAATACCGGAGATAATGTGGCCCATTTTGCGCATCTGGGTGGTATGATTTTTGGGTTCTTCCTTATTAAATACTGGAAAAAACGAAATCGAAGATAATGAATCCATATTACAGAAATCCGCTTGATGAAGTTAAAGCATTTTTTAAAAGAAAAACCATACTATCCAGACTGATACTTATCAATTTAGGGGTGTTCATTTTTGTTAATCTTGTTAGCCTGTTTTTATGGCTTTTTCAGGTAAACTCCCAAACTATGGAACAATTTAATATTTCTCCGCTGGTATACTGGTTATCTGTTCCTGCCGATGTTAACAACTTAATAACAAGACCTTGGAGTATTATTACCTATATGTTCCTTCAGCAAAATTTCTTTCATTTATTTTTCAACATGTTTGTATTATACTTTGGCGGTCGTATTTTTATGGAATATCTCAGTCAAAAGAAATTACTCAGTACATATATATGGGGCGGTATTCTAGGAGCATTATTCTTTATTATTTCTTTTAATCTTTTTCCAGTGTTTGAAAGCTATACTTCTTTAGCTATTGCACTGGGTGCTTCAGCCTCTGTGCTTGCAATACTTGTAGCCATTTCAACATATGTTCCGAATTATACCGTAAACTTATTGTTATTCGGAAGGGTGAAGCTAAAATATATTGCCATAGTACTTGTTGTTATAGATGTATTAAGCATACAGAGAGAAAATCCCGGAGGACATATAGCACACCTGGGAGGTGCATTCTGGGGCTTCATTTACATATTGATGTTAAAAAAAGGTTATAATATGAGCTTTTTCAGTAACATATTTGATTTTAAAAAATTATTTCAACCTTTCTTAAAACCCAAAAAACCGAAACAAAGCACAACAGCAAATTACAATGAAAGACCTATTACTGATGATGAATATAACTATAAACGTGTTCAAAAACAGAAAAGAATTGATAACATACTTGAGAAGATATCCAAATCTGGTTACGAAAGCCTGACAAAGGAAGAGAAAGAATTTCTCTTCAGAATGAGTAACAAAAAATAAGGTGCAAAATAAAAAACGGCTAAAAAAGGTTTCATTTACAACAAAAATATTATTGTTGATAAATCTGATAGTAATCATCGCATTATTACTATCCTATTTATCCAATTATATATCGCCGGCAAAATGGGCTTTCCCTGCATTTTTCGGAATAACATATCCAATTATTCTATTAATAAATATATTCTTTGTAATACTTTGGCTACTGCTATGGAAAAAATATTTATTTCTATCATTAATTGTCATTTTGTCAGGAGCAGGATTTATAGGCAAATATTTACAATTTAATAAGCAGGAAGAAATACCTGACAAAAACAAAGTTTTAAAAATACTAACATTCAATGTGCATAATCTGACCGAGAACAATTTTAAAAAGCTGGATCAAAAACAAAATCAGATCTTTGAATACCTGGTTGAGCAATATGCTGATATCACCTGTCTTCAGGAATTCTTTTCTTTCGGGGAGAATTACTATTATCCACTTGTGTTTCTTCAACGAAAGCTTAACGCTGATAACTATTATTTTCAAAGCTACTATAATCCTTACAGCGAAAAAATAGTTGGTATGGCAATATTCAGCAAACTAAAACGAATTAATAGTGGAACACTATTCCATGATTCCACAAGAAATTTCGGTATTTATGGTGATTATATATTCATTAATGACACATTCCGGGTTTACAATATTCATCTGGAATCGCTTTATCTGGGAAAAGATGATTACGATATGATTACAGGAAATCAATTAAACAAAATCGACAGGAAAAAATCATCCGAACTTATGAGTAAATTAAATATCGCTTTCAGAAACAGAGCCATGCAGGTTAATTCTATTGCAGAACATATGAATACAAGTCCTTATCCTGTTATTTTATGTGGCGATTTTAATGATATACCAACATCATATGCATATCATCGTCTCACATCAGGCTTAAAAGATGCTTTTGTTGAACGTGGTTATGGCATGAATAAAACATTCAGAGGCAAATTACCGTACTTCAGAATAGACTATATCTGTTACGATCCGGTTTTTAAGGCAAAGAAATTTAATTCAACCGCCGTTGGGATTTCGGATCATTTTCCTGTTTCCTGTTATCTGGAGAAAACGAATTAGTAAACAAACTATCAATATCTATGAAATTTAATCTGGTGTCTGATTTTAAACCCACCGGTGACCAGCCTGAGGCAATTAAACAATTGTCGGAAGGCATAATCAGGGGGGATGAAGCTCAAACCCTTCTCGGTGTTACAGGTTCGGGAAAAACATTTACCATTGCCAATGTTTTGCAGGAGATTAACAGACCCACATTAGTACTTAGTCATAATAAAACGCTTGCTGCCCAATTATATGGGGAGTTCAAATATTTTTTCCCTGATAATGCGATTGAATATTTTGTTTCGTACTACGATTATTACCAGCCGGAAGCATACATACCATCAACAAATACTTACATAGAAAAGGACCTTTCTATTAATGATGAAATAGAGAAGTTACGATTAAGTGCAACTTCGGCACTTCTTTCCGGGAGAAGGGATGTTGTTGTTGTTTCTTCGGTATCCTGTATATATGGTATAGGCAATCCTGATGATTTTACAAATAACATAATACAGGTAACAACAGGTGATTATATCAAAAGAAACAAATTATTACATGATCTTGTTTCCAGTTTATATTCGCGTGACGAAATTGAATTCGGCCGTGGAAAATTCAGGGTCAGAGGTGATACTGTTGACATTTTTCCGGCATATTCTGATTTTGCTTACAGGATTTATTTCTGGGGAGATGAGATAGAAGCTATAGAATCATTTAATGCATACGATGGCCAAAAATTAAATGATCATGAAAAAATTATTATTTACCCTGCTAATGTTTTTATTACCTCTCAGGATAAGATGAAACAGGCACTAAATGAGATCAGGGATGACCTTACAAAGCAAATAACATATTTTAAAGAAAATAGCCTGCAGCTTGAGGCCAATCGACTTGAAGACAGAGTATTATATGATGTAGAGATGATGCAGGAGCTTGGATACTGTTCGGGAATTGAGAATTATTCCAGGTATTTTGACGGTCGTAAACCGGGCACAAGACCATTTTGTTTGTTAGACTATTTTCCTGATGATTATTTAATTGTTATTGATGAAAGTCATGTTACCATACCCCAGATAAGGGCTATGTACGGTGGGGACAGATCAAGGAAACAAACACTTGTAGAGCATGGCTTCAGGCTTCCTTCTGCTATGGATAACAGACCATTGAAATTTGATGAGTTTGAGTCTATGATCAATCAGGCAGTTTTTGTAAGCGCCACTCCATCGGATTATGAGTTGCAAAAATCAGAAGGGGTTGTCGTTGAACAATTAATCAGACCTACCGGATTATTGGATCCTGTTATTGAGGTCAGACCTAGCGAGAATCAAATTGACGACCTGCTCGACGAAATTAATAAAACCGTTGAACTGGATAACAGGGCTCTTGTAACCACTCTGACAAAAAGGATGGCTGAAGAACTGACAAAATACATGACAAAACTAAACATTAAATGCCGTTACATACACAGCGAAGTTGGCACTATTGAAAGGGTTGAGATAATGAGAGATCTTCGTTTTGGCGAATTTGATGTGCTTGTTGGTGTGAACCTTCTGCGTGAAGGTTTGGATTTACCTGAAGTTGCTCTCGTAGCAATTCTTGATGCTGATAAAGAAGGTTTTTTAAGATCAGAAAAATCATTAACACAAACAGCCGGAAGGGCTGCAAGAAACTTAAACAGTAAAGTATTAATGTATGCTGACACTATAACTTTGTCAATGCAAAAATCTATTGATGAGACCAACCGTAGAAGAGAAAAACAAATTCTTTATAATCAAAAGCATAATATCACTCCTGCCCCAATCCAAAAATCCAGGGAGTCTATTATGAGCCAGACTAGTGTTGCGGATTCCAGAAAAAAAGAACCACAGCCATACATAGAAAATGATAAAACTAATGTTGCAGCCGATCCTGTTGTTCAATATATGAATGCAGATCAAATTAAACGGTTGATATCAGAAAACAAAAATGCTATGCAAAAAGCTGTTAAAAAACTCGATTTTATAGAAGCAGCAAGAATAAGAGATGAAATATACGCATTAGACGAATTGCTTAAAAATAAAGCTAATAATTTTTCATGATAGTTAATTATAAGTCCATATCCATTTCAGATACATTTATTAACCTAAGTTTGCAAATAACTTTACAATGTATTTGGGTTTAATACTTAAAATTGTATATATTTGTTTTTTTAAAAATCGTTTTTTTTGTAAAAAATTAGTTCGATGAAGAAGAAAATTCTAATTATTGATGATGAATTAAGCATCAGAATGTTGCTTGAAAATTTCCTTAAAAAGGATTACCAGGTTATCACAAAAAATGATGGACTTGATGGGCTCAAGTGGATGGAAGAAGGTAATATTCCTGATTTAATAGTAGCAGATATTCAGATGCCAAATCTCGACGGTTATGAATTCATTAAGAATGTTCGAGCGAGTGGCTATTTCAAGGACATACCTCTCATAATGCTTTCGGGTATTGAAAGTAGTTCAGAAAAGGTAAAATGCCTTAAATTGGGCGCCAATGATTATATTGTTAAACCATTTAACCCGGAAGAATTATCAATAAGAATCGAATTACTACTCAGCAGAAAATAGTCCTCACTACCTTGCTAAATGATCAACCAGATGGAAATTAATACTGATAAAGAATATCAAATACTTTATGTAGGCGGGGATACCAAACTTATAAGTAGTTTTAAAAAAGAATCTCCTTTTTTTATAATTAACCTGGTTGAAAATGGTTTAGAGGCAATTCAATTTCTGAAAAATAATCCGGGAAAGATAGATACCATTATATGCGAAGATAATCTTCCAGGTGTTAATGGAATTGAACTCTTCAGAATGATCAGGCAAAAATTTTCTTTACAAACAATACCTTTTATAATTATTGCACACGATAAACCTCAGGAACTGGTAAATAAAGCTATCAAAGAAAAGATTGACGATGTATACTCAGTACCGCTCTCGGTAGAAAAGGTTTTTGAACGCATAAAGTTTGTTACAAAATATAAAACTGAATATCAAACAGAAGAAAAAGAAAAACAAACTTCACCTGAATATAAAATACCAATTATTAAGAGGGCTTTTGATATAATAGTATCAGGTTTTACTTTGATTCTTTTATCTCCTCTTTTTTTTATAATAACCCTGGCAATAAAGATAGAATCTAAAGGCGGTGTTTTTTATACTTCAAAAAGAGTTGGTACAGGCTATAAGATATTTGATTTCTATAAGTTCAGATCAATGTATACTGGTGCTGACGCTAAACTTAAGGAGCTAGCTCATCTCGATAAATACAGCAGAAATAAAAAGGAAGAAAAAGAAGAAGAAGAAAAAAAATATTTTGAACAATGCCCCCGTTGTGCAAAGTTACCTGACGGCGAATATTGCTCCCCAACACTTTATACAGGTGGACAAAAGATTTGTGAATACTGGTACAATGAAATAACAAAACATAAAGTACAATCGACATTTAAAAAAATTAAGGACGATCCCCGTGTTACTAAAATCGGAAGAATAATCAGAAATACAAGTATTGATGAATTGCCTCAATTATTTAATGTTTTAAAAGGAGATATGTCTATCGTTGGTAACCGGCCTCTTCCTCTTTATGAAGCTGAATTGCTAACATCAGACGACTGGAGTGAAAGATTTTTAGGTCCTGCAGGTATAACAGGTTTGTGGCAAGTGGAATTACGTGGGAAAAAAGGCGAAATGTTGGAAGATGAACGAAAAGCACTGGATAATCAATATGCAAGGACCTATTCTTTCTGGGGTGATATTAAGCTGATTTTACGTACTATCCCTGCCTTGCTACAGAAAGAAAATGTATAATATTTTACTGTATCACAGACGATTAACAAATGAATTACATTTAATATGCTTTTAACCAAATAATTATTAGTGCTCGAATTGTTAAAAACTATTGGATAAATTTTTAAACAAATTTTTCAAATCATATAAAAAATGATGTAGCTTGCTGCTTTATTTCGTAAGTATAATATTATTAGGTAAAATACGATTTTGTATGAGATGTATTATGAATAACTTATTATATATCTTAATAATAATAACTTGTTTATCAATCAATAAAGAATCTTTTCCCCAGATCTATACTGACAAAACAGAAATTGATAGCTCAAGATATTTTAATCCCTTAACTGATGATGTTGCAAAAAAATTACCACCGCTTCAGGCACTAATCGATTCTGCAATAGCCAACTCTCCAAATGTTAAAATCCAGGAATTGGAAGCACAGTACAACAGCTATGAAATTAAATCTGAAAAACTCAATTGGTGGCGAAACATATATCTCGATGCAGAATTAGATGCAGGTAACTGGTTATACAGAGACCGCAACGAATTAGCCGGTAATATTCCTTATGATTATGAATCAAGAAGATTTTCCTATTACGGTGGTTTTTCTATTCGTTTTCCTCTTATTGATATTTTTAACAGAAGGAATCAAATCAATATGAAAAAGAAATTAAAAGAAATTTCTCTGGTCAGAAGAGAGTTGAGAATTCGTGAAATACGGGAATTGGTTGTTACAACTTATAATGAACTTATTCAGCAACAAAGATTACTTAGAATAAGTAATGAATATCAACAATATGCTAATATTTATATGCCTATCGCAGAAATGGAATTCAAGAACGGTGAAATACCGGCCTCAGAATTACAAAGGTTGAAGGACTACCAAACCAGAGGTGCAATTATGTTTGCTGATATTGTAAAGGCATTTAATGAGGCATACTGGAAATTAGAAGAGATTGTTGGTATGAAGTTCAATTTAATAAATGTAATGAAGTAATGGATTTTTACCAGTTTTATCAACTGTTTAGAAGACATCTGTTATTATTAATTTTAGTGCCTTTTGTGTTGGCGTTGACTGTTTATTTGTTTACCCGTAAACAATCAAAAACATATTCTTCAGAAGCTATTATTTACTCAGGTATTGCAACAGGTTATTCAATTGAAACGATGGAAAGTGCTTACCTTGATTATTATGGTACCAATGTTCAATTTGATAATCTGATAAATCTTTTCTTTTCAAGACAAACAATTGAACAAACTGCTATCAAGTTGCTTGCCCAGGATTTATGCCTGGAACAATACAATCCTCAATATATTTCAAAGCAGCATTTTGATGAACTACAAGCATTGGTATCAAAAGAAGTGAAAAACCTTGTAGTTAAACATGGAAAAATGGGCCTTGAAAGAGAAAGAGAAGAACAAATACTAAAGCTTGAAGAAGAAATACAATCATTGGAACAAGAAATTACACGTAAAAAAGACTATGCAAAACAAGCAATTGAAGGCAACGAACCTGTAAATACAGAACAATATTATCAACAAAAAAAAGAAACAACCTCTGATGCTGAGCAATATGAAAAACCGATCTTTCACAGGGTAAGTTCCGGTGAATCCATTTACTCAATTGCCAGCATGTACGGATTATCTGTAGGAGAATTAATAGAAATAAATAATCTAAGTACTAACAGGGTAGAACCAGGGCAAATACTTATAGTTGAAAAAGCTGATATAGCTACAAAGAACCAATATCATATTGTCGAGCCAGGTGAAACATTATATTCAATTGCAAGAAAAAATGATGTTAGCATAAGTAAACTGAGGCAACTTAATAATCTTAAAACTGATAAATTAAAAGTAGGTCAGCGTTTGATAGTCAGCAGGGTAATACCTGTTGACAATTCTTCAACCGATTACTCAAATGAAACATCTTCATACTATGATCAGTCACAACAAAAAAGTCTTAAAACAACAAAACAAAGGAGGGAATTATTCCAGGTTCCACGCATGAATCAATCACAACCTCCGAAAGATCCGATTATTCCTCCCGGTGTTATACCTGAAGATTATTATGCAACAGTAGATAATTTCAATGAATACTATCGTTCGAGCGATACCAATTTTATTTACGAATTATTGCATTATGCTCATAAGCATTACAGTATCAGAGCAATTACATTGAATTCTAACATCAACAGGGTCAAGAACAGCGACCTTATTAAAATAACTTATCAGAGCGACGATCCGGGTATATGTCAGCAAACATTGAAAATTCTCGCTCAGGTGTTTATCAGAAACTATAAACTATTGAGAGTTAACCAAACCGATGCAGTTGTTAATTATTTCCAGGAACAGGTGGATTCAGCAAATGCAAAACTTCAGAGGGCTGAGGACAGATTATTACAATTCAATAAGAGGAATAACATAATTAATTATTACGAACAAAGTAAATATATAGCAGCTCAAAAAGAAGACCTTGATCTTTATGTTCAAAACGAACAGATAAGACTTGCCTCGGCTGCTGCCGCATTAAATGAGCTTGAAACAAAACTTGCTTCAAAGGACAGTATATATCTTGCTTCAGATGAAATTCAAAAGGTCCGTCAAAAGTTATCTGAAGTTGAAGAAAAAATATTTATTAATGAACTTGACGCAGAAAATGATCCAAGGATCGGCAACAAGCTCGAAGAATTAAAACTTGTTGCCAAGCAATACAGAAACCAGTTAAAATATCTTGTCGATAAATATTATATGTACAGTCATTCGCCTGAGGGAATACCGATAAAAGAATTATTAACAGAATGGCTGGATAATGTACTTGCTTTTGAGGAATCAAAAGCTGCAATGAGAGTATTAAGACAAAGAAAAGATGAATTCAGGGCAGTTTATCAGGTAATGGCTCCTTTAGGTGCTATGTTAAAACGTATTGAAAGGGAAATAGATGTTGCAGAAGAATCATATCTTGAACTCTTACGCAACCTTAATATGGCTAAAATGAAACAGCAAAATATTGAAATGGCAACAAATATTAAAATTGTTGATGAGCCATTCTTTCCCATTGCACCCAATCCTTCAAGAGCAAAATTGCTCGTTATCGTCGCTGCTGTTATTGGTTTTATTTTGGTTGCTTTCCTCATACTAATGCTTGAGTTTTTTGATACATCAGTTAAGTCATCTGATAGAGTCCAGAAAGTTACTAAATTGAAACTGGCCGGGGCGTATCCAAAATACGGCTCTGGTGCCCAATCGCAAGAATTTAAAGACGCATCGGAAAGATTACTTGAGATCATGATCCAAAATATTAAGCTTGCAATCGGTCACCATTCACTATACACTTCAGAAAAGCCTTATTTCATTCTGATTTTTAGTACCCAGCCCGGTACCGGTAAAACGACAATAGCCACAAATCTGATCAGAAAACTAAGATCATACGGCGAAAAAGTGCTATACCTTAATTACACAAGAGAAGATAAAAGTAAAATTGATGACGACTATAACTATACTATACAATATAAAATAGATAACAAATTTGTAGAAATAAAACATTTAAAAGACCTATTAAAAAATAATTATATCAGACAAGAAAACTATACTTATGACTACATCTTTCTTGAAATCCCATCAATAATATTCAATTCCTTTCCTCTTGATCTTATTGAAACAGTTGACTTTTCATTAATTGTGATAAGAGCCAAAGATTACTGGAAAAAGGCTGATATGACTGCCCTTAACACAATGCTGGAAGTATCAAGGGAAAAACCAATGATCATACTCAATCAGGCCGAAGTTTATGCATTGGAAGACATTTTGCATAGCGTTCCGAAACATAAACCTTCGATCAGAAAAAAAATAAAAAAAATACTGATGTATCCTTTTAAATTCAGGATTCGAGTAAAAGTAGATTAATGAAATCAGGTGAAGAAACAATTAGTAAATCTATTAAGAAACCGTAATTTTCTTTCATTATCCAGCAATCTTGCTGTTGCTGTTTTTGGCTTTCTCAGCTTTATTATTCTTGTCCGTACTCTTAAACCCGATCTTTTTGGAGAATGGGTTCTCTATATTACAGCGGGAAATTTTGTTGAGATGCTCCGCTTCGGTATAACAAGAACTGCAATTATAAGATTCCTTTCCGGTGCAAAGGAAAGTGAACGAAAGGAACTGATCGGTTCTAATTGGATAATCGGGTTATTTGCTACAATTATAATTGCAATTATTTTATGGTCGGTTTATTTATTATTTCCAATAAAGATAGCAGATTCAGGATTTTCATTATTCTTTATATGGTACCCAATTCTTGGTTTTTTGAATCTGCCATTCAATAACGCATTATCAATATTACAGGCAGATCAAAAGTTTGACAGGATTCTATTTATAAGAGTAATAAATGTAGGAAGTTTCTTAGTATTTTTAATCATTAATCTGTTTGTGATCAGATGGGGATTGATGAATATCTTATATACTCACCTTTTTATTAATTTCTTAACATCAATACTAGCTATGTTTTTAAAATGGGATGGTTTAAAGTATATTTTTAAAGCAACCAGAAAAACAAATAATATCATACTTAACTTTGGAAAATATACGACCGGAACTTTAATAGGAAGTAACTTACTTAAAAGTTCGGATACCTTTATAATTGGTCTGAGCCCCTTTCTCGGCACCGCAGGTGTTGCTTTTTACAGTGTGCCTTTAAAACTGACAGAGATACTGGAAATTCCCTTACGGAGCTTTGTTGCCACAGCTTTTCCCAGAATGTCAAAAGAAAGCATTAAGAACAATTTAAAGGAAGTAAAAAACATCTACTATGCATACACCGGATCAATGATTTATCTTCTCTTTCCTATAATTGTAATTTGTTTCATCTTTGCTGAAGAATTCGTTATTATTCTCGGTGGACAAGAATATGCAGGCACTGCCAACATATTCAGGATATTTTGTATTTATGGACTCTTCATACCTATTGATAAATTTACAGGTGTTGCACTCGATAGTATTAATATGCCCAAGAAAAACTTCTATAAAGTTTTATATATGGCAATAGCAAATATTGTAGGTGATTCGGTTGTTATTTTCATACTTTCGAAATTCCTTCTTGGTTTATCATTATCTGCACTTATTATTTTCACAAGTACTGATATTACATTAATACCGGCAATCAGTTCTGAATTTGCTTTAATGAAAACACTGGAAATGGTTGCTATAGTAACTATTCTTTTTACATTAATAGGTATTGCTGTTGGTTTGTACTACTTAAATAAAGAAATAAAAATTCAGTTTAAATTTGTATTTATAATCGGATGGGGATTTTTCTGGTATTTTATAAAAAGCACAATAACAGGATTAAAAAAGACTTAAAAAGTATAACATTATATTTGTTATAAAATTTAATATATATGGGTATCAATAACAGAACCGGATCGGCCAAATTAGAAAATCCCTGGATAATGGCTCTTTTAATAGGCTCAATGGTTCTTATCGGTTACCTGATATCCGTTGGTGGATTAATGGCAGCTATGGGCATACTAGCCTTACCACCTGTTCTATTCTATCTTAACAGGCTTTTTGTTAATCCGAGAATTGGTCTTTTTACAGTTATTATCCTTGCATTCACAGCAATAGGATTAAACCGGTATATTACCGGCTTACCATTGGGTTTGAGTGTGGATATGATGCTTGTTCTTACATATATAGCTCTTTTCTTCAAACACTTTTATAAAAAGTTGGATCTTAGCACAATTAAAACCGATCTAACATTATTAGCCCTTATATGGTTTTTATATACGGTGATGGAATTTTTCAATCCAGAAGCTCTTAGCAAAAAGGCCTGGTTTTATGCAATGCGCGGAATATCTCTTTATATGTTTCTTACCATACCATTAACATACTTATTATTCAACAAGATTAAATATTTAAATTATTTACTTTATATATGGGCAGTATTTTCAATTCTGGCAACTATTAAAGGATGGATGCAAATAACAATAGGCCCTGACTATGCAGAACAACGTTGGTTGGATCAGGGAGGTGCGGTAACACACTTACTTTTTGGTCAGCTAAGAGTATTTTCATTTTATTCAGATGCTGGTCAGTTTGGTGCTGCCCAGGCCTCAGCTGGAGTAGCCGGTACTGTTTTAGCATTAAATGCAAAAAATATGAAGGAGAGAATTCTGTTTGCCTTAATGGCACTGGCAGGGTATTGGGGGATGATGATCTCAGGTACACGCGGTGCAATGATTGTACCCTTGATCGGAGGATTTGTTTATATAATTCTTAGAAAAAATATACGCGTTATAGTATTGGGGGCATTATTATTAATAACTATGTATGCATTCTTCCGCTACACTTATTTGGGCCAGGGTAACCAATATATCAGACGAATGCGAACGGCATTTCGTCCGGAAGATGCTGCATCATTACAGGTACGCCTGGAAAACAGAAGGATACTTAAAGGTTATCTCAGATCAAGACCCTTTGGAGGTGGTATAGGTAGCGCCGGAACTTGGGGTCAAAGATTCTCACCAAATGGTTTTCTTGCTCAAATACCCACAGATAGCTGGTACGTTCAAATTTGGGCAGAACAGGGTATTATAGGATTAATGTTGCACTTAATAATATTATCTTATATTGTTGTTAAAGGATCATACATAATTATGTTCAAGCTAAAAGACCCGGTGCTACGTGGCAAAATAAGCGCCCTGATGGCTGCTTTTACCGGCATCATGGGCGCAAGCTATGGAAATGGGGTACTGGGACAAATGCCTACAGGCATTATTACATACATGAGTTGGGTTTATCTTTTTATAGCTCCCCAACTTGATGAGGAAATAAGAAAATTGAAAAACAGGTAAATAAAAAAATGATGAAAAATAACACTATAGACCTGGTAAAAATAATTCATACCACAATTGAGGCAGGTACCACAGTTAAAGAAGTTTATAATACAAAATTTACGATCGAAAAAAAAGAGGACAAAAGCCCTCTAACTATTGCTGATACTATGTCGCATAAAATAATAACTTACGATTTAAAAAAATTAGAACTGCCAATAATGAGTGAGGAAGGAAAAAAAGTTTCTTACAATAAAAGAAAAAACTGGACAGATTATTGGTTGGTTGATCCTTTAGACGGAACGAAAGAATTTATTAAAAGAAATGATGAGTTTACAATTAACATTGCACTGATAAACAACCAATTACCTGTGTTAGGTATAATCTATGTACCTGTTCTGGATTTATTATACTGGGCGCAAAAAGAAATTGCTTCATTTAAGTTGGAAAATGTTTCTGATAAATTGAACAAAATAAAAGATAAAGATAACTTGATTGAATTAAGCACTAAGCTGCCGATTCAGGATAAACCCGAAGTTTTCACCATAGTTGCCAGTCGCTCACATATGTCTGACGAAACACAGGAATACATTGAAAAAATGAAAAAGAAACACAAAAATGTCACAATAATGTCCAAGGGATCTTCACTTAAATTATGCATGATTGCTGAAGGACTTGCAAATGCTTATCCCAGGTTTGCCCCTACTTATGAATGGGATACTGCAGCAGGCCAGGCTATAGTTGAATACGCAGGAGGAAAAGTTTTACAGATAAACGAAAGGGATAAACTAATATATAATAAAAAGAATTTGATTAATCCCTGGTTTATTGCTAAGAGATAATTTATGCAAAAAACCCTTTATAAAAAAAAGCCTTTAAGTGAATATCCACTGGTATCAATAGTTACTGTTAATTACGACCACCCGGAAGTAACATGTGATATGATCGATTCATTAAACAAAATCACATATCCTAATATTGAGATTATTGTGGTTGATAATAATTCCCCAAATGATGATCCACGTATTATTAAAAAAAAATTTCCAAATATTGTATTTGTTGAAAATCCAATAAATTATGGATTTGCCGCAGGTAACAATTTCGGAATAATGAGAGCAAGAGGTAAATATGTTCTTCTATTAAATAATGACACTATTGTTGACAGACAATTTATGGAACCTTTGGTTAATACTTTGGAAAATAATCCGGATATCGGAGCCGTCAGCCCCAAAATAAGGTTTTTTCATACTCCTGATACAATACAATATGCAGGATATACACCAATTAACTATTACACCATGCGTAACTTCGCTATTGGATATAATAAGGTTGATCAAGGTCAGTATGACAAAAACTACGAAACAGCATATGGTCATGGGGCAGCATTAATGGTGCCGGTTAAAGTTATAAAAGAAATCGGTTTAATGTCTTATATCTTTTTTCTTTATTATGAAGAAGCCGACTGGTGTGCACGTATTAAAAAAGCCGGATATAAAATATTTTATGTTCACAATTCACTTGTTTTTCACAAAGAATCAATCTCAACAGGTAAATTAAGCCCTATGAAAATATACTACCTCAACAGAAACAGAATTGTATTTATGAGGAGAAATATTTTTGGTAAATCATTTTTAATAGGTATTCTATATCAACTTTTTATTGCTATTCCAAAAAATGCATTGAAATTCTTATTAAAAGGCAAAATCAAATTATTTTATGCTTATTACAGAGCTATCGGATGGCATTTAAAAAATATTTTCAGTAAAGAAATTTATGAAAATCCCAGATTATAAGTCTATCATTTTGAAATTTCATATTTTTGATATATATTGCCTTTATATAGATAAATAAGTTTAAGTTATGAGCATCTATGTGCAAATAATGATTATTATTCAGTTAATATTGCTTATCTATATTGGGGTATCCTCAATTTACTATTTCACATATGCTGTCGGCGGATTATTCTACAAACCACCCAAATTTATAAAGGATAGAAATATAAGAAAATTTTGTGTTTTATTACCTGGTTATAAGGAAGATAAGGTTATTATTAATGCAACCGAAGATGCCTTAAAACAGGAATATCCCCGTAATAAATACGATATATACGTAATTGCAGATTCATTTAAACAGCAAACATTGGATAAGCTAAAGCAATTACCTGTTAACGTTATTGAAGTTGAATTTAAAATAAGCACAAAGGCAAAAGCCCTTAATAAGGCGATGGAACTAATTGAAAATAATTACGACAGTGTACTGGTTCTTGATGCCGATAATATTATTGACAGAGATTTCCTGAATAAGGTTAATAATGCTTTTGGGCAAGGATACAAGGCTATACAAGGACACCGGACAGCTAAAAATATGAATACATCATTTGCAGTGCTCGATGCAATCAGTGAGGAAATTAATAATCATATATTCAGAAGAGGACACCGGGCATTGGGAATATCTTCAGCTCTGATTGGTTCCGGAATGGCTTTCGATTTTAAATTATACAAAAACTATATGTCTAGAATAGATTCTCATGCCGAAGATAAAGAATTGGAATTAAAACTTTTTAAGGATCATTATAAAATAGAATTCCTCGATACTGCCTATGTATTGGATGAAAAGGTAAGTAAATCAGGTGTTTTCCTGAAACAACGAAGTAGATGGATAGCTAACCAGATGCTGTATGCCAGAAAGTATTTTGTAGATTCTATTGTTGCTTTATTCAATGGCAATTTTGACTTGTTTGACAAGGTTTTTCAATATTTCCTTCCACCTAGAATATTATTACTGGGATCTGTTTATATTATTCTTGTGCTTTCGCTGATATTCAATCCTATAACCTATTCAATCGCATGGATTGTTATATTTGCCTTTGTTAACCTTGCTATTTTAATATCAGTTCCACGGAAATTTTATAATTTTAAAATATTTAAACACCTTTTAAAACTTCCATATGGGTTTATATTAATGATTTTTTCAATTTTGAATTTTCAGAGAGCCCTGAAAAGTTTTAATCCAACTCCTCATTCAGGTGATGATGAATCAAATAAATAATAAATAAATAATAGATATGATTGTTCTGAAAATTATAGAGTGGATACTTTTAGCTTACTTAGGTTTTGCAACAATATATATTTTTGTATTTGGTTTTGCAGGATTATTTAAGCTTAAGCAAAAACAAATTAAGGTTACAAAGCAAAGAAAATTTGCCATATTAATACCCGGATATAAAGAAGATGAAGTGATTATTGATGTTGCAAACCAGGCTACAAGGCAAAATTATCCGAAAGAACTTTTTGATGTCATAATAATTGCAGATTCCTTTCAAAAGGAAACACTCAACGAACTTAGAAATTTACCCCTAAAAGTAATTGAAGTATCTTTTAAATCAAGCACCAAATCGAAAGCACTGAACAAAGCAATGGAACAATTGCCTGAAGATTATGATGTTGCTGTAGTTCTTGATGCCGATAATATTATGGAGGATGATTTTTTGACTAAAATGAATATGGCATTCGAAAATAACTATATAGCTGTTCAGGGACACCGTACTGCCAAAAACACAAATACTACTTTTGCAATACTTGATGCCGTAAGTGAAGAAATTAATAATAATATTTTTAGAAAAGGTCACAGGGTGTTGGGTCTTTCAGCAGCAATAATTGGTTCAGGAATGGGAGTTAAATATAAATATTTTAAATCACTTATGAAATCAATTCAGGCTGTAGGGGGTTTTGATAAAGAAATTGAACTTAAAATACTTAAGCAAAAAAAGACAATACATTATCATAATGACGCATACGTGTTGGACGAAAAAGTGCAGAAAGCCGATGTTTTCACAAATCAAAGAAGAAGATGGTTATCTGCACAACTACATTATTTTAGTAAGGATTTTCTTACAGCATTGAGACATCTGATTACCAAAGGAAATATAGATTATTTTGATAAAGCAATTCAATTTATTCAACCTCCCAGAATTATGTTACTTGGTATATTAATAATAATTAATATTATTTCATTATTTTTTAATCCTGATGTATATATTTATGCATGGCTAACTGTATTGGTTTTGTGTATTTTAGCTTTTATGTTTTCTATCCCGCTTAAGTTTTACAACCTAAAAACACTAAATGCCATAGGTACGTTGCCCCGTGGTTTCTTTCTAATGTTTCTCTCATTGCTTAAGATCAAGGGAGCCAATAAAAAATTCATTCATACTAAACATACTTCTTCTGTTAATAAACCATAAAATATTGAAATATGAAAATAGGAATTGAAGGTCAGCGGCTGTTTCGCGAAAACAAACATGGAATGGATTTCGTGGCACTTGAGCTTATAAGGAATTTACAAAAAATTGATAAAGAAAATGACTATGTTATTTTTGTTAATCCTGACAAAGACAAATGCCTTAGCAAGACTAATAATTTTAAAATTGTTGAATTAAGTGGTGGTCTGTATCCAACATGGGAACAAATTGCACTTCCTAAAGCCGCCAGAGAAGAAAGCTGTGATATTTTGCATTGTACAAGCAATACCGCACCAGTAAATACAAAAATACCATTAATTGTTACTCTTCACGATATAATTTATCTTGAAAGTATTGCCATTCTGAAAAAAGCAGGTAGCTGGTATCAGAAATTCGGTAATATGTACCGACGTTTTGTTGTACCTCGGGTAATAAAAAAATGTAACCGCATAATTACAGTATCAAACTTTGAAAAAAACAGAATACGGAATTTCTTCGGCTGGCCTGAAAGCGATCCCAAACTTGTTGCCATTTATAATGGAGTTAGTGAACACTTTAAAAGAATTAATAATAAAGAAGAAATAAACAAGGTTAAAAAAAAGTATAATCTGCCTGACAGGTTCTTTTTCCATTTAGGGAATACTGATCCAAAGAAAAACACCAAAGGTGTACTTCAGGCTTATTCCTGGTTTATAAAAAAAGCTGATAAAATAATACCATTGGTAATGCTTGATTTTGATAAACAGGATCTTATGAGGCTCCTTTCAGAAATTGGAGATAAAGATCTTATAAAACATATTAAACTCACAGGATATGTACCAAATAAAGATTTACCATCCATTTACAGTCAATGCGATATATTTTTATATCCATCTCTGAGGGAGAGCTTTGGAATACCTATGCTTGAAGCTATGCGTTGCGGTGCTCCGGTCATAACATCAAATACTTCCTCTATGCCCGAAGTCGCCGGAAAGGCCGCTATAATAATAGATCCTTTTAAACCTGAACAGATCACTGATGCTATGTTTGATATAATTAATGATAGTGATCTTAGAAATGAGTTAGTGAAAAAAGGCTATCAGCATTCGAAAAAATTTTCATGGAGATCTATGGCTGAAAATGTTTTAAAACTATACGAAGAAGTTTATTTGTTCAATAAACAATCAAAATAAAACCTTATGGTAAAAAATAGGGACATCATAGTATTTGGCCTTCAACCCTGGGATTTGAATATTGCCAGTACATGTAAATATACTGCAATAGAAATGTCGAAAAATAACAGGGTATTGTTTGTTAACCCGCCCCTACAAAGAAGTCTGGTATTCAGAAAAAGAAATATACCGGAAGTACGAAAACGGTTAAGCATCATAAAAGGTTACGAACCCGATCTTTATCATGAAAAAGACAATCTATGGGTATTATATCCCAGAACAATTGTTGAATCAATTAATTGGATCAAATCAAAAAAATTATTCGATTGTTTTAATAAGATAAACAATAAACGTTTTGCAAAAAAAATAAAGGAAGCTGCTGATAAACTGAATTTTAAAAACTATATCCTTTTCGATGATAACTCAATGATAATTGGATTTTATCTTAAAGAATATTTAAGCCCGGATATATTTGTTTATCTTCTAAGAGATGCTGTTACATTTGTCTCATACCATAAGAGACATGGTTCTCGTTTGCAACCTTTAATTATCAAAAAAGCTGATTTTGCCGTAACTAATTCCGATTTTTTTGCCCAATACGCAAAAAAAACTAATCCCAGATCTTACATGATTGGTCAGGGTTGTGATTTATCTATGTATAATGATGAAGAAGGAAAACTGCAAATCCCCGGTGATCTTAAACCAATAAAAAAACCAATTATCGGATATGTAGGTGCATTAACAAGTATTCGCCTTGATATTAATATTCTTATCCACATTGCAAAACGAAAACCAGAATGGAGTGTTGTACTGGTAGGTCCCGAAGATGAAAAGTTTAAAAACAGTATCCTGCATAAACTTGATAATGTATATTTTTTAGGAAGAAAAGATCCAAAAGAACTTGCTGCTTATATTAAAGGATTTGATGTAGCCTTGAATCCTCAGGCAGTGAATGAAATTACAGATATAAACTATCCGCTTAAAATAGATGAATATCTGGCTATGGGTAAACCAACCGTAGCTACCAAGACAACTTTTATGAAGTATTTCAAAGATTATACATACCAACCAACAAATAAAGAAGAATATGTTGAAGCTATCGAAAAAGCTTTAAAAGAAAATAATTCCCAAATGGAGAAAAAAAGAATTGTATATGCTAAATCACATTCATGGGAGAATTTTGTAAGTAAAATCTATAATCATATTGAGGAAACTGAAAAGATAAAAAAGGCATAATTAATATAATGATAAGTAAACGTGATATAATTGTAGTAGGTCTTCAAAGTCTTGATAGTGATATCGGAAGTAACTGCGTAAATATTGCAAATGAGTTTGCTAAGAAAAACCGTGTTTTATATGTTAATTATGCCCTTGACAGAAAAACTGCTTTAAAAAATACAAATAATCAAAAGATAATAAAAAGAAAAAAAGTAATTAAGGGCCTGGAATCTGACCTGGTAAAAGTTTCGAATAACCTTTGGAATCTTTTTCCGAAAACAATACTTGAATCCATCAACCAGATCAACTCTAATTTCATTTTTGATAAACTAAATAAAATAAACAACAAACGTTTTGCAAACAGCATAAAAACAGCAATTGACAGTCTCGAGTTTAAAAATTACATAATCTTCAACGACAGTGATTTCTACAGAAGTTTTTATCTTAAGGAATTATTAAATCCTGCCTTGCTTATATATTATACGAGAGACAACATGGTGGCTACCAGCTACTTTAAAAAACATGGCAGAAAATACGAAACCAAATTGATGCAAAAATCTGATCTGATAACTGCCAATTCCATGTATCTGCAAAAACAAGCTAAAAAATTCAATGATAATGCTTTCTATGTAGGCCAAGGTTGTGATCTAAGTCTTTTTGATAAATCTCAAGTTAAAAACATTCCGGATGACATAAAAAAAATAAAAAGTCCACGGGTAGGATACCTTGGAGCTTTGAAAAGCTCAAGGCTTGATATAGAATTATTGAAACAAATAGCTATTAAAAAACCTGATTTTCAAATTATTCTGGTTGGGCCGGAAGATGATAAATTCATAAGAAGTGATTTGCATAAAATTGAAAACGTACATTTCCTTGGTTCCAAAAAAATAAGCGAGCTTCCCTCCTACCTGACAGCCTTTGATGTATCTATCAATCCACAGGCAATTAATGAATTAACCATTGGTAATTATCCAAGGAAGATAGATGAGTACCTTGCTATGGGAAAACCGGTTGTTGCAACCAAAACATCTACTATGTCAGTTTTTTCCGAATATGTTTATCTTTCAAGAAACGCAGAAGAATATATCCGTAATATCCAAAAAGCAATTACTGATAATTCAGTTGATAAAGAGAAAAAACGAATTGAATTTGCCAGGACACACACCTGGGAAAATAGTGTTAACGAAATATATAAAGCTATATCATATACTATGTATCATCAATCATCGGTTAAATGACACTGAAAGAAAAAATAAAAGGAAGCGCAAAACTGAAAAGTTTGGTTATTAGGATACTAACTCCAAAACATCAGGCACGACCGAGATTTTGGGTTAAGTTATTTATAAATCCATTTGTTCATAAAAAGAAGAAAGGTTCAAAAATAAGATGCAGAACGCGAATTGACGTTGTACCCTGGAACAAATTTGAACTTGGTAAGTTTTCAACTATTGAAGATTTTGCTACCATCAACAATGGCGTTGGAGATGTTATTATCGGAGATAGAACAAGAATAGGCCTGTGCAACACTTTAATCGGTCCGGTTAAAATTGGTAGCGATGTTATACTTGCACAAAATATAGTGGTATCGGGCCTGAACCATAGTTATGAAGATGTAGACAAATCAATCCATGATCAGAAGGTTAAAACAGCTCAAATAACAATTGATGATGAGGCATGGATAGGTGCTAATTCTGTTGTGGTGCCAGGAGTTTCAATAGGCAAGCATGCTGTAGTAGCCGCCGGTAGTGTAGTTACAAAAGAAGTACCTCCATATTCTATAGTTGCCGGTAATCCTGCTAAATTAATAAAGAAGTATAACTTTGAAACAAATACATGGGAAAGAGTGTAGAAGTATTAACGTAACAAATATCTCTAATGAAAAAGATCATTACTTTTTATCGATACTTATGTGATTTTATTAAACATCGTGAATTCCTGTTTATCTTCACCGCTATTAAATACATTCTTTTTAAAATACCTCCACATAAGACCAGGATCATTAGAACTAAACTGGGAAATATTCTTTCAAGAAAAGGAACAATTGATTTTCAATTTAGTAATTATGCTTATGAATGGAATGTTAAGAGTTATATTCTAAAAAGACTTAAGGATTATAATGTATTTTTTGATGTTGGTGCTAATATCGGAACATACAGTATTCTGTTAGCCAATAAAGGGTTAAAATGTTTTGCTTTTGAACCTATCAAGGATAATTTCCGCTCATTGCAAATTAATATTTTTCTAAACAAGCACGAACAAAACATAAGAGCTTTTAATTGCGGACTTGGTAAAGATAAATATAAAGCAGATTTCATATATAATACGGTTAACACAGGAGCATCTCATATTTATAATCCTCCTGAAAAAGATGGTATCCCTGAAACTGTTAATATTAAACCTCTCGATTCCATATACAAATCATTAAAACTGAAAAAGGATGATAAGATACTTATGAAGGTGGATGTTGAAGGCATGGAACCCAATGTTTTTGATGGTGCCAGGGAGTTTTTATCTTGTTTTCCATACATATTGATAATATTTGAGAGCAAGCATTCCGATCTTCATCGGGTAAAAGAAATACTTGAGGAAATCGATGATTTCGAATATACAAAAGTTGACCATTATAATATGGCAACGAAAAAATTAAATGATAATTAATAAATAGAAATAATGCTAACACTGAAAATACTTTTCTGGATATTTTTATTCATCATTTTTTATGCTTACATGGGTTATGGGATTCTTTTATATTTAATGGTTAAAATCAAGAGATCCTTTGGATTGGAAAAGAAAATACAGAATAAAGAAGATTACGAACCGGAAGTAACATTATTCGTAGCTGCATACAACGAAAAAGAATACGTAGATCAAAAAGTGCAGAACTCTCTTGAGCTGGATTACCCCAATGAAAAAATAAAACAGGTCTGGATAACTGATGGTTCTGATGACGGCACTCCTGAACTCCTAAAGAAATATAAGGATAAAGGAGTTGAAGTATATCATAAACCTGAACGTGGTGGCAAAATTGGTGCAATAAACAGAGGTATGCAATTTGTAAAAACACCGATTGTGATCTTTTCAGACGGTAATACAATGCTAGGAAAAAAATCCATAAAAAAAATTGTTGATCTATTTAAAAATGAAAAGGTCGGTTGCGTCTCAGGTGAGAAAAGAATTTATGATAAAGAAAAAGACACTGCTGCAGGTACAGAAGGAATTTACTGGAAATACGAATCAACACTCAAAAAATGGGATGCAGAATTATATTCTGTAGTTGGAGCTGCCGGCGAATTGTTTGCCATAAGGACTGAACTGTTCGAAGAAGTTGAAAAGGATACTTTACTCGATGATTTTATTATTTCACTTCGAATAGCAATGAAAGGCTATACAATACAGTATGATCCTGAAGCATATGCTGTTGAGACATCTTCAGAAACGGTAAGCGAAGAATTAAAAAGAAAAATAAGAATTTCTGCAGGAGGACTCCAATCAATATACCGGCTTAGAAAACTACTCAATATATTCAAATATGGTGTATTATCTTTTCAGTATATATCACACAGAGTATTAAGGTGGACATTGGCACCACTTTCCTTGCCTGTAATATTGATTATTAATTTAGTAATTTCTTTAAAAATTGGTATTTTTAATTTCACAAGTATATATACCTGGCTTTTCTGGTTACAGGTTCTATTTTACATAACTGCCCTAATGGGATGGTATCTTGAAAATAGAGAAATTAAGATAAAAGTATTATTTGTCCCTTACTACTTTTTCATAATGAATTTATCTGTTTATCTTGGTATTAGAAGACTAATAAAGGGTAAACAAACAGTTCAGTGGGAAAGAGCTAAAAGGCGAAAACAATAAATATAATGAATAACCTGATCAGTAAAATAATTACTGTAAGCTTGATATGCAATGTTTTTACATTTTCCAATGCACAAAACATATTTTGCGATCATGAAATATCTAATGATCAGCAACTTTTTGATGGTATATCAAACAATGTATTACCGGGAGATACAATATGTGTGTTGGCAGGAAATAGAAATTATTTAGAACTCAGAAATATTCAGGGATCGGAGGGCTCCCCTGTCACCGTTATTAATAAAGGTGGAGTTGTATTAATTAATTCTGATTGGTCATACGGAATTAAGCTTAATGATTGTTCTCATACAAAGTTTACTGGCTGTGGATTTGATCAAATTCCTTATGGTTTTATTATTCAGGAAGTTACTATCGGTTCAGGTATTTCGGTTGATAATAAAAGTACTGACATTGAAATAGAAAAAACCGAAATAGGAAATGTAGCAATTGGTGGGATTTATGCAAAGACAGAGCCTGATTATACCGGAGATTGCACATTTCCCGCTGTACGGGATAGTTTTACTATGTATAATACAGTTATTCATGATTGCTATCTGCATGATATCGGAAATGAAGGAATGTACATCGGCAGCTCAAAATATATGGGACAATCAATATACCATTGTAACGATACGGTTGTATTACCTCATGTTCTTGTTGGCGTAAAAGTATATGATAATATTCTTGAAAATACAGCATGGGACGCTATTCAGGTTAGTTCGGCTGTATCTGACTGTGAAATACATGATAATATTATAATTAATGACAGTTATGCAGAATACCCTCATCAAATGAGTGGTATTCTTATAGGCGGTGGCTCAGAGTGTGATTGTTACAATAATAAGATTATCAATGGAAAAGGCGACGGTATTGATTTACTGGGACTGGGTGGTAATAAAATATACAATAATCTTATAGTAAATCCAGGAAAAGATTATCATCCCAATGATCCGCCTATGGATTATCAAAAACATGGTATATGGGTTGGTGATATCTTTACCGAACCTTCAAAGAACTTTTATTTTTTTAATAATACGATAATAAGCCCCAGAACATCTGGTATTAAACTCTCAAATGCAAGTATTACGAATAATTATGTTCAGAATAATATTATAATGGATCCTGGAGCATACCAGGAAATTGGTGAAGATGCATACATATGCATCGGTCATCCTTCTGTACATTTGATAGTAGATCACAATTACCTGAATACCGATACAAGTCTTGCTCAATTTGTTGATCCATTGAATCTTATTTATGATCTGAAAGCAAAATCGCCTGCAGTAAATACCGGGATTGACTTATCCGGATCAGGTATTACATTTGATCTGGAAAATCGTATTCGGCCTTTTGATAAGAAGTTTGATATAGGAGCATATGAATGTCAGGACTCTTCATTGCTTTCCATACCTATCAATCAAACAAATACAAATGATATTATTATCAAGTGTTTTCCAAATCCATTTAATAAGTATTTAAATATCAACTATATATTAAAGGAGGATTATTATGTTGTAGTTTCATTATTAAATACTTTCGGAAAAGAAATTGTAACTTTACTGGATAATAATGAATTACAGGGTAAGCATAGACACAGATTTATTCTTGATAAACTTCAAACTGGTGTATACATATTAAAGGTACAAACCAGTGATTTCAATATCACTAAGAAAGTAGTTAAATTCAACACTAATAAATAAATACATGAAATCAGCAATTAAAAAATATATTCCGTTTACAGTTGGTCGGAAGCTCAGAGGACTTTGGCAGAAAACACAATCAGTCTATTACAAGGGTAACAATTTATATTGTCCATTTTGTGGTAATAGCTTTCGCAAAATGCTTCCTGGAGGATCAAATTTACCTGTTATCGCTGAAAAGGAAATAATTGCTGCGGGAAGAAGAAATAATTGTGTTTGCCCGAGATGCTATTCAACAGACAGGGATCGTTTGATATATCTATATATAAAATATAAAACAAACTTTTTAAAAAAACATATAAAACTATTACATGTTTCTCCTTCCGGAGCTGTAAGAGCATGGCTATCATCCCAGCCAAATATTGATTATAATACAGGAACTAAACACCATGAAGGCTTTTACTATTCCAAAAATATTCCGTATATCGATATTACCAAAATTGATTGTGAAGATCAGACATTCGATCTTATTCTTTGCAATCATGTACTTGAGCATATTAAAGAAGATAAAAAAGCCATATCAGAACTATACAGGATAATAAAACCAGAAGGACAAGCAATTCTGCAAGTACCTATATCAAAGAAACTCAAAAACACATATGAGGATCCTGATATTACCAGTCCATCCGATAGAGAAAAATATTTCGGACAATTTGATCATGTAAGAATATATGGTCAGGATTATACAAGTCGATTAGAAATAGCTGGTTTTAAGGTAAATATATTAAATCCCTTAAAGAACAACTGGAACGTTGAAAACCTTGATAAATTTGCAATCAATTACAATGAAGATCTATATATTGCTTTGAAATAAAAATAAAATCATTATTAATAATGCGCATATTATTACAAAAAATCATAATATTTACTTTTATATTTTTTGTTGCAGACCATATGTTCGGTAATGAAAATGATACCGTTAATACTAAAATTGACAGCCTCAAAGCTCTTATTGAAAAAACCAGTGGAAAGAAAAAAGTTAACTGTTACATAGAACTGGCCAAAGCATACCTATCAGAATCACCTGATGAAGTTATTAACCAAGCTAAAAAGGCTTATGAACTTTCAAGGGAAATATTATATCGTGAGGGATTAGCCAGGGCTTTAAACAGAATTGGTTCAGGTTTTTATGTTAAAAGCAATTACGATTCGGCAATGTTTTATTATCAAAAATCACTTAAACTTTGTCAGGCAATAAAAAATAAGCAGATACAAGCAAAAGTATTAAGTAATATGGGCCTTATATACGATTGTACAGGAAACTACAACAAGGCCTTGGATTATCATCTTCAATCACTTCAGATTGAGGAAGAATTCGCAAATACAAAAGGAATAGCCAGTACCTTAAATAATATAGGTAATATTTATTATTTCATAAACGACTATAAAAAATCACTTGAATATTTCAAAAAAGCACTGGAATTATATCAACAACTTGAAGATCAGGAAGGTGTTGCACATTCATTCAATAATATTGGTATAATATACCAAATCACAAATAAAAAAGAAAAAGCGTTATTATATCTGCAGTCAGCACTCGTCATTTACAATGAGCTCAATAATCATATCGACATGGCAACATGCTATAACAATATAGGCAATGTATATATGAATCTTAATGATTATGATAACGCAATAAAAAATTATAACGAATCAATAAAAATAAGTAAATCAATTAATGATCTTTGGTCCTTAGGAAATACTTATAGGAATATTGGCGGGGTTTATTTTGCTTTGAATAATAATATCAAAGCTAAAGAATATTACAACAGAGCATTTAAATTAGCAAAAGGAATAAACGCAAATGAATTACTTTCAAATATTTACCAATCATTATATGAACTATATTTTAAAGAAAATAAGTTTAAAAAAGCTCTTGAATACCATATCAAACATACAGAATTAAAAGATTCCTTATCTGATAATAAAAAGAATATAAAAATTGCAGAACTTGAACTGGGTTATAAGCTTCAGGAACGTGAGAAAAAAAATGAAATACAGCAAAAAGAAAATGAAATTCAGCATCTTAATATCGCTAAGTCAAGAAATAATATTTATTTATTCATTTTTTCGGGTATAATCATTTTGTTATTGATTATTCTTATATACAGCAAATTAAAACAAAGAAAGAAAACCAATACCCTGCTCGAAGAAAAAGATCATCAAATCGATAAAATGAATAAAAAGCTAAAAAATTATAATGAAGACATTGAAGCAAAGGTTAAACAAAGAACCAAAAACCTTGAAGAAGATTTGAAAGAAAGGGAAAGAATAGATATTGAATTAAAAAAGGCATTAAAGCAAGCTGAGGATGCTAATTATTTAAAAAATGCATTTTTAACTAATATGAGTCATGAGATCAGAACTCCGTTAAATGGTATTATTGGTTTTTCTAATTTGCTTATTACAGAACTTTCATTAATGGAAAATGAAGAGCTTTATGAATATGCAAACGGCATACAACAAAGTGGTGAACGTTTATTACATCTGCTTGATAATATCATTGATATCAGCAGAATTGAAGCCAATGATATGGATATTGATATTAAGCCATGTTTTATAAATGAAATAGTTAAAAATGTATCAGAATTATATAGTTTCAAAGCTAACGACAGAGGAATAAAATTTAACACCAAACTAAATGATATACCCAAAGCTATTGCTGATGAACCTATCTTAACTAAAATAATCAGTGATATAATTGATAATGCTATAAAATATACTGAAAAAGGATTTATCAATGTATTGACCAATTATGATAAAAAAAGGAACAAGGTCATTGTTACTGTAAAAGACACAGGTATCGGCATTGATAAAGCATACATTGGTCATATCTTTGAGGCTTTCCGACAGGAAAGCCTTGGATATTCAAGAACACATCAGGGGGCAGGACTAGGCCTGCCGCTCGCAAAACGCCTGATGGCATTAATGAATGGATCAATAGATATTCAATCAACTAAAGGTGTAGGAACAACAGTAATTTTGTCTCTTGAGGGTGAGAAAGAAGAAACTGAACAAATTGATGAGAATTTCACAATTAAAGAACTCAAAGACAAAAAGAAACATGAAGACCTGTCGATATTTATCGTGGAGGATGACCGAATGAACCGTTTGGTATTAACTAAAATGTTATCCAAAACAGGAAAAGTTGTAGCAGCAGTTGATGGCAACGAAACAATGCGTATTATTAAGGAAAATTACAAAAAAGGTCTTATCTTTGATGTTATGTTATTCGACATAAACCTTCCGGCACCCTGGGATGGTATTAAACTTATGAATGAAATTAAAAAGAACTTTAAAGAATATAAAAATGTACCCTTTATAGCTCAAACAGCTTATGCTATGACTGGTGACAGAGAAAGATTATTGGAAGCTGGTTTCGATAATTATATTGCTAAACCTATTAATAAAAGGGAAATAATCAACATGATCAACAACCAGTTGAAAATTATTAAAACTCAATAATTCCTTTAAAAATGACAGAAGAATCAAAACTTTCTAAAGATAAACTTATAAAAAGAATTAAAGAGATTGAAACAAAGAATCAAGAGTTGGAGAAACTATATCAAAAAGCCACAGAAAATGCTGAAGATGCAAATCATTTGAAAGCTATGTTTCTGAATAATATAAGCCACGAGATCCGTACACCGATGAATGGTATCATAGGAATGTACAATGTTCTTAAACAAACAAATCTAACTGACGAACAAAGGGAATTTCTTGATATAATTAATGTTTCCGGTCAGAATTTACTTACAGTTATTGATGATATTATTGACCTGTCAAAAATTGAATCCGGTCAACTCAAACTGGAAAAATCTACATTTAGCTTGAGAAAGGAAATAAAAAAGGTTATCGATCTTTTGTCATTAAAGGCAAAAGGAAAAGGGATAAAATTAAGTTATGAGGTTGATGAGTCTATTTACGACTCTCTGATTGGGGATCCCTCAAGGCTAAGGCAAATCATCACAAACCTTGCAAATAATGCAATAAAGTACACTAAAGAAGGTAGTGTTTCTATAAACATGGAGCCAATTAGGCAAGATGAAAAAAAATGTGAATTAAAATTCAAAGTTATTGATACAGGAATAGGTATTTCAAAAATAGAGCAGGATAAGTTATTTAAAGCCTTTTCACAGATCGATTCGTCTTCAACAAGAAAATATGGCGGTACCGGTCTCGGACTGGCTATTTCAAAAAACCTATCTAATCTTATGAATGGTGATATAGGTGTTAATAGTGAAGTAGGTAAGGGTTCAACATTTTGGTTTACAGCACAATTTTACATATCCACAGAAAAAACGGAAGACATAAAAAAAATAAGCAGTGATAATGTAAATAAGCCCGAAAATTTAAAAGTGCTACTTGTAGAAGATAATTTACTGAACCAAAAATTTGCTATGGCCACATTAAAAAAGGAAGGACATGAAGTTACAATTGCTGAGAACGGTAAAATTGCCGTAGAGAAATATTTAAAAGCAAACCTTGATTTAATATTGATGGATATTCAGATGCCTGTTATGGATGGCATTGAAGCCACTAAAGAAATCAGAAAAATAGAAAAGGAAAACAATGTTGAAGAACCCATTAAAATCATAGCAATCACTGCTTATGTAATGGAAAGAGATCGTGGCATGTGCCTGAGAGCCGGTATGGATGAATATCTGGCCAAACCATTTAAGCCATCTGAACTTATCAATCTTATCAACTATGTGTACTATATCAAATAGTATATATTAATTATTGTGGCTGCCCCAAAATATGCCATACCTGAATTAATTGTGAGACAGCCTCTTAATTATACTAATATGATTTATTCTTATTTGATATCCAATAACTCTACTTCGAATAGTAAGGGTGTATACGGAGGTATTCTTCTGCCCCTTCCTATATCACCATAAGCAAGTTTTGAAGGTAAAAGTATTTTCGCTTTACCCCCTTCTTTCATCAAAGGAATAGCTTCATTCCAACCCTTTATTACACCGTCACTTCCTATTTCAAAAGAATAAGGTTTTCCTGATTGGCGTGAATCTTGTAATAATTCCCCATCCAAAAAATAAAGTTTGTAATTAACCTCTACCTCATCCCCTTCCTTTGGATAATCTCCGCTTCCTTCTTTTGTTTCAATATAATATAATCCGCTTTCAGTTGGTTCAAAGTCGATATCGTTATCTTCAAGATAGCTTTCAATTAATTCCGGTTCTTTTTTCTTTAGTTCCTGTTTTTCTTTTTCCCTTTTCGTTTCTTCACGTGCACGTTCTTCCTCCATTTCTTTTCTGTATTCTTCTTTTGACCTTACATCAAGAACCTCAACTTCATAAATTAATGTTGAGTACGGGGGAATAATTTGTCCTCTGCCCTTTTCCCCAAAACCAATGTCGGAAGGCACTATAAATTCAGCCTTACCTCCCTTACGCATTTTGGACAAGCCTTCATTAAAACCATCCGATTCAAAACGTTTTCCTAGTTCAATCTCCATTGGCTTGTCCGAATCATAGGTAGAAAAAACTTTTGATCCGTCAAGAAGACGAACTTTATAATGCATTTTTACCATTTTACCTTCTTCCACTTTGGTACCTTTTCCACGTTCCTTACTTATAAAATACAGTCCGGATTCCTTAGGTTCTATATTTATTTTATTAATTTCGAGATATTCTCTAAGTCTCTCAGGTTCTTCTTCTTTTAATTTTTCAAGTTCTTCTTTCTTATGTTCTTCATAAGCCTTTCTCGTTTTGAAATCAACTAACTTAAGATGAAAATATAATTCCTGGCCCGGTTTTATAAATGGTGGCATTTGTGGTGCCCCTGCTGTTACTAAATAAAATGAATCAGCGCTTACTATAAATGTTGCACTATCACCAACAGACATCATTCTTATACCCTCAAATATATCACCCGGATACTTTGATTCACCTATTGGAAATTCAATTGTACCACCTGCAACATCACTTGAAAATATTGTCGAATCCTTTAATCCGTATTTCATTTTTGCAGTGATGAAATCTCCTATCTTAGGTTTCACTGTATCATTCTGCACATAGAACTTATAACGCAGTCCTGTTTCACTCTGCTTGAATCCATTTTTTCCTATATCACATGATGCATAAGTTAAAATTACAGCGATAAATAATAATAATGTTAAATTCTTGATTTTCATAACTATTTGATTTTTATTTAATATCAATGACTTCAATATCATAAACCAGGGTAGTTTTAGGAGGTATCTTTCCAGGTTTTCCTACCAAACCATATGCAAGATGCGAAGGTATAATAAATTTTGCTTTATCGCCCTCTCTCAGATAAAGAATCCCCTCCTGTAATCCCGCAATTATTTTTTCTTTTCCTATTCTAAAAATTAGTTGGCCTGATTCTTCAGATGATTCAATAAGATCACCAGTAAGAAAAAATACTTTATAGTTTAATACTGCGAGTTTTCCTTTTTCTGCTTTTTCTCCCGATCCTTCCTTGTAAATATAATACATTAATCCGCTACCTGTTTCTTCAACATTCCATTTATATCTTCTCAAAAAATCTTTTATGTCTTCAGATTCATTAGCCACAAGCTTTTTATTTGCTTCAATCAATGATTTCTTCAACTTATCCGGCCTCAGGGTTTTTTTCTTTTCGTTGTTTTTATTATTGCATGATAATATGAATATTATCATAATAAACACAAGTAACGTAAAAGGTATTTGTAATTTTCTTATAGAGAAATTATACATTAAACCATTTTTACTCTCTTATACGATCTAATTGATGTTTATATTGTGGAAGTATGCTTTCAAATTTATCAAGAGTTTTTTTCAGGGAAATATCTGAGTCGGCGCCTGCTGCGTTCATGTGGCCTCCGCCATAAAAATGCTTTCCGGCAAACTCGTTTACCGAAAAATCACCCTTTGAACGGAGCGAAATCCTGACCTTATTGTTTTGTTCTCTAAACAATGCAGCAAATTTTATTTTTTCAATGGAAAGCGGATAATTAACAATCCCCTCAGTATCTCCTACTTTGTAGTTAAACTGTTTAATATCCTTGGCTGTTAAATAAATATACGCTGTATGATATTCAGGTAAAACCTTTAACCGCTCGCTCAGCGAATACCCAAGTAAACGTAATCTTTTCTCTGAAAATGTATCATAAACCAACCCGTGTATGCGTTCACCATTTACTCCTGTTTTAATTAATTCAGCAACAATAAGATAAGTTTTTGAATAATTGCATAAATAACTGAAAGAACCTGTATCAGTCATTATACCAGCATAAATACATTCCGCAATTTCTTTATTTAGTAAATGTTTTCCTCCTGTATTAACAATAAAATCATAGATCATTTCGGCTGTTGATGAAGTATGTATTGTTGAAATAATATAATCAAAATTTCTTTCAGGCTGTGGATGATGATCAATTAATATTTTTACTGCATTTGATTGCTTTAACTCTTTGGAGAAAGCTTCTATCCTACCTACCGAATTGAAATCAAGGCAAAAGATAACATCGGCATTTTTCAGAATTTCTTTTCCTTTTTCAGGTTCCTCTTTATGAATTATAATTTCTTTATTCCCTGGCATCCAAGTCAAAAAAGCAGGATACCTGTTTGGTACCAATACGTTAATATTTTTGCCTTTAGACTGTATGTAATAATTATATAAAGCTAATGACGAACCAATTGCATCACCATCCGGATTTGTATGTGTGGTAATTAGAATATTACCTGAGTTCTTAATTAGCTTTGATATTTGATTATATTTTTCTTTTTCCAATACTCTGTTTTTATGGATAATAATTAAAAAGAAGCAAATGTATTACAAATTAAAGTAAAATTAATAGCCCAAAAAAATAAAATATTAGTTTTGTCAATTAATTATAGAATGATTTAATTATGAGTGGATACAGGACTTTTACAATGATAAAGCCTACAGCTGTTAAAAAAGGCTTTACTGGTTCAATAATCAATGAAATTTCAAAGGAAGGGTTTAAGATCATTGCTTTAAAGATGACAAATTTGACAGAGAAGAAGGCCAGCCTTTTTTATTCTGTCCATAAAGGAAAACCTTTTTATGAAAGCCTTTGTAAATTTATGTCTTCAGGCCCGGTTGTAGCTATGGTTCTTGAAAAAGAAAATGCTGTGGATTCTTTCAGGAATTTTATAGGAGCAACAGATCCTGAAAAAGCAGAATCCGGAAGCATCAGAAAATTATACGGTACAGATCTGCAGCAAAATGCAGTACATGGAGCAGATAGCGATGAAAATGCAAAACGCGAAGCGGATTTCTTTTTCTCAGAACTCGAAAAATATTAACCTAATCTTCCGGATAATACTCCCTGAAGGATTTGTTTTTATAAAATATAACGATCTTATCAATTTGCCTCAATTTTCTATTATCACCGTTTTCTTTTTGTTTTTGAGATAAACTGTTATAACTTGCTTCTTCTGAATATTTTATATTTTGAGTACTATTCTCTGATTTAGTTCCTTTGTTTACTTCCTTTTTGTCTTTAGCTTTAGAAAATAAATCTCTTTTCGTTGTTTCAATGTCTCTATCTTCTATCATCTGGCCTTTCCCCATTAATAACCATTCAATATTAATTTCCGGGTATCTTTTAATTATCTTCAATATGAAATCCAAACTCGGCTTATTCCTGCCTGATATAACATGCGAAACACTGGATCTTTGAACACCTATTTCATCAGCAAACTTAGCTGAAGATATATTCTTCTGATTTAAAATTTTAAATACACGATCGTTCATAAAAATAATTTATTACAAATGTAAATAATTGGTAGATTACAAATGTAAATTTATAAATGCACATTTGTGAATCTTTTTATTGCTGCTTATATTTTATAATAATTTAATAATCAATTATATAATTAAAGGCTTATTTTTTTATTATTTCTAAACCATAGCATTATATGATTACAATATATTGCTGATATACTGATGCTAATAAAAACTACAATTATTTATAAAAATTAAAAAATGAGTTTATGCCTATGTGTTTACATTTGTTAATTTAATCCAAATTAATGTATTGCTTATTATCAGTACGTTTTAATATCTATTTGGTTATAGCAATAAGATACATTAAAATTAATGGTTACAATTGTAATTATTAATTATTATACATTCGTAATCATTTTTTAATTCAGGTAAGACCATTTATTATTATTCAGTGTCTGTCTTCTGTCTGTAAATTAATTATAAAAAGAAAAGTTGTGCAGACGCAAATGAATTTACTTAATTAATTTGCCAACTTCCACCCTATCATCAATTGTAATAGAAATTAAATAAACACCAACTGGTATATTTTCAATCTCATTTATGGTAATCATATTTTCACCGTTTAAAGAAGACATAAAGTGATCTGAATAAATAATTCGACCTAATTGATCAATTATTTGAACAGTAATTTCCTTATTTCCTTCAACCTGATATTCAATATACAGTTTATCTTTAACCGGATTAGGAAAATACGTAAATGTTTCGCAGGTTGGTTTTTCTAATGTATATAAAGTATTATAAGCAATTTCATAATCGGGAATTCCCCAACCTATATCATTATTCGGATCAGATGCATTTGATGCCGTTAGCATAATAGCATTCATAACCTCTTCATTTGTATAATCAGTATTTGACTGCCATAAACAAGCCGACATACCTGCTATAATAGGAGAAGAAAAAGATGTACCGGAACCATAAGTAAAACTTCCGAATGCGTCGGCAACCAATGTCCCTAAACCTTGAGCACAAACATTGGGTTTTATCCTGCCATCGGCTGTAGGGCCACGTGAACTAAATGAAGCTAAAATTCCTGATGCATCAACAGCACCAATTGAAAAAACCTTAAATCCATCTGCCGGTGCACCAATGTAATACCAACCACTACTTCCTGCATTTCCGGCACTGTTTACCACCAGCATGCCTTTGTCGGCTGCAATATCCGCACCTATAGTAACCGGAGTTGTTTTACCATCCATATCTGCATAAGTATGATCTTGTTCAGGATCTTCGAAGGTTGTATATCCCAGAGAAGAGTTTATTACATCAGCACCAACGCTGTCAGCAAATTCAGCTCCGGAAACCCAATTATACTCTTCAATAATGTATTCACTTGCTCCGTCTTCAGTTCTCAGTAACCAATAATCAGCATGCGGTGCAGTACCGACAAGGCTTCCGGGTGTATTGCCCCCCATAGTAGACAAGACTGATGTACCGTGAGTATGATGATCATACACAGTTCCGCCATTTTCAACAAAATCCTTTGTTCCGAGAATTTGGTTATTGTCAAACAAACTGTCAAAAGTCATATGTGTATCCGTACCATAAAATCCGGCATCCAATACAGCAATTACCATTCCTTCTCCAGTATATCCCTTATTATGAAGTTTTTCTCCCTTTATCATATGTATTTGATTATAAGAAAGCCCATAATCGAAAGCGCTTGTGTTTTTGATAGTTACGGGTGAGTAGTCTGTATAATCGTAAGATTCATTTTCAAAAAAGGGTTTATTAACCCAATCTGATGATTCATCTCTTTTTCCGGAAATCTTGCTTATGCCTTGAACATAAGGCAAACTCTCAATATCATCAAGTTTATTTGAATCAGAGGTTTCTATTGTTATACCATTAAGCCATTTAGTTGCATTTAGTATTTCCACTCCTATTGCGGCCACACCATTAATGTATTGAGGATTTACAGGTAAATCCTCTTCAATAATATCAATCCCATATCGTGTGCGCCTGTTAATAGCTCTTTGAGTAAGAAATTCCTCAGGGTTATTAATTGAGTAGGGAGAATCATCTTTATCGGTAAACTGAACATAATATTTATCCGGTGCTACCTGTGTAAAGGCCTCTAAACTAATAAATAGAACTAATGTTGTGATTATATATTTTTTCATTTTTCTTAATTTTTGCGACTAAAATACTAAACTTATAGAAGATAAAACATTAATAGACTGTTAAAGTTCCAAACATTGAATTTTTTTTAATTTTATTAATAAATTATATAATGAATTAAAAGAATCTTTACCTATTATGTTACTAATAATAATAATAATAAAAACAAATAATTATGAAAAGCATAAATCCCTTTAATAATCAAATTATTAAATACTATAACGAATACACATCAGAAGATATTGAAAAGATTATTCATAATGCAGATCTGGCTCAGAAGCAATGGAAGAAAACAGAATTTATTGAACGATCGGAAAAAATGAAAACAGCTGCAGAAATTCTTCGAAAAAATAAAAATCAATACGCCCAAATGATAACGATGGAAATGGGTAAAATTATCAGAGAATCCGAAGCTGAAATTGAAAAGTGTGCATGGGTTTGTGATTATTACGCTGAAAATGCTGAAAAATTCTTAGCCAATGAGCATATTAAAACTGATGCAACCAAAAGTTATGTTTGTTTTCAACCACTGGGAATTGTATTAGCTATTATGCCATGGAATTTCCCATTTTGGCAGGTGTTTCGCTTTGCTGTCCCGGCTTTGATGGCAGGTAACGGAGCTGTTCTTAAGCATGCCTCCATTGTACCTGGTTGTGCACTGGAAATTGAAAAGGTCTTTAAGGAAGCAGGGCTTCCTTCTGATCTATTCCGATCGCTTTTAATTTCAAGCAGTAAAGTTCAAAAGATAATAAAAAATCCTGTAATTAAGGCAATTACTCTCACAGGTAGCGAAGCAGCAGGAAGCAATGTTGCAGAAATATCAGGAAGAAATTTAAAAAAGTCTGTCTTAGAGCTTGGCGGTTCCGATCCATTTATAGTAATGGAGGATGCTGATATTGAGGAATGTTGCAAAACAGCAGTTATTGCAAGAATGATAAATTGCGGACAAAGCTGCATTGCAGCAAAACGCTTCATAGTTATGGAATCTGTTGCCAGCATCTTTGAAAACAGGATTAAAGAACTGCTTGAAAAATACAGGGCTGGTGATCCTATGGAAGAAAACACTGATATTGCTCCCCTGGCACATCCCGAATTTGTTCATATTATTAAAGGACAAGTAAACAGATCATTGAAAATGGGCGCTAAGCTTTTCACGGATAATAAAAAAACAAACCTTGATAGCAACTTCTACCTCCCAATAATTATTACTGATGTGCAAACCGAAATGCCTGTATTTAATGAAGAAACCTTTGGACCGGTTTTTGCCGTGATCAGGGTAAAAAACGAACAAGAAGCTATAGAAGTAGCCAACAAATCAAAATTTGGTTTGGGTGGATGTGTTTGGACAAAAGACAGTAAAAGAGGTGAAAACATTGCAAGTAAAGTCGAAACCGGTTCTATGTTCGTTAACGGTTTAACAAAATCGGATCCCAGATTGCCTTTCGGAGGAATAAAGAACTCAGGATATGGTCGTGAGCTTTCCTATTATGGTATAAGGGAATTTGTAAATATTAAAACAATCTGGATAAAGTAATCCCATATAAATACTTTCATTTCGTAAATTTGCTTAAAATACTGAATATGCAAATAGATATTATTACCATATTTCCTGAAATGTTTGAAAGTCCGTTTAACAGTTCAATAATTAAACGGGCAATGGATAAAAAATCAATAGATATACAAATACATAATTTAAGGGATTATGCAACAAACAAACATAAAAATGTTGACGATTACGCTTTCGGAGGACAAGCAGGAATGGTAATGATGATAGAACCAATTGACAGATGCATCCAATACCTGCAATCAAAAAGACAATACGATGAAAAAATCTATTTAAGTCCTGACGGTGAATTACTAAATCAAAGTATAGTAAATCAACTCTCAACATATAAAAATATATTATTGCTATGTGGTCATTATAAGGGTATTGATGAAAGAGTACGTGATCACCTTATAACAAAAGAAATATCTATTGGTAACTATGTATTATCAGGCGGTGAATTAGCGGCAGCTATATTAACTGATGCAGTTGTGCGGATAATCCCCGGGGTATTAAGTGATGAAACTTCTGCCCTGTCAGATTCTTTTCAAGATAATCTCATTTCGCCACCTGTGTATACAAGGCCAAGGGAATATAAGGGTTGGAAAGTACCGGATATATTACTATCGGGAAATGAGAAAAAAATAAAAGAATGGCAGCACGAACAATCTACTAAAAGAACTATTGAACGAAGACCGGATATATATGAGAATAAACCAGATTGATATTCAAATAATTAATATTACTAACCACTAATAAATGAAGATAAAAATTGTTAAGAAAAAAGAAAGCCACAGATTATCTTTTTTTTCAAAACTACTTATTTTTGCTGTTATTATATTGATTATCTGGCTATTTGTAAGAAAACTCAATTCATTTCTTACTATAAATAAACCGATTGATTGTAAAACTCTTGTTGCTGAAGGTTGGTTACCTGACTATGCAATAAAACAAGTAATTGATGTTTATGATAGCGGTAATTATGAAAACCTGATAATAACTGGTCTGCCAATTGAAAAAGGGTATTATACATCTGTCTCAAAAACCTATGCTGACATTGCTGTTGCGACATTGAACGAATTGGGATTTGATACTAATTTAATTTCTAAAGTAACCATTCCCCGCTCTATAAATAAAGACAGAACTTACGCAACAGCTATTGCATTAAGTATCTATTTAGAAAAAAACCATGCCGATATAAATAAAATTAATATATACACTATAGGTTGCCATGGCAGAAGAAGCTTATATCTTTTTAAAAAAGCATTATCTCCTGAAATAGAAGCCGGAGTAATTTCTGTTCCGGATAAAAGTTATGATTTTAATAAGTGGTGGAATTCAAGCCGTGGGTTCCGGTCTGTAATGAATGAAGCTATAGCATATTTGTACATAAAATTGTTTTATTATCCTGATAAGCAAAATGTTAATAGAAATATAATCAAAGGAAAATACCTTGATAAAATAGAAAATACAAGGCAACGGAAAAATATAAACTTCTTGGCTGGAGAAAACTCACCATTAACAAAAAATCAGAAAAAAAGTTTTAGGGTTTTGAATTATTTTAAACCTGATCCTGCATTTAAAGTTAGGGGTCAACTTAAGGTAGATACATCCGAAGGCTCATTTAAGATGAAAACCAGCACATCACGTCTTCCGGAATATCGTAAATACGGAGTGGTATATTTTAAAATTGACACAACATTGTGCCAACTGACATTATTTCAAAACATTGAATTATTAAAATCCCAAAAATACAGGGATCGGTTGTTTATTCCATTCAGGGATAAAACCTCCGGCAAAGAAACTTATGGTGGTGGAAGATATTTGGATATTAAAATCCCTGAATCTGAAACTGACAGTATTTTTATCGATTTTAATCTTGCATATAATCCCTATTGTGCATACAATGCAAGATATTCATGCCCGATACCACCTGAAGAAAACAATTTGATTGTAGCCATAAAAGCAGGTGAAAAAAGTTTTAAAAATCATTAATGTATCAACATTATATTAATACTGTTTTAATTTTATTATTTGTTAAATTTGTTTGTATTGTTTTATGATAACAACACCTTAACTATTTAGCCAATGAATTATTATGATATTTCATTACTATACGTTGAGGATGAAAAAATCCTCAGAAACGTATATACAAAACTTCTCGAAAATAGAATTAAGAAGCTTTATATAGCTGAGAACGGAGAAAAGGGATTACAACTTTACAAAAAACACAAGCCAGATCTTGTCATTACCGATATCAAAATGCCTGTAATGAACGGTCTGGAAATGACAAAAAGAATAAGGAAAGAGGATAAGAACAGCAGAATGGTAATTATGTCAGCTTATGGGCAAACACAATATTTCATAAAGGCTATTGAACATGGCGTAAAAAGCTTCCTTCTTAAACCTGTTGATAATCAAAAACTATTTTCTCTTATAGAGGAACTAACAAATGATATTCATCTCGAAAGAAAGGTAAATGAACAGAAAGAAAGGCGTCGTAAAGCAGAAATAGCTTTAAAACGCAGCGAAAGCATTCTAAAGTCTATAAACAAAGCTTCCGAACAATTTTTACAAGTCAGCTTTGGAGAGCAAAGCATACCCAATATATTGGAGAGCTTAGGTAAACCAACCGGTGTAAGTAGAGTATATATCTTTGAAAACCACACCAATAATGAAGGTGAGCTATTAACAAGTCAGCGGTATGAATGGGTAAATCATGGTATTAAACCCCAGATAGACAATCCACAACTTCAGAATATCAAATATGAAAAGCATGGTTTTAAAAGATGGGTTACTCAACTTTCAAAAAACAAACCAATAAAAGGTTTTGTTAAGGATTTTCATCAATGCGAACAGCAAGTACTTCTTGAACAGGATATTGCATCAATCCTGATCGTTCCGATTTTCGCTGATGAAGACTGGTGGGGTTTTATAGGTTTTGATGACTGTAAAAAGAAACGTATTTGGACATTGGCAGAGCTTAAAGCATTGTCAACTGCTGCTGATATACTCGGAGCTGCAATACACAGAAAAAAAGTTGAAGAAGAACTCTTAAAGCTTAACAATGAATTGGAACAAAGGGTTGAGGAAAGAACCAAAGAGCTTAGAAAAGAAATTGATGAAAGAATAATTGCTGAAACAATGCTTCGCGAAAGCGAAGAAAAGTACAGGCAGATATTTGAAAATGCTAATGATGGTATTATACTTACTATGGATGGTATAGTAAAGTTTATTAATCCAAAACTTTATGAAATGACCGGTTACTTACCCAAAGAATGTATCTCCAAACCATTTATTAATTTTATCCATCCCGAATACAGGGAAATGGTTCACAGCAACCACATAAAAAGATTAAATGGAGAAGATGTTCCGGAAAGATATGATATTAAAATACTCGATAATTATGGCAATGTTAAATGGATCGAGATCAAATCAACCCTTATTAAATGGGAAGATTCACCAGCAGTTTTATCTTTTCTTACTGATATTACAGAGCGCAAACGTACTGCTGAAGAGCTTCACGAACTTAATCAGCACCTTGAACAAAGAGTACAGGAAGAATTATCCAAAATTGAAAAGCAGCAGCAAATGCTTATTCAAAAATCAAAACTTGAATCATTGGGAGAACTTGCCGCGGGTATTGCCCACGAGATAAATCAAC
Organism: uncultured Bacteroidales bacterium; assembly: GCA_964550205.1. GTDB lineage: Bacteria > Bacteroidota > Bacteroidia > Bacteroidales > JAIOZK01 > JAIOZK01. Next base: position 98,768 of record CAZJYD010000005.1, read on the forward strand.
CTCTGGGAGGTATTGCTATGGGAATCGATAATATACTGATAAAAATATCTGAAAATAAATTAAGTAAGAAATACTTGCAGGAAAAATTTGAAATTATTTTTAAAGATATCGAACGGATTCGTAATATAATAAATCATGTTCGCTTATTCTCTAAAGATCAGGATATTGGTGATTTTGAAATAATTGAGATTAACCAGGTTATAAAAGACGCATTGTCGATGGTAAATACCCAATACAGAAACCACAATGTTAAAATGGAGTTGCAACTTGAAAACAATATATATACCTATGGTAACAAATATAAACTTGAACAGGTAATACTTAATTTGCTTTCTAATGCTAAAGATGCTATTGATGAGAAGGAATCAATGAAAACCACTGATAACTATCAAAAACAAATAAAGGTAATATCAAAAAGTAATATCGATAAATTATTTATAGAAGTTGAAGACAATGGGAAGGGAATACCTGAGAAAACATTAATTAATGTTTTTGATCCTTTCTTCACAACCAAACAAAATGACAAAGGAACTGGTCTTGGCCTTTCAATTTCTTACGGAATAATTAAAGAAATGAAAGGCGATATAACTGTTGACAGTGAATATGGAGAGTATACTAAAATGCAAATCAGTTTACAAAAATATCAAAATAAAAATACATAATATATGGATATTTTGAACATACTTGTATTAGATGATGAATATAGGGTCAGGGAAGAAATCAATGAATTTCTCACAGGTAAGGATTTTAATGTTTTTAAAGCCGCAATACCTTCTGAAGCATTTAACATACTTGAAAATAATAATATTGACATCATTATACTTGACATCAAACTTCCTGAAATGGATGGTTTAAAGGTCCTTGAAAAAATTAAGCAATCCTATCCTGAAGTTGAGGTCATTATGATTTCCGGCCATGGGGATATGAACAGTGTCATAACGGCAATGCGTCTCGGGGCAACTGATTTTTTCCAGAAGCCCTTCAGATTATTTGAGATCAATAGTGCAATAGAAAGAACAAAAAGATTTATTAAGCTTCAACAGAAGATCAATGAAATTGAACAAAGCTATAATTTACTTTCAAAAAACCTTCAGAAAAATATAGGCCATAAGTTGATCGGAAAAAGTCCCGCTATAAAAAAAGTGGTTGGACTAATGGCTAAAGTAGCTAAAACTAACGATACTGCTGTGTTGATAACCGGAGAGAGCGGCACAGGCAAAGAACTTGTTGCAAGAGGTATACATTACATGGGTGAACGAAGCAAACAATATTTTCATTCTGTAAATTGCTCAGCTATACCTGAAAGCCTTTTCGAAAGTGAATTTTTTGGTCATAAAAAAGGCTCCTTTACGGGAGCATCAGAAGATAAAGCAGGCTGGTTTGAAATTGCTGATAAGGGCACTTTGTTTTTGGATGAAATAAGTGATATGCCACAAAATCAACAAGCCAAGTTATTAAGAGTTTTGGAAGAAAAAAAAGTAAGCAAAGTCGGAACACATAATATGAAAGATGTCGATGTAAGGGTAATTGCTGCATCAAACAGAAAACTGGAAGAACTTGCCGAAAATAACCAGTTCCGCTTCGACCTGTATCACAGACTTTGTTCATTTATTATTCACATTCCACCTTTAAGAGAACGAAAAGAAGACATCCCGATTTTGATAGATCATTTTATTAAGATATTCTCAGATAAAATGGCAAAACCAATTAACCATATTGACAAAAGAATTTATTCAGAGCTTAAAAACTATAATTACCCGGGAAATATAAGAGAACTAAAAAATATTATTGAAAGAGCACTGATAGTATCTGAAAGCGAACAGCTTACTATGGAAAACATCCAGTTGGTTTCACTAAAAACATCACAACAAACTGCTAAGACCCCGGTTGAATCTGAAACCTACGATCTTGAAACAACCGAAAAAACACTGATAGAAAAAGTACTACAGAAAACAAACTATAATAAATCAAAAGCTGCTGAATTACTTAATATTACCTGGCAGTCGCTCGACAGAAGAATGAAAAAATACAAGCTTGAAAATTAAAATAAATTAATAATATTAGTTACATCTATTTAGCTGATTTTTCCGCTTCATTAAGCTTATCCAGAAGGTTTCTTAATTCTTTTTTGTTTGCTTTTCTTAGATCTATTTCCTTTTTTAATTTATTTCTCAGATCATCAAGGTTTACAGATAACTCATAATATTTTCCGATGAATTCATCCAGATCCTCCTGCATAACTTCATTACTTCTCTTTTCATCCAGGAATAATCCTTCTACCGATTCCTTTTCTTTATTAATGGCGTTTAACTCACTTTCGAAATGATTTATCTTGTTTCTAATTATTCTCATTTTTCTTATTTTTAAAAACAAGATAATCAACACAATATAAAAAAGTACAGCCATAACTATAATTACAATGATGAGTTTTTGGTTTGATCTCTCAGCTTGTTCAGTTTCATTCTTCAGCAGTGTATATTTATTTTCTAATTCATTTAATTGATTGATCAAATTGATATTTTTCCTTTCCAGTATCAATAAACTATCATCATTTTTAGCCCCCCTATTATTTATTATCTCATTATCAATCTTTACAACTCTCTCAAGATTATCAATAATATACTTATAATTTATCCATGTATTGGAAGTCATAGTATCTCTTATCCGCAGGTATTGCTCATAATAATTTTCTCTTTGTTTCCACCTTAAGGAATCAAAATCCATCTGTGTATAGGCTGAAAACGGACATATAATAATTATATAAATAATAAATCTTTTCATATCACCTGAAATACAACTCTAAATTAGAAAATTATTTGATATTTCATTTTTAACTTATTTGTATACTTGCAAATTAATTCTTTAACCTTAAGCATG